>NZ_JBICUF010000005.1:0-321895 GCF_043198035.1 Micromonospora sp. NPDC048898
CCGCGCCCGGGCCGCGCGGGGGTGCCCGCCCCCCGCCGCCGCGGTGCGGCGACCCCGGTCACGTCCCAGCCCGCCCCCCCCCGCCCGGGGCCCCCCCCCCCCCCCCCCCCCCCCCCCCCCCCCCCCCCCACGCCCCCCTAGGCGGTGGCCAGCAGTTGGTCCACCGGGGCGTAGTCGTCGGTCAACACCAGCGCCCCGCCGACGAAGTCCGTCAGCTCGGTGCCGGAGAGCAGGCTGACCTTCGGGTCCACCTCGGCCAGTCGGGCCCGCACGGCCTCCAGCGGCAGCGGCGCTTCGGAGCCGACGATGAGGAAGTTGGCGCCCTGCTCCTCGGCGAGCGCCTCCGGCGGCGCGATCAACGCGACGTGCCGGAACTCGGCGGCCACCGTGGCCAGCTCGGCGCGGATGAACCGCAGCGGCGGGTAGTCGATGACGTTCTGCACGTACACGCCGCCGGGGCGGGTCACCCGCCGGATCTCGGCGACCATCTCCCGGGTCGCCAGGTGCCAGGGCACCACCAGGTGACCGAACGCGTCACCGACCACCAGGTCACGGCTGTCCGTCGGCTCGCCGGCGACGAGCAGCCGGGCGTCGCCCACCACCGCCCGCAGCTCCGGCCCGGTCCGTACGCCCAACTCCCGCTCACCCAGCTCGACCAGCCCGCCGTCGATCTCGAACACCAGGTTGTCGGTGCCCGGCCGGGTGGCGGTCAGGTAGCGCGGCACGGTGAATCCGCCGCCGCCCAGGTGCAGCGCGTCCAGCCGCTGACCGGCCGGCGCGGCGACGTCCGCGACGGCGCCGATCCACTTCGTGTACGCGTACTCCAGGTGTTTCGGGTCCGCGAGGTCCACGTACGAGTGGTGGGCCGAGTTGAGCAGCAGCGTCCGGCCGGTGGGCCGGTTCGGGTCGGTGGTGACCCGGGCGCAGTGGTACGCCGTCTCGATGTCGCACGGGTTCGGTGCCACGGTGGCGAGGCCCGCCCCGACCAGGCCGAGCACGGCCAGCGCGGCCCGGGTCCGGGCTGGACCGGGCAGCTCGGCGGGCTCCTGCCGGCGCAGATACCAGCCGAGGCCGATGCCGACCAGCCCGAGCGCGATCGCCAGGGTCAGCAGGATGACAGTGCTGCGCAGGGCGGCGACCAGCACGAAGCCGGTGAGCAGGGTCGCGGTGATGCCGCCCAGGGTGCCGATGCCGGAGAGTCGACCGACCACCTGGCCGGTGCGGCGCAGGTCGGCCAGTTGAAGCTTCACGACCAACGGGGTGACCGCGGCCAACAGCGCGGCCGGTACGAACACGGCAAGCGAGACCAGGAGCAGGATGCCGCTGGCCGCGCCACCGCGCAGCACCTCTCCGGCGTACCGGACGACGGGCAGGGTGACGGCGGTGGCGATGCCGGCCAGCACCAGCGCCGGGGCCAGCAGGCCGCGCGGGTTGCGCCGGTCGGCCAGCCAGCCGCCGGTCCACGCCCCGTAGGCGATCGCGGCCAGCGCGACACCGATCACCGAGCTGGTCACCTGGAGGGTCACCCCGACGTACGGGCCGACCAGGCGCAGCGCGACGGTCTCCAGCACCAGCACGGCACCGCTGGAGAAGAAGACCAGGAAGGCGGCCAGGCCGTTGGGCAGCGCCCGGCCGGTGACCGGCTCGGACGGGGCCGCGGCGGCCGGCGGGGCCGCGACGTCGGGCGTTGGGGAACTCATCGTCGCGATGGTACGCAGCGAAGCTGGCGTTCAGGGTCAGTACAGCGATAGATGAACGTGGTTCGTGTGCGACGCGGCGGGACTGCCGCTGCCGCTGTACGACCGCCACCCGGTGCCGGGATGCCAGATCTGCCGGTACCAGATCACGTAGAGCACGCCCAGTCGTTCGGCGTTGCGCACGTGCCAGGCGGCCAGGCTGTCGCCGTACGCCTTGTCGCCGCCTGTGGCGTTGCGATCCTCGAAGCCGTTCGTGGCGGCCGCGAAGTCGCAGGCACGCCCCTTCGGGTGCTCGCCGCCACCACCGCTGCGCTTGCAGGAGACGTGCCGCTTGTAGCCGGCCGCCTGGGTCTGCTTGAGCGCGTTGAGGGTGCGCGGGGTGATGCAGCCGGAGGTGGTCGGGTCCTTCACCGAGCACGACTCCGATGGCCAGGATCCGTCGGAGTTGCGCGGCGCCGGCTTCGCCGAGGCGGAGCTGCCACCGCTGAAACCGTTGCTGCTGCCCGAGCTGACCTCGGCGAGTGCCGCCTCGGCCTCCTTCTTCTTCTTCGCCATCACGGCGAGCTGCTTCTGCTGCTCGCGGACCTCCGCGTCGATGGCGACCTTCGCCTGTTGCGCCTGCTGCCGGGCGTCGACGAGGTCACGCAGCCGCTTGCTGTCCCGCTGGGCCATCAGGTCGAGGTCGCTTGCACGTTCCAGGAACGCCTGCGGCGTGGCGGTGTTGAGCAGCATCGACGCCGGGCCGAGCCGACCGATCCGGTAGGACTGTGCGGCCACCTCGCCGACCTGGGCGGTGAGCCCACCCATGCGGCCCTCGATCGCCGTCAACTCGCCGGTCAACGCCGTCTGGCGGCGCTTGGAGTTGTCGAGCTTGGCCTTGGCCTCGATGTGCCCCTTGGCGGTCAGCTCCAACGCGTCCTGCAGCTTCTTGCTGCCGCCCTCGCCGGGCTCGGCGTACGCCGGCACGGCGGCACCGCCGATCACCAGCGCGACGGCGGCGAGCAGGGCGAACAGAGCGCGGCGACCGAGCCGCGGGCGGAGCCTGGTCCTGGGCACGAAAGCGTCCTTCCGTCGACCGCCGGCCCCCGGTGAGCAACTGCACGGCGGCGTCCCCGCCGGCGCCGGTCGGCGGCCTGCTGGCGGAGACCGCCGGTCACGATACCGGACTGTGGGCCGCTGACCAGCCCCCTGACCGCCGGCATGCCCAGATGTCGACGGAGCGTCCCGGCACCGTCGCGCAGTGCGCGGATCAGCCCTCGCGCAGCGCGCGGATCAGGGGCCGAGGAGGGCGTCGCGCACCTCGGCCCAGACCTCCTCGTTGGCGGCGACGAGCAGACCACGGCCGTCGTCGGCGGGGTGGTAGTCGACGCCGTCGAACCGGCGGGCGACGCCACCGGCCGCGCGGACCAGCACGGTGCCCGGGGCATGGTCCCACGGCAGGGTGCGCCAGAAGAGGACGAACTGCTGCTCACCGGTGAGGATGTCCAGATACTCCCGGCCGGCGCAGTGCTGGCCGGGCAACAGCTCACCGAGCTGTCGACCGCCGGCGCGGACCCGGTCGCGGGTCTCCGGCGGCAGGAACTGGGTCATCGCCGCGCCACGCAGCTCGCCGCGCGGCGGCACCGAGATGGTGCCGTCCACCGGCTGGCCGTCGAGCAGGGTGCCGTCGTCCGCCCAGCCGGCCGCGAGGGTGTCGGCGAGCGGGTCGAGGATCCAGCCGGCCGTCGGCCGACCATCGGTCAGCAGCGACACCATCAGGGCGAACGGCCGACGACCGGCGGCGAAGTTGGCGGTGCCGTCGACCGGGTCGACCAGCCAGACGTCACCGGCGTCGCGCAGGTGCCGCAACAATCCCGGATCGTCGGCGACGCCCTCCTCACCGACCACCGTCGAACCCGGCCGCAGCCGGCGCAACCCCGCCGACAGCAACTCCTCGGCCCGGCGGTCGGCGACGGTGACCACCTCACCGGGTGCCTTCTCCGACACGTCGGCGTCGTCGAGCTTGCGGAACAGTGGCACGACGACCTGGTCGGCGGCCTCCCGCAGCAGGTCGCCAACGTCGTCGAGCAGGGTGTCAGCCACGCGGCGGCAGCTTGACCACGCTGACGAAGAACTCGTCGATCTGGCGGACCACCGAGATGAAGCGCTCGAAGTCCACCGGCTTGGTCACGTAGGCGTTGGCGTGCAGCTGGTAGCTGCGCAGGATGTCCTCGTCTGCCTGCGAGGTGGTGAGCACCACCACCGGGATCCGACGCAGTTCCGGATCGTTCTTGATCTCTTCCAGCACCTCCCGGCCGTCGCGCCGGGGCAGGTTGAGGTCGAGCAGGATCAGGTCGGGTGCGACGGCGTCCGCGTACTGGCCCTCCCGCCGCAGGTAGGCGAGCGCCTCGGCGCCGTCGGAGACGACTGTCAGCCGGTTACGCAGCTTGTGCTCCTCGAACGCCTCCTGGGTCATCAGCACGTCACCCGGGTCGTCCTCGACGAGCAGGACCTCGATCGGGCTCTTGCCATCCGCCGGCGCGGTCATCCCACCGTCTCCCTCATGTCACCCGTTCTACCGCCTTCCGGCGACCCGTCGGCCCGGTCCGGCCGGTCCGACCCGTCGGACTGCTCGGTCGGCGCTGCCGGAGCCTCGTTCGAGGGCGTGGCGTCGCCCGCCGGCAGGGCCTCCGGCTGCTCCGGGGAGTCGGCGGCGGCAGCCGCCTCCAGGTCCGCCGGAAGCGCCGGCAGCGTGAACCGGATCGCGGTGCCCTCCGGCACGTCGGTGTCCACCCAGACCCGGCCGCCGTGATATTCGACGATCTTCTTGACGATGGCCAACCCGATGCCGGTGCCCGGGTACGCGTCCTTCGAGTGCAGCCGCTGGAAGATCACGAAGATCTTGTCGGCGAACTCCGGCTCGATCCCGATGCCGTTGTCCTGACAGGTGATCTCCCACTCGGCGTCCACCAGCCGGGCCGAGACGTGCACCTTGGGCGGCACGTCCGCCCGGCGGAACTTGATCGAGTTGCTGACCAGGTTGGCCAGCAGGTTGGTGAGCAGCGGTTCCTCACCCGAGATCACCGGCAGGTCGGTCCAGGTCAGCTCGGCGTCGGCGTACTGCCGGGCGGCCTCGGTCTGGCCGGCCACGTCACCCATCACCTTGTTGAGGTCGACCTCGACGAAGCCGGTGGTGAGCCGACCGATCCGGGAGAACGCGAGCAGGTCGTTGATCAGGCGCTGCATCCGCTGCGCGCCGTCCACCGCGAAGGCGATGTACTGGTCGGCCCGCTCGTCGAGCTGCCCGGCGTAGCGGCGCTGGAGCAACTGGCAGAAGCTGGCCACCTTGCGCAGCGGCTCCTGCAGGTCGTGCGAGGCCACGTACGCGAACTGCTCCAGGTCGCGGTTGGACCGGGTCAACTCCTCGGCCTGCTTCTGTAGCTGGCTGTTGACCCACTCGATCCGCTCGCGGGCGGCCCGCACCTCGGCCAGGTCGGCGGCGATCTTCTGGCGCATCGCGTCCACGTCGTCGCCGAGCTGGATGAACTCCGGCGGGCCGGTGGTGGCGATGCGGTGCTGGTAGTCGCCCTCGGCGACCTCCCGTACCTGCGTGGCCAGGCCGGTCAGTGGCCGGACCACCATCCGGTCCAGTGAGAGCAGCAGCACCCCGCCGGCCACGACCACCACCAGGGCGGCCACGATCAGCAGGACGACAAGCACGTTACTGCTGGTACGCACGTCGTCGGCGGCCCGCTCCCGGGCGGCCAGGATCTCCTGCTGAAGGTCGTTCACCGCCGACCGCACCTGGTCGAACTGCTGCCGGGCCCGCTCGGTGACCAACGCCTGCCCCGCGCTGGTGCCACCCTGCTCGGTGGTGGCGATGACCGGCTCCGCCACCGACTGCCGCCACTGCCCGGTGCGCTCCTCGACGGCCTGCAACTCCTGGCCGATCTGCGGATAGTCGCGCAGCAGCGCCCGCATCGCGGCGATGACGCTCTTTTCCTGCGCGAGCCCCTCCTTGTAGGGGCCCAGGTCGGCTGGATCACCGCTGACCGCGTACCCACGGATCGCCGTCTCCTGGTCGAGCAGCGCGTTGAGCAGCTCCTGCGACTGCACCCGCAGTGGGCCGGTCTCGTTGAGCACGGCGTCGATCTGGGTGCGGTTGCGGGCGGCCATGGTCGCCTCAGCGGCGGCCAGGGCGATCAGCAGCAGCCCCACGACGGTGAGCAGCGTGATGACCCGGCGGCGCAGGCTCCAGCCGCCGATCACCGGCCTCACCGGCCACCACCCCGGCTCACCAGCAACATGGCCACGTCGTCGGCGAGCGGGCCACCGTTGATCTGCTCGGCCCGGCCGACCAGCCAGGCCGGCAGGGCCGGCAGCGACACCTCGCGGTTGGCCGGCTCGTCCAGCAGCCCGCTCAGGCCCGGCACGTCGAGTCGCTCGTTACCGGCGCCCACCCTCCCCTCGATGAGCCCGTCGGTGTACATCAGCAGGGACCAGTCATCGGTGTCGAACTCCAGGTCGTAGGCGATCGGCCGGCGGGGTCGTACGCCCAGCAGCAGGCCGCCGGGCGCGGGCACCGGGACGACCCGGCCGCCGGAGAGCAGCAGCGGCGGCGGGTGCCCGGCGAGTCGGACTGTGGCACGGTTGGCGTCCAGGTCCAGCCTGGTCGTGGCCACCGTCGCGAAGATCTCCTGAAGGCGGCGCTCACTCATCAGCACCTGCTCCAGCGCGGGCAGCACCTCGTCGTCCGGCACACCGGCGAGCACCAGGGCCCGCCAGGCCACCCGCAGCTCGACGCCGAGCGCGGCCTCGTCCACCCCGTGCCCACAGACGTCGCCGACGATCAGGTCGAGACGGTCCGGACGGGTCTGCACCACGTCGTAGAAGTCCCCGCCGATCAGCGCGGCGTGCCGGCCCGGCCGGTAGAAGGTGTGCACCGCCACCTGGTCGGTCGTCATCAGCGGCTGGGGCAGCAGGCCACGTTCGAGTCGGGCCGACTCGGCCTGGCGCAGCTCGACCTCGCGCAGCCGGCGGGCGTTCTCGTCGGCGCGCTTGCGCTCCACGGCGTAGCGCAGCGCCCGGGTCAGCAGCACCCCGTCGACCTGGCCCTTGACCAGGTAGTCCTGTGCGCCCTCGGCGACCGCCACGACGCCCAGGTGCTCGTCCGAGCGGCCGGTCAGCACGCAGACCGCGGCACCGCTGGACATCTCCAGCACCTGGCGCAGCCCGTCCAGCCCCTGTGCGTCGGGCAGGCCCAGGTCGAGCAGGACGCAGTCGACGTCGGCGATCCGCTGCCGGGCCTCGCGCAGGCTGGTGGCGACCAACAGGTCGATCATCGAGTTGGTCTCGGCGAGGAGCTCTCCGACCAGGAAGGCGTCGCCCTCGTCGTCCTCCACCAGCAGCACCCGCAACCGCTCGCCGGGCGGCAGGTCGGCGTGCCGCGCCAGGCCACCGTGCGGGTACGGCACAACTGGGGACCCGGTCAAGCCGGACCCCCGGTGCGGCCGGGTCACCGCCGCGAGACGCGGGAGTTCGCTGGTGATGTCGGGCTCCTTCCGAGTGCCCTGCTGATCCTGTATTAGACAACGGTCGCACACAACACGATGCCCACGGCACGGGCGGGGATGGGGCGGATCACTGCCCGCCCAGGGACAGGCAGCCGATCGGCCGTCCCGCCCCGGGCCCCCGAAAGGCAGGATGGTGCCACCCCCAGGCCCCACCACCCCCGAGGAGTTTCCGTGGGCGCACCTCCCACCCCGGCCACGACGGGCACGCCGGCCCGCGCGAGTCGGGGCGTACCCCCGGCGGACCGTGCACTGACCCGGCCGCACCGGCGGCTCGTGGCCGCCGCGGCGGCGCTCGTGGCGCTGGCCGCCGTCGGCGCCGGCAGCCTGCTCGACCTGCGCACGCCGACGCCGAAGCCGGCGGACGCCCCGGCGGGTGAGTTCAGCGCCGGCCGAGCGTACGAGCACGTCCAGGTGATCGCCGCCCGGCCGCACGCCGCCGGCAGCCCGGCCAACGACCAGGTCCGCGCGCACCTCGAACAGCAGTTGCGCGGGTTGGGCCTGGAGACCGAGGTGCAGGACACCGTGGCTCCGGAGGCCGGTCAACTCAGCGGGGCGGCGGGCGGGGCGACCCTGGCCCGGGTCCGCAACGTGGTGGCCCGGCTGCCCGGTACCCAGTCGACCGGCCGGGTCTTCCTGGTCGCCCACTACGACTCGGTGCAGACCGGGCCGGGCGGCAACGACGACGCGGCCGGCACCTCGGCAATCCTGGAGGTGGCCCGCGCGCTGACCACCGGCCCGCAGCCCCGCAACGACATCGTCTTCGTGTTGACCGACGCCGAGGAGGCGTGCCTCTGCGGGGCGTCCGCGTTCGCCGCCAGCCACCCGCTGGCCGCCGACGGCGGGGTGGTGCTCAACCTGGAGGCGCGCGGCTCCACCGGGCCGGTGATCATGTTCGAGACGTCCCGGAACAACGCGAAACTCGTGGACGTCTTCGGCCGGGCCGCCCCGCACCCGGTCGGCACCTCGTTCGCGGTGGAGATCTACCGGGCGCTGCCCAACGACACCGACTTCACCGCGTTCCTGGACCAGAGGTTCGTCGGGCTGAACTCGGCGTACATCGACGGCGGCGCGATCTACCACACCCCGTTGGACACACCGGCGGCCATGGACCGGGGCAGCCTCCAACAGCACGGGGACAACGCGCTGGGGCTGGCCCGGGAGTTCGGCCGGACCGACCTGGCCGACCTGCGCTCCGGGCACGACGCGACCTACTTCCCGGTCCCCGGTGGGCTGGTCCGCTACCCGGGCTGGCTCATCCTGCCGCTGGCCCTGCTCGCGGTGGCGGCGGTGGCCGCGCTGGGCTGGCTGACCCGCCGCAGCGGCCGGGCCGGCACCGGCCGGCTGGTCGCCGGCTTCGCGCTGGCCCTGGTGCCGATCGTCGCCGCGCCGGCCGCCGCCCAACTGCTCTGGCTGGCGATCACCACGATCCGACCGGGGTACGCGGAACTGCTCGACCCGTACCGTCCGATCTGGTACCGGTTGGCCGTCCTGGCGCTCGCCGCCGCAATCGTGTTCGCCTGGTACGCGCTGCTGCGCCGCCGGATCGGCCCGGCCGCGCTGGCCGTGGGCGGGCTGGCCTGGCTGGCCCTGCTCGGGGTGCTGCTCGCCGTGGCGGTGCCCGGCGGGGCGTACCTCACCACCCTGCCGGCGCTGGCCGGCGCCCTCGGTGGGCTGGTCGCGCTGCGGACCCGGCAGACCGGTCCGTGGCCGGTGGTGGCGGTGACCGCCGCCGCGGCGGTCGGCGTGGTCATCCTGTTGCCCACTGTGGTGCTGCTCTTCCCCGCGCTGGGGATGGCGATGGGCGGGGTGGCCGCGCTTGTCGCGGTGCTGCTCGGCCTGACGGCCCTGCCGGTGGTCGATCTGCTGCACCCGCAGGCTGGGGGCCAGCGCGGCCTGCGGGCGTTGCGGGCCCGCCGGCTCGGCCTGCTGCCGGCCGGGGCCGCCGCAGTGGCGGCGGTGGTGCTCGCCGGGGTCGGGCTGGGCGTCGACCGGTTCGACGCCGACCATCCCGCGCCCACCCACCTGATGTACGCGATGGACGCCGGCACCGGCCAGGCCCGCTGG
This sequence comes from Micromonospora sp. NPDC048898, assembly GCF_043198035.1. NCBI lineage: Bacteria > Bacillati > Actinomycetota > Actinomycetes > Micromonosporales > Micromonosporaceae > Micromonospora > Micromonospora sp. NPDC048898. Next base: position 9,314 of record NZ_JBICUF010000005.1, read on the forward strand.
CTCAGCCACGAGAGTGACCCGCAGTCGTGGACGGACGGTTACGTGGACGGAAAAGCCGACGTCGGCGACGACTTCCCCGGGCTCGGCGACGGTGAGCTGCGGGCCGGGCCGGCGCAGCCGGCGAACCTGCCGGCGCCGAAGCTGGACGTGGTGGCCGACACCACGTCCGGTGGAGAACGCACCCTGCGGCTGCGGCTCACCCCACAGCGGGCCCCCCGGATCGCCACCCTGCACGTCGACACGTCGACGGCCACCGTGCTGCGGGCCGAGGTGGCCGGGCGGCCGGTGCCGGTGGAGCCCCGCGCGGGCAGGTGGGGCTTCGGGCTGGTGTTCCACGCCCCGCCCACCGAGGGCATCGAGGTCACGTTGACCCTGCGGCCGATCGCCGGGCAGGTGTCGTTGCGGGCCATGGACGCCAGCGACGGGTTGGACGCGCTGCCCGGCTTCCGCCCCCGGCCGCCGGGCGTCGGCGTGGTCGGGTCACACAGCTCCGAGATGCTGGCGGTCGCCCGCACGTACCCCTTCTGACGGGTCGGCCGGCTGCGCTCGGCCGGCCGGCCCACCCAAGATCGTGCTCGATCCAGGAAAGAGGGCCCTCGACCACGAGCGAGGGGACTACAACCAGGATCGAGCACGATCACGCGAAAGGATGGGTCATTGACGACAGCGGATTCGTCGGCCGGACCACCGGCTATCCGACCCATCCGTCTGGATACCGCCACATCGGCGAAGTGGAGTGGATCAAGCGATGGTCGGCGGGCCGAGCCACATCCCTGCCGACTCGGCCCGCTTCCGTTGCTTGCTGCATTTCCCTGCCACACTCCTGCGGCGGCTGGGTCGCACCGTTAGCTTTCGCCACCGAAGAGGGAGTGGTAGCGGCTGAGGTAGAGGGGCCATCCGGTATCGCTGTCGACCCCGTCTCGGACCGACTCCCAGCCGGGGCCGTGCCGGTCGAGGTGGCGGTGCTCCAGCTCGATCCGGGTCTGGGCTGAAGTCTCGGCGACGAAGACGACTTCGACCTCGCTGGTGAGGTCCGGGTCGGTCTCGACCTGCCAGGTCGGTCCGATGTCCCAACTGAAGAGGACCCGGGTCGGCGGCTCGTACGCCAGGATGCGCGCCCATCGGCATTCGCTGCCGTCGGCACCCTGGTCGTAGATGTGCCCGCCGACCCTGGGCTCGAACACGGTCCCGACGATCGGGGCCTGGAGCAGGTTGTGCTCGCGCGGCTTGAAGTCGCCGAACCGCTCGGTGAACACGGTGAAGGCCCGCTCGATCGGCGCGTTGACGACGATCTGTCGGCGGACCACCGCCGTGGCTGCTTGCGTCATGAACTCTCCTCGGTCGATTCAACGACGTCCTGATAACCGTCCAACGCCCGGCGCCAGAAGGTGTCGAGCTGGTCCCGTAGGGCAGTCAGCCCAACTGGGCTGAGCCGGTAGACCCGGCGGGTCCCCACCGACTGGTCGACGACCAGGCCGGCGCTCTTGAGCACCTTGAGGTGCTGCGACACGGCAGGCCGGCTGATCGGCAGCTCGTCTGCCAGTTCCCCGACGGCGCGCGGACGCTCAGCCAGCCGCTGAACGATCGCGAGCCGGCTGGGGTCGCCCAGCGCCTCCCAGCCCGGATGCACTCCGTAAGTGGCCACGAACGTAAGCTACGACTTACCGATGCCGTCGTCAAGGCGAATCGTTGGACGGCTTTCCCTCAGGCCGGTGGCGCCTCAGCCATCTCGTCAACGGATGCACTCGCCGTCCACAGCCAAGGGTCACGCCTGCCACGATCAAGCCCATGCTGCGATCTGTCGAAGTAACAGCGGTCCTGACCCTCGCTGGCGCCCCCTTCCACAACCTGCACTGGAAGAGCAACGTGGAACTCAGCCTGGACTGCTTCATCTGCCAGAGAACCGGCCGCACCACCGGCTTGAAGCACGGCGCAGAACACGGCACCTGCTCCGGTGACAGCAAGACCGGCCGGCACCCGGCGGCCGCACGGATCTCCGCGTTCGACAGCACCTCCGAACGGGAACGGACGATCCTGCGGGCAGTGGTGGACTATTGGTGGGCGCCATTCCACGACGCCAAACGGGACCGGCCCTCGCTCGCACTGACCGGCGACCCCTGGGTCCGACTACACCTGGGCTATCTCTGCCCGGACCAGGTCCAGTCAGGCACCTTCTCCACCCAGACCAACCTGGTCCGCCCGCAGACCCACACCTGCGCGCACTGCGCGGCGCCCATCGCACACAGCCACGACGCGCCTCGCATCCAGCTCCTCACCTAGGGCGCCGGTTTCGGCCCCCCAGGCTCCGCGGTGACGTCGCGGCGGCCGGTCCCGTCCGCTTGGGGCGGCATCAGACCGACCACGCCCGCACGATGTCGTCGGGCCCCCAGACAAGGTCCACGGCCCCAGCCGGAAGGTTGACCCCAGAGCGACTGACGACGACCAGCCCGCTGGCCCCGGGCTGAAAACCCGGAATCATCGGGGCGTGGCGGCGCAGGTCGTCGAGATGGTGCCGGTCGAAGGGGCCGTCCTGCCACTTGATCGAGCCAGCGAACGCGATGCGGGAGGCGATCGGGGCGCGGTCGGCTCCGACAAGGTCGATCTCCGGGTTGGACTGCCGGTTCCACCAGCCGCCGACCTCCCAGGTGTCGGTCCAGGGCAACTCGCCGGCGCCAGCGGAGATGGCCAGCGCATCGCGGATGATCGGCTCGACGGCGGTGCCCCGCCAGGCGGACCACCGACTGTCGAGGGTGGCGCGAGCGGCAGCTGTCCGATCACGCAGAACCAGTTGCTGCACATCTCGCAAAATGGCCAGGTACAGGCGCAGGTTGCTGTCGGCGATTCGATACTGGGCCAGTTTGCTGGGCTTTGTGGAGAGCGGCTTGTCGACAGCCAGGATCCGTTTCTCCTCGACGAGCCGGTGCAGCAGCGGCGACAGGGTGCCGGAGCTGACCGGGCCACCCCGGTCCCCGGCGGCGGCGGCGATGTTGCTGAACGTGCGGCTACCTGTCCCGCCGACCGCTTCCAAGATGCGCCGGGCAGTGTCCGGAGCGGGAAACTCCGACGCCAGGGACTGTTCAGGGACGGTGAACAAGGCTGACGTCTTGTTGGCGATTTCCTGATTCAGGAAATCGGCGGGTGGCGTTCCCGGCAGCCATTCCAGGACGATACCGGGTAGCCCACCGGTGATCAGGTACGCATCGATCGCGTCCGCGCCGCCCAACCCGGTCACGGCGGCGGTTTCGGCAGGATTGAACGGGCCGAGGACCATGTTCGTGGCCCTTCCGTAGAACGGCCGGTCGTACTCGGTGAATCGCCGCATCATGTGCAGATCACTGCCGAGCAGCAGCAGGAGCACTGGCTTGCTGGAGATGAGCCGGTCCCAGGCGACCTGAAGGTGCCCGTCGAACGTCGCGTCCTGCTCGGAGATCCAGGGCAGTTCGTCCAGGACGACCACACTCGGCGTATCGGGTAGGACACCCGCCAGGACCCGCAGCATGTCTCCCCAGCCACCGGCCGGCGGCTGGGACGGCAGAAGATCACGACCGCCAGCGGTGAGCAGCGACGAGTCGCGCAGGGCACCGAGAAAATAGCCGACCGCTTCGATGCTCGACGCGCCCTTGACCGCGGTGTAGAAGCAGTACGGCAGGTCGACCCGGTCGCACAACTCCTGCACCAGCCGCGACTTGCCCACCTGCCGTCGGCCACGGACGGCGACAGATCGCCCCTCGCCGGTGCGCTTCACTTGATCAAGCTGCCGGCCGAGCAGGTCGAGTTCCGCACGACGCCCGACGAACATCGGCGCTCCCGAAGCTAGATTGAATCTTACTTCGAAGCAGTCTACCTAGATTCGGCGTCGCCCAGAGGCGCTAACTTCCTGCGGTGAGCTACGACATGGTCGTTCAGCGGTTCGAACAGGGCGATGCCGTCCCAATGCCGGGTGTTGCCTTCCTGGCCGCCTTCGCGCCCAGGGCCGACCATCGGGAGCCGCAGTACAACTACTGGCACATCGACGCCGACGACGGCGGCACTGCGGACGTCTACGCCGCCCTTGCCGACGACACGCTACGCAGCCTGATGATCAGCCGGTTCTCTGGCGGCGCCATTCTCGACATGCTCGTTACGTTCGTCGGCCTCGCCGATGCCGTTGTGCTTCCACCTGGCTGCCCCGCTCTGCTCGCACACGAAGGTCAGCGGGGCCACCTACCCGAGGATCTTCGCGCCGACGCCGTGGTCGTTCAGTCCGGGGCGGACGTGGAGCGCGTCCTTCGGAACTGCTAGGCGATGTGCAGCGCACAGGACTGGACACGAGACGTGCTGCCCTCGCATCCCACCATGTCCTTCACAAGATCCGTTAGGCCGGTTGATGACGGAGTGGGCCGGCGGAGACGATGCCGATATGGACGCATGGGCAGACGGCGACCTGGATGGCGAGTTCGAGCGGCAGCTTGACGACCTCCTGGCCGAGCTGAACTCAGACTGGGTGGAGCCCGAACTGCCGCCGAGGTTCGCGAGTAACGAGGCTTTCCGTCGATACCACCGGAGGGGCGGCAAACGCTGGCAGCTTGCCTGCGTCCTTCGAGAACGCCCTGACCTGGCGGCCACCCTGGCCGACCGAGTCCTGGCCACCGTGGTCTGCGACGAAGACGTGGCCGCCAATCGCCAACTCATCGAGCCGATGTTGGCGGCGGTGGGCCGCCGCAGGGTCCAGGAGTACCTCATCTCGATCGTCACCTCTGGATCACTGCTGCAACGCGTCTGCGCGGTCCGCGCCTGGTATTGGTCGCAGGCCGTGCTCGTGTACGAGTCACCTGAGGCCGTGACCAGCGGGCAGCCCACGACGAGTAGCCAAGCCCAGGATGATGAGGTTGCCGACCTGCGCGCGTGGTACCGCGCAGCCTGCCTCACCGCCTTCGTCGACTGCGACCACAACCCCACACGCGAATGGCTCGCCCGAGGCTTCATCCTGGACGAGTCCTTCTATCCGTCGAATCTGCACCGCCGGGTGGCTGCGGCCCGCGCTATCGCCGAAACCGACCCGACCCGGTTCAAGGAACTCATCGCCGCGACCACGGACGGAACGAACCTCGCTGCCAGCCATTCGGCCCGCTGATGGTCGCTGAACTCGGCGTCACTCTACGTCCTGAAACAACCACGCCTGCCGTAACCCGACTGCCAGCCCGGAAGCCGCCGTCCCGGTTGCAGCCCGGTTAGTCGCCCTACTCGACCGACGTCGGCCTTCCCTCGCTGCGTCGCCCAGAGCGCCCGAGCGCCCCGCCGGAGGCAGGCCATGGTCGTCGCTCGCACCAGCGAAGCTCCGGGTCTGCCACCACTCCTGGCGGCCCGGGACTTCTTCGTATGTCGCGCCGCCGGCGGGCCTGCAACCGCTCGGGGTCGGCCCGTGCGCTTGCGCTAAGGACACGGAGTCCCCGAGCGGCGACCAATTCGGATCGGATTGGCCCTGGTCGGCGGAGCGGGCGGCCCCGCCCTCCTCGGGGGCGGGGCCGATTGCTGTCGCATCGTGAGTGGCCGTGGTGGCGGTCACCGGGTCCAGGACACGAACCGCTCGTGCAGCTCCGCGGCCGGGGTGTCCGGCATCTCGACGAGGGCGGCGTCCAGCAGCGACGCCAGGTACATGGACAGGCTGACCCGGTTCTCGCCGTACGTCTCGGCGAGACGAACGCGCGCGGGGTCGCAGGGCCACGGGGTCTCGCAGGTCCGGCAGTCCCACGTCGGCCGGCTGGGCAGATGCTCACCCTCCAGGCGGTCGGCGAGCGCTCTGGCCGACCGCTGCGCCAGGTCGGCGCGGGCCGCCCGGACCGTCGTGGGTTCCTCGCCCATCACTGGGCCGCTCCAACGTAGCGGGCGTAGATGGTGATCCGACCGTCGACGGTGCGGGCTCCCACCTCGAACGCGCCGGCCGGCCGCCACGCCAGCACGGCACCCTCGCGGATGCGCGTGCAGTGCGCGCGGGCGTTGGCGCCCTCGGCGACGACACCCCACTCACCGGGCCGGGCACGCAGCTCGTCGGCCATCCGCCGGACCCGCTCCACCGGGCTCATCCCGTCGCGGGTGGCCGGTCGACGAGTCACCGGCGGCGGAGTCTCCCACCGAATGATGGCCTGGCTCTGGCTCACCGCATGTCCCCGCAGGTGCGAGGGGCCGCGCCCGGCGGCAGCGTGGGCGGGTCGGCCCACTCAGGTTCGGGGTGGGTGCCACCGGGCTCGCCCTGGTCGAGCTGCACTGGCCGGCGGCGCCAGCGGAACGGTCGGATCATCACGACAACCTCCACGCGGCATCCTCGTTACTGCTCGTATCCGTGCGTTCTACCCTGCGGCGGTACCCTCAGTGGAGTCGATGGGTTGCGGGTTGTCGGGGAGCATCAGCAACCCGGCAACCCCCGGCGGAAGGCAGAGACATGCCATCGTTCGGCGCTCAGATGCGAGCAGCACGGGAGGCCCGAGGCCTCAGCCTGGCCGGCCTCGCCGAGCTGCTTCCCGCCGACAAGGGTCACCTGTCCCGGATCGAGAATGGCCACCGTCGGCCCGGTGAAGACCTGGCCCGTCGAGTCGACGAAGTCCTTGGCACCCGCGGCGAGCTGATCACGTGCGCTGCCCTGGACGTGTCCGCCGCCTTGGATGCCCGACCTTGGGAAACCGCCGAGCTACTGCACCGGATGCGCGCCAACGACACCTCTCCCGCCACCATTGAAACCTTGCAGGCGACCGTCACAGAGCTGTGCTGCCAGTACGGGTGGCGAGATGCCCGGGAACTCCGCGCCGAAGGCCAGGGCTGGATCCGCGAGGTTGTCCGGCTGCTACACCGCCCGACCGGGCTACGGCAGCACCAAGAGCTACTGGTCTGCGCCGGATGGCTGGCGCTTCTGGTCGGCTGCGTCGAGTACGACCTCGGGATGCGGGCCGGCGCGGAAGCCACTCGCACGGCCGCCCGTCAGCTCGGCGACGAAGCCGGCCACACCGGCATCACCGGCTGGTCGTGGGAGATGGCCGCATGGTTTGCCCTCACCCAGTCACGCCACGGCGCGGTGCTGGCCGCCTCCCGTGCCGGACAACGGGCCGCCGGACGGCAAGGGGTGACGGTGCAACTGATCGCCCAGGAAGCTAAAGCGCTGGCTCGACTCGGTGACGCTCCCGCAGTACGCGAGGCGCTAGACCGTGGCCTCCAGTTACTCGACGCCCTGCCGGCACCGGACCGGCCCGACAACCACTTCGAAGTCGATCCCGACAAGTGGCTGTTCTACGCCATGGACGCCTACCGGCTCGCCGGCGACGACGCCCTGGCAGAGCACTACGCCACTGAAGTCATCCGCACCGGCACCAGTCCCAACGGCGTCGAGCGGTCACCGATGCGGGTAGCCGAGGCCCGCCTCACCCTCGCCGCCACCGCCGTGCGTTCCGGCGACCTGGAACGCGCGGTCGACTCGGGACTGGCGGCATTCACTGCGGCTCGGCGGTCCCTGCCATCCCTGCTGCTTGTCGCCGGTGAGGTCGACGCCGAGTTGCACCGCCGGTATCCACGGGAACACGCCACCCAAGACTTCCGGGAAGCGTTGAACGCGCTCAGGTAGGACTCTCCCCGTAGGACGCGAGACGGCCCGCCAGGGTGCGATCCTTCAACCTCACTCTCCTCGCCTCCATCCACGCCCACTGCGGCGAGCCCGATCGCGCCAGCGCCATCGGGGTCAAAGCGCTCACGCTGACCTCTCAGCTGCGGTCGGCCCGAGCCGTTCGGTACCTACGCGACCTGCAAACCGACCTCACCGCGCACCGCCGCAGGCCAGCCGTCCGACACTTCATCAACCGCGTCGACGTGACCCTCAGTCAACGCCGCTGACTACAGCTCACCCCCGGCTTTGCGCGCGACCAACTCCAACACCGCGATCACTGTGCCGGATCCCACGATCTCACCGCGGGACACGAGGTCCCGAGCTTCCGCAAGCGGCATCCAGGCCACCCGCTCGGCCTCGTTGATGTCCACCGGCGAACCAACATGTACCGCGTCGCGCGCAAGGAACAGCAGATTCTCCGCGTCCGCGGTCGCCACCCACGGCTGGAACGACAGCATCGGTTCCACCGCACCTGGACGCCATCCGGTCTCCTCCTCAACCTCCCGGACCGCGCATCTCGCCGGCTGCTCACCGTCGTCGACGTAACCCCCAGGCAGCTCCCACACCCACCTGTCGAACACGAACCGGTGCCGCCGCATCAGCAGCAGGCGCTCCTGCTCGTCAAGCACCGCAACCATGGCTGACCGGGGTGCCCGGATCACGTACTGCTCGAAACGGACCCCATCCGGCAGTTCCACGTCGGCAATGCTCAACCGCGCCCGCCGGCTGCCGTCCACCACCCGCTCACCGTGAATCGTCCATCGCGTCGACTCGGTAACCTGCTCCTCCGTCACATGCCCATTATCCGACCGCTGGCGAGGAGCCACGATCGTGAACACCGGCGCAATGATTGACCTTGACGCCAGTGTCAATGTTCTAGCATCGCCTTGGGCATGAGGGGATGATCGAGATGCGCATCGGAGAGCTGGCCGACAGTTGCGGCGTCAGCACCAGGTCCGTGCGGTACTACGAGCAACAGGGCCTGATTGCTCCACGTCGTGCCTCCAACGGATATCGGGAGTACGACGAATTGGCGGTGGTCAGAGTCCGAAACATTCGTGAGCTTCTTGAATCCGGCCTGACCGTCGAGGACATCCGGCTCTCGATCGAGAAGGGCTGCCTCGACCAGCCATTGAGCACCCTGCCCAGGTGTCCCGACGCCGTCAGGATCGCCGCCGACCGGCTCGGAGCCCTCGACCGGCGGATCGCCACGTTGCAGGACCTGCGCAGGCGGCTCGCCAGGCAGATCCTGGAGACCGAGACGGCGATGGCCTGCGACGGGACCCTCGTGGCCGACGAGCGGGTTCTCGCCAGCGCCACCTCCAACAGCCACTGAATCCCTGTACGACGGGCGGACCGGCGATCCGGACCGCCCGCTCGACGCTGCCCGGAACACCCCGTCAGGAGCCTGTCTTGACCATCGAACACGACGTTGAGACCGAGAACGATGCGGGCCTGTCGTCCCGGCACTGGCTGACTCTGACGGTCCTCGCTGGAGCGCTCGCGCTCGACATCGGCAGCATGAACGTCATCAACGCCGCGTTGCCGGGCATGCAGCGGCAGTTCGCGCTCGACAGCTCCGTCCTGCAATGGATCCTGACCGCGTACGCCGTCACGTTCGCCGGGTTCCTGCTGCTCGGCGGTCGCCTCGCCGACGTGTTCGGCCGCCGTCTGGTGTTCGGTCTCGGGGTCGCGCTGTTCACGGCGGCGGCGCTGGCTGGCGCCCTGGCCCCCAACGTCGAGGTGCTCATCGTCGGTCGCGCATTGCAGGGGCTGGGAGCGGCTCTGTCCGGCCCCGCCGCCATCGCGCTGCTGTCCGATGTCTTCCCTGTGGGGCCGGCCCGCAACCGGGCCTTCAGCATGTACGCGGCGGTCGGTGCCGCCAGCGGCAGCGGTGGTTTCGTGCTCGGCGGCGTGCTGACCGACCTGTTCGGCTGGCGGGCGGTGTTCGCGTTCTCCGTTGTCCTCGGCCTCCTGGTGCTGCTGCCCCTGCGGGCGGCCCTGCCGGCTACGCCCCGCAACCCGCATCCCCTCGACGTGCCGGGTGCGGTCCTGGTCACGGCGGGCCTGCTGTTGGCGGTCTTCGGTGTCAGCCGGGGCGGCTCGGCTGGCTGGGACGACGCCGGGGCGGCCGGCTCGGTCGCCTGCGCCGTCCTGCTGCTGGTCGGCTTCGTCGTCTGGGAGCGGCGTACGGCCGACCCGCTGCTGCCGCTGTCCGTGCTCCGGCCCGCTCCCGTGCGGTCTGCGACTCTCTCGGCGTTCCTGCTCTACACCGCAGCGCTGGGTCTGCAGTTCTTCGCCCCGCTCTACCTGCAGCAGATGCTGGGATACTCGCCGTTCCAGTCGGGTATCGCGGTGATGCCGTTCTCGCTGAGCGTCTTCCTCGTGGCCAACTTCTTCACCGGTCGCCTGCTGTCCCGCTTCGGCCAGAAGATCATGCTCGCCAGCGGGCTGGTGTTGATCGGTCTGGGCATCCTGGCCTGGGCGTGGACCCCATTGGACGGCAACTACTGGCGGCACATGCTGCCCGGCCTGATCGTCATCGGGATCGGCGTCGGCTCGGTGTTCCCCACCATGACCGCCGCGTCCCTGACCGGAGTCCCGGCGGAGCGGCACGGCGTGGCGGGCGCTGTGAACGTCACCGCCCAGCAGGTCGGCGCCAGCGTCGGTGTGGCGGCCCTGGTCGTCGTCGCAGCGACGACCACGGTCAGCGCCGACGGGCAGGCCGGTGTCCTGCATGGCTACCACGTCGCCTACGTGGTGGCGGCGGTCGCCTGTGTGCTCGGTGCCGTGCTGGTGAGCCTGGTCCCGTCCTGGGAGCGGGGCGCCTCGGCCGATGCCGAGTCCACAGCGGTCTGACCGGGCGGCGGACCGCGGTACCGCTGCTTCCTATGTCGCCATCATCCTCAGGAGACGGGTATGAGATTCGGACTCTCCCTCGAGCCGCAGGCGTGGCCGCGTGCCGGGGGTGACGCCATGCTCCGGGCAGCGCGTGATGCCGAGCGGATCGGTCTGGATTATGTCCTCATGTCCAACCACGTGCTGGAGAACCCGCACGGTGCTGGCCACGATCCGGTGGTCCTTCTGGCGGCGATCGCCGGCGCGACGACCCACATCGGTATCGCGACGAGTGTGCTGGTCCTGCCCTACTACCGGCCCGTGGTGCTGGCCAACCAGATCGCGACGCTGGACGTCATGTCGGCGGGTCGCCTGGTGGTCGCCGTCGGCACCGGATGGAATCCGCAGGAGTTCGACGCACTCGGGGTGCCGATCCGGCTCCGGGGCCAGCGGACCGACGAGTGCCTCGAAATCATGAAGGCCCTCTGGTCCGGCACCACCGGGGACCTGGATGACAGGTTCGCCGGCCTCCGCGAAGCGATCATCGGCGTCCCACCGCACCGACCCGGCGGGCCGCCGATCTGGGTGGGCGGACACAGCGACGCGGCGATCCGGCGTGCGCTGCGGTTCGGCGACGGCTGGCACGGCTCCGGCATCAACCACGAGGACGCACGCCTCTTCCGGCGCCGGATCGAGGAGCTTGCCGACGGTACGGGGCGCGATCCGGCGACGATCGAGATCAACACGGTCGGGTTCCTGGTGCCGCGGGGAATTCCGGCGGTCCGGCCAGTGCCGGGCCGGCTGCTCGGCGGCACCGACGCCACCACCGAAGCGATCGTCGAGGACCTGCGCCAGCTCGCCGACGCGGGTGTGACGATGTGCTCGTTGTGGATGCCCATTGACGGCGGCCTGGTGGGCGAGGCGTTGGAGTGGCTGGCCAGCGAGGTTCTTCCCCATGTGGAGCCGACGAGCTGGTCCGGTCCACGCCACCGAGCATGAAAGGCCGACGCCCGCGTGGGACGCCTGACCTCACGGCGAGGCCCCTACTTCCAGCGGTATTGATCTAGCCTAGGGGCGTAGGCAACCAAACCGGGCAACCGAGCGTCTGAGCTGCTGCTAGACCTGACATGGATGGTCAACGATGGTCACTGGTGGCTCTCCTTGGACGGCCCGGAAACGGCATGATCTTGGCGCGATTCGCGTCGGGCAGGGACGGACCCGAGCCTACGAGTTCGGGGCAACCTGGGGCTCGATCCCCTCGCTATGGTGAGCGACATGCATCTCCGGTACACCCGTAGCGGATCAGCCCGAGTCGGCGGCAACGTAGCGCTCGGAGCCGGTCTGCTGATCGCCCTGCTCATGGTCAGTCCGGAGAGCCCTCAAACCGGCGGCTACGTCCTGGCCAGCCTGCTCGTGCTGACGGGTGTGGGATTACGAGTCGAAGCAGCCCTCATCGCCTTGCACGAACAGCGCGGCGACCGATGATCCAGGGGATTTGAACCCCTGACCCCCTCTTACCGAACGTTACCGCCACGGATTTGTCATTGATCATCGGAAGTAGCCACTGACCTGCATAAACCTGGTCTGGGACTTGTCAATGCCTGTCACCCGTGGTCACCACTTTGCAGGGCTTTTCGGGGGGTGGACGGGGGCCATCCCAGCGTCCGGGTCTTCCGGCGGCGGGCAGCTATCGGAAGTTGGTGACCCGCAGGGGGGCACTCGGCGACCGATCCGCACCGAAGTGATCATGGTTGCGAGCGTCCGTACCGGCGCCGCTCACGCCGCCCGACTTCCTCCGCGGCCCCTGTGGCTCGTCGAAGGCGGCCCGGGGCAAGAGCGCCACGGGCGGCATATGCGCGTTGCAGTCCCATCCGACTACATCGCTGCCGGACTCGATACACCTCGGGCGGCTCTGAACCCGCAAGCGGCCCGCCCGCCGCAGGACGGTCACCAAGAGTGACGATCCTGCACGCAGCCGGAGTACCTCGCGGCAGATGAGCATGTCTCGCGTGCTTGTCAACGTCATTACTCCGGAAGGTGACCTGCCGACATCTCCCAGGCTGGTCCCGGTCGATTTTCGGGTTACCCGCTTCACCGTGGCGGCAAGCTCAGCCCGTTGCCGGCCCGGCCCGCCGGGCTGCCGGCGAGCCGGTCGCTCAGCCGACCATCGAGCAGGACCCGGAGCCCAGGACGTCGCGACGTCGACGCCGGCATGTTGCCCCGTACGAGCCGGCGACGCCCGGTAATCCAGCCGCACACCTCGGCCGTTCTTGCGTCGGATGGGGGCACGGCATTGCCTGCATTTCGGATAGGAGCCGCGCGGCCCTTCTGCCCTTTAAGAGACGTACGTCGAAAGATAGACTCAGGCGGATATGTTGGTTGCTGCACCGGAGGAGGTTTCGTGCGCGCGAGAACACTTTTCACCGCCGTGGTCGTCGCCGCGGCGCTGGCCGTCACCCCGGCGTCGGCCAGCTCGGCGACTCCCGCCGACCCGCTGGCACCGACCGGCTGCGTGCCTACCGATGCGACCGGTCGGCCGATCCAGCTCGGGCAGGCCGACAACGGGCGCACCATCTGCCTGCAACGGTGGCAACGGCTGTACGTCACACTCGCCGTAGACCCGGTGCGATACCCCAACCCGTACAACTGGTGGACCCCAGTCCAAGCCAGCGGCGACGTCTTGGTCGCCCTGCCGCTGCCGGCGCCTCCGCCGCCCGGCACGACCGCTGCCGCATACCGGGCTGTCCAGCCCGGCCGCGGCGGCCTGGCCTCGTACCGGGACGTCTGCCCGCCGGAGATACCGTGCGGCGCACCGATGCTGCCATGGCGGGTGACTGTAGACGTGAACTGATCCCGGGACGGCCCGCCCTGCGGGTCATCACTGGGATGATGTCGGAAAGGATCGGCCCCACCTACTGCCGGCCAGCGAGGATCGCACCCGCCGGGCCATCGACAAGGCACTCGGTGAGGACCAGGGCGGCAACGATGCTCCGCCAGCCTGGACGGCCTGGACACGGCATGATCATGGCTCAACGGCCCTCGCAGCGGCCTGCTACGCAGGTCAGGAGCAACGCCGCCGCTATTTCCAGCGGAAGTGGACGAAGAGGCGGCCGAAGTTCTTCGAGTCCTTTTCCACCCGGTGGTAGAGCTGCTTGACGTCCTTCTGGTCGAGGAACCGCAGCACCCGCTTCTTGAGCTGGCCCGACCCCTTGCCGGGGATGATCTCGACGAGGGTGGCCTTCTTCGCCGCCGCCTCGTCCATGATCCCGCGCAACGCGCGGTCGATGTCCTGCCCCTTGTTGAAGATCTCGTGCAGGTCCAGCTTGAGCTTCATGCCGCGGCCCCCGCCCGGTCAGGTCCCATGCCCGCCATCCTAGGGCCCGGCGGCCCACCCGCCAGACGAGGAAGAGCCCGCAGACCGGACGACGAAGGGGCGGCCCCGAAGGACCGCCCCCGCACGTCCACGCTCAGCGTGTGCCGCCCACCCGGGTTTCCACCCGCTCCAGCGCGATCCGGTAGTCGTCGTTCGTCGCGTACATCGCGGCGGCGATCCGCAGGTGCCGCAGCGCGTCGGTGTGTCGGTTCAGCCGTTCCAGCGTCCGACCGAGCACGTGGTGCGCGTAGTGGTCGCTCGGATCCCGGTCGACCAACTCGCGCAGGTGCTCCTCGGCCCGGTTGAGCTGGGCCGACTGGAAGTACGCCCGGGCCAGCAACTGCCGGACCGCCGCGTTGCCGGGTTCGGCGGCGACGATCGGCTCCAGCAGTCGGGCCGCTCCGCTCGGGTCACCGGTTTCGAAGAACATGGTCGCCCGCCGGTAGTCCGCCAGAAGATCCATCTGCCCACCTCCTCGGGTCGCACCGTCACCTGTTCCGACGCTGGCACAACACCGGAGTTTTGGCGACTGTTCCCGGGGTCGAGATCCGGCGAGATCAGGTCAGGTGCGGGCGTCCCGGCGTCCGGCGAAAAGCTCCCAGGCACGGACACCGCCGACAATCCCGGCCGTGTTCGGCACCACCACCACGTCGTCGCCCATCCGGGCCAACTGCTCGGGCCGGATCAGCCGGGAGTTGCCCCCGCCCAGATAGAGCCGGTCCCAGCGGAACACCGGGCGGAGCCCGTCCACCACCTGCCGGATCCGCCGGGACCAGAACGCGTCGCCGAGCCGCCGCCGTTCCGGCTCACCCACGTACGTGTCGTAGGTGGTGCCCCAGCGCACCGGCGCGTGCGACAGCTCCAGGTGCGGCGCGAGCACCCCACCGTCGTAGAGCGCGCTGCCCAGCCCCGTCCCCAGGGTCAGCACCAGCTCGCAGCCGGTGCCGGCGACCACCCCGGCGCCGTGCACCTCGGCGTCGTTGAGCACCAGCGCCGGCACCCCGAACGCGTCGGCAAGCGCGCCGCGCGCATCCCAGCCGGACCACTCGGCGAGCAACTCCGGGTCGACCCGGGTGCGCGGGCCGCTGCGGGTCACGTAGTGCGGTGTGGCCACCACCACCCCGTGCCGGATCATCCCCGGTACGCCGACTGTCAGCCGGTCCGCCGTCGGCAGGCGCCCGCCCAGATTCAGCAGGGTCCGCACGAAGAGCGCAGGCGGCAACGGGTACGGGGTCGGCACCCGCAACGGTCGGGCCCGCATCGTCCCCGCCTCGTCGAGCACGGACGCCTTGATGCCCCCGCCGCCACAGTCGATCGCCAGTGTGGTCACCACGCCGTTGAGTCTGCCCGCTGCCGTCGGCTCGTATGCCAGCAGCCGGATAGGCTGCCGTCCTGATGAGCGCCACGATGATCGTCAAGGACCTGGCCGCCGGGCACGGCGACCGCCCACTCTTCTCCGGGCTGGACCTGGTGGTCGCCCCCGGTGACGTGATCGGCCTGGTCGGGCCGAACGGGGCCGGCAAGTCGACGCTGCTGCGTACCCTCGCCGGGTTGTTGCCGGTCGAGGCCGGCAGCGTGCGACTCAGCCCACCCACCGCGAGCGTCGGGCACCTGCCGCAGGAGCCGGAACGGCGGCCGGGCGAGACCGTGCGGGACTTCCTGGCCCGCCGGACCGGGGTGACCGCCGCGCAGGCGGCGTTGGACGCGGCGACCGAGGCGCTGACCGCCGGGGCGGTGGGCGCCGACGACGCGTACGCCGACGCGCTGGAGCGCTGGCTCGCCCTCGGTGGCGCGGACCTGGACGAACGCGCCGAGCAGGTGAGCGCGGACCTGGGGCTCGCGGTCGACCTGGACCACCCGACGACCGGTTTGTCCGGCGGTCAGGCGGCCCGTGGCGGGCTGGCCTCGCTGCTGCTCAGCCGCTACGACGTGTTCCTGCTCGACGAGCCGACGAACGACCTGGACCTGGCCGGTCTGGAGCGGTTGGAGGAGTTCGTGACCGGGTTGCGGGCCGGCACGGTGCTGGTCAGCCACGACCGGGAGTTCCTCCTGCGCACGGTGACCCGGGTGGTGGAGCTGGACCTGCCCCAGCAGCAGGTGCACCACTACGGCGGCGGCTACGCGGCCTATCTGGAGGAGCGCGAGGTCGCGCGCCGGCACGCCCGGGCGGACTTCGAGGAGTACGCCGACACCAAGGCCGGGCTGGAGGCACGCGCCCGCACCCAGCGCGGGTGGATGGAGAAGGGCGTGAAGAACGCCCGCCGCAAGGCCACCGACAACGACAAGATCGGCCGGAAGTTCCGCAGCGAGGCGAGCGAGAAGCAGGCCGCCAAGGCCAAGCAGACCGAACGGCTGATCGAGCGCCTCGACGTCGTCGAGGAGCCCCGCAAGGAGTGGGAGCTGCGGATGGAGATCGCCGCCGCGCCCCGCGCCGGCGCCGTCGTGGCCACGCTGCGCTCCGCGGTGGTACGCCGAGGCGGGTTCACCCTCGGCCCGATCGACCTTCAGATCGACTGGGCGGACCGGGTCGCGGTGACCGGGGCGAACGGCTCGGGCAAGTCCACCCTGCTGGCCGCGCTGCTCGGGCGGCTCCCGCTGGACGCCGGCACCGCCTCGCTCGGGCCCGGGGTGGTGGTCGGCGAGGTGGACCAGGCCCGAGGGCTGTTCCTCGGCGACGCGCCGCTGATCGACGCGTTCCACGCGGCCGTACCCCACCTGTCGCCGGCGGACGCGCGGACCCTGCTGGCCAAGTTCGGGCTGCGGGCGGCGCACGTGCCGCGCCCGGCAGCCACCCTGTCTCCCGGTGAGCGGACCCGGGCGGCGCTGGCGCTGCTCCAGGGCCGCGGGGTCAACCTGCTGGTGCTCGACGAGCCCACCAACCACCTGGACCTGCCCGCCATCGAGCAGCTCGAATCGGCACTGGCCAGCTACCCCGGAACGCTGCTGCTCGTCACCCACGACCGACGGATGCTGGCCGCCATCGAGACCAACCGCCGACTGCGGGTCGACGGCGGACGGATCGCCGAAGATTGATCCGTGCCAGCGGGGCGGCCCGGGGTGAGAATGACCTCATGCTCAAGTGGGAGTACGCCCTGCTGGTCCGCCGCCGCCAGGCCGCGACCAACGACCTCGGCTGGGAGGTCGTCTTCGTCTGGTACGGCCCGGACGGCTCGATGGTCGACGTGACACCGTATGGCGACACCTCGCTGGCCCACCTGAACCGGGCTGGTGACCAGGGCTGGGAGTTGGTCGCGATGAGCGAGGACCCGTCCCTGCCCGGCCACCACGAGTTGCACCGCTATCACCTGAAGCGGCCGAAGGCCGCCGCCCCGCAACCCCGCCAGCGGATGCGCGGCAGCCGCCGTACCCTCTCGGGCTGACCCGGCGCGGTCCGGCGCCCGACGCGGTCCGGCGCCCGACGCGGCCCCGGTGCCCGACGCGGCCCGGTGCCCGACGCGGCCCGGTGCCCGACGCGGCCCGGTGCCCGACGCGGCCCGGCTCGTGACGGCGGTGTCTCCTTCGAGCGTGATGCCCCTGAGTCATCTTGATGCCTGTGTGGCATCAAGATGATTGCCGTCCTGCCCCGCATCCTGCGACACGCCCATGAGCCGCCGCGCCGGAGCAGGCGACGACGCGGACGAGCGGGGCATACCGGGCGCGATTGCGGGTAACGCGCGGCGGGAGGTGGCCCGAATGGTCGCTTTGGCACAGACTCCACCCTCGGCCGACCGGCTGCGGGCGATCGACGAATCCCTCACCCAGGCATGGGCGGACCAGGCTCGGCACGACGACCGGCTGCGGGGCCTGGCGGTCGAGGTGCGGTTCGACCGGGGGGTGGCCCATCTCAGCGGAGACGTGGCCGAGCCGGCCGAGCTGCGGTTGGTGCGTGACCTGGTGGGCCGGCTGGCCGGCGTCTACGGCGTCTGGTGCCGGGTCGGCATCGGCGGGCGGGCACCGGTGGTCGTGGACCTCGGGTGTGGTCCGACCAAGCAGTGGTCGGGCAACCTGGGGCTGGACATCTATCCGGCGCCCGGGGTGAACGCGGTCGCGGACCTGTCCGGCTCGCTGCCGCTGGCCGACAACTCGGTGGACGTCCTCTTCGCGGTGCACATCCTGGAGCACCTGATCGACTTCCTGCCGCTGGTGGACGAGTGCCACCGCGTACTCCGTCCGGGTGGCGTGCTGCACGTGATGAGCCCCTGGTGGGGGCACGTGAACGCGGTGGCCGACCCGACGCACGTCCGGCTGATGGACGTGCAGACGTTCAAGGGGATCTGCCAGCTCCGGCCGCCGGGCGCCCCGCGGTGGTACCCACTGCACGCCGGCTGCGACGGCGCCTCGATCTTCGCCGACCTGACCCCCCTCCCCCCAGACGCCGACCCAGCCCCCCAGTCCCACCTAGCCCGCTTCTTCGACTAACCCCCCACCCCCACCCAACCCCGCGTTGATCATGGGGTTATTGCGGCGACACGCCGACATCCATGGCAATAACTTCATGATCAACGTGGGATGGGGGGTGGGTGGGGGAGGGTCAGCTGTCGGTGGTTGGCGCAGGGCGGGGGGTTGGGGTGGTCGCTGGTTCGTGTTGGGCCAGGCGGTTGCGGCGGTAGCCGTAGCCGAAGTAGATGATCGCGCCGAGCAGCATCCAGGCCAGGAACCGCAGCCAGGTCTCCACCGACAGGTTGAGCATCAGGTAGAAGCAGGCCAGCGCCGAGACGATCGGCAGCACCGGGGAGAACGGCACCCGGAACGGGCGCTCCAGGTCGGGGCGCTTGCGGCGCAGGATCGGCACCGCGATCGACACCAGCACGAACGCGCAGAGCGCGCCGATGCTGACCAGGTCGGCGAGCGCGGACAGCGGCAGGAAGCCGGCCAGCAACGCGACCGCCACCGTCATGATCGCCGAGATCCGGTACGGGGTGCCCCAGCGCGGGTGCACCGCCGCGATCGACGGTGGGATCAGCCCGTCCCGGGCGATGGCGAAGCCGATCCGGCCCATCGCCACCAGGTCGACCAGGATGACGCTGGTCAGGCCGGCGACTGCGGCGATGGACACCAGCACCGCCGCCCAGCCCGCGCCGACCGCCTCGAACGCCGACGCGATCGGGGCACCCCTGTCGATCTCGGTGTACGGCACCATCCCGACCACCACCAGCGAGACGCCGACGTAGAGCAGGGTGGAGATCAGCAACGTGCCGAGCAGACCCAGGGTGAGGTCCCGCTTGGGCTTCTTCGTCTCCTCACCCAGGTTCGCGACGGCCTCGAAGCCGGTGTACGCGAAGAACACCACAGCGGCGGCGCTGAGCACCCCGACGAAGCCGAAGACCGACGGTTCCAGCCCGAAGAGCGCCTGCGTGACAGGTTGCTTGATGCCGTCGTCGCCGCCGCCCGCGGGCTCGGCCGCCGGGATGAACGGGCTGAGGTTGGTGGCCTTGACGAAGAACAGACCGGCCACCACCACGAACACGCAGATGGCGACCTTGACCAGCACCAGCAGGTTGGTGATCCGGGAGGATTCCCGGATGCCGACGATCCCCACGGCGCCGAGGATCAGCACGATGGCGAGGGCACCGATGTTGACGGTGCTGCCCTCCTCGCCGAACCAGCGGGTCGGCAGGTCGAGCAGTTCGGCCAGGTAGCCGGACCAGCCTCGGGCCACCACGGCAGCGCCGAGCGCGAACTCCAACAGCAGGTCCCAGCCGATGATCCAGGCGACGATCTCGCCCATCGTCGCGTACGCGTAGGTGTAGGCACTGCCGGCCGTCGGCACGCTGGAGGCCAACTCGGCGTAGCAGAGCGCGGCGAGCAGGGCGACCACGCCGGCGATGGCGAAGGAGATCACCACGCCCGGTCCGGCACTGTCCCGGGCCTCGATGCCGGTGAGCGTGAAGATGCCGGTGCCGATCACGATGCCGATGCCGAACCCGGTGAGGTCGACCGCGCCAAGCCGTCTCTTCAGCCCGAGCGTGCCGTCACTGCCGTCCGCCTCACCCTGGGCCATCACGTCCTTGATTGGTTTTGTGCGCAGCACGGACACCCGGTCACCTCTCCCGCCGTGCGACCACCTCCGTGGCGGTCGGTGACCGCCGTTGCTACCCAGCGGCGCGATTGGTCAACCACGAACCCTTGCGGCGCTGGCCAGATTGTGAAAATTTCCTACCAGCAACGCGGACATCCAAGGCGATTCTTGCCGCGCGCCGCGAACCATCCGGGAGCCCCAACGAAGGGACACACCGCATGAGAGCCACCCGACTCGGAGTCGCTGGGCTGGTCGCAGCCCTGCTCGGCACGTCTGTCACCGCCACCCCCGCGAGCGCCGCGACAGATGCCGCCGCTCCCACCACCACCTGCGTCACCGACCCGGCCACGCCGAAGCGGCAGTTCCGGGCCATGTGGATCTCGTCGGTGGTCAACATCGACTGGCCCAGTAAGGCGTCCCAGAGCAGCCCGGACCAGGTCGCCACGCAGCAGGCCGAATATCGGGAGCTGCTCGACCTCGCCGAGCGGCTGCACCACAACGCCGTCGTGGTGCAGATTCGACCCACCGCCGACGCGCTCTGGCCCTCACCGCACGAGCCCTGGTCGGAGTACCTGACCGGCGTGCGTGGCCAGGACCCCGGCTGGGACCCCCTGGCCTTCCTCGTCACCGAGTCGCACAGGCGCAACCTCGAGTTCCACGCCTGGTTCAACCCGTACCGCGTCTCCATGCCGGCGCCCGGCGGTGCCGGCGCCGACCCGACCCAGCTCGCCCCCGGCCACCCGGCCCGGCAGCACCCCGACTGGACCTTCGCCTACCCGCCGGCCGGCGTGGCCGGCAGCCGGCTCTACTACAACCCGGGCATTCCCGAGGTCCGCGAGTTCGTCCAGACCGCGATGATGGACGCGGTCAGGCGGTACGACATCGACGGTGTGCACTTCGACGACTACTTCTACCCGTATCCCAGCGGCACCTACCAGGTGCCCGACGATGCCACCTTCGCCGCGTACGACCGGGGCTTCACCGACCGGGCCGACTGGCGGCGGGACAACATCAACCTGCTGATCCAGGAGATGAGCGCGAAGATCAAGGCGGCGAAGCCGTGGGTGAAGTTCGGCGTCAGCCCGTTCGGCATCTGGCGCAACAAGACCGCCGACCCGCTCGGCTCGGACACCACCGGCAGCCAGTCGTACGACATCATCTCCGCGGACACCCGCAAGTGGGTCAAGCAGGAGTGGATCGACTACGTGGTGCCGCAGCTCTACTGGTACATCGGCCAGTACCCGGCCGCCGACTACGCGCGCCTGGTGCCGTGGTGGGCCGAGACGGTGCGCGGCACCCGCGTACAGCTCTACATCGGTCAGGCCGACTACAAGAGCGGCGACCCGGCGTACGGGCCGTACTGGCAGAACCCGCGGGAGTTGTCCGACCACCTGACGCTCAACCGGTCGTACCCGGAGGTGCAGGGCAACGTGCACTTCTCGGCCGTCCAGGTGCGGGCCAACCGGCTCGGTGCCACCGACATCTACGCGGCCGAGCACTACTCGCGCCCGGCTCTGGTGCCGGCCATGCCGCACCTGCCGGCCAGGCCGCTGCTCTTCCCGGTGGTCACCGGGGCGGCCCGACAGGCTGACGGGGTACGCCTCACCTGGCGCCAGCCCGCCGACGGCATCGGCCCACTCGGCACCGCCACCTCGTACGCGATCTACCGGTTCGACGGCACCACGCTGCCCGGCCGGTGCGCCACGGTCGACGCCGCGCACCTGGTCGACACCGTCCGGGCCACGCCCGGCGGCACCCAGTCCTGGGTGGACACCTCGGCCGAGCCCGGCCAGCGCTACACCTACCAGCTGACCGCCCTGGACCGGTCGGCCAACGAGAGCCCGGCCAGCCCACCGGCGTTCGTCAGGCACTGACCCGCTCTCGTCGAATGCCCCGGGTGCCCCTGGCAACCGGGGCATTCGTCTGTTTCGACGCATGTCACCAATAGTTTGCGAGGCGCATTCCCGCTGGTCGATCCCTTGATCGAAACTTGTCGACATCCGGTGACCCGCCGGTAACTTCCGTCCCACCCGCTCACCCCCGCGGAGGTAACCCGTGCCCCGACGTCTCGCCACCCTGCTCGCCTCGGGCGCGCTGGCGCTGCTCGCCACCCTCGCCATCGCCTCCCCCGCCACCGCCGCCGTCACCCCCGCCCAACGGCTCTCCGTGCTGTCCAGTTGGACGCAGACAAGCGCGTCCAGCTACAACTCGTGGAACAGCGCCCGGGTCAACCGGGCACCCTGGGCCGAGTACAACTTCACCTGGTCCACCGACTACTGCTCGTCCAGCCCGGACAACCCGCTCGGCTTCACCTTCAACCTGGGCTGCTACCGGCACGACTTCGGCTACCGCAACTACAAGGCGGTCGGCCAGTTCTCCGCCAACAAGTCCCGCCTCGACAGCGCCTTCTACGAGGACCTGAAGCGCGTCTGCGCCACGTACAACTCGGTCGTCCGGCCGGCCTGCTACAGCCTGGCCTGGACCTACTACCAGGCCGTCAGCATCTTCGGTTCGGTAGCGGCCGTCCAGCAGGCCGACATCGACCGCGCCGCCCGAATGAAGGCCCAAGCCGAAGCCCAAGCCCGCACCTAACTCCCTCTCCCCCTCCCCTCGCCCCCTCCCCTCGCCCGTTGATCATGGGGTTATTGCCCGTCCACCGGCGTGTCGCAGCTATAACCTCATGATCAACCCGCGATGGGGGTGGGGTGGGGTGGGGGTGGGTTAGGCGCGTTCGGTGCGGGTTGCCGGGTGGCGGTCGGGGTCCACCGGGCGGCGGGGGGTGGGCTGGGACAGGCCGGTGCTGAAGCGTGTCGAATCCGCTGCCAGGTCGGGATGTTCCACGTCCAGTGCCAGCGCCGCCGCCTCGTCCAACCCCAACTCGGCACCCTCGCCGTACGCGTCGTCGAAGACCGTGTCGCCCAGCGCCGCGCGCAGCTCCGCCTGCTGTTCGGCCCAGTAGCCGCCGAAGATGCCCGGGGTCGCGCGCATGCTCGCCCGGGTTGCCTGCGCCGCTCCGAACAGGCGCGCCGCGATCAGCTGGTCCCCGCCGATCGCACAGCGCACCGCGACCGCGTTCAACGTGTCGCAGGCGCGGCCGTGGTAACCGTGACCCATCCGCGAACGCAGCGCCACCAGCAGGTGCTCGTGTGCCGCGATCACGTCGCCCCGGGCCAGCGCGACCATGCCGAGCAGCATGTCCACCGACCGCCGACCCCGTTCCACCGGGCGGGCCGCCTCCACCGGACGCACCGCACCCAGCAGGTCGGCCGCCTCCTCCAGGGCACCGCGCCGCCAGAGCAGCTCGGCCAGACTGAACACCGCCAACAGCGCCTCGCCGACCACGTCTTGCCCGTGCGCCCAGTCGATGACCTCCCGGCACACCCGCTCGGCCTCGACGAACTGCCCCATGTCCACGAGCGGCGCGGCCCTGCCGGCGAGCACCCGGGCCAGCAGCCCGGCATCACCGGCCTGTCGGGCGGCGGCCTCGGCCCGCTGGGAGTAGCGCAGCTCCTCGGCGAACTCACCGTCCGCGCCGGCATGCAGCGAGTGCATGTGGTAGACCGCCGCCAGCTCCGCCTCCGGGATCCGTTCACCCGTCTCGGCGATCCGCCCGTACAGCCGGAACAGCCACAGCCGCCCCTCCCGGGCCAGGCCCCGCTCAAGCCACCACTGGTCCAGGCCGCCGGCCAGACCAAGACCGGCACGGGCGCTGCCGCCGGTGGCGCACCACCGCAACGCGGCGCGGACCTCCCCGGCCAGTGGGTCGAGGGCGTACAGCGACAGGGTCACCGGACGGCCGTCCTGGCCCAGGTGTGCCCGGTCCACCGCATGAGCCGACCAGGCCACGTGCCGGTCCCGGGCGGCCTGCGCCTCACCCGCCTCGGCCAGCCGCCGCGCCGCGTACGCCCGGATGGGGTCGAGCATCCGGTAGGTGCTGCCGGTGGCTCGCGGCTCGGCCAACACCATCGACTTGTCCACGAGCACCGAGAGCGGATCCAGCGGGTCGTCACCCAGCAGCCACTCCACAGTCGCCAGGTCCACCGGCCCGGCGAAGACCGACAGCCACCGCAGCAGGCGGGCGGCCCGGGGCCCCAGCGTCCGGTACGACCAGGTGACGGTGGCCTGCATGGTCAGGTGCCGCTCGGTGGCCGAGCGCTGCACCGCCCTGCTCGCCGGAGTGGGCGGCGACGCCCCGGACGCCGCGGCGACCAGGTCCACGGTGTCCTGCTGGTTGCCGGACCAACCGCGCTCCACCGGCGGCGGATCCGGGTCCTGGCGACCGGCGTCCAAGGTGCCGAGGACGTCGTCCAGGCGCTCCGCGAGCTGGCCGACGGAGAGCACCCGCAGCCGGGCGGCGGCCAACTCGATGGCGAGCGGCAACCCGTCCAGCCGCTGCACCACCCGGCGAAGGTCGGCCGACTCGGCTGGGTCCGGTCGTCGGCCGCCGCGCGCCGCCGCCGTACGGTCCAGCAGCAGCGCCACCGCGTCGCTCTCCGTGCCGTCCGCCCGTGGGTCGACCGAGAGCGGCGGGATCCGCCACACCACCTCGCCCGGCAGGCTGAACGACTCACGGCTGGTCGCCAGCACCCGCACGCCACTCCCGCCGGACAGCAACCGCGCGATCACCTCCGCGCAGGCGGCCGGCTGGGTGTCACAGGTGTCCAGGACGACAAGCATGCGGCGGGCCGCCGCGTACTCGACGAGGGTGTCCAGCATCGGCCGGCCCGGCTCGGGTCGCAGGCCGAGCACCGCGGCGATCGCGAACGCCACCAGACCCGGGTCGGTCACCGCGGCGATGTCGACGAACCAAACCCCATCCGGGTACGCCTCGACGACCCCGCTGGCCAACTCCACCGCGAGCCGGGTCTTGCCCGCCCCGCCCGCGCCCAGCACCGTGATCAGGCGATGCTGCTTGACCAGCAGGCCCAACTCGACGCGCTCGGCCTGCCGGCCGACGAACGACGTCACCTGGGTCGGCAGGTTGTGCGCCACCGCGTCCGCGGTGCGGGGCCGGGGGAACTGCCGCTCCAGGCCCGGCGCGACCAGTTGGAAGAGTCGTTCCCGGTCGTCGAAGCCACGCAACCGGTGCAGGCCCAGGTCGAGCAGGGTCGCTCCGGGCGGCAACGGCTCGGCCCGACGCGCGGTGGACGCCGAGCAGAGCACCTGCCCGCCGTGTGCGGCGGCGGCCACCCGGGCGGCCCGATGCACCTCCGGGCTGGCGTAGTCGCCGTCGCGCGGCTCGGCGTAACCGGTGTGCAGGCCCATGCGTACCCGGGGTGCGGCTTCGGCGGTGGGCCAGTCGTGGTTGGACAGCGCCCGCTGGGCGGTCAGGCAGGCGGTCAGCGCCGAGGCCGCGTCCTCGAAGGCGAGGAAGAACGAGTCGCCCTCGGTCAGCAACTCCGCGCCACCCGTGCTGGCCAGCGTCCGGCGCAGCAGCCGTCGGTGCTCGGCGAGCACCGGCCGGTAGTCCGGGCCGAGCAACTGGGCCAGCCGGGTCGAGCCCTCGATATCGGTGAACACGAAGGTCACCCAACCGCTCGGGAGCTGGATCCGTGGCGACATGCGTGGAACCTCCGCCCGTAACGTCGGGTTCATGCTGCCTGAGTCCGAGCGGTAACGCATCGTGAGAACGGCCGGGCAGATGCCGCCTCAAAGTGCCACTCGAACCCGCTCACGGCAAGACCAGCCCACCAGGTGGCGGAGAATGGGTCCGATCAGCAGCCGCAGGCGCCGCCGCAACACCCGCCACCGGCGGACGTCGGGGCGCTGCCGGCCCCACCCCGGCCGGTGACCGCGACCGCGGAGAGCAGCTTGACCGTGTCGGCGTGTCCCTCTGGGCAGGTGGCCGGGTCAGCGGCCGCCGCCATCGAACGGTTGACCTCGAAAGTGTCGCCGCAGGCGCGGCAGCGGAACTCGTACCGGGGCATGTACCCAGGGTACGTGGATCTGACGTTCGGCGGAGGATGGGTGATACTCGAAGGGTGGTGGACGGCGAGGACGACACGCGTGTGCAACCGTTACGACCGGCCGCGCCGCTGGAGGGGCCACTTGAGGGCTCCGGGGCCGCGCCCGACCCGGTGCGCGCGGTGCCCCGCCCCCGCCGGCCGTGGCTGAGCGGCCGGATCGGGGGTACGCCGACCACACCCCCCACCAAGGCCAGCCCCGCCGACCCCACCGAGTCCAACCCGACCGCGAGCGCCACCGGGTCCAACCCGAACGCGACCGTCACCGGGTCCAACCCGAACGTGAGCGTCACCGCTCCGGGCGCGAAGCCGTCGGCCGCTTCCGATCCGGTCGCCGACGGCAAGGCCGACACACAGGTGGAGCCCCCCAAGTCCGAAGGCGCGAAACCCGACGCGCCAACCGACGGCGCAAAGACCGAGGTGCCGGCCGACGGCGCGAAAACCGTCGCCGTGGTTGGCGCCGGGGATCCGGCGAAGACCAGTGTGGACGAGTTGCCCGTGGTGGCGGTGCCCGGCCCTGTCCGGCGACGGCGGGTGCCGTTCGCGCACGCGGTACGGCTGCCACCGCGCCAGGCGGCGGCCTCCGCCGCCCGTGCGACCCGAGCCTGGGCTCGCCGGCCGAGTGGTCGGCTCACGCTGCCCGGTCTCTTCCTGCTGGCGCTCGTGGGCGCGACCGCCGCGGCGGGCGCCCTGCTCGTGCCGGCCACGATCCGCGCACCCCGTCCGGTCGCGGCCGACGCTTCCGGCACGCCCACCGTGCCGCCGGGGGCGCCGTCCGGCCTGCCCACCGGGCTGGTCCCGACCGGCCCCGGCCTGCCCGGAGGCGGGTTGCCCAGCGGCGGACTACCGAGTGGCGGGCTGCCCAGCGGCGGGTTGCCCAGCGGGCCCGCCATCGGGCCGGGGGTCGGCGGGCGTCCGTCGGACGCCCTGGCCGGCTGGGCGCAGCAGATCGCCGGCAAGGTGGGCATTCCGGCCGTCGCCATGCAGGCGTACGGCTACGCCGAGCTGATGCTCGCCCAGACCAACCGCAGCTGCGCGCTGAGCTGGACCACGCTGGCCGCGATCGGTCAGGTCGAGTCGGGGCACGGCTCGGCCAACGGTGCCCGGCTGGGGCAGGACGGCAAGGCGTTGCCGAAGATCATCGGGTTGCCGTTGGACGGTAACGGCGGCCGGATGCGGATCATCGACACCGACCGTGGGGTGCTCGACGGGGACCTGACCCTCGACCGGGCGATCGGTCCGATGCAGTTCATCCCGACCACCTGGCAGGAGATCGGCGCGGACGCCGACAACGACGGGGTCAAGGATCCGCACGACCTGGACGACGCCGCGCTGGCGGCGGGCAACTACCTCTGCAAGGGAGGTCGCAACCTGAGCATCCCCGGCGACTGGTGGAACGCGATCCTCTCCTACAACGACGTACGGCGGTACGCCCAGGACGTCTACGACACCGCCAACCGGTACGGACGGGCCAGTCGCCTGTGAAGTGATCGTCTCGATACGTTGGAGAACTGGACACTTCCCCCCGGCCTCTGTTAGCGGCAAGCTAGACAGGTGATGGTGCGCGAGTGGGACCCCAGGACCGCGTCGTCCGCCGAGATCGCGTCGCTGCTGGTCACGCTGAACGCGGTGCTGGCGGCCGATCTTCCGCAGGACCCGCCGTGGCGGGAGACCTCACTGCGGGAATACCTCGCCGAGGTGATGCCCGGCGAACGGCGGATCTCGTGGATCGCCCAGGCCGAGCCGACCGGCCCCGGTGACCCGGGCGCGGTACTCGGCCAGGTCCACGTGCTGCTCCTCGGTGACATCGGTGTGCTCGAGGTGGTGGTGCACCCGTCGGTGCGACGCGGCGGCCTCGGTCGTGACCTGGTGTTGCGTGCCGCCCGCCGGGTCTACCAGGAGGGTTTCCAGTCGATCGGGGTCGAGGTGGTCGGCGACACCCCCGCGGTCGGGTTCTTCGAGTCGCTCGGCTTCAGCCGGGAGTACGTGGAGACGCGCAGCGTGCTCGACCTGACCGCTGTCGACTGGGCCGAGCTGGCCGAGATGGCCACCGGCGTCGCTGCGGGCTACCACCTGGAGTTCTTCCCCGGCGGGCCACCGGACGACCTGATCGAGGCGTACGCGCGGGCGAAGGCCGAGGTCCGCGACGTCGACGATGGTGAGCTGCGCCCCAGCTCCTACGATCCGGAGCGGCTGCGCGACAGCATCGACACCCTGCACCGGCGAGGCATGAAACCGTACATCGTGCTCGCTCGGCACGAGCAGAGCGGCGAGGTGGCCGGTCTGACCGAGGTGGTGGTCCCCGCACAGCACCCGACCCGTGCCGACCAGTACGACACGATCGTCGCGCAGGACCACCGGGGCTACGGCATCGACCGGGCGATCAAGGCCCGGATGCTGCTGGAGCTGCGCTCCGCCGAGCCGGAGCTGATCGAGGTGCAGACCTGGAACGCGCAGGCCAACGAGTCGATGCTGAAGGTCAACGCGGAGTTGGGCTACCGTCCCGACCGGGACTGGTGCGAATACAGCGTCGACGTCGCCGAGCTGGTGCACCGACTCGATCCGCCGCGCTGAGGGAATTCACGCAACTGTCCACTAGGGGATGGACGGTGGACAGTCGGGCACCTTAACGTGCGTTGACTCTCATCCACCCATCGTGGAGGCCCTATGCGCCCGCGCCGCTCAATCGCCGCGCTCGCGACCGCCACCGCCGCCGTGACGGCGGCGGCGCTCGGCGTCGCACCCATCGCGGCCAGCGCCGCGCCCACCGACCTGTTCATCTCGGAGTACGTCGAGGGCTCGTCGAACAACAAGGCGATCGAGCTGTTCAACGGCACCGGTGCCCCGGTCGACCTCACCGCCGGCGGTTACCAGCTCCAGCTCTTTTTCAACGGCTCCACCACGGCCACCACGATCGCGCTGGCCGGGACGGTGGCCGCCGGAGACGCGTTCGTGTTCGCCAGCGCCTCGGCCGGGGCCGCCATCCTCGCCCAGGCCGACCAGACCACCGGGGCCAGCCTCTTCAACGGCGACGACGCGATCGTGTTGCGCCGGGGCACCGCCGTGCTCGACTCGATCGGGCAGGTGGGCGTCGATCCGGGCACCGAGTGGGGTGCCGGTGCCACAGGCACCGCGGACAACACCCTGCGCCGGTTGTCGACGGTCACCACCGGCGACACCGATCCGACCGACGCGTTCGACCCCGCCACGCAGTGGGCCGGTTTCCCGGTCGACACCTTCGACGGCCTCGGCACGCACACGGTCGACGGCGGCGGCCCGGTCGACGTCCCAGCCACGCTGACCTGTGGCGCCCCGCTGGTCACCAGCGCGGGCACGGCGGCGAGCCGGGAGGTCACCGCCACCGACCCCGATGACACGATCGTCGACCTGGCGGTGACCTCGGTCAGCCCGACGCCGTCCGCCGGTTCGATCACCCGCACCGCGTTCACTCCGGCCGAGGGCCTGGGCGGCACCGCCCGCGCCACGATCGGCGCGAGCGCCGACCTCGCCGCCGGGGCGTACACCGTCGTGGTGACCGCGACCGACGCGGGCGGTGGCACCGCCACCTGCGCGCTTGTCGTGCAGGTGACCCGGGAGTTGACCGTCGGCGAGGTGCAGGGCCCGACCACCGACGCCGAGTCCGGCCCCGCCGACCGGTCACCGCTCGCACCGGCGAGCGGCAACGGCACGAGCAGCACGTTGTACGACGTGCGCGGCGTGATCACCCAGTTGACCCTGGCGCGGACCTCGGCCGGCGCGCAGCAGCACGGGTTCTTCCTGCAGAGCCGTGTCGGGGACACCGACGGTGATCCGACCAGCTCCGACGGCATCTTCGTGTTCATGGGCGCGTTCACGTCACTGATCGGCGGCTACGTGCCGACGGTCGGCGACGAGGTCGTGCTGCGGGCCCGGGTGTCGGAGTACTACAGCCTCACCCAGCTCTCCGGTGCCTCGCTGGTGCGTCGGATCGCCGGTGGCCTGGCCGTGGACAGCGCGGTCGCGGTGACCGACGCGGTGCCACCGGCCGAGCTGACCGACGCGCAGCGCTTCTGGGAGCGGCACGAGGGGTCCCGGATGCGGGTACGCGCCGGCAGTGGCGCGGTGAGCGGCCGGGACGTCTTCTCCTCCACGGCCGACGCCGAACTGTGGGTGGTCGACCGCGACGACCCGCTGCTGGACCGTGCCGACCCGTACTCCCGGCGGGTCTTCCGCGACTCGCACCCGCTGGACAACGACCCGACCCGCCGCTTCGACGACGGCAACGGCCAACGGACACTGCTCGGCAGCATGGGCGTGAAGGCGACCGCCGGGGACAGCGCCGCGCTGCTCCCGCCGGCACACACCTTCGACACGCTGCGCGCCGACGCGGTGGGCGGGGTCTACTACTCGTTCGAGAAGTACGGCGTCCAGGTCGAGCGGGCGGAGTTCGACGCCGGGGCCGACCCGTCGAAGAACAACCCGCCCAAGCCGGCCGACCGGTCGCAGGAGGTGGCCGTGGCCACCTACAACGTGGAGAACCTGTACGACTACCGCGACGACCCGTTCGACGGCTGCGACTTCACCGGTAACACCGGCTGCCCGGGTGTCGACCCGCCGTTCGACTATGTGCCGACCAGCGAGGCCGACTACCGCGAGCAGTTGGCCGCGCTCGCCGACCAGATCGTGAAGGATCTGCACGCACCGGACCTGATCCTGGTGCAGGAGGCCGAGGACCAGGACATCTGCGCGGTCTCCGGTGCCGCGCTGAGCTGCGGTGACACCAACAACGCCGATGGTGCTCCGGACAGCATCCAGGAGTTGGCGCTCACCGTGGCGGCAGCGGGCGGGCCCACGTACGCCGCCGCCTATGACCGGACCGGCGCGGACGCCCGCGGCATCACCGCGGCGTTCCTGTACCGCACGGACCGGTTGTCGCTGGCTGCCGCGACGGCTAACGACCCACTGCTCGGCTCGGCACCGACCGTCCAGTACCGGGCTGCCGGGCTGCCGGCCAACGCCGACGTGCAGAACCCGAAGGCGCTCAACGCGGTGCTGCCGCCGGATGTGGACACCTCGACCGGTCGGGACGGCACCAACGTCTTCACCCGTGCTCCGCAACTGGGCAAGTTCAGCGTGGCCGCGTCACCCGGCGCGTCCGAGCGGTTCACCCTGTACGCGCTCAGCAACCACTACTCCTCCGGCCCGGACAGCCGGGTCGGGCAGCGGCGGGAGCAGGCGCGGTACGGTGCGGCCATCGTCACCGCGATCGAGGCGGCCGACCGGAGCGCCCGGGTGGTCTACGGCGGGGACCTGAACGTGTTCCCCCGCCCGGACGATCCTCTCGCCACCGCCGACCAGCCCACGCCGTCGGACCAGCTCGCGCCGCTCTACGAGGCTGGTCTGCACAACCTGTGGGACAACCTGGTCGCGGACGTGCCGGCCTCCGCCTACTCGTACAGCTTCGAGGGGCACGCGCAGACACTCGACCACCTGTTCGTCAACGACGCGCTCTACGGCGATCTGGTGCAGGTGCGGGCGGCGCACATCAACGCCGACTGGCCGGCCGAGTTCACCGGCGACGGGTCGCGCGGTTCCAGCGACCACGACCCGCAGGTGGCGAGGTTCCGGTCCCGGGCGTCGCTGACCGTGGCCGACACGACGGTTGTCGAGGGCAACCAGGGCACCCGTCAGCTCACCTTCACCGCCACGGTGTCCCGGCCGCTGTCCCAGCCGGTGCTGCTCTGCGCCGCCACCGTGGGCCTCACCGCGCAGGCCGGCTCGGACTTCGACACGTACGCCGGCTGTCGGGTGCTGGCCGCCGGGCAGACGTCTGTGGCGTTCCCGGTGACCGTTCGGGGTGACCGCAGGCGGGAGGCGGACGAGAAGCTGACGCTGCTGGTGGCCGGTGTGCCCGGCCTGCGGCTGGCCGACCCGCTCGCAGTCGGCACGATCACCGACGACGACTGATCCCGGAGTCTGGTCGACGACGGCCCGCCGCCCCGAGTGGGGTCGGCGGGCCGTCGTCGATCCACGCGTCAGCGGTACCGCCAGAGCTGTGGCGGCGGCGGATCGCCCCGGTGCTGGGCTACCCGCACCTCCCACTGACTGCGCCGACGCATCGCGTCCCGAACCTCCCGGTTGCGGTAGAACGTCTCGGGCGGGCGGGCCAGCCCGTAGATGTCCGCCCACCACTCCCCCGGCTCAGGGTCGAGGATGGTGTCCAGGTGCGACGGATAGCGGCGCCCCGCACCGTCGCGCGTGTCGTCCCAGTCCCGCATCGGTCTGAGCACCCGGCCGAACTCGTCGACGACGGCCAGTCGACACCCGACGACCCCGATGATCCGGCAGAGCAGGTCGATGCTCGGAACAGTCCGACCGGCCTCGATGCGGCCGATGGTCGCATGGTGCACCCCCGCCCGTCGGGCCAGCTCACGCTGGCTCAGGTCGGCGTGCCGACGGATCGCCCGGACAATGCCAACGACCGGCCATGGGGTGTCGGAGCGCTCGCTGAGGATGGCTTTCCGCTGCGCGGTGCTGGGGCTCGTGCCGTTGGGAATCCCGCTGTCGGCGCTGGCTGCTCCCGCATCCGGGGGTATCGATGAGTCGTCCATGCCGCCACCGTCCCGGCTCGCTCCGATTCTCGCAGCCCCGTCTGCCGACCCTGTGGACAACGAAAGGACCTGTGGATAACCGGGCGCCCATTGCGGAACGGAGGTGGCTCCCGCCCGGCCGGCGAACCCGGGCCTTGGACGGCACGTCATCCCCCGCCAAGGAGCAGGGAGGGTGGTAGCCCAACCCTTCCCGCCTTTGCTCTGCACCCCAATATGCGCCAGTCGCGGACCGTCGCCGTCGCATCCGCGGGTGCAGAGCAAAGGCAGGGGTCGTGAGCCGCACCAGCTCCCGGGCGGAGCCGGCGTAGCCGTCGCATCCGCGGGTGCAGAGCAAAGGCAGGTATGGAGGCGTCGGGGACAGGGATCCGCCAGACGAAACCCGGAGCCAGCCGTCGAGGCCACATCCTGTGCACACTCCACGAAGCGCGCCGCGATCGATGCGCGTCATCGCGGCCGGACACCGCCGGGCGGCTCGACTGGGCGGCGTCAGAGGTCGCAGAGGCGGCGACCGGAGCCGATGTCGTCAAGCGCCGCGTGCAGGTCGCGGATGCGCCGCTCGGCCTCGGCGGTCAGCCGATCGTGCAGACCCTGCCAGTCGGCCGGCTCGGGGTCGGGTGGCAGGGACGCGAGCAGGTCCCGGATGTCCCTGACGGTCAGGCCGACACGCTGGGCCACTCGCGCCACCCTGATCCGGCAGGCCGCGTCGGAGTCGAAGCGCCGCTGGTTGCCGCCGGTGCGGGCCGCCGCGATCAGGCCCTGCCGCTCGTAGAAGCGCACGGCGGAACCGCTGACCCCGCTCTCCCGGGCCACGTCGCCGACCGTCAACGTGCCCATCGCCACTCCCCCGCCGCCATTGACTTCATCATTACTTCAAGTCCTAGCGTCCGAGGCATGACTACGCAAGAGGACACCGCTCCGCCGACCGTCGCCGTGCTCGTCGGGAGCGTCCGTCAACCTCGGGTGGGCCGCTCGATCGCCGACTGGTTCGTCGCCCACGCGGACCGCCGCGCGGACCTCGGCCTGGACCTCGTCGACCTCGCCGAGGTGCCGCTGCCCTTCGCCGACACCCCGCCCGGGGGCAATGCGGCCAGCCCGATCAGTGCCCGGTTGGCCGCCGCCGACGCGTTCGTGGTGGTGACACCCGAGTACAACCACAGCTTCCCGGCCGCGCTGAAGAATGCCATCGACTGGCACTACCGGGAGTGGGCCCGCAAGCCGGTGGCCTTCGTGTCGTACGGCGCCGGTTCCGGCGGCATCCGCGCGGTCGAGCAGCTCCGGCTGGTCTTCGCCGAGGTGCAGGCCGCCACGATCCGCTCCGGGGTGGTGCTCCGGGCACCCTGGGAACGGCTCGACGACACCGGTCGGCTGGTCGACGACGAGCCGCTGCGGCAGGCCGCCGACGCCACGCTGAGCGAGCTGGCCTGGTGGGCCGAGGCGCTGCGCGCCGCCCGCCGGGCCCGGCCCTGAGCCGCGACATGGACGCGTCCGCGCGGCGGCTCGGCTGGTATCTGACCCTGGGTGGTCTGCTCGCGGTGATCGACACCACGGTCACCGTGGTGGCCCTGCCGAAGCTGGTCGACGACCTCGACACCAACCTCACCACGATCGGCTGGGTCACCAGCGGCTACGCGCTCGCCCTGGTCGCGGTGATGCCCACCGCCGCCTGGGCGATCGGCCGCTTCGGTGCCCGTCGCACCTACCTGACCGCGCTGCTGCTGTTCACCGCCGGCTCCGTGCTGGCCGGGGCCGCCTGGAGCGTCGGGTCACTCATCGCGTTCCGGGTGCTCCAGGGGCTGGGTGGCGGGCTGCTCAACCCGGTCGGGATGGCCGTCGCGCTCGCCGCGGTG
Organism: Micromonospora sp. NPDC048898; assembly: GCF_043198035.1. Taxonomy (NCBI): domain Bacteria; kingdom Bacillati; phylum Actinomycetota; class Actinomycetes; order Micromonosporales; family Micromonosporaceae; genus Micromonospora; species Micromonospora sp. NPDC048898. Next base: position 43,571 of record NZ_JBICUF010000005.1, read on the forward strand.
CCATCGGGGCGGCGCGGACGGATGATGAGTCTGCTCGGCCTTCCGGTGCTGGTCGGGCCGCTGATCGGGCCGGTGCTGGGCGGGCTGCTGCTCGATCACGCGTCCTGGCGATGGATCTTCTGGATCAACCTGCCGGTGGGGTTGTTGGCGGTGTGGCTCGGCCGGTCGGTGCTGCCCGCCGCCGACCCGCGACGGCCACCGGTCCGGCTGGACGTCGTCGGGCTGCTGCTGCTCTGCCCCGGCCTGGCGCTGGCGGTCTACGGACTCAGCGTCACCGGCGAGCGGGGCGGAGTCGGCACCGCAGCCGTCCTGCTGCCGCTCGCGCTCGGCGCCGTTCTGGTGGTCACCTTCGCGTGGCGGTCCGGTCGGATCCGGCAGCCACTGCTGAACCTGGCCGTGCTGCGCGCGCCGGGAATGGCTCCAGGCGCCGCGACTGTGGCGTTCTTCGCCGCCGGATACTTCGGCTCGTTCCTGATCATCCCGGCCTACGTGCAGGTGGTACGCGGTGACTCGGCCACCCTGGCCGGGGTGATCGGCATCCCGCAGGCACTGACCACCGGGCTGATGCTCCAGGTCGCGACCCGGCTCGTCGACCACGTCTCGGCGCGGCGGGTCGTCGGGCTCGGCATCGCCACCGCGGTGGCCGGCACGGTGGCCCGGGTACTGGTGCTCGACGCCGACACGTCGTACCCGCTGCTGGCCGCGCTGGGTGCGGTCATCGGCCTGGGCATGGGCGCGACGCTGATGCCGACGATGACCGCGGCCAGCCGGTCGCTCCCGCCCGACGACCTGCCCGCCGGCTCCACGCTGCTCACCACGGTGTCGCACACCTCGGTCGCGGCCGGCACCGCGCTGATCGCCGCCGCCCTGTCCTGGCTGGCGGACCGGCTCGCCCCGAGCCTGGGCGGCGGGGGCATCACGGCCGCCAACCGGCTCGACCCGCCGAGCCGGCTGGACCTCGCGCCGGAACTGGCGCAGGCCACCCGGCTCGCGCTGGCGGTGTCGGCCGTGCTGTTGGCGCTCGCCTGGCTGACCAGCCGGCGACTTCCGGCCGCCGCCGCGGGTGCCGACGAGGTGGCCACCCCGGCGGAGCCCGGGGAGTCGGTCAGTAGCGCTGGCGCAGCAGCCCGGCGGCCTCGACCGCCCAGTAGGTGAGGATGACCTGCGCGCCGGCCCGCTTGATCGAGGTGAGCGTCTCCAGCATCACGCGCTCCCGGTCGATCCAGCCGTTCGCGGCAGCGGCCTCGACCATCGCGTACTCACCGGAGACCTGGTAGGCGGCGACCGGGACGTCCACCGCGGCCCGCACCGCCGACACCACGTCGAGGTAGGGCAGCGCCGGCTTGACCATCACCAGGTCGGCACCCTCGGCAACATCGAGCGCCACCTCGCGCAGCGACTCCCGCAGGTTCGCCGGGTCCTGCTGGTAGGTGCGCCGGTCCCCCTCCAGCGCCGACTCCACCGCGTCGCGGAACGGGCCGAAGAACGCCGAAGCGTACTTCACGGCGTACGCCAGCACGGCCACGTCCTGGTGCCCGGCGGCGTCGAGGGCCCTGCGTACCACGCCGACCTGGCCGTCCATCATCCCGGACGGCCCGACCATCCCGACCCCGGCGGCGGCCTGGGCCACCGCCATCTCGGCGTACGCGGCCAGGGTGGCGTCGTTGTCGACCTCGCCGTCTCCGGTGAGCAGCCCGCAGTGCCCGTGCGAGGTGAACTCGTCCAGGCACAGGTCGCTCATCACCACCGTGGCGTCGCCCACCTCGGCGACCACGTCGCGGATGGCGACGTTCAGGATGCCGTTCGGGTCGATGCCGGCGGAGCCGGTCGGGTCCCGCTGTTCCGGCACACCGAAGAGCATGATCCCGCCGACCCCGGCCTGGACCGCCTCGGCGGCGGCCTTGCGCAGCGAGTCCCGGGAGTGCTGGAGCACCCCCGGCATCGACGCGATGGCGCGCGGCTCGGTCAGCCCCTCCTTGACGAACATCGGCACGACCAGCTCGGCCGGGTCGACGCGGGTCTCGGAGACCAGCCGCCGCACGGCCGCGTTACGGCGCAGCCGGCGGGGCCGGATCTCGGGGTACGACATGAGGGGGCCTCCTCGGAGACGACTACCGGAAGCGGAGGGCGGTCGGCCCCTGCACCTTCGAGCCACGGCGCTGCTTGGCCGGCATGGCGGCCAGCTTCTCGCGCAGCTCGACGGCGTAGGCGGCGAGCGCCTCCACCAGGTCGGGCACCGAGGCGTGCGGTGGCTGCACGTCGACCCGCAGGCCGAACTCCGTCGCGGTCTCCGCCGTCTTGGGCCCGATGACGGCAACAACGGTACGCGCGTGCGGCTTCCCGGCGATACCGACCAGGTTCCGGACGGTGGAGGATGACGTGAACAGGACAGCGTCGAACCCGCCCGACTTGATCGCGTCCCGGATCTCGGCGGGCGGCGGCGCGGCCCGCACCGTCCGGTACGCGGTCACGTCGTCGACCTCCCAGCCGCGCTCGGTGAGCCCGGCGGCGAGCGTCTCGGTGGCGATGTCGGCGCGCGGCAGCAGCACCCGGCCCACCGGGTCGAGGATCTCGTCGTGCGGGGAGAACTCGGCCAGCAGACCCTCGGACGACTGCTCCCCGGCGGGGATCAGCTCCGGCTGGATGCCGAACGCGCGGACCGCGTCCGCCGTCGCCTCACCGATGCAGGCGATCTTGACGCCGCCGAAGTGCCGGGCGTCGAGGCCGTGCTCGGCGAACTTCTCCCACACCGCGCGGACCGCGTTGACCGACGTGAAGATCACCCAGGCGTACCGGCCGTCGACCAGACCCTTGACGGCCCGCTCCATCTGCGCCGGAGTACGCGGCGGCTCGACCGCGATCGTCGGCACCTCGCACGGGATCGCCCCGTACGCGCGCAGCCGCGCGCTCATCGCGCCGGCCTGCTCCTTGGTGCGGGGTACGAGCACCTTCCAGCCGTACAGCGGGCGGTTCTCCCACCAGCTCAGCTTGTCGCGCTGGCCCACCCCGACGCCGACGGTGAGCACCACCCGGCCGGTGAAACCGAGCGCGGCGGCCACGAAGCTGTCCACGGTCGACGTGGTCGTGTACTGGGTCTCGCCGGTGCCGTCGCCTGTCACACCGACGCCGGTGGTGCCGTCGACCCCGGCGGCGAGCAGCCCGTCCCGGACGGCGGCGAGGTCACCGGCGTCCACGGCGAGCGCGAGCGAACCCCGGCCGACGGCCGCGGCCAACGCCTCGAAGTCCAGGGCGCTGACGTCCTCGACGTCAGCGGCGGTACGCACGCCCGGCAGCGGAACACCCGCGTAGGTGGCCACACCCTCGGCCTGGCCGACACCGGGCACGACCTCGAAGTGCGCGGCGGTACGGGCCACCGCCTGCACCTCCTTCACCACCGAGTCGTGGCCGAACGGGTCGCCGGCGACCAGGTGCACCGCGTTCAGCCCGGAGCGGGCCGCGGAGATCAGCACCTTCGCCACGTCCCCGGGCGCGCCTTCGGCGGGGGTGAACTCGGCATCGTCGGAGGCCTCGGCGCGTACGACGGCGAGCAACGACTCCGGGACTCCCCGGTCGTAGATCACCTGGTCGGCGTCGACCAGGGCGTCGTGGGCCCGACGGGTCAGCAGGCCCGGGTCACCGGGGCCAGCCCCGACGAACGCGATACGGCCGACGGGCTTACGGGTGCGGGTCATTCTGTGCTCCCAAATTGCTGGGTCCCCGGGCCGGTGTGTCCTTCGTGGCCGAGGATCGAGTCGGCGCCGAGGTCGAGGAGTTCGGCGGCGAGTGCCTTACCGATCTCCGCCGCGTCGGCGGGCGTTCCGGTGCGGGACAGCCGGAGGTCACGAGTGCCGTCCGGGCTGATCACCGCCCCGCGCAGGTAGATCTCATCGCCGTCGTCGCCTTCGGCGAGTTCGGCATAGGCGGCGACGGGTGCGCTGCACCCGGCCTCCAGGGTTGCCAGCAACGCGCGTTCCGCGGTGACCGCGGCGCGCGACGGTGCGTGGTCCAGCGCCGTGAGCAGCTCGACCAGGTCCTGGTCGTCGACCCGGCACTCCACGGCCAGCGCACCCTGAGCGGGCGCGGGCAGCATCAGCATCGGGTCCAGTGCCTCGGTGACGACGTCGAGCCGGCCGAGCCGGGCCAGCCCGGCCCGGGCGACGACGACGGCGTCGAGGTCGGCGTCGGGGCCGAGCACCCGCGCCAGGCGGGTGTCCACGTTGCCGCGGATCGGGGTGACCTCCAACTGCAGGCCGAGGGCGTGCAGTTGGGCGATACGGCGCAGCGCGCCGGTGCCCACTGTGGCACCGGGCGGCAGCTCGGCGAGCGTCCGGCCACCTCGGGCGATCAGCGCGTCGCGCGGGTCCTGCCGGGGCGGCACCGCCGCGATGTGCAGCCCGCCGGCGGCAGCCGTGGGCAGGTCCTTGTAGGAGTGCACCGCGAAGTCGATCGTCCCGGCGGTCAGCGCGTCGCGCAGCGCGGAGACGAACACCCCGACGCCGAGCCGGTGCACGGGCGCGTTGGAGCGGTCACCAGCGGTGACCACCTCGACCAACTCGACCGGGCGGCCGGTGGCGGCGGTCAGCGCCTCGGCGATCTGGCCGGACTGGGCCATCGCCAGGGCGCTGCCCCGGGTGCCGAGACGCAGGGGGGCGGTCATCGCGCTCCTCCAGAGGGTGGGGTCGGCTCGGCGGTGTCGGCCCCGGGCACCGGGTCGATGCCGGGGAACGCCATGCCGAGGTCGGGGGCCAGCACCTCCGGGACGGTGTCCACCGGAGAGGTCTGCGGCACCTCGAGGTCGAACAGTTCGCGCAGCAGCGCCGCGTACTGGTCGCCGCCCGGCTCCGCGGCCAACTGGCGGACCTTGACGGTGGGCTGGTGCAGCAGCCGCTGCACGACCCGGTGCACCGTACGGGCCACCTCGGCACGCAGGTCGTCGCCGAGGTCGGGGCGACGCTGAGCCAGCCGGCGCAGCTCGGCGGTGACCACGTCGTCGGCCCGGCCGCGCAGCGCGGCCACGGTGGGTGCCACGTCGGCGCCGCGCAGCCAGGTGAGGAAGCCCTCCACCTCGCCCAGCACGATCCGTTCGACGGCGGCGGCGTCCGCGGCGGCCGGACCGTCGGCGAGCAGCGCCGCCATCCGGTCGATGTCGATCACCTCGACGCCGGGAAGCTCGGCGACGCCGTCCTCGACGTCGCGCGGGACGGCCAGGTCGAGCAGGACCAGCGGGCCCCGGACCGGGTCGCGGTCGGCCAGGGCCGCGCCGACCACCGCCCGGGTGAGGACCGGTTCGGTGGACGCGGTGGCGGCCACTACGATGTCCACTGTGGAGAGGGTGTCGGCCAGCTCGGTCATCGGCGCGGCACTCGCCCCGTACGACTCGGCCAGCCGGACGGCCCGGTCGGCGCCCCGGTTGCTGACGGTGAGCGGGCCGGCGCCCAGTCGGGACAGCGTGGCCACCCCGAGCGAGCCCATCGCGCCGGCGCCGACCACCAGGGCCGGGTGGCCGGCGAGGTCGCCGTCGAGGTGCCCGGCGGCCAACTCCAGCGCGGCGGTGACGACGCTCTGGCCGGCCCGGTCGATGCCGGTCTCGGCGTGGGCCCGCTTGCCGACCCGCAGCGCCTGCTGCATCAGCTCGTGCAGCAGCCGGCCGGCGGAGTCGGCGCCGGTGGCCCAGTGGTACGCGTCGCGCAACTGGCCGAGGATCTGCGCCTCGCCGACCACCATCGAGTCCAGACCCGTGGCGACCCGGAACACGTGGTCCACGGCGGCTGTGTCGTAGTGCACGTACAGGTGGCTGGCGAGCGCCGCCGGCGAGCTGCCGGCCTGCTCGGCCAGGACGGCGCAGACGTCACCGAGCCCACCGTGGAAACCGGACACGGCGGCGTAGACCTCCACCCGGTTGCAGGTGGAGACGATCACTGCCTCGGCCACGTACGGCTGGGCGACCAGGCGGTCCAGGGTGCGGGTCAGGTCGGCGGGAGGGACGGCCAGTTGCTCCAGCGTGGCGACCGGGGCGGTCCGATAGGACGCGCCGACGACGAGCAGTTTCACGTGCCTATCGCCTCCTGGGTGTCGGTGGCCGCGAACCCGCCGGGCAGGGCGGTGAGAGCGGACCCGCCGGTGGCGGGCAGCGCGGTCAGCGACGCCTTGCGGTGCTCGTGGAAGGACAGAATCTGCAGCTCGATGGCGAGATCGACCTTGCGCACGTCGACCCCCTCCGGAACCGAGAGTACGCACGGCGCAAAGTTGAGGATGCTCGTCACGCCGACGGCGACCAGTTGGTCGGCGACCTGCTGGGCGGCGGCGGCCGGGGTGGCGATCACGCCGATCGCGAGGGATTCCTCCGCGGCGACCGTGGGGAGATCGTCGACATGCCTGACCACCAGGCCGTTGATCTCTTCGCCGACCCGGGAGGGATCGGCGTCGAGTAGTGCGGCGATCCGGAAGCCCCGACCGGCGAAGCCGTCGTAGCCGGCCAGAGCGTGACCGAGATTACCCACGCCGACCAGGGCGACCGCCCGGCGCTGGGTGAGCCCGAGCACATTCTCGATCTGCTCGATCAGCAGCGTGACGTCGTAGCCGACACCCCGGGTGCCGTACGAGCCGAGGTGGGACAGGTCCTTGCGGAGCTTGGCGGAGTTGACGCCGGCGGCGGCGGAGAGGCCCTCGCTGGACACCGTCTCGTGCCCGGTGTCGGCGAGGTTGTGCAGCGCGCGCAGATATTCCGGGAGCCGAGCGACGGTGGCCTCGGGCAGATCCGGGAGCGCTGGTACGGCACCGGCGCGGCCGGGCGCGCCTGGGTGACGGTGCTGACTCATGAGACTCCGTGCGGTGCGATCCTCGGCCAACTCCGCTGGTGGGCCGCTTATGGACTCCCGCTGGCGACCGAGGTTGGCGGCTGTGCTAGCAGGGCGCGTCGGAGTCACAGAGTAGGCGCTTGTGAAGACGTGCACAAATCGCGATCTTGTCGCTGCGCGCCGCGACTCCACAGGCACCTCCATTCCACAAGATCGATTTAGCGGCGCTTTACCCACACCGCCCGGGCGATTATTGCTCAATCCCGACTTCTCTGACCAATCCCGCGCCGAGCCTGGTGGGGGTGGTCGGGCAGGTGGTAGGGACAGCACTACGGGGGAGAGGCGGGGCTTCGGGATGGGGACACCGGGCCCGGTTGCCTAGCCTTTTCCCATGACCGCCGTTGCCGCCACCAGCGACCAACCGATGCTGGCACCGAGCATCCCCCGCCAACTCTTCGTCGACTCCGGGTACGTGCTGCTCGGGCTGCCCCTGGCGGTGGCCAGCTTCGTCGTCCTCGTGGCCGGTTTCACGGTCGGCATCGGTCTGGTGGTCACGGTGATCGGCCTGCCGATCCTCAGCGGCACCCTGTACGCCGCCCGAGGGCTGGCCGACATCGAGCGGCTGCGGCTGCCGGCCGTGCTCCGGCAGCCCCGGATCCGACCGCACTACCGGCTGCCCGAGCCGGGCGCGAACGCCTGGCGGCGGATCTTCGTGCCGATGCGGGACGCCCAGTCCTGGCTCGATCTGGCGCACGGCATCCTGCGGCTGATCGCGGCGGCGGGCACCTTCCTGGTGACCGTGATCTGGTGGGCCGCCGCGATCGCCGGCTCGCTCTACTGGGTGTACGACTGGGCGCTGCCCCGACCGACCGGCGAGGACCAGGACCTGGCGCAGTTGCTCGGCCTGGGCGACTCGACCACCGCCCGGATCGGCCTGAACACCGCACTCGGGGTGTTCTTCCTGATCACACTGCCGATCGTGGTGCGCGGTTGCGCGCTGCTCCAGGCCAGCTTCGCCAAGGCCATGCTGACCGGGGTGGCCGAGATGCGCGATCGGATCACGATGCTGGAGGAGCAGAAGCGGGCCGCCGTCTCCGCCGAGGCGTCCGCACTACGCCGGCTGGAACGCGACATCCACGACGGCCCCCAGCAGCGCCTGGTTCGCCTGGCGATGGACCTCAGCCGGGCCCGGATACAGCTCGCCTCCGACCCGGAGGCCGCCGGCCAGACCATCGACGAGGCGGTCGCCCAGACCCGGGACACGCTCGCCGAACTGCGGGCACTGTCCCGGGGGATCGCCCCGCCGATCCTTGTCGACCGGGGCCTGCCCAGCGCTCTGGCCGCGATCGCCGGACGCGGGCTGATCCCGATCGAACTCCAGGTGGACCCGCAGCTGGGCACCCCGGCGGGGCGGCTCGACCCGGCGGTGGAGAACACCGCGTACTTCGTGGTGTCCGAAGCGCTGACGAACGTCGCCAAGCACAGCCGGGCGACCGAGGCCGTGGTGACGGTGACCCGGCAGGGCACCCACCTTCAGGTGGGGGTGGGCGACGACGGGCAGGGCGGCGCGCACCTGGCCAAGGGCCACGGGCTGGCCGGCATCGCCGACCGGGTGCGGGCCGCCGGCGGTGAGCTGATGGTGGTCAGCCCGGCCGGTGGCCCCACCGAGATCCGCGCGGAGCTACCGCTGTGAGCGCTCCGGCACCGCGCGGCGCCCCCGAGGCGGCCCGGACGTGGTAGACAACACAGCCATGCGGATCGTGATCGCCGATGACGCCGTCCTGCTCCGGGAGGGGCTGGTCCGGCTGCTGACCGAGAGTGGGCACCAGGTGGTGGCCGCCGTCGGGGACGGCGACGCGCTCGTCAAGGCGGTGGTGGAGCACCAGCCGGACGTGTCGATCGTCGACGTCCGGATGCCCCCGTCGCACACCGACGAGGGGCTGCGGGCGGCGGTGGAGGCGCGGCGACTGGTGCCGCGTACCCCGATCCTGGTGCTCTCCCAGTACGTCGAGGTCTCGTACGCCGATGATCTGCTGGCCACCGGCGGTGCCGGCGGCGGCATCGGCTACCTGCTCAAGGACCGGGTGGCCGCGATCGACGAGTTCCTGGACGCGCTGCGCCGGGTGGCGGCCGGTGGCACGGTGCTCGACCCGGAGGTGGTGGGTCAGCTCTTCGCCCGACGCCGCCGCGACGACCCGCTGCGTGAGCTGACCCCGCGCGAGCGCGAGGTGCTCGCGCTGATGGCCGAGGGACGCTCGAACACCGCCATCGCCCGTGCCCTGGTGGTCAGCGACGGCGCGGTGGAGAAGCACGTGCGCAACATCTTCACCAAGCTCACCCTGCCGCCGGACACCGAGCAGCACCGGCGGGTGCTGGCCGTCCTCACCTATCTGCGGAACTGACCTCCCGGGCCAGGTTGACCGCGTCGAGGAGGGTGTCGGCCACCGGGTGACCGGAGGCGCGCAGCCGGCCCGGGTCGGTGAACCCGCCGGTGTAGAGCACGGCACGGCCGCCCACGGCGAGCGCCGCGTCCGCGTCGTCGATGGAGTCGCCGATCAACACCACCGAGGCGCCGTCCACGCCGAGTTCGGCCAGGTGCAGTTTGAGCGACTCGGCCTTGCGGTCGCCGCCGACCGTGGCCCGCAGCCCGTCGACCCGGGTGAAGTGGCCGGTCAGGCCGTACGTCCGCACGGTCGGCACCAACTCCTCGTGGAACCACATGGAGAGCAGACTCTGGTTGCCCGGCCAGGCCGCCATCGCGGCGCGTGCGTCGGCGGCCAGCTCACAGGTGGTCAACCCGGTGCGGTACGCCTCGTGGAAGATCCGGTCCAGTCGGCCGAACTCGTCGTCGTCCACGGCCTGCCCGAGCACCTCGGCGTAGTACTCGGCGATCGGCCGGCGGAACCGCACCCGGTGCTCGTCGAGGGTGACCGTCGGCCCACCGAGGCTGGTGAACACGACGTTGGTGGCGGACACCACCAGGCTGAGGTCGTTGAGCAGGGTGCCGTTCCAGTCCCAGACGAGGTGGGGGTGTGCAGTCTCCATCACCGCACCCTAGGCACCGCTCAGAGCTGCGGCGTGGTCAGGTCCCGCAGCAGCCGGTCCTCCTCGACCCGCCAGTAGCCGTGCTCCTTGCCGTCGAGCAGCACCACCGGCAGCCGGTCTCCGTACTCCCGCTCCAGACCCTCGTCGCCGGTGACGTCCCACTCGACCCACTTGTCACCGGTGACCGCCACCACCCGGTCGAGTGCCGTCTTGGCGTCGTCGCAGAGGTGGCAGCCGGGTCGGGTGATCAGGGCGAGCCGGGCGTCAGTGGACATCGGTACCTCCGTCAGGGTGTCGGCGATCGCCGGCAGCGTCACCTGTCGCACCGGCGCCGCCGTCGCGTACGCCCGCACAGTCTCGTCGGTTCGCGGGTGCCGCACACCCGGTACCGCCGACTCGGCCGGCACGGTGATCGAGTCTGGCACGGCGGGCGACGACCGGCCACGACCGACGGTGCGAACCCGTGCTCCGGCGGCGCAACGGGACAGTCCCGTACACGGGACGGTCCGATGTGCCATCGACGAGCCGATCAAGTCCCGCCGATGGGATGGGCGGCGCCGTCCGCGGGCGTTTCAGCCACGACCGCGCGGCCAGTCGAGGGGGTAGGGTCAACCGAACGGGCCAGGGCCCCGACCTGGGCATCCATTCAGGAACAGCCGGTCAACGGAAAGTCAAACGCACACGACGGACAACCGGTCCGCCGCTGGTGCGACGGAGCGGGAAATACTTCCGCCTTGTGTAACGGACTTGCCACGCGCGGGTGACGTTGGCCCTATCATCACTCGGGTCGGCTCACCCCATTTGCCGTGAGTCGACACCCCTCAGCCCGAGGAGGCCCCCGTGCCTGTTAGCGCATTGGACCAGCACCTCCAGGGGATTTGCCGCCCATCGGCAAGCCCCGCGACCGTCCTGCCCGACCGGTTGCCCGGTCGGTCCGCCCCGACACGACACAGACCGGCCCGTCCGGCGACCCACGGGACGGGGGCAACCCGGTGACCACCTTCGGTTACGCGGAACGCCCGGCAGGCCGGACCGGTCAACCGGCACGCTCGCACGTCAACGAGCGACCGACGGCCCGCCCCCCAATGGACGAACCGCCCGGCGCCGCGGCGCGCGGCGACGGCGCGGCGCAACGGATCCGCAGCCGGCCACATCACAACGAGCCACCACCGCGGCCCGCGGTGCCCGGCGGGAACGCGCGACCAGCCGGCGGCCGGGTCGCCGTTCCGGCCCGACCGACAATGCCCGCGCAGGGTCGCCGGGTCAGCGAGACGCCGACGGTGACCACCGACCCGGCGGCGGGCGAGACGGCGGTGATCCCGGCGGTGCCGGCCAGCACCGCCACCACCCCGACCGGCTTTCCGAGCCGCCCGGACCCGTCCGACCCGGCCACCGAGGTCTGGACGCTGATCGAGCGCGCCCAGGCCGGTGAGTCCGAGGCGTTCGGTCTGATCTACGACCGGTACGTGGACACCGTGTTCCGGTTCATCTACTTCCGGGTCGGCAACCGCCAACTCGCCGAGGACCTCACCTCGGACACCTTCCTGCGCGCGCTCAAGCGGATCGGCAGCTTCACCTGGCAGGGCCGTGACCTGGGCGCCTGGCTGGTGACGATCGCCCGCAACCTGGTCGCGGACCACTTCAAGTCGGGCCGGTACCGGCTGGAGGTCACCACCGGTGACGTGCTCGACGCCGATCGGGAGGACCGGGGCCCGGAGGGCAGCCCGGAGGCTGCCGTGGTGGAGCACATCACCAACGTCGCGCTGCTCACCGCCGTGAAACAGCTCAACCCGGAGCAGCAGGAGTGCATCGTGCTCCGCTTCCTCCAGGGCTTCTCGGTCGCCGAGACGGCCCGTGCGATGGGCAAGAACGAGGGTGCCATCAAGGCCCTCCAGTACCGGGCCGTTCGCGCCCTGGCCCGGCTTCTGCCCGACGGCTTCCAGCCGTAGTTCGCGGCGGCGGGACCGATGGACGTCGATCGACGTCCGTGCAGCTCAGAGTCGGTCCCGCCCGGTGACGACGATCACTTTCTGTAATTTCCGCTCCCCCCGGCCCGTAACCCGTGCCAGGTCCGCCGCGTTTCTCCGGGTGCGACCGGTGGTTGTCCCGGCAGGGCCGGGTCACCGAGGTCCGACCGGCAGGCCGGCGGCACCTCACCTCCGTGGTGTCACACTGCCGCCCGGTCGTCGGCAACGACGGCGGCCGACCGGCCGTGACCAGCGAGAGAGAGGTGCCTGCGGTGGACGACATCCTCTTCTCCCGCCGGCGCGCCGAGCGCTTCGCGCAGCTTCTCGACGAGGCCAACGGCGCTCGGCGACACCACGTGCGATCCCGGATGGACGCGCAACTCGCGCCCGTCGTCGCGGTGGGCCAAGGACTCAGCACCGACCCCCCGACCGTCGAGGTGAACCAGGACTTCCGCACCGGCCTGCGGGCGATGCTGCTCGCCACCGCCGAACGGGAGGGGCTGGGCACCACACCGGCGGCCACCGAACCGGCCACGACCGCCCGTGGGTGGCTGCTGCCGACGGTCACCGCCCGGCGGGCCCGAGCCCGGGGCGCGATCCTGATCGGCATCGCCGCCGGTGCCATCGCCGTCTCCGGCATCTCCACCGCCAGCGAGAACGCGGTGCCCGGCGACGCGCTGTACGGCATGAAGCGCTCGACCGAACGGGCGCAACTCGCCCTGGCCAGCTCCGACATCAGCCGCGGTCAGCTCTTCCTGGACTTCGCCCGGACCAGACTGGGCGAGGCCGCCGAGCTGCGCGGCGACCGGATCGGCTACAGCGCCGTCCTCGACGACATGGACGCCGACACCCGGCAGGGTGTCCGCCTGCTGACCACCGCCGCGGCCGAACGGGCAGAGCCGGGCAGCCTGGACACGCTCAACACGTTCGTCACCGGCCAACGTCGGGCGGTGAGCGGTCTGCTCGACGGGAGCAGCCGCGTCGACCGGGAACGCACCCAGCGGTCCCTGCGCCTGCTGGACAACATCCGGGAACGCTCGGACGCGCTGCGCGCGGCGATCGCCTGTGGCCTGCCGGCCCCGACCGCCAGTGACACCCTCGGCCCCGACCCGAGCACCTGCCCCGGTGCTCGCTGACGGCACGCCCCTATACCGCACCTCCGACCGGCCGCGCCGCAGTTCACTCTGTGCCCGGCCGGTCGACCGTGCGCGGCGGCTACCCTCGCTGGAGGCATCCGTCGTACCGGTGAGGAAGGGAGTCACGTGGCGCGCAGCCGTAAGGTGACGGTCAGCACCGACGCCGCGGGACACACCGCGGGCTGGGCGGAGACCGACCTGGCCCCGGCCGTCGCCCCCGCTCCGGACCCGACCGCCGCGGCCTTCTTCGACGTGGACAACACGATGATGCAGGGCGCGTCGATCTACTGGTTCGCCCGTGGGCTCGCCTCCCGCAACTACTTCACCACGAGCGACCTGGCCCGGTTCGCCTGGCAGCAGCTCCGGTTCCGGCTGTTGGCCCGGGAGCACGCCGGCGACATGTCCCTGGCCAAGGAGGCCGCGCTGGCGTTCGTCGAGGGCTGGCGGGTCGACGACGTGGAGCGCCTCGCGGAGGAGATCTTCGACGAGATGATGGCTCCCCGGATCTGGGCCGGCACCCACCAACTCGCCCAACGGCACCTGGACGGCGGCCAGCGGGTCTGGCTGGTCAGCGCCGCCCCGGTGGAGATCGGCCGGGTGATCGCCACCCGACTCGGTCTGACCGGTGCCATCGGCACGGTGGCCGAGGTCGTGGACGGGGCGTACACCGGGCGGTTGGTGGGTGAGCTGATGCACGGGCCGGCGAAGGCCGAGGCGGTCACCCAGCTCGCCGCGGTGGAAGGGCTCGAACTGGCCCGCTGCGCTGCCTACAGCGACTCGGCAAACGACCTGCCGCTGCTCTCCGCCGTGGGCCGGGCCGTGGCGGTCAACCCGGACGGCACCCTGCTGCGGCAGGCCCGCCAGCACGGCTGGGAGGTACGGGACTTCCGCACCGGCCGGCGGGCGGTCAAGATCGCCGTACCGTCCACGGCGGCGGCCGGGCTGGTCGTCGGCGCGGTCACCGCCGGGCTGGCACTACAGCGCCGCCGCCGCGGAGGCTGAGACGCGTTACGGGCCGAACGGGTCGGGCCGCCGCTCCAGCAGCGTGTGCACGGTCTGCTGGATCGTCTCCCGCACCTGGTCGGCGAGGTTGAAGACCACAAGCGGGTCGTCCGCCGAGTCGGTCAGGTGCGTGGTGGGGATCGGCGGACAGAACTCGATGAGCCACTTGCTGGGCAGCGGCACCATCCCCAGCGGCCCGAGCCACGGGAAGGTCGGCGTGACCGGGAAGTAGGGCAGCTTGAGCAGCCGCGCCAGGGGCTTGATGTCGGCGAGCATCGGGTAGATCTCCTCGCCACCGACAATCGCGACCGGCACGATCGGGGTGCCGGTGCGCAGCGCCGCCGACACGAAGCCGCCCCGCCCGAACCGTTGCAGCTTGTACCTGTCGGCGTAGAGCTTGCCGATGCCCTTGAAACCCTCGGGGAACACCCCGACCAGGTCGCCGCCGCCGAGCAGCCGCTCAGCGTCCGGGTTGCAGGCCACCGTGCCGCCGGTCTTGCGGGCGATCTCGGACACCACCGGCATCCGGAAGACCAGGTCGGCGCCGAGCAGCCGAAGATACCGGTGCGCGGGGTGCTTGTCGTGCAGCGCCGCCGAGAGGATCAACGCGTCCAGCGCCACAGTCCCCGAGTGGTTGCCGACCACCAGGGCCGGCCCGTCGACGGGCACATGTTCGAGGCCGCTGACCTCGGTGCGGAACCAGTCCCGGTAGAGCAGCCGCAGCAGCGGGTGGAAGACCGCGTCGGTCAGCTCCGAGTCGAACCCGAACTCGTCGACCTCGTAGTCGCCGGACAGACGCCGACGCAGAAAGGCCAGGCCGTTCGCGACCTTGCGGTCCCAGTGGTCCCCCGGCCGGTCCGGCACCGCCGGCCCGGTGCCACCAACCGGCGCGTCGACCCGGCCACCCGCGACCGCGGCGGATGGTGGCACCGGGTCGACCTCGTCGGTCGGCGTCGGCGTCGGCGCGACCTGGGCAGCCGGTCGATGTCCGTTACGCCGCGCCGGCTCCACGTCCACCACGGGCGGCTGCGGCGGTACGTCGAAACGCCCGACCCCCTGCGGGTCGCGCCCCTCCCCCGGCCCGGTCAAGATGACCGCTCCCGGACCGCGGAACGGACCTGCCGGATGCCGTCCAGGACGAGTTGCTCGGCGGCGGCCAACTGCCCCCGCGTGACCACCACCCCACCGTGGTGGGCGCGGATGAAGTCCTCGAACGCCTCGGCGGTGGAGCGGGGCGTGAAGTCGTACTCCTGCTCCAGTCGGGTGGTGTCGACCACCCGGCCGTGCACGAAGAGGTCGACCTGGTCCAGGCCGTAGCGGCCGAAGCCCATCGTGCGGGCCAGCGCGGCGGCCCCGGAGAGACCCGGCTCCAACACCGGCACGGCGACCCGGCCGGCCCGTCGGATCGCCTGGGACAGCGACAGCACCCCCGGACCGGCGACGTTGTAGGTGCCGGGGTGGTCCTCCACGATCGACAGGTGCAGCACCTCCAACGCGTCGTCGAAGTGCAGGAACTGCAGACGGGGGTCGCGGCCGAAGACGGTTGGCACGAACGGCTGCGCGAAGTAACGGGTCAACGTGGTGTCGGCGGTCGAACCGATGAACGGGGCGAAGCGCAGCACCGTCGCGGTGACGTCGGGCCGGCGGCGCCGGAAGCCACGGACGTACCCCTCAAGGTCGAGGATGTCGCGGCCGAAACCACCACGCGGCACCTCGCGGGGCTCGGTCTCCTCGGTGAAGACCGCCGGGTCCCGGAACGACACCCCGTACGCGGCGGTCGACGAACGGACCACGAGCTTGCGCAGCCGGGGTGCCCGTTGGCAGGCGGCGAGCATCTGCATGCTGCCGATGACGTTCTGGTCCTTCATCGCGGACCGGCCCCCGTGCTGCGGATCGGGGGAACTGACCAGGGCGAGGTGCACGACGGCGTCCACGTCCAGGTCGGCGAGGAGGCCACCGAGCGAACCGGTGTCGACGCGGATGCGTTCGACCCGGTCCAGGATGTCGGTGAACTCGGTGCCGGAGTCCGGTGCGTCGACCCCGATGACCCGTTCGATACGCGGGTCGGCGGCCAGTCGGGCCGCCACGTGGGCACCCAGGTAGCGACCCACCCCGGTGACGAGGACGACCCCCGGAGCACCTGAGGTGCCACCGGGGGTCATCTGACGCACCTACCCCGGCAGGAAGGACCGAGCCGGGACGACCACGGCCTGATCACCTGAGCCTCCGGGGGTCGACAGTTTGGCAGGTGACGCCGGGCTCAACGCCCGGCGGCGATCACTTGCCGAGACGGCGACGCTGGACGCGGGTCTTGCGCAGCAGCTTGCGGTGCTTCTTCTTAGCCATGCGCTTACGGCGCTTCTTGACCACCGAGCCCATACGACAGCCTTTCGATACAACGTGCGGGGCGGACCGGATGACACCACGCAGGTGGCGACGGCGACCGCTTGCGGACAACGGACCGGACCAGTCTGGGCGGCAGGACGCACCGGTGGGGTCTCGGTCGGGCTCCAGGGTAGCCGCAGGGCCGCAGCCGGACCAACGCGCCCCCGTCGATGCCGGTTAGGGCGGCACCGGGAGGGCGGAACTGTGGCTCAGGCGGTCTCCTGGAACGCGCCCCGCAGATATTCGTGCACCGCATGCTCGGGCACCCGGAATGACCGGCCGACCCGGACGGCGGTGAGCTCACCGCTGTGCACCAGGCGATAGACAGTCATCTTCGACACCCGCATCACCGTCGCCACCTCCGCGACGGTCAGGAACCTGACCTCCGACAGTCGCCCGTCGGACTGTGACCCGGCCATGGCTCACCAACCCATCCCATGCCCGGCGCGTGCCAACCCGACGGATGCTCCGGGTCGGGCGGCGACGCGCGTGTTACCAGTACGGTAGCGGGACGGCTGTGACCGGCGCGATCCCTTCGTACAACTGATCATGTTTCTCCTCGCCGTTCACCCGATCCACGCTCCCGAAATCGCCCCGCCCGCGCCCGGCGTCCCGATCGCGCCGACGCCGCTCACTCGGCGCGGAGCGCGACCACCGGGTCGAGTCGGCCGGCGCGCTGCGCGGGGACGACTCCGAAGACGATGCCCACCACCGCGGACACGCCGAAGGCCAGCGCCAACGACCACCAGGTGATCGCTGCGGGGATCGGCGACAGCGCGTCGATCAGCAGGGCGGCGCCCACACCCAGCGCCATCCCGGCCAGCCCACCGATCGTGGTGAGCAGCACCGCCTCCAGCAGGAACTGCACGCCGATGTCGCGCGGGCGGGCCCCGACGGCCTTGCGCAGCCCGATCTCCCGGGTCCTCTCCCGAACGCTGACCAGCATGATGTTGGAGACACCGACCCCGCCGACGAGCAGGGAGATGCCGGCGATGGCCGCCAGCACGCCGGTGAGGACGCCGAGGATGTCGCCGAGCACGCCGAGGATCTGCTGCTGGGTTACCGCGCTGAACTCGGTGTCCGGGTGCCGGCGGTTCAGCTCGGCGACGATCCGCTCACCCAGCTCGTCGATCCGTTCCCGGTCTGGGGCCTTCACGGCGATGCCGTCCACCCGCTGGGTGCCCCAGAGCCGCTGCGCGGCGGTCACCGGCACGTGCACCTCGTCGTCCCGGTCGACACCGAGGCTCTGGCCGAGGGGCGCGAAGATGCCGATCACCCGGAACCGCACCCCGGCCAGCGTCACCTGCTGGCCGAGCGGGTCCCGGTCGGGGAAGAGCGTGCGGGCCACCGAGTCACCGAGCACCGCCACCCGCCGGCTGGTGTCCACGTCGGTGCCGGTGAGGTAGCGGCCCCGGGCCAACGACCGCGTGAACACCGTCGGGGTGGTCTCCAGCACCCCCTGGACGGTGGTGAAGTCGGAGCGGGCACCGGCTCGCGCGGTCGCTCCGGAGGCGACGGTGACCGCCACCAGGTCGGGGTCGCCGACCACCCGGCTGACGGCGTCGACGTCCTTGAGGGTCAGCGGCGAGACCACCGGCGCGTTGCCCACCTCGATCCGGCCGGGGACGACAAGCAACAGGTTGGACCCGAGGCCCTCGACCTGCTGTTCGACCTTCTGTTTGGTGCCGGTGCCGATGGCCACCAGCAGGACCACCGAGGCGACCCCGATGATCACCCCGAGCATGGTCAGCGCGCTGCGCAGCCGGTTGGCCCGCAGGGCGTCCAGCGCGACCCGCCATGCTTCGGCGACCCTCACGCCGCGCCTCCCGGCCGCTCGACCCCGACCGCACCTGAAGCGACATCATGCGGAACGGCCTCGGGCGGAACGGCCTCGGGCGGAACGGCCTCGGCCGGGGCTGTCTCGCGCGGAAGGCGCCCGGTGGCTCCGGCGGCGCCACCGGAGCCACCGGACGGGTGCCCCGGGCCGCTTCCGGACGCGGACCGGGGCTCCGCGCTGGGAGCGGAGACAAGTGTCGCAGGTCGACCGAGATCGACGGACGGCGGTCGATCATGAGGGGTGTCGCTGTCCGCGACGACCACCCCGTCGCGCATCGTGATCCGGCGCTGAGCTCGGGCCGCCACCTCCTGGTCGTGGGTGACCATCACCAGCGCCACCCCGGACTCCACGTTCAACTGCTCCAACAGTTCCAACACCGCCGCGCCGGTGACGCTGTCCAGGTTGCCTGTCGGTTCGTCGGCCAGCAGCACCGTCGGCTCGGTGACGAGCGCGCGGGCGATCGCCACCCGTTGCTGCTCACCGCCGGACATCTGGTTGGGCCGGTGGTCCAGGCGGTGCCCGAGGCCGACGCGGCCGAGCATCGCCGCCGCCCGCGCCCGACGCTGCCGCGCCGGCACACCCCGGTAGACGAGCGGCAGGGCCACGTTCTCCACGGCCGAGGTACGCGGCAGCAGGTGGAACGCCTGGAAGACGAAGCCGATCGTCTCGTTGCGCAGGGCTGCCATGTCCGGCGGGGCGAGGGTGTCGACGTCCCGTCCGCCGATCACCAACCGGCCACCGGTCGGCCGGTCCAACCCACCGAGGAGGTGCATGAGTGTCGACTTGCCCGAGCCGGACGGGCCGACCAGTGCCACGTAGTCCCCCGGTTGCACGACAAGCGACACCCCGCGCAACGCCTCGACGGACACCCCGTCGAGTTGGTACGTCCGGGACACCTCCACCGCCTCGATCGCCGGTGGGGTGCCGGTCACCGCACCTCCTGGCCGTCGCGCACCTGGTCGGTGCCGCGCACCACGATCCGGTCGCCGGGCTGTACGCCGTTGAGGATCTGCACCAGATCCGACCCCTGGACGCCCACGCTGACCGCCGCCCGGTCGGCCCTGCCGTCGCGGACCACCCAGACCGCGTCCCGGCCGTCGGCGGAGAACACCGCCGAGGCGGGTACGGTCACCGCGTCGGCGGCCTCGCGTACCCGTAGGTGCACGATCGCGTTCATGCCCGGCCGGGGGCTCGGTGCCGGCTCGCCCTCGGCCAGCTTCCCGGCGCCCAACGCGAGGCGCACCCGGTAGCTCACCCCGCCCTGGGCGGAGTTGGTGGGCAGCACGTCCACCGAGCGGACCGTCGCGTCGTAGCTGGCGCCGCTGACCGCGTCCAACTCGACGGTGGCGGTCACGCCGGCCTTCACCAGCAGCACGTCTGTCTCGTCCACCTCGGCGAGCAACCCCAACTGCCCGGTGTCCACCACGGTCAGCACCGGTGTGCCGGCGGTGACCTGGGCGCCTACCGTGACCGCGTCGTCCACCCCGGCGGGCGGCCCGCCCTGGCCGGACGTCAGCACGGACGGGTCGATGCCGGCCGCCTGGGCGCCACCGGTCTGCTCCAACAGCCCCGCGAGGCCGCCGGTCGAGCCACCGCCGGCCCGGGTGCCACCCGGCTGCACGACACCGGCGATCGGGGCGCGCAGGGTCAGCGCGTCGACTGTCGCCTTCGCCAGGTCGTACGCCTGCTGGGACTGGAGCCGTTGCGCGGCGGACAGCGCGCCGACGGCGGAGCTCAGCCCGTCGATCCCCCGCTGCACCGCGCGGACGGCCTGGTCGGCGCTGCGCGCGGCGGCGGCGTACTGCCGCTGCGCGGACGTCACCTGGGCCCGCAGAGCGTCCCGCACCTGCGGGTCGGCGATCTTCTCGGCGGCCCTGCGGGCGGCGTCGAACGCCTCGTCGGCCGCCTTGTCGGTGCCGCGTCGACTGCTGGTCAGGTCACCCGTGGAGGCACCCCGACCGGCGCGCTTCGCGGCGGTCAGCGCATCCTTCGCCTGCCGCAGCCGCTGCTGGGCCGAGGGCGAGTCGACCACGGCGAGGACCTGACCACGCTTGACCCGCTGCCCCGGCTGGACCCGCAGGCTGGCCAGCGTGCCGTCGGCGGGAGCGGTGAGCGTGGCGGCGGCCCGGGCGGTCACCGTCGCCGGAGCGTCGATCACCTCGCTGACCTGGTTGCGGGCGGCCGAGGCGAGCGCCAGGTCGGGGTCTTCGTCGCCACAGGACGCGGCGGTGGTGGTGATCAGGACGGCGACGGCGGTCAGGGCGACGAGCAGGCGAGGCCGGATGGTGCGGCCCGGCCGAGGTGACTGAGGGCGGTGCACCCATCGATGGTACGGCGGACCGGCACACCACCCGCGGACCCGTCAGGCGGCGGCGGCGCGCACGTACGCGACGCACTCGTCGTGCAGCGTCGACCACTGCTCGCCGAACGCCTCCTCGGCGGCCACCTCGAGAGTCTTGCGCTCGTGCACCACGGCCTTGAAGAAGGTGAGCAACCGCTGTGGCCCGTACCTGTCGACGAGGTGCCGGACGGCCAGGTAGCCGACACCGTAGCTGCCGCTGACCTGCTCGGCGGACGCGTCGTCGGCCGGGTTGACACCGGACAACTGACCGTCCCATTTGGCCTTGACCAGTTTGCGCACCTCGGCGAGCCCCTCGTACCGGTCGACCGCCTGGCCGCCGGTGCCGGCGAACTCGGCCAGCCCTTCCACCAGCCACCAGGTGGTCTTGCCCGGGTAGCCGCGCTCCGGCAGTGAGGCCGCATGGGTCAGCTCGTGCCGGAGCAGGTCGTCGGTGCCGCTGCTGGGCAGCCCGTCGGCGTTGAGCACCACCTCGTGGTGGCCGCCCCCCACGGTCACCGCGTAACCGCCGGTCCACTCCGGTCGGTCGCCGCCGTACCAGCGCTTCCACTCGGCGCGACCGGCGTAGAAGATCCGGTAGCGGTCCGGCGGCGACGACCCGGCGACCACGTACCCGTCGGCGATCCTGGCGGCCGTCTCGGCCTGGGCGAGCAGGCCCGGCAGCTTGCCGCGCAGCGGCCGGGTGGTGGCGACGATGGTCCGCGCGCCGACGGCCACGACCAGGTCACTGACCTCCCACGGTCGGGTGCCGGTCTCCACCGACTTGGACTCCTCCATGGCGATCAACCGGGGCTGGTCGCCGGACTCCCGCCAGCGGGTGCCGATCAGCACCGGGCTGGGCCGGCAGTTCGGTGCGACGAAGCAGTACTGGAAGCGCACCAGGAGCCGCCACTCCCCCGGCTTGCCGACGATCGGCGCGGGCAGGCCACTCGGCTCGGCCCGCCAGACGGTGACCTTGAGCTCGCGTAGCGCGGCGAAGCGTCGGCGCAGCTCGGTGTGCGCGGCGGGGTCGGCGATGGCGAGGAAAGCAGCGCGGTCACCGCCGAGCAGCGCCGTGGACTGCCGGTCGAGCTGGGCGGTCATCCGGTCGGCCAACCCTCGGGCCAGCGCGGTGGCCGGGTCGTCAGCCGTCGAGGCACCGGCCCGACTGATCGTGGACCGGGCGCCGTTCTCCCGGACCACGCCGGCGACGAGCAATGCCGGCAGGCCGCAGCCCAGCAGCAGGAAGACCACCACGAGCACCGTCCACAGCGGCCAGAGCCGCCGTGGTGCGGGCCGCTGCACCCCGTCAGTCACCCGCCGAAGGGTACGACCATCCGGTGGACGGGGCGAGGCCGCCCCCGGGCCGGCGGTGACCCCGGAAGGTCAGCGCCGGCCCGTCGGCCGAGCCGGAGCTGTTACTTCTTGGAGATCAGGGCACGGCCGAAGAAGACCAGGTTGGCCGGGCGCTCGGCGAGCCGGCGCATCAGGTAGCCGTACCACTCGTCGCCGTACGGGACGTAGGTGCGCACGGTGTAGCCCTCGGCGGCCAGGCGGGCCTGCTCCTCCGGGCGGATGCCGTAGAGCATCTGGAACTCGAAGCGCTCCGGCCCCCGGTCGAACCAGCGGGCCCGGTCCTCGCCGATCGCGATCATCCGGGGGTCGTGGGTGGCCAGCATCGGGTAGCCGCCGCCGGACATCAGGATGTTCATGCAGCGCACGTAGGACTTGTCGACCTCACGGGCCGACTGGTACGCCACCGACTCCGGCTCCTTGTACGCACCCTTGCACAGCCGCACCCGCGACCCGGCCGAGGACAGCTCCCGACAGTCCGACTCGGTCCGGCGCAGGTACGCCTGGAGCACCGCGCCTGTCGACGGGAAGTCCTTGCGCAGCTTGCCCAGCACCTCCAGCGTCGAGTCGGTGGTGGTGTGGTCCTCCATGTCCAGGGTGACGGTGGTGCCGACCGCGTCGGCCGCCGTGCAGATCGCCCGGGCGTTGTCGTACGCCAACTGCTCGTCGAACATCTGGCCGAGGGCGGAGAGCTTCACGCTCACCTCGGCGGCCGGGGTGAGCCCGGCGGCACCGAGCATCTTCAGCAACCTCAGGTATTCGTCGCGGGTGGCGACGGCCTGTTCGGGGGTGACGGTGTCCTCACCGAGGTGGTCGAGGGTGACCGCGAGACCGTCGTCGACGAGCCCGCGGGTCGCGCGCAACGCGTCGTCGGTGGTGGCGCCGGCGACGAACCGGCGAACGACGTCCCGGGTGTACGGGGCGGTCGCGACGAGCCGCTCGACCTGGGTTGACCGGGAGGCGGCGAGGATGACGGAACGGAGCATGAGCCGAGCGTATCGCCCCTGCCAGGGGCCCCGCCGAGGGGCGGGGAGGACCGCTTCCCGGCGGGGGCGGGGCGGCGGTGGTGGCGCCGATCGGCTACAACGATGCCGTGGACCCACGCCCCCGCCGCCGGCTACGGTCGGCCTCCGTGCAGCTCGGCGCGCTCACCGCTCTCGCGCTCGCCCTCTCCGGCTGCAACATGACCTCGGACGACGACGATGACGACGACTGTGCCCTCGGGCCGGTCGGCGGCGGCGACACTGTCGCGCTGGCGATGCGGGTCCCCGACCCGGCCGCCGGCCGTGCCGCCCCGGAGCCGACCACGGCCGCCCTGCCCGATCGCGGCGGGTTCGGCACCCACCTCGCCTCCTGCGGCGGCTGAGGTGCGCCGCGAGACTGTCGCGCCCCGACCCGACTGGGACACCACCATCCGGGAGCAGGGGCTCGTCTACGTCGACACCGAGCTGCCCGACGGCGAGATCATGTCGTACTGGGACGAGACCGGCGCGTACGCCTTCGACCTCGACGAGGTGCTGCGGCTGGAGGAGGCCACCGAGGAGCTGCACCGGATGTCGGTGGCCGCCGCCGAGCACGTGGTGGCACAGCGCCGGTACGCCGAGTTCGGCATCCCGGACTGGGCGGCCGAGGCGGTGGCCCGGTCGCTGCGGGAGACGCCACCCACCCTCTACGGGCGTTTCGACCTGGCGTACGACGGCACCTGGCCGCCGAAGATGCTGGAGTACAACGCGGACACCCCGACCGCCCTGGTCGAGGCGAGCATCATCCAGTGGTATTGGCTGGAGCAGACCCGGCCGGAGCTGGACCAGTGGAACAGCCTGCACGAGCGGCTGGTCGGCGCCTGGGCCAAGATCGCGGCCGGGCTGCACGACCCACGGGTGCACGTGCTCTGGTCGAACGAGGAGGAGTCCGGCGAGGATCACATGACCGCCGGCTACCTGGCCGAGACCGCCCGACAGGCCGGTCTGGACGTCGAGTTGCAGCCCATCCAGCAGATCGGCTGGGACGGCCGGCGCTTCCTCGACGCCGCCGACCGTCCGGTGACCACCTGCTTCAAGCTCTACCCGTGGGAGTGGATGCTGGCCGAGCCGTACGGGCCGCCGGCCCTGGCCCCGGGCACCCCGACCACCTGGATCGAGCCGGCCTGGAAGCTGCTGCTGTCCAACAAGGCGCTGCTCGCCGTCCTGTGGGAGCTGTACCCCGACCACGAGTACCTGCTCCCGGCGTACCTCGACTCGCCGCGCGGCATGACGGAGTACGTGGCCAAGCCCCTGCTCGGGCGGGAGGGCGGTTCGGTACGCATCGTCACCGCCGAGCAGGAGATCACCAACCCGGGCATCTACGGCGACGAGGGCTGGTGCTACCAGGAGTTCCGGGCGTTGCCGCAGTTCGCCGGCAACCGGATGGTGCTGGGGAGCTGGATCGTCGACGGCGAGTCGGCCGGCGTGGGTGTGCGGGAGAGCGCAAGTCTGATCACCGACGGCTACGCGCGGTTCCTGCCGCACTACATCGACGCGCCGCGCACCCCGTGAGTCGTCTACCGTTGGGGGCGTGAACTTCGACGCGTACGCCCGGACCGGCGTTGACCTGGTCAACGCCCGCCTGGACGACCTCGACGACCTGCGGGCCCTCTTCCCCGACGACAACGCCTGGATGCGCGACGAGGTCGCGGACCGGGACGTCGCGATCTTCCGGCGGGCCCAGAAACGGTTGCGCGACGTCTTCGAGTACGGCACCTCGGGGCGCGACGGCCAGGCGGTCACCGAGCTGAACGCGCTGCTCGAGGCGTTTCCGGTGCAGCCGCGCATCTCCGGGCACGACTCCAGCGACTGGCACATGCACGTGACCAGCCGGGGCGCCTCGGTCAGCGCGGAATACCTGGCCGGCGCGGTCTGGGGGCTGTCGGTCTGGCTCTGCGAGTACGGCAGTGCCCGATTCGGGGTCTGCGCCGACGAGCGGTGCGGCAACGTCTACCTGGACACGTCGTCCAACTGCTGCCGGCGGTTCTGCTCGGAGCGCTGTGCCACCCGGTCGCACGTGGCGGCACACCGGGCCCGCAAGCGGGCGGCCGTCGGCGAGCAGGTGACTGTCGGTGAGCAGGTGACCGTCGCCGCACAGCCGACCGTGGGCGCCGACTCACTCTCGCCGGTGAGCTGACCCCGCCGCCGCCCGGTCGCGGGGCGGACGGGTCAGGCGTCGACCGGGGACGGCGCGGTCAGGTGCTGGCGGGCAAACTCCAACGCGGCGCGTAGGTCGGCCTCGCGCACCGCGCGGCTCTTCGCGCCCCGGGTGGCGACCTCCACCGCCACCGCCCCGGTGAATCCGCGCCCGGCCAGCGAGGAGAGCAGCTCCCCGCAGGGCTGGGTGCCGCGCCCGGGCACCAGGTGCTCGTCGCGGCCCTCGCCGGTGCCGTCACCGAGGTGCACGTGCGCCAGCCCGGCGCCCATCCGGTCGGCCATCTCCAGCGGGTCGCTGTGCGAGGCCGCGCAGTGCGACAGATCCAGGGTGTACGACGGGTAGCCGGTGTCGGTGGGATCCCACCCCGGCACGTACGGGACGAACTGTCGACCCGCCATCCGCACCGGGTACATGTTCTCCACGGCGAACCGCAGCCCGCTGAACCGGTCCGCGACGGTGGCCAGCCCCTCGGTGAAGTTGCGCGCGTAGTCGCGTTGCCAGGTGAACGGCGGGTGCACCACGACCGTCGGCGCCTCCAGCGTCTCGGCCAGCTCGGCGGCCCGGCGCAGCCGCTCCCACGGGTCCGGGCTCCACACCCGCTGGGTCACCAGCAGGCAGGGCGCGTGCACCGAGAGCACCGGCACCCCGTAGTGCGCCGACAGGCCGCGCAGCGCGCCCGCGTCCTGGCTGACCACGTCGGTCCAGACCATCACCTCGACCCCGTCGTAGCCGAGCGCCGCGGCCAGTTGGAACGCCGCCGCGGTCGGCTCGGGAAAGACCGACGAACTGGACAGGAGCACGGGAACGCGGGAAGTCACGTCAGCCAGCGTAGCCCGGCAGCGCCGGTGCCATCGTGACGAGTGCCAGCAAACAGGCCGAAACCGGCCGCCCGGTCAGATCGGTTCGAGTTGATCGAGTCGACGGAGGATGACGCCTTCGCGCAGCGCCCACGGGCAGATGTCCAGTGAGCCCAGATCCAGGCGGCGCATCGCCGCCTCGGCGACCACGGCGCCGGCCAGCAACTGGTGCGCCCGGCCGGCGCTGACCCCCTCCAACTCCATCAACTGGGCCGGTGGGATGTGCCGGATGAACCCGATGACCTGCCGCAGACCTGCCCGGGTCAGGCTGCGCCGTGCCCAGAGCCCGGCACCGGAGGGCGCGGCCCCGGCCAGCCGGGCCAGGGTCCGGAACGTCTTCGAGGTGGCCACCACGCGGTCCCAGCCGACCTGGGTGATCTGGTCGACCACCTTGTCCAGCCGCCCGTCCACGTACTCCCGGAGCTTCTCGATGGTCTCCGCCGACGGCGGGGCCGCGCTGGCCGGATCGACCCGCAGCCGCTCCCGGGTCAGCCGGCCGGCCCCGAGCGGCAGTGAGACCGCGAGGTCCGGGTCCTCGTCGATGCCGGCGGCGATCTCCAGCGAGCCACCGCCGATGTCCAGCACCAGCAACCGCCCCGCCGACCAGCCGAACCAACGCCGCACGGCCAGGAACGTCGACCGCGCCTCGTCCGCCCCGGAGAGCACCACCAGCTGTACGCCGGTCTCGTCCCGGACCCGGGCCAGCACCTCGGCCGCGTTGGTGGCGTCGCGCACCGCGGACGTGGCGAACGCGATCAGGTCGTCCGCCGCCAGGCCGGTGGCCGCCGCCTTGGCCATGCCCACGGCCTTGACCAGGCCGTCCGCACCCGCCTCGGTCAGCGCGCCGTCGGGGCCGATCTGCTCGGCCAGCCGGAGCACCACCTTCTCGGAGTGCGCCGGCCAGGGGTGCGCGCCGTGGTGCGCGTCCACCACGAGGAGGTGCACGGTGTTGGAACCGACGTCGAGGACACCCAGTCGCATGATGAAGACCATAGGTCCAACACGTTTGCGCGGCTCGCCGGCCTGCGGACGTCACCGCGCGTACGCTGGGCCGGGTGACGATGGAGCTCCGTGTGCTGGTGGACGACCCGGGCGATCCGCGCAGTCGCGAGGTGCCGCTGGACTTTCCCCGGGAGTGGATCGAGTTCACCGATCCGGCCGACGAGACGCACCTGATCCGCGCCGACCTGACCTGGCTGCTGTCCCGCTGGACCTGCATCTTCGGCAAGGGTTGCCACGGCATCATCGCCGGCCGGGCCGCCGACGGTTGCTGCTCGCACGGGGCGTTCTTCACCGACTCCGACGACGAGAAGCGGGTTCGCAACGCCGTCAAGCGGCTCACCCCGTCGACCTGGCAGCACTTCCAGCGCGGCTTCAAGAACTGGACCGCCGAGGACAGCATCGACGGCAAGAATCCGGCCCGCCGCACCGCCACCCAGGGCCCCGACGGCCCGTGCGTGTTCCTCAACGACGCCGACTTCGCCGGCGGAGGTGGCTGCGCCCTGCACGGCCAGGCGCTGCGCGACGGGGTGCACCCGCTGGAATACAAGCCGGACGTCTGCTGGCAGTTGCCGATCCGCCGCGATCAGGACTGGGTGAAGCGTCCGGACAACTCCAAGGTGTTGGTCTCCACCCTGTCCGAGTTCGATCGGCGCGGTTGGGGTGCCGGCGGGCACGACCTGGACTGGTGGTGCACCTCCTCGACGGACGCGCACGTCGGCACCGAGCCGATGTACCTGTCGTACGGGCCGGAGTTGACCGCGCTGATCGGCGCTGCCGCGTACGAGCGGCTGGCCGAGCTGTGCGCGGCGCGGGTCAAGCAGGGCATGGTCGCCCCGCACCCCGCCGACGAAATCTAACCGATCTTGGTAGCAATCTTGCTACCATTTGCGGCATGGCTATGACGCTCCGACTCGACGACGACCGCGAACGGCAACTCCGTCTCGCCGCGGACGAAGAGTCGCGCTCGATGCACGCCGTGGTCGTCACCGCGATCGACGACTACCTCGCACGGCGCAACGCCAAGGAGTTCGGCGGCCTCGCCGACGAGATCATCGAACGCCACGCCACCCTGCTCGCTCGCCTGGCGGAGTGATGTCGGAGGTTCGTTATCCCACCCTGGCGGACGTGGCGAGCATCGCTCGAAAGATCGGCGTCGGGATCAGGGACGCCGGCCTCGTGGAGTCGGCGGTGGCTCGGCCGCAGACGAGCGTTTTCGGGGAGGACGCCTACCCCGACCTCTGGACGAAAGCGGCCGCGCTGCTGCACTCGCTGGTCAACAACCA
The DNA here is from genome assembly GCF_043198035.1 of Micromonospora sp. NPDC048898. Lineage (NCBI taxonomy): Bacteria > Bacillati > Actinomycetota > Actinomycetes > Micromonosporales > Micromonosporaceae > Micromonospora > Micromonospora sp. NPDC048898. The sequence continues at coordinate 71,753 of NZ_JBICUF010000005.1, forward strand.
CCCATTCGTGGACGGCAACAAGCGGATCGGCTGGATCGTCGCCGTCGCCTTCCTGCTCCAGAATCACGCCGTGACCATCGCTCAGCTCGACGAGGTCGACCAGAACATTGCGTACGACCTGGTCATCAGCGTTACGGAAAGCCGGCTGACGGAGGTGGCCGACATCGCGGCCGCCTTGCAGAAGTTGTCCTGAGGGCCCCCGACCGCGTCCACCTGGGTGTTTTGCGGGAGAGCCAGACCGAGCCGTGCAACCGGACGTACCGCGTTCATGAAAGTCGGGGCATCCGGTACGCCCGGACGCCCCGATATCAAAGAACCCGAGTCGATCACGAGCCCAGCAGCCACTCGAAGCCGGTACAGAATGGGCATATCGATCTTATTGGACAGGCTGGGCCAGCCGGGCAGGCCGAAGGGGGCCCGCGCCGAGCGCAGACCCCCTTCGGGTACGCCGATCACGGCTCGAACTTGTAGCCCAGGCCCCGGACGGTGACGATGAAGCGCGGTGCCGACGGCTCCGGCTCGATCTTGGAACGCAGCCGCTTGACGTGCACGTCCAACGTCTTGGTGTCACCGACGTAGTCGGCGCCCCAGACCCGGTCGATGAGCTGGCCGCGGGTGAGCACCCGGCCGGCGTTACGCAGGAGCAGCTCCAGCAGCTCGAACTCCTTCAACGGCAGCTGCACGGCCCCGCCCTCGACGGTCACCACGTGCCGTTCGATGTCCATCCGCACCGGGCCGGCGGCAAGCGTCGGAGCGCCCGCCTCGGCCACCTCCGGGCTCTGCCGGCGCAGCACCGCCCGGATCCGGGCGACCAGCTCCCGCGGCGAGTACGGCTTGGTGACGTAGTCGTCGGCGCCGATCTCCAGCCCGACCACCTTGTCGATCTCGCTGTCCCGGGCGGTGACCATGATGATCGGTACGGCCGACCGCTGCCGCAGTTGTCGGCAGACCTCGGTCCCCGACATCTCGGGCAACATCAGGTCGAGCAGCACGATGTCGGCGCCGGTTCGGTCGAACTCGGTGAGGGCATCGGTGCCGGTCGCAGCGACCGAAACCTCGAAGCCCTCCTTACGGAGCATGTACGACAAGGCGTCGGAGAACGACTCCTCGTCCTCGACCACCAGAACGCGGCTCAACGGGGATTTCCTTTCCATTGCTGTCAGACCTGCCGTAGCCCAGCCGGACCGGACTCGATCCCAACCGGCGGCAGTGTCGCCAGCAGGTCGTCCGGTGGGCTGGCGGGCAGCCGGAGGGTGAACGTCGATCCACCACCAAGAGTGCTCGACACCTCGACCCGTCCGCCATGGTTGCTCGCGATGTGTTTCACGATTGCCAGGCCGAGCCCGGTGCCGCCGGTGGCCCGTGACCGGGCCTGGTCGGCCCGGTAGAACCGCTCGAAGATCCGGTTCACGTCGGTCGGGGCGATGCCGATGCCCTGGTCAGCGACGGCGACCTCGACGTGCTCGTCGTCACCGCGCAGGGTGACCCGCACCGTGGTGTCCTCGCCCGAGTAGTTGATGGCGTTCTCGACCAGGTTCGCCACCGCCGTGGCGAGTTGGGAGTCGCTGCCGTAGGCGGTGAGGCCCCGTTGACCGTCCACGGTCACCTCGACACCCCGGGCGGAGGCCGTGGTGCGGGTCCGGTCGACCACCTCGGCGATCACCCAGTCCAGCGCTACCGGCTCGGGTGGCGGCTGTGGTTCGGCGCCCTGCAACCGGGTCAACTCCAGCAACTCCTGCACCAGACGACCCAGTCGGGTCGACTCGTGCTGGATCCGCTCGGCGAACCGGCGGGCGGCCACCAGGTCCTCGGAGAGGTCGGGCGCCGCCGCGTCGGCCGGCTCGGTCGCGTCCAGCAACGCCTCGGCGAGCAGTTGAAGCGCCCCGATCGGCGTCTTCAGCTCGTGGCTCACGTTGGCCACGAAGTCGCGTCGCACCCTGGTCAACCGGTGCGACTCCGTCACGTCGACCGCCTCCACCGCGATGAACCCGTTGCCGAGGCCCATCGCCCGCAGGTGCACGCCGAGCGGGTTCTCCCCCGCACTGTCGCGACCCCGGGGCAGGTCCAGCTCGATCTCGCGCCGCACCCCGGTGCGTCGCACCTGGCCGGCAAGGGTACGGATCAGCGGGTGCGCGGCGATCGAGCCGGGGGTGCTGCCGGTACGCAGAAGCCCCATCGCGCGGGCGGCCGGGTTGATCAGCACCGGCACGTCGTCGTTGTCCAGGACCACGACACCGGCCCGGAGCGAGTCGATCGTCCGGCGGCCGAGCCCGGCCTGCTGCTCGTCGGCGATCGCGGGCCTCCCCCTGCTCCAGCGGGGGCTCGCGCCGCCCGTCGACGTGGAGCGACCGTCCCGCGCGGGCAGGAACCGGGGCAGCAGGAGGCCGGCGGCCAACCCGGCCACCAACGCCACGGCCACCACGACCGCCACCGCCCACTCCACCCGGCGATCGTAGGGTCATTGTTAACCTGGCTACCACACAGAACGGGACGAACCACCCGCACTTCGAGAAGTGTTCACCCCCACGTCTGGCGTCGTTCACCGTGGTTCATCCGCGATCCGCCCGCGCCCCCATACCGTTGGCGTCGCACCTGCTCAACCCCCCTGCGCCGGCATCCGTCGGCGGCGACCGACCACAGGACGTGATGATGCGCGACGAGTTCCGGGCCGACCTCCAGATCGTCAGCCAACTGCTGGTGGACATGGCGGAGGGCGTCCGCGCCGCCATGCGCCAGGCCACGCGGGCCCTGCTCACCGCCGACCGGCAGTCCGCCGAGACGGTCATCGAGCGGGACGCCGAGATCGACGACCTCTACCGGCACGTCGAGGAGCGGGTCTGTGACCTGCTCGCCCGACAGGCGCCGGTCGCCTCCGACCTCCGGGCGATGATCACCGCGCTGCACGTGGCCGCTGATCTGGAACGGATGGGCGACCTCGCCGAGCACGTGGCGAAGACCGCGTTGCGCCGGCACCCCTCCCCCGCCGTCCCGGCCGAGTTGCGGACGGTGTTCACCGAGATGTCCGAGATCGCCGACCGGATGGCCGTGAAGATCGGCTCGGTGCTGGCGAAGCCCGACGCCGACCTGGCCGGCGAACTGGACCGTGACGACGACGCGATGGACGAGCTGCACAAGAACCTGTTCGCGGTGCTGCTCGGCGACGACTGGCCGTACGGGGTGGAGACGGCGATCGACGCCACCCTGCTGGGCCGTTTCTACGAGCGCTTCGCCGACCACGCGGTCAACGCCGGCGAGCACGTGATCTACCTGATCACCGGGCAGAGCACCACCTCGGCGAGCTGATCCGCGGCACGACGAAGCCCCCGGGAATCCCGGGGGCTTCGTCGTCGGCTCAGCGGCCCTGGTTGGCGACCGCGGCAGCGGCTTCCTTCGCCGCCGTCGGGTCGAGGTAGGTGCCGCCCAGGGTGAGCGGACGCAGCTGCGGGTCGAGGTCGTAGCGCAGCGGGATGCCGGTCGGGATGTTGAGCTTGGCGATCGCCTCGTCGGAGATCTGGTCGAGGTGCTTGACCAGGGCGCGCAGCGAGTTGCCGTGTGCGGCAACCAGCACCGTCCGGCCGGCCAGGATGTCCGGCACGATCGAGTCGTACCAGTAGGGCAGCATCCGCTCGACGACGTCCTTGAGGCATTCGGTACGCGGCATCAGCTCGGTCGGCAGCAGCGCGTAGCGGGGGTCGCCGACCTGCGACCACTCGTCGTTGTCGTCGATCGGCGGCGGCGGCGTGTCGTACGACCGGCGCCAGAGCATGAACTGCTCCTCGCCGTACTCGTCGAGGGTCTGCTTCTTGTTCTTGCCCTGCAGGGCGCCGTAGTGCCGCTCGTTGAGCCGCCACGACCGGCGCACGGCGATCCAGTGCCGGTCGGCGGCGTTGAGCGCCAGCTCGGCGGTGCGGATCGCACGGCGCATCACGCTGGTGTGCACGACGTCCGGCAGCAGGCTGTGCTCGCGCATCAACTCGCCGCCGCGCCGCGCCTCGCCCTCGCCCTTCTCGGTCAGGTCGACGTCCACCCAGCCGGTGAAGAGGTTCTTGGCATTCCAGTCGCTCTCACCGTGTCGCAGCAGGACCAGCGTCCCGACGGTGGGCCCTTCGCTCGCAGTCATGCCGATCATCCTGCCTCAACCGCCGCGGGGACACGCGGGCAGCCGTCGTGACGACCACCACGTGAAAAAGCGGGTGACCAGCGGATCGGCCCGCCACTAGGGTTGTAAGGCACCACAGTCATACCGGTCATTACTTGCAAGCGGGGCGCCAGATGCGGACGATGCGGAGTTGGTTCCGGGACACCACCGGCGGCCTGCCGACCACCTTCTGGTACCTGTGGTCCGGCACCCTGATCAACCGGCTCGGCTCGTTCGTCCTCGTCTTCCTCGCCATCTACCTCACCCAGGAACGCGGATTCTCGGCCTCGCAGGCCGGGTTGGTGATCGGCCTGTGGGGTGTCGGCGGCGCGTTCGGCACCACCGCCGGCGGCACCCTCGCGGACCGGTGGGGCCGCCGACCGACGTTGCTCACCGCGCACGTCGGCGCGGCCGCCATGATGCTCGGCCTCGGGCTGGCCCGGGACCTCTGGGCGGTGGCGCTGGGCGCCCTGCTGCTCGGCATGTTCGCCGAGGCGGCCCGGCCCGCGTTCGGGGCCATGATGATCGACGTGGTGCCGGCGAAGGACCGACTGCGCGCCTTCTCGCTCAACTACTGGGCGATCAATCTGGGCTTCGCCTGCGCCGCGGTCCTCGCCGGCCTCGCCGCGCAGGCCGACTACCTGCTGCTCTTCGTGGTCGACGCCGGGACCATGCTGGTCACCGCGCTGATCATCTTCACCCGGGTCCCGGAGACCCGACAGTCCCGTTCGGTCACCGCCACCGCCACCGCGGCTCCCCGCGGCGCCCTGCGCACGATCCTCACCGACCGCGTCTACCTCGGCTTCGTGGCACTCAACCTGTTCGCCGCGCTGGTCTTCCTCCAGCACATCTCGATGCTGCCGATCGCCATGGGCGACGACGGCCTGAGCCCGGCCACCTACGGCTCGGTGATCGCGCTCAACGGGGTCCTCATCGTGGTCGGCCAACTCTTCGTGCCTCGACTGATCCGGGGTCGGAGCCGCTCCCACGTGCTCGCGCTGGCATCCGTGGTGATGGGCGTCGGCTTCGGGCTGACCGCGTTCGCCGGCACCCCCTGGTTCTACGGGCTGACCGTGCTGATCTGGACGGTCGGCGAAATGCTCAACTCGCCGTCCAACTCCACGTTGATCGCCGAACTCTCGCCAGCCGAGCTGCGCGGTCGCTACCAGGGCGTGTTCTCCCTGTCCTGGCAGATCGCCGGGGCCAGCGCACCGATCCTCGGCGGCCTGGTGCGCGAGCACGCCGGCAACGACACGCTCTGGTACGGCTGCGCCGCGCTCGGCGTACTGACCGCGGTGGCCCACCTGGTGTCCGGCCCGGCCCGGGAGCGGCGGGCCGCCGCGCTGCGCCGCTCCGGCGAGGCGCTGGCACCTGTCGACACCAGCCGGACGCCGCAACCCGCCGAGGCGGCCGCCTGACGACTGGCGCCGGGGCGGCCTGAGTTCCTACTCTGCACCCGAAACAGTTAAGAAAGCGAACTGTCGGGAGGACGAGTGCACGCCCTGCGGCGCCTGTGGCACGACACCGCGGGCGGGCTTCCCGCCACCTTCTGGTACCTCTGGGCCGGGCTGCTGATCAACCGGGCCGGCGCGTTCGCCATGCTGTTCCTGTCGCTCTACCTCACCGACGTACGCGGAGCGAGCCTCGGGCTGGCCGGCACGGTCGTCGGCGCGTACGGGGCCGGCGGCGCGGCCGGAGTGCTCCTCGGCGGTGTCCTCGCCGACCGGTGGGGCCGCCGGGCGACCCTGCTCGCCGCGCACCTGACCTCGGCCGGCCTGATGGTGGTGCTCGCCTTCAGCAAACCCCTGCTCCTGATCGCGGCGCTCTCCGCACTCATCGGCGTGGTCCACTCGATGCCCAGCCCGGCGTTCGTCGCGGCGATCGTCGACGTGGTGCCCGCCGAACGCCGCTCACGCGCGTTCAACCTCCAGTTCTGGGCGTTCAACCTGGGCATGGCTGTCGCCTCGCTGCTCGCCGGGGTGCTGGCCGAGGCAAGCTTCACCGCGCTGTTCCTGGTCGACGCCGCTGCCACCCTGACCGCCGCCGCGGTGATCGGCTGGAAGGTGCCGGAGACCCTGCGGCTGGCCGCCCCACCTGCCGACAGTCCGACACCCACGGCGATCCGGCCCCGCCGACCGGGACTGCACACCGCGCTCACCGACCGCACCTTCCTGGTCTTCGTCGGGCTCACCTTCGCGCTGGCCGTACTCACCATGCAGACGTCGACGATCATGCCGCTGGCCATGCGCGCGGACGGCCTGGGCCCATCGGCGTACGGGCTGGTGGTGGCGCTCGGTGGTGCGCTGATCGTGACCGGGCAACTGTTCGTGCCCCGACTGATCGACAGGCACCGCAAGGACGTCGTGCTGGCCGCCTCCACCGCGCTGCTCGCGCTCGGTTTCGGGGCGCTCGCCGTCGCCGACGAACTGGCCGTCTACCTGATCGCCGCCGTGGTCTGGACGATCGGCTCGATGCTCGCCGCCCCGCCCAACGCGCAGATCAACGCCGACCTGGCACCGCCGCCGCTACGCGCGCGCTACCAGGCGGTCTTCTACCTGACGTTCCCGGCTGCGGCGTTCGTCGCTCCCACCCTCGGCGGGGTGAGCCTGCAGCACCTCGGCGAGGGGCACTGGCTGCTGGTGGGTGGGCTGGGCCTGGCGGCAGCGGTCGGGCACCTGCTCGCCGGACCACCCCGGGAGCGGCACGTCGCCACGCTGCGCCAGGAGCAGACGCCGTCCGCGGACCGGGTGAGCGCATGATCGGCGGAACACGGCAAAGCGCCCGCCACGGCCCTGAGGTCGTGGCGGGCGCCCGCCGGTGGGGCCGGCGGCGGCGGGCAACACTCACCCCCGTAAGCATCGCCCGCTCAGCCGCCGGTCCAAACAGGTGGGCACCGTCCCCCAACGGTAGATCCACCCGTCCCCTCGCGCCTCGCCTGGTGCGCGGATCTGATCGATCCGCCGCTCCCCCGAACGTTTCCAAGCGTGGCGCGGTGCAATAAAGCTAGTTCGCCCAGATTCTGGATTCAACCCAGAACGTCTGTCTCGCCGGTCACAACTGACGAGTATCCGCTGCTCGGGCCTCAGTGTCTGACAACAGCCGCGTACCCGTCAGCCATTCCCGCAAACGCCTCAGCCGTCCTCCCGATCGGGCGACTCGGTTCGGAAAAAGCTGCTCTGCCGGCCGTCGCGCAACTGTTCCTGATAAATCAGGTTCAGCCGCCGAAGGTCAAAGGTATAGAACCACTCATCCCAGGTGATCTCGCGAATTCGGCTACTTTCCCGGTAACCGGGGATGTTGAAGGTCAGAACGCCCGCACGGCCATCCCGCTCGGTCCCCGCGATGGTCGCCGGCCTGGCCCCGCGCTCCCGGGCCCAACGCTGGATCACCTCGTGGTTCGTGGTGATCAGGCTCCGCCCCGGCCGCTCCGGTCGGTCCTGGACCGACGAGATCACCTGCGAGCTACGGACCGACCGTCCGGTACCCCGTCCGGTCCGGATCCCACCGGTCGTCCTGCCGCTGCTGACCGACGGGGTCGCCGCGCGCTTGGCGGGTGCCGCCCGCTTCGCGGTGGTGCGCTTCGCGGGTGCCGCCCGCTTCGCGGTGGTACGCGTGGCGGGCGCCGCCCGCTTCGCCGCCGGCCGCGCCGGGGCCTTCTTCGCTGGCGCCTTACGCGCGGGCGCGGTACGGGCCGTCGTCGCCTTACGGGCGGGCGCGGTACGGGCCGTCGTCGTCTTACGGGCCGCCGTGGTCTTACGGGCGGCCGTGGTCTTGCGTGCGGCTGCCGTCTTACGGGCGGCCGTCGACGTCTCCGCTGTCGTCCTCTTCGCAGCTGTCGCCTTCTTCGCCGGTGCCCTCTTCGCCGCCGCCGACTTCCGCGCGGCGGTCGCCTTCGTCGCAGCGGCCCGCTTCGCGGGTGCGCTCTTGTTCGCTGGCGCCGCCTTCGCGCGGCTCGACGCCGGCCTGGCCGCCGACTTCCTGGTGGCGGCGGCACGACCCGCCGATGCCCTGGTGCCGGTGGCCCGGCCCGTCGGGCCGGTGCTGCTCCGACCCGCGCCGGCCCGCATCGAGCGGACCAGCTGTTTCACCAGGTCTGGCTTGCGCAGCGCGGAGATCCCGGAGACCCCACGTCTACGCAGTTGCCCGCGGATGTCATCCACCCGCATCCGGGAGATCTCCGACTCGGAGACTCCCGGGGTACCCGGCGTCTGGTTGCCGGCCTGTCGCTTCGTCCTGGTCGCAGTCGCGCCGCGACCTGAGCTGTTCCGCTGAGCCATGGGACGCTCCGCTCCTTGACACTCCGTCCTCGGCGCGCGGGGGTCCCTCGCCGCACCGCGCGGTGCGGCATACCCGTCAGGAGCAGTCCGAACCACCGACGACTCACCATGATCGTGCTCGATCCAGGATCGAGTGGCATCGGCGCGAGGCTGTGGCCACTACTTCCTGGTTCGAGCGTGACCGTGGCGGCGGTAGGCGCCCCACACTCCGGTCGGGGCGGTGTGAGTCGTCAAGATCCGGACAAGATCAGGGATGGTGCTGCCTCTCGGCTGTCGGAGGCAGCAACATCGGGGAAGTTGCGTAGAGCTTGGCGCGGGGCGGTCAGGCTGGGTCGGGGCCCGAACCGGAGGGTTCGAAGAGGTGGGCGAACGCGGCCAAATTGGCTGTCGACTCGCCACGCTTGACCCGCCACTCGTACTCGCGGCGGATCGAACTGCCGAAGCCGATCTCCAGCATCGTGTCGAACGACTCGTCGGCGTACGTGAGCACAGAACCGAGCAGCCGGTCCAACTCGTCCGCGTCCACGCCGGCCGGGTTGACCCGACCGGTCAGGTACACGTCGCCGACCGCGTCGGTGGAGAAGGAGACGCCGTACATCCGGGCGTTGCGCTGTAGCAGCCAGGCCCACAGCTCCTCGCGGCGCTCGTCCGGCTGGCGCATCACGAACGCCTCGATCCGCAGCGCGTGCTCGCCGACGATCAGGTTGCAGACCGTCTTGAGTTTGTGTGTGCCCGGCAGGGTCACCGCGTACGACCCGGGGCCGGTCGACTCCCAGGCCAGCTCCCGCTCGGCACAGACCGACTCGATCAGAGTCGCAAGATCGCTCTTCGGGCTCACCGGACCCACTCTACGACCGACCCGGCCCGCGCACCGGTTGGCGGCGACGCCCCCCGCTCAGGCGACGCCCGGGTCAGGCGACGCCCGAGTCACGCAACCTCCGGGTCAGGCGACGCCCGAGTCACGCAACCCCCGGGTCACGCAACCCCCGGGTCACGCAACCCCCGGGTCAGGCGACGCCCGAGTCAGGCGACGCCCGAGTCACGCAACCCCCGGGTCAGGCAACGCCCGGTCAGGCGACCCCCGGGTCAGGCGACGCCCGGTCAGGCGACGCCCACCGGTCATGGGACGCCACCGGGTCACCAGGAGCAGGAGAGTGCAGGGTCGCCTGCCAGGTCGGCCGCGAGCCGGGCCCGGTGTGCGGCGATCGCCTCGCCGTAGACGTCGAGCAGGCCGGCGACCGTCCGGTCCCAGGAGAAGTGTCGGGCGTGCTGCTCGGCCCCGCGGCCCAGCACCGCCCGGAGGGCCCGGTTCGGCAGCAGGCGGCCCAGCGCACGGGCCCAGTCGGCCGGGTCGTGGCCGTCGATCAGTACGCCACTGACCTCATCCCGCACGGCGGTGACCAGCCCTCCGACGGCGGCGGCCAGCACCGGCGTACCGCAGGCCTGTGCCTCCAGGGCGACCAGCCCGAACGATTCGTTGTGCGACGGGACCGCGACGAGATCGGCCGCCCGGTACAGGGCCGGCAGGTCGTCCCCGGTGAGCGGCGGCAGGAACCGCACCCCGGCGGCGACACCGAGCGTGGCAGCCAGCTCGATCAGCGCGGTCGGACGGTCCAGTCCGCTGCCGCTGGGCCCGCCGCAGCTCACCACGGTCACCTGGTCGGCCAGTGCCGGGTCGCGTTCGCGTAGGGCGGCAACCGCGCGGATCAGCACGTCGGGGGCCTTGAGCGGCTGGATCCGACCGACGAAGGCAACCACGTACCCGTCGACTGGAAGCCCCAGCCGACGGCGGGCCTCGCGGGCGGCCGCGGACCGGTCGCCCGGCGCGGGCCGGAACCGGCCCAGGTCGACACCCGGCTGTACGACGGACACCCGGGCGGGGTCGGCGTCGTACCTGTCGACGAGGTCGCTGGCCTCGACCCGGGTGTTGGCGACCAGGCGGTCCGCCTCGGCGACCACCTGCTCCTCGCCGATCACCCGGGCCTTGGGCTCTGGCCGGTCGCCGGCCGCGAGCTGGGCGTTCTTGACCTTCGCCAGGGTGTGTGCGGTGTGCACCAGCGGCACCCCCCAACGCTCCTTGGCCAGCCAGCCGACCTGGCCGGAGAGCCAGTAGTGGGAGTGGATCAGGTCGTAGTGCCCGGGCGGGCGGGACGCCTCGGCGCGCAGCACCCCGGCGCTGAAGGCGCACAGCTGACCGGGTAGCTCTTCCTTGGTGAGGCCCTCCAGGGGGCCGGACGTGATGTGGCGGACCTGCACCCCGGGTGCCATCTCGACGACCGGGGGCAGGTCGCCGGAGGTCGCCCGGGTGAAGATCTCCACCTCGACGTTGGCTTCGGCGAGTCGCCGGGCGACCTCGAGGATATAGACGTTCATGCCGCCGGCATCGCCCGTGCCGGGCTGGTGCAGGGGGGAGGTGTGCACCGAAAGGGTGGCGATACGGCGAGGCCGGGGCCACGGTCGGGCTCCTTGCTGACGCCCGACACCGGTGTGCATTTCCGCCACATCCGCTCCTTCGTCACGGTAGATGCCGTCTCGCACGACCGGCGCTTCTCGGTCAACCTGTACGCCAGGTGTCATCTTCCCCATCGGGCTTCGGAAATGCCCCGGCGCGGGTCCCGGGGGTGACGGACCTCATCACCGCACGCCCATCGATGGCCGCCCCGCCCGGTCCGCTCGGGTCCCACGGGCGGGGGGACAATGTCGCAATGACCCCTGTCGCCATCGTCACCGGAGCGTCCAGCGGAATCGGCGCGGCCACCGCCCGCCGACTCGCCGCCGAGGGCTTCCACGTGCTCGCCGCCGCCCGTCGCGCCGAGCGGCTCGCCGACCTGGTCGCCGACATCACCGCCGCCGGCGGGCAGGCCACCGCCGTGACCTGCGACATCACGTCGGACGAGTCGGTGGCCGGGCTGGCCGCGGCCGCCGCCCAGGCCCCCGGGCCGGTCACCCTGCTTGTCAACAACGCAGGCGGGGCGCGCGGGCTGGACCCGGTGGAGTCCGGCTCGGTCGCCGACTGGCAGTGGATGTACGACGTGAACGTGCTCGGCACGCTGCGGGTCACCCAGGCGCTGCTGCCGGCGCTCGAGGCGTCCGGCTCGGGCACCATCGTGGTGGTCTCCTCCACCGCCGGCCTGACGGTGTACGAGGGCGGGGGCGGCTACACGGCCGCGAAGCACGCGCAGACCGCCATCGCCGGCACGCTCCGTCTGGAGCTGTGCGGCCGGCCGCTGCGGGTGATCGAGATCGACCCGGGCATGGTGCAGACCGAGGAGTTCGGGCTGGTTCGCTTCGAGGGTGACGCGCAACGGGCGGCAGCCGTCTACGCCGGGGTGCCGGGGCCGCTGGTCGCCGAGGACGTCGCCGACTGCATCGCCTGGTGCGCCACCCGCCCCGAGCACGTCAACATCGACCGGCTGGTGGTCCGGCCGCGGGCGCAGGCCGCACAGCACAAGGTGCACCGGGTCGGCCAGTGAAGCGCGAGGAGTGAGCCGGGTTTGCGAGCCCCGCAGTCGCGAACGAAGACGACCCAGTGAAGCGCGAGGAGTGAGCCGGGTTTGCGAGCCCCGCAGTCGCGAACGAACGCCGACCGGGCAGCGTGCGGGGTGAGCGGCGTGGCGCGGCGCCGGCCGTTCGGTGTGGTCACGCGTGGCACGACCAACCCGAACCGGCTCCGTCGGGTGGACAACTGGATCGTCGCCACCTGCGCCGACCGGCTGTTGGCGGCGGAAGACCCCCTGGTGGTCGACCTCGGCTACGGCGCCAACCCGGTGACCGCTGTGGAGCTGCGCGCGCGGCTGGCGGCGGGGGTTCGTCCCGACGTACGGCTGGTGGGGTTGGAGATCGACCCGGCTCGGGTGGCCGCCGCGGCCCCGGCCGCCGACCCGCCCGGCCTGACGTTCGCCCGGGGTGGGTTCGAGTTGGCCGGGCTCCGGCCGGTGCTGGTCCGCGCGTTCAACGTGCTTCGACAGTACGACGAGAGTGAGGTCCCGGAGGCCTGGCGGACGATGACCGCCGCACTCGCCCCGGGCGGGGTGCTCGTCGAGGGCACGTGCGACGAGTTGGGGCGGCTCGCCAGTTGGCTGCTGATCGACGCCGACGGCCCACGGACGCTGACCCTGGCCGCGAAGCTCACCACGCTGGGCAGCCCCGCCGAGTTGGCCGAGCGACTGCCCAAGGCGCTGATCCATCGCAACGTCCCCGGTGAGCGGGTGCACGATCTGATCCGCGCCCTGGACGATGCCTGGCAGGCCGCCGCCCCGTACGCCGCCTTCGGCCCCCGGCAACGATGGCTGCGAGCGGTGACGCGTCTCCGCGAGTCAGGCTGGCCCATCCTGGGCGGGCCGTCCCGCTGGCGCCAAGGCGAACTAACCCTCCCCTGGCCCCTCCCATAACCCCACCCCGGCCCCGCCCCGCCCCGCCCAACCTCGTCGATCTTGCACTTTCTGTCGCTGATTTGCCCCGCTACACCCCTTATGCCCCGACAGAAACTGCAAGATCGCGTGGGATGGGGGTGGGGGTGGGGTGGGGGTGGGGGTGGGGGTGGGGGTGGGTTGGGGTGGGGTGGGGTGGGTTGGGGTGGGTTGGGGTGGGTTAGAGGGTGCAGTTGATGAGGACTGGTTCGGGGTGGAGGGTTACGCCGAAGCGCGCCCGCACCGTCTCGCGGATGTCTCGGGCCAGGGTGAGCAGGTCATCGGTGCTGGCCGTGCCGCTGTGGTTGGTCAGGGCCAGGGTGTGCTTGCTGGAGATCGAGACTCCGCCCTCGCCGGGGTGGCCCTTGGTGAAGCCGGCCTTGTCGATCAGCCAGGCCGCGCTCACCTTGACCAGACCGTCGGCTCCCGGCCAGGCGGGCGGGTCGCCCAGCTCGGCGGAGCGCTCCAGGAGTAGCTGGTACGTCGCCTGGTCCAGCACCGGGTTGGTGAAGAAGGAACCGACCGAACGAGTGTCCGGGTCGGTGGCGTCGAGCACCATGCCCTTGCCCGCGCGCAGCCGCAGCACCGCCGCTCGGGCGTCCGCCAACGGCACCTGGTCGCCCACCTCGACACCGAGCGCACGAGCCAGCTCGGCGTAGCGCACCGGGCCGGAGAGCGGGGACCGGGTGAGTCGGAAGTCGACGGACAGCACCACCCAGCGGTCCCGGTACTTGAAGATGCTGCCCCGGTAGGCGAACCCGCAGTCGGCGGCGGGGATGATGTGGCGGGTGCCCTCGACCCGGTCGTACACCTCGACGCCGGTGATCGTCTCGGCGACCTCCTGGCCGTACGCGCCGACGTTCTGGATCGGGGTGGCGCCGGTCGAGCCGGGGATGCCGGAGAGGCATTCCAGTCCGGCCCAGCCGTTGGCCACGGTGGCGGCGACCAGGTCGTCCCACGGCTCACCGGCGTCGACCCGTACCGTGACGGACCCGGCGTCCTCGGCGACGACGCTGAGGCCACGGGAGCGCACCAGCACGACGGTGCCGGGGAAGCCGGGCTCGCCGACCACGACGTTGCTGCCACCGGCCAGGATCAGGACCGGCTCGTCCGCGGCCCGGACGGCCCGGACGATCTCGTCGGCACTGCCGGCGGTCACGATCCGTTCGGCCGGCCCACCCATCAGTAGAGTGGTGTAGCTGGCCAGTGGACCGGGGATGGCACGATCGGCTTCGGTTGTCGGCTGGGCGGAGGCGTCTGGCACGCCCTTCACCTTAGGCTGACTGATAGCCGTGGCACCCACTGGTCGCCCGGCACCCCCGGGAGGATGGCGATGAGCAGACTGCAGGGCAGCAAGGATTTCTGGATCGGTGCGCTCCGAGCGGAGGGCCCGGCGTTCGCGGCGGCGGTGGCCGAGGCTCCGCCGGAGACACCGGTTCTGTCCTGTCCGGGCTGGACGGTCAACGACCTCACACTGCACCTCGCTGGCATCTACCACTGGGTTTCGTCGTTCGCCGGGTCCGGCCAGACCGCACAGCCGGCCCGCCGGGACCCGCTTGCGGCGGACCAGGGCGTGAGCCCGCTCCAGCTGTGGCAGCAGGGGTACGACAGGTTGATGACCGTCTTCGACGGGCTGGACCCGGAGGCACCGGCGTGGAACTGGGCCCCGCAGCCGAAGAAGGCCGGCTTCTGGCCGCGTCGGATGGCGCACGAGACGGCTGTGCACCGGTGGGACGCCCAACTCGCCATCGCCGCCGGTGATCCGGTGGAGGCGAAGCTCGCGGCCGACGGGGTGAGCGAGGTGCTGGACACCTGGCTGCCGGCGGGTCGGCGGCGGACGCCGGGCGACTGGCGCGGGGTGGTGCAGCTCACCGCGACCGACGCGGCTCAGGAGTGGTATTTGCGGCTGCGCGGCGAGGGGGTGGCGCTGCTCGACACGGCGACCATCTTCGACCACGACGATCATCACGCTCGGGCGCAGGTCAGCGGAACGGCGAGCGACCTCTTGCTGGCGCTCTGGGGCCGGGTGAGCTTCGAGACGCTTGTCGTTGCCGGCGATCGTGCCCTGCTGGACGGTCTGCGGGCCAAGTGATCGATTCGCCATGATCGAGGGGCGTCACCCCGCCGGGTGACGCCCCTCGATCGGGTCGGGAGCCGTGGACCCGAGAGAGCGCTCTCTTGACAGGACGTGCCGCATCAGCCACCCTCGGCGGGGCGCTCTGCCGTGGCGGTCTTCTCGTATGGTCATTCCTGGACACCTCTACCGGCCGGGGGCACCGCAAACGGTTCGGGACGTGGCGCGTCGACCACCTGACCCAGCGGCGCGGGGTGTTTCCCGGAACGGCCTGTGACGAGCGGGGGGAAAGGCACGATGACGACGGCGCAACGGCCGACGCTCGAAGCGGTGGCGGCGCGGGCCGGGGTGTCCCGGGCCACCGTGTCCCGGGTGGTCAACGGCTCCACCACCGTCGCCGAGCCGATCCGGGAGGCGGTCACCCGAGCCGTCGCCGAGTTGGGGTACGTGCCCAACCTCGCCGCCCGCAGCCTGGTCACCCAACGCACCGACTCGGTCGCCCTGGTCATGCCGGAGGCGGCCACCCGGGTCTTCTCCGACGACCAGGTCTTCCCCGGCATCATCCGCGGCGTCAGCCAGGAGCTGGAGGCGGCCGACAAGCAACTGGTGCTGATGCTCGCCGGCTCACCGGCCGGGCACCACCGGGTCGAGCGGTACACCACCGGTCGGCACGTCGACGGGGTGCTCTTCGCCTCGCTGCACGGTGCCGACCCGCTGCCCGGCACACTCGCCCGGCTCGGCATCCCGGTGGTGGTCAGCGGCCGGCCGCTCGGCGACGTGCCCGTGCCGTACGTCGACGTCGACCACGTGGCCGGCGTAACCGCGGCCATCCGATACCTGATCGACAGCGGTCGTCGGCGGATCGCCACCATCGCCGGCCCGCAGGACATGGTCGCCGGCATCGAACGGCTCAGCGGTTACCGCAGCGCGGTCGCCGACGCGGGGCTGCCCGAGCTGATCGCCGTCGGTGACTTCACCCGGGAGTCCGGGTCGGCGGCGATGCGTCAACTGCTCACCGAGCACCCCGATCTGGATGCTGTCTTCGCCGCCTCCGACCTGATGGCGCACGCCGCACTGCGGACGCTGCGCGAAGCCGGCCGGCGGGTGCCGGCGGACGTCGCCGTGGTCGGCTTCGACGACATCGAGACCGCCGCGTACACCGAGCCACCGCTGACCACCGTCCGGCAGCCGATCGTGGAACTCGGCCGGCGGATGACCCGTCAACTGCTCAGGCTGGCCGCCGGGGAGACGATCGAGCAGGCGGTCATGCTCCCCACCGAGTTGATCCGCCGCGCCTCCGCCTGACCGGTCGCACCCGCCCGCGCACGGGCTTAACTCCTCGCTGCGGCGGGCGATCGTCGTTAGCCTCGCCAACATGCCTGATCATGTCGCGTTGCTGCGCGTCCCCGCACTGTCCGACGTCGCCGAATACGCGTACGCGGCCACCGTCGAGGCAACCGCCCGACTGGTCTTCACCGCCGGCGCCTGCCCGCTGGACGCCGAGGGTCGCACCGTCGCGCCGGGCGATCACGCCGCACAGGCCCGGCAGGTGCTGGCGAACCTCCAGACCGCCCTCGTGGCCGCCGGTGCCACCCGCACCGACGTCGTCAAGACCACCGTGTACGTGGCGTCCTCCCGGCAGGCCGACCTGGTGACCGTCTGGGAGGTGGTGCGCGACTTCTTCGGCGACCACGACCCACCCAGCACCCTGCTCGGGGTCACCGTGCTCGGCTACCCCGACCAGCTCGTCGAGGTCGAGGCCGTCGCCGCCGTACGGACGGGGGCCTGACATGCGGATCCGGGTGGCGCAGCCGGACGACGCCCCGGCGGTGGTGGCCCTTCGGGCGGTGATCTTTCCGTACCTGGTGCGCGGGGTCGAGTCGACCCGGAAGATGATCGCCGAGCCGCCTCCCGGGGAGGACTGGACCGCGTTCGTCGCCGAGGCCGACGATCGCGTTGTCGGTTGGGTGTCCGCCGAACGTATCGGGACGACCGCAGCGGCGGACGTCGGTGGCATCAACCTGCTGCACGTGCACCCGGAGCACCGGCGGCGGGGCATCGGGACGGCATTGCTGACCACCGCGACCGACTACCTCCGCCCGTTGGGGATCCGCCGGGTACGGGCGATGGCGCTGCCGGATGCGCTGCCGTTCGCCCGTCGACACGGCTACGAGCCCAGCCGAGAGGTTCGCTACTCGGCGCTCGACCTGAATCCGGCGCCGGCGCTGCCCGAGCCGCCCCCGGGCGTACGACTGCGTCCGATCGCCGATGTGGACCCGCACCTGCTGTACGTGGCGGACGTGGCCTCGGCCGTCGACGAACCGAGCGACGTGCCGGTCGACGCGAAGAGCTACGAGAGCTGGCAGTACGACGTGTGGGACAACCTGGGGCTGGACAAGACGGCCAGCGTCGCCGCCGAGGTCGACGGTGCGGTGGCCGCCTTCAGCCTCGTGAAGCGGGACGGGGACCGGATGTGGTCGGACTACACGGGCAGCGTTCCGGCGTACCGGGGACGTGGGCTGGCCCGGCTGGCCAAGACGGCGGCGCTGCACCGAGCGGCCGCCAACGGCGTGCGCGTCGCGTACACCTCGAACGACGAGGCCAACGCGCCGATGCTGGCGATCAACGCCCGACTGGGCTACCGACCGGTGACATCCCAGTGGTCCTGCCTGGCCGACCTGACCTGACCTGACCGAGGCGGGGTGATCAGGTGATGAAAAGTAGGTCAGAATCGCCTCGGAGACCTACTTTTCATCACCTGATCGAGGAGGCAGGAGCCGGAGCGGCGGAGGGGGCCGGCGTCAGGGAGCGTCGAAGACCTGGCGGGCTGTCGCGTGGGTGTCGGCGCCGAAGAGCACCAGGCGTGTCTCGGTGACGGCGACCGGCGTGGCCGAGCGCAGCACCGACAGTGCCTGCCGGACCGCGTCGTCGAGCGGCCAACCGTAGATGCCGGCGGAGATCAGCGGGAACGCCACAGTGGACGCCCCCAACTCGTCGGCCACCCGCAGGCTGTTGGCGTAGCAGTCGCGCAGCAACGCCGACCGGTCCTCGCTGGCCGACCAGACCGGCCCGACGGTGTGGATCACCCAGCGGGCCGGCAGCTCCCCGGCCGTGGTCGCCACCGCCTGACCGGTGGGCAGGCCCCTGCCGTAGTGGGACGCCCGCAGCGCCCGGCACTCGGCCAGGATGGCCGGCCCGCCGCGCCGGTGGATCGCGCCGTCGACGCCACCGCCGCCCAGCAGGGAGGAGTTCGCGGCGTTCACGATGGCGTCCACCCGCTGGGTGGTGATGTCCCCCTCGACCAGGGTGATCTCCATGTCAGTCCTTCTCGATCGATTGGCCCAACGATCGACGGGCCAGCAGGGTGGCGCCGGCGACCGCCGCCGGCATGATCAGCACCGCGCCGAGCGGGATGAGGAAGCAGAGGAAGACCGCCACCCCGAAACCGAGCGAGGTCGCCCGGTCGGCCTTCAGGATCGTCCGGCGCTGCGGCAGCCGCATCCCCCGCCGGTAGAACGGCGCACCGACCAGCTCCACGGCGAGGAACCACCCGCCCACCGCCGCCCCGATGACCGGCACGACCGTCTGCCCGACCACCGGGATGAAGCCGGCGAGGAACAGCGGAATCCCGACCAGCGCCGTGAGCGCCACCAGCCGTACCGAGTCGGCGAGGCTACGGCGCAGCGACGACCAGAAGGGCACGTCCACCGCGCCGGGCGTGCCGCCGTACCGTTGCTCGACCTGCTCGGAGATCTTCTCGTAGAACGGGTCGCCGATGACCAGGGTCACCGCGGTGAAGGTGAGCACTCCGAGCAGGCCACCAACCCCCAGGAAAGCCAGCCCGGCGATCACCCGGACCAGGCTGCGGGAGGTGCTCGACCAGTCGTCGGCGAACGGGGTGACGAGCGCGGCGAGGTCGTCCACGAAGTACACGAGCGTGGCGAGCGCGGCCAGGAACAGCGCACCGGAGATCAGCGCCGGCACGACGCCGAGCAGCATCAGCCCCGGGCTGCGGACGTAGAGGCCCAGCCCGCGCAGGAGCAGCCCGGCCCCGGCGAGGAAGCGTCCGACGACCCCGGTCACCGGGCTGGCGATTCTGCTGGCATCCACGATCGAGCAGCCTAGCGAGCGGTGATCGGATCCGCCCGACGGTGAGCGGGGCAGGATGGGCGGGTGCGTGCCTCCCGACTGATCTCGTTGCTGTTGCTGTTGCAGTCGCGCGGGTCGATGACCGCGAGCGAGCTGGCGCGGGAGTTGGAGGTCTCCGAGCGGACCGTCTACCGGGACGTGCTTGCCCTCTCCGCCGCCGGGGTGCCGGTCTACGCCGACCGGGGTCGGGCCGGCGGTTACCGGCTAATCGGCGGCTACCGCACCCGACTGACCGGCCTGACCCGGGACGAGGCGGAGGCGCTCTTCCTCGCCGGGCTGCCCGGGCCGGCCGGTGAGATGGGCCTCGCCGACGCGGTCGCGTCCGCCGAGCTGAAGGTGCTCGCCGCACTGCCACCCGCCCTGCGCGACGCCCCGGCCCGTGCCGGGCAGCGGTTCCACCTGGACGTACCGGGCTGGTTCCGGGAGACCGCGTCACCGCTCTGGCTTCCCGAGCTGGCCCGGGCGGTCTGGGCGGACCGGGTGGTGGAGTTGCGCTACCGGCGCGGCGAACAGGAGGTGAGCCGCCGGGTCGAGCCGTACGGCCTGGTCCTCAAGAGCGGGGTCTGGTATCTGGTCGGCCGGGTCGGCGACGATGTGCGCACCTACCGGGTGGACCGGGTCACCGGGGTCGAGGTGGGCGAGGAGCACTTCGACCGCGACGAGGGCTTCGACCTGGCCGGGCACTGGCGCGAGCAGGCCGGGTCGTTCCTGCGGACCATGCTGCGGGCCGAGGTCGCCGTCCGGCTCAGCCCCGCCGGCCTGCGCCAGCTCCGGCGCCAGGTCGATGCCCCCTTCGTGTACGACGAACTGGTCGCCGCCGCCGGCCCGCCCGACGGGCAGGGCTGGGTGGTGGCGCGGCTGCCCGTCGAGTCGGTACAGGTGGCGTACCACCAACTGCTGGGGCTCGGCCCCGAGGTGGAGGTGCTCGATCCACCCGAGCTGCGGAAACTGTTCGCCGAGGCGGCCGGCCGCCTCAGCGCGCTCTACCGGTAGCCGGTCACGTCCGACGGCTTGCCCGCGTCGACCACCTCGGTGATGTAGCGGAAGCCCTCTGGTTGGCTGCCGTCGAGGTCGGTGAACCCGTACACCTTGGACAGGGTGCCGGCGTCGACGGACCTGCCGTTCCAGCGGTCCTTCTCCTCGTCGGCGGCGAGCGCGGCCACCGCCCGGCCGACGAAGGCCGGGGTCTCCGAGATGAGGAAGTTCGGGTCGGTGGCGGCACCGTCGCGCCAGTTGTCCTCGGTGACGCCGAAGTGCTCCAGCATCGCCTCGGAGCGGATCC
Source organism: Micromonospora sp. NPDC048898 (assembly GCF_043198035.1). Lineage (NCBI taxonomy): Bacteria > Bacillati > Actinomycetota > Actinomycetes > Micromonosporales > Micromonosporaceae > Micromonospora > Micromonospora sp. NPDC048898. Next base: position 92,082 of record NZ_JBICUF010000005.1, read on the forward strand.
ACCCGGGGGTGAGCGCCACCGCCGTGCAGCCGTGCGGCCTCAGCTCGTGCGCCTGACTGAAGGCGAGCCGGTTGACCGAAACCTTGGCCAGGTCGTAGAAGACCGACAGCCGGTAGTTCTCGTCGTTGTACGCCTTGGTCCCGTCGCCCATCTCCACCACCAGACCGCCGGGCCTGCGGATCAGCAGGGGCAGGGCGAAGTGGCTGGTGATGATGTGCGTGTCGATGGCCAGTCGCAGGGTGCGGAAGCCGGCATCGAGCGGCTGCTCCCAGACCGGCTTGTCCCAGGTGACCAGCGGGTCGCCGCCCCAGATGTCGTTGACCAGCACGTCGAGCCGGCCCTGCTCGGCGTCGATCCGGGCGACCAGGTCGCGGACCTGCTCCGGCACCAGATGATCGACCCGCACGGCGATGCCGGTGCCACCGGCCGCGGTGACCAGATCGGCGGTCTCCTCGATGGTCTCCGGCCGGTTCATCTCCGAGCGGCCGGCGCTGCTGCTGCGGCCGGTGGCGTAGACGGTGGCACCAGCGGCACCGAGCTGGACCGCGATCTGTCGACCGGCACCCCGGGTGGCGCCGGCGACGAGCGCGATCTTCCCTGTCAGCGGTTGTGTCATACCCGCGAGGTTGTCAGCGATACCTGACAACCGGCGTCCGAATTTGTCAATCCACGAGTCTGACGCGGACCCGGCGGTTGGCCCGGCCCTTGCTCTCCACCTTGACCACCTGCACCTTGCCGATCTGCGCGGTGGACGCGACGTGGGTGCCGCCGTCGGCCTGCACGTCCAGCCCGACGATGTCGACGATGCGGACCTCCTGCTCGTCCGGCGGGATGAGGTTGGACTGGGTGCGGATGATGTCCGGCAGGGCCAGCGCCTCGGTGCGTGGCAGCACCCGCGTGGCGACCGCCCGGTCGGCGGCCACCTCGGCGTTGACCAGCTCCTCGATGCGGCTCTTGAAGTCCGGTGGCACCTCGGGGAGGTTGAAGTCCATCCGGGCCTCGCCCGGCTCCATCGAGTTTCCGGTCACCAGCGCGCCGAAGTCGCGGAACACCACACCGCAGAGCACGTGCAGCCCGGAGTGGGTACGCATCAGCCGGCTGCGGCGCTCGTCCTCCAGCGCGCCGACGACCTCGGTGCCGGCCGGCGGCAGCGGGTCACCCTCGGCGGGGATCAGGTAGAGGTCGTCACCCTTGCGGGTGCCGACGATCCGGGTCTGCACGCCCTGCCACAGCAGCACGCCGTGGTCCGGTGGCTGGCCGCCGCCGCCCGGGTAGAACGCCGAGCGGTCCAGCACGATGCCCTGCTCCGGGTCGGCGTGCAGGACCGTACAGGTCCACTCGCGCAGGGTCGGGTCGGCGAGGTCGAGTCGGTGTGTGCGGCCGTGTTGTGTGACACCCATGGCAGGGCACGTTACTCGTTGAGGAAGCCGGCGATGCGGTCCCGCAGGTCGGCGCGCTCCGTCCAGAGGACGCCTGGCCTGTCGTACACGTGCAGGGTGGCCTGCGGCAGCGCGGCGGCGAGTCGCTCGGCGACCTCGACCGGATGCAGGTCGTCGCCCACGCAGCCGATGACCAGTGCCGGCGCGGTGACCGCCGCCAGGTCACCGATCTGGCGCAGCGACGTCTGCGCCGCGAGCGCGGCCAGCCCCTCGGCCAGACCGTCGCGCAGCAGTTGGTCGAGCCGCTGGCGCAGGTATGCCCAGCCGGCCGGAGTGTTGCGCACCGCCGGGGGCATCTCCAGGGAGACGACGTCGGCGACCGCCGAGGCGTCCCCGCTCTCCACCGCCTCCAACAGACCCGTGATCCGTTCGGGGGCGACCGGCCCGCGCGGCTCGTCGAGCACCGCCGGCAGGAAGAAGACAAGCTTCTCGAAACGCTCCGGGCTCTCCGCGAGCAGGCGACAGAGGGCACCCGCACCGAGGCTCGCGCCGAACGCCCGGCTGGCGCCGCCGAGGTCCGCGATCGCGCGCAGATCCCGGGCCAGGTCCAGGTAGTCCCACGGCCCGTCCGGGGCATCGGAGCGGCCGTGCCCGCGGAACTGGAAGAACACCTTGCGGCCGGTCACCCCGCTGCCGAACGGGCGGGTGGTGGCGATGCCGTTGCCCAGCCCGTGCGCGAAGACGGTGACCGGGTTACCGGTGCCGGTGACCAACCGCTCCAGCCGGACGCCGTGCGGGGTGGTGACCAGCTCGGTCTCCGGCTCCGGCAGCGCCGGTCGGCCGGTCCGCGGCCCACCGGGGCCGGGACCCCAGGTGCGGGGCCCGCTGTCCGGTGGGGGTGGCCAGCGGAAACCTCTCACCAGGACCCTTTACCGTCACCGAGTTCGCGGAGGCCGACTCGGACATCGAGGAGGTAGATCAGACCGGCGGCGATGCCGACGAGTCCGAAGAGGCTGATCGGGCCGAAGCCGAGCAGGGTGAGCACGAGGCAGACCGCCAGGATGGCGATCCAGCCGCCCTTGGGTAGCGTGCCGATGGCCGGGAAGGCGTCGGAGCGCTGCGTGATCGCGTGCACCAGGGCGACACCCTGGACGATCAGCGCGAAGACGAGCAGGATCAGCTGGATCACTTCACGGACGGCGAAGGCGAAGATCGGCGCGGCGTTGGCCATGCCGGCAAGTTTATGTCCACGACCCCGGCTACGTCCGACAAGGACGCCGCCGGGGTCGTCGACCGGTCGAACTACTCGGCCGCCGGGCGGGTCCGCTTGGTCGCCCCGGGCAGCTTCGCCGACGGGGTCGCGGTCGGCTTGGGGGCCTTCGGAGCACGGGCTGCCTTCTTGACGGCAGCCGGCTTGGCCTCGGCGATCTCGGCCACGTCGGCCGGGGTCGGCACCTCGGCCGGGGTCGCCACCTCGGCCGACGCGGTGGCCGTGGCGGCCGGGGCCGTGGTGACGGGCGTCACGGCCTGGGTGGCCTCGATGTCGGCGTTGACCGTCTCGGCGGCCTCCAGCACACCGGCGCCGACGACCCGCTCACCACGGGCGACAAGCGCACCGTACGCGGCAAAGGCCCGCTCCTGGGCGGCCTGCGCGCCCGCGAACACCATAATGGCGTTGCGGGTCGCGGCGGCACGCAGCTTGTCGAGGTCGGTGACCTCGCGGAGCTTGGCCAGGTCGGCAACCTCGCGGAGCTTGGCCAGGTCGGCCGACTCACGGAGCTTGGTCAGGTCCAGTTCGGCCTGCGCCCGGTCGCGCAGCGTCCCGGCCGTCTCATTGGCGGTACGCAGCGTCTCGGTGGCCTTCTGACGCAGCTCGAAGCCGGTCAGCACGGCCCGACCGCCCAGGTCGGCGACGACCCGGGTGCCGAGGACGCCGACGACGGCCGGCAGCTTGCGCAGTTGCTCGATGGCCAACTCACCGGCTCCGGCAGCGGCGTAGATCGGGGCGGGGATGCGGTTGGTCTTCGGCTCGCTCATGACGTCTCCTCTTCGGCCGCCGCGGCGGCCTTCTTCTCGGGGGTGCTGGTGCTGGTGCTGCGCGGGGCGGGGGCGGCACCCGCCTCGGTGACGGCAACCGACTCGAGCACGGCCTCGGTCGGGGTGCCGCCTGCGGTGGTGGGGCCGGTGGCGGCCAGGTTGGCCACATCGGCGGGCTGGTCGGCGACGTCGGTCGGGGTGGTCGCGCCGGCCGGGGTGGCCACGTCAGTCGGGGTGGTCGCGATGGTCGCGCCGGCTGGGGTGGCCACGTCGGTCGGGGTGGTCGCGATGGTCGCGCCGGTCGGGGTGGCCGCGCCGGTGCCCTCGGTGTCGGCCCGGGCCTCGGCCAGCCGGGCGTTCTCCCGACGGAACGTCTCGTAGATCTGGCTGAGCGACTGCTTCTGGGCCATCGTCAGGTCGGCGTCCACGGCGATGGCGGCGAGCACACCGTGGCCTTCCTTGTCGTCGAGCAGACCGGCGCGCAGGTACATCGCGGGGGTGGACACCCGCAGCGCGCTCGCCAGTTGCTGAAGCACCTCGGCGCTCGGCTTGCGCAGGCCGCGCTCGATCTGGCTGAGGTACGGATTGCTGACCCCCGCCTGCTCGGCGAGCTGCCTCAGCGAGATCTTGGCGTTGCGCCGCAGATCGCGGATGAACCCGCCGACGTCGGGAAGGTCCTTCGGTGTGGCCATGACAGCGACGCTAACCGGCCGCGCTAGCTCTTGCAAGCAAAACGCTAGCCATAGTTAGCAACGTCTCAGCGCCCGTTTGCGCACTGCTTCGCCGATCCGTACGGTCCGTTCGTGCACAAGATCACAGTCAATGGAGCAAGCATCGCGTACGACGAGGCCGGCACGGGTTCGCCCGTCGTGCTGCTGCACGCCGGCATCGCCGACCGGCGGATGTGGCGGGGGCAGCTGCCCGCGCTCGCCACCCGGCACCGGGTGATCGTTCCGGACCTGCGCGGCTACGGAGACTCGGAGCTGCCCCCGACCCCGTTCGCACACCACGACGACGTGGCCGGACTGCTGGACGCGCTCGGCCTGCCCCGGGCCGCCCTGGTCGGCTGCTCCTTCGGCGGGTCGGTCGCCATCGACACCGCACTGGCCCACCCCGACCGGGTGAGCGCGCTCGCGCTGTTCGACACCGCGGTCTCCGGCAACGAGTGGTCCGAGGAGGCCAACGACCTCTGGGACAGCCTGGTCGGGGAGGTCGATCCCGACGACTTCGTCGCCGGTGCGGCCGGCGAGGTGCGGTTCTGGGTGGTGGGCCCGGCCCGCCGACCGGAGGACGTCGACCCGGAACTGCTCGCGTTCGCGCAGGAGATGGACCAGCGCGCCCTCGCCGCCGAGTTGGCGCTCGGCGCGGTCGAGGTGGGCGAGCTGACGCCACCGGCGATCGGCCGCCTCGGCGAGCTGAAGATCCCCGTCCTGGTCACCGCCGGTGCCGCGGACGTGCCGGACATCAGTCGACTCGCCGACCGGATCGCCGCCGAGGTCCCCGGCGCGGTACGACTGCCCGACGTGCCGGACGCCGCGCACCTGCTGCCGCTGGAGCGTCCGGAGCCGGTCAACGCCGCACTGCTCGACTTCCTGAGCTAGCAGCCCCGACCGCGGCGACGTCAAGGGGCCCGAGAGCACCACCCGCCGACGGACCCACGCGACGAGCGCTACACCCCGTGCGGTGTGGCGCTCGTCGCGGCGTTGGCCGCCGAGCCACGCCGCCGGACCGGTGGTGTCACCAGAGCGGGCGGACCGCGCCGACCGGGACCCCGCCGCCGAAGAGCGGCACCTCCGCGTACTCGGTCAGCACCGGCGCGTCCACGCCGAGCCGGCGCAGCGCGGAGACCAACACCGGCATCCGGGCGCGGTCGGCACCGTCGTCGATCTTCAGCGCGACGGCGCCGACGCCCGGTAGCGCCACCGCGAACACGCCCTCGGCACCGACCTTGGCCAGCAGGCCCGGGACGCCGCGCATCAGCCGGGTGTCGTCGGCCTGGGTGCCACCGACGATCTCCGGGTGCGCGCGCATGGCATCGGCCACCACGCGCGGCGCCGAGCCGGGCTCGGCGTCGACAAGCCGGAGGTACGCCCCGGCGAGGCCGGTCAGCGACACGGCGAGCACCGGGGCGCCGCAACCGTCCACACCCACCGCCGCCGCCTGCTCGCCGGTGAACTCCTCGATGGCCGCCCGCAACCGCTGCTGCAACTGGTGCTCCGGCCGCCAGTAGCCCTCCCGCGGCCAACCGGCGGCCTCGCAGGTCAGCAGCATCCCGCTGTGCTTGCCGGAGCAGTTCATCTGCACCCTGCTCGGGCCGCCACCGGCGCGCAGCACCGCCTCCCGGGCGGCCGTGCCCACCGGCAGGTCGGGCGGGCAGTGCAACGCTTCCGCGTCCAGCCCGGCGCGCTCCAGCAGCGCACCGACCCGGGCCAGGTGGAAGTCCTCACCGGCGTGACTTGCCGACACCAGCGCCAGGTCGGCCGGGTCGGTCAGGGCCAGGCCGGCCCGGAGCATCCCGATCGCCTGCATCGGCTTGCTGGCCGAACGGGGGAAGATCGGCGAGGTCACGTCCCCGGCGGACGCCACCGCGACACCGGCGGCGTCCAGCACCACCACCGAGCCCCGGTGCGCACCCTCCACGAACCCGGACCGGACCACCTCGGCGAGCGGCGCGCCGCCCTCGTACGTCTTCGTCACGCGCTGGACGGTACCGACGGTCCGGGGGTGCCCGGCGGCGGGGTGACCAGGAGGTCCACCGCCCGGGTGACAGGGGCGCGGGACGGACCCGTCCTTACAGGCCGAGCAGCTCGCGGGCCTCGGTGGTGGTCAGCGGCGGCCGCTGGGCGAGCTGGGCGAAACCCACCGCGCGGGCGACCAACTGCATGTTGGACTCCACCGGGCGGCCCTTCGCGTACGTCACCGTGTCCTCCATACCGACGCGCAGGTGCCCGCCCGTCGACAGCGCGGCCAACAGCACCGCGATGGTGCTGCGGCCCACGCCGGTGGCCGAGAAGGTGGTGCCCTCGGGCAGGTCGCGCAGCATCCGATGGGCGGCGACAAGCGTCTCGGTGGTGCCCGGCATGCCGCCCGGCACTCCCATCACGAAGTCGACGTGCACGTGCCCGCCGGCCGGCAGCCCGTACTTGCCGAGCAGCCGCTGCAACGCGGACAGGTGGCCCAGGTCGAAGATCTCGTACTCCGGGACGATCCCGCGCTCCTGCATCCGGGTGTGCAGGTCGACGATGAACTCCCAGCGGTTGAGGAAGACGTCGTCGCCGAAGTTGACGGTGCCCATGGTGCAGGAGGCCATGTCCGGCCGGGCGTCGAGCACGGCCAGCCGGGCGGCCTCCGGGTCGGTCACCGCACCGCCGGAGGAGAGCTGGACGATCAGGTCGGTGCTGGCCCGCAGCGCCGCCACCGTGTCGGCCAGACGCACCGGGTCCAGCGTCGGCCGGGCCTCGTCGTCGCGGATGTGGACGTGGATCACGGCGGCGCCGAGCGCCTCGCACTCCTTGGCGGTGAGCAGCAGCTCGTCGAGGGTCACCGGCAGGGCCGGCACCTCCGCCTTGGCCGACTCCGCGCCGGTCGGGGCCACCGTGATCAACGTCCCTGTCGTCATGCCGGCGATCCTAGACGGCCCGCTCAGGAGGGGTCGATCGCCGCCGCGGTCTCCCCGATCATCAGCGCGGCGTCGTCCGGGACGTTCCGCTTCAGCACGGCGAGGGCGACCTGGCCCAGCTCGTGGTGCAGCACGGCGGTGCCGACGAAGCCGACAGCCCGACCGTCGAGGGTCACCGGCGTACCGGCGGTCGGCGGCTGGTCGGTGGTCACCCCGTCCAGGTGCAGCAGGACGAGGCGACGCGGCGGCCGGCCCATGTTGTGCACCCGGGCCACCGTCTCCTGCCCCCGGTAACAACCCTTGTCCAGGTGCACCGCCGGGCCGATCAGATCAACCTCGGCCGGAATGGTCCGGTGGTCGGTGTCCACCCCGACCCGGGGCTGGCGGGCGGCCACCCGAATCGCCTCGTACGCCCACAGGCCCGCGAGCGGCACGCCCGCGCCACGCAACTCGGCCACCACCTGCTCCATCGCCGGGCGGGGCACCAGCAGGTCCACCCCGAGCAGACCACGTCGGGCCCAGCCACCGATCGGCAGCGGTTTGACGTCGTACCGGACGCTCGCCCGTGGTGGGACGGCGCCGGCGGCGAACTTCGGACCGGGCACCGCGACCAGGTCCGGTGCGGCCAGCCCGGTCACGCCGAGCGTGGCCAGCGCCTCCGTCGCCGCCGGACCGACAAGCGACAGCAACGCCCGTTCGGCGGTCGCGTCGCGCGGGTCGACCCGGCTGAAGAACCGCATCTTCTCCAGGTAGGTCAGCAGGCCCTCGGTCGCACCCGGCTCGGTGTCCAGCCACGCGGTCTCGCCGTCCTCGGCGACGAGGGCGTGCTGCTCGACGTGGCCGTGCGGGGAGAGCACCAGCAGCTCGGTGCCCTCACCGGCGGCCAGCGTCGTCAGGTGCTGCGAGGTGATCGTGTGCAACCACCCGGCGCGCTCCTCCCCGGGCACCGCGATGACCCCCCGGTGCGACCGGTCGACCAGGCCGACCTCGGTGTCGAGGGTGCGCTGCTCACGCAGCGGGTCGCCGTAGTGCGCGGCCACCCCCCGCACCCCGGCCGCGACGTGCGCCGGATCCGGCTGGTCGCGGCTGGCCTCGTCGATGCTCTCGACGGCCACCGCACCCGCGATGTCGATCATTTGTTGTCCCCGTTCTCGCAGCGTGCGCAGACGCCGAAGAGTGAAACGTGCCCGATATCCACCCGGAACCCGCGCTGCGCGACCAACTCGTCGGCGAGTGGGCGGAGCAGCACCGGATCGATCTCGTCGATCGCCCCACACTCCCGGCAGACCAGGTGGACGTGCTGGTGCTCACCCGCTGCGTGATAGGTCGGTGAGCCGTGCGACAGGTGCGTGTGGGTGACCAGGCCGAGCCGTTCCAGCAGCTCCAGCGTGCGGTAGATGGTGGTGATGTTGACGCCGGCGGCGACCTCCCGGACCGCGGTGTGCACCTGCTCCGGTGTGGCGTGGCCCAGATCGAGCACCGCCTGGAGGACGAGCTGCCGCTGGGCCGTCAGCCGCAGCCCACGGGCCCGCAGCATTTCCGCGAGGGAGGATTCGGACACCCTCCGATCATAGTTCGGCCACCATGCCGGTCCGCGCACCGCGATCGACCGCCGCTACGCTCGACCGTCATGGTGATGACGCCCACCGGCAAGGCCGCGGTCCAGCCGACCACGCGAATCGCCGTCCTCGGGCGCGGCCCGGTGGCGGCCGGCGATCCGGTGCTCCGCGGTGACGACCTCGGCGTCCTCCGTGGCGACGGCCTCTTCGAGACCATGCACCTCCGTCAGGGCCGGCCGTGGCTGCGCGACGAACACCTGGCCCGCCTGGTCGCGGCGGCCCACGCCGTCGAACTGGCCGTGCCGCCCACCGCGGCGCTGATCGACCTGCTCGACGAGGTACGCGCAGGCTGGCCAGCGGCTGTGGAAGGGGCACTCCGGCTGGTCTGCACGCGAGGCCCGGAGAGCGGCGGAGCGCCGACGGTCTACGCCACGCTGGCCGAGGTGCCGGCAGCCTCCCGGGCAGCCCGCCAGGACGGGATCGGGGTGGCCACCCTGCCGCTCGGGGTGCCCGCCGACGCCCGCAACGGGCTGAGCTGGCTGCCCGCCGGGATCAAATCCACGTCGTACGCGGTGAACAGCGCCGCCCGCCGCTGGGCCAACCGGGCCGGGGTGGACGACGTGCTGTGGGTCTCCTCCGATGGATACGCCCTGGAGGGCCCCTGGGCCAACGTGGTGTGGCTCACCGACGACACGCTCTGCACGGTGCCGGCCGCCACCACCGGCATCCTCGCCGGCACGACAGTCGCCTGGCTGCTCGCCCACGCCGGCGAACTGGGCCTGAACGCCGCCGAGCGGATGGTCACCACCGCCGAGCTACACGCGGCGGACGGCGTGTGGTTCACCTCGTCCGTGCGCGGGGCCGTCGAGGTCCACACGCTGGACGGGGTGCGTCGGGACCGCTGCCCGCGCACCCCCGCCCTACAGGCCCTGCTGGGTTACCCCGTCTAGCGCTGTGTCAAAGCCCCTGGCCGGCCTGCGGGCGGCCCAGGGCGTTGACGCCGACCCTGGTCAGCCGCCGACCCGGACGAGCCGGGCGGAGAGGTGCGGGCTGAGCCCGTGCCCCATCGCAGCCATCTCCTGGGCGTAGAGCAGCGCGCCCTCGACGATGCCGAAGAGCCGCTTCCCGCCGGTGACCTCCTTGGCGGTCGGAGTGCGTACCACCGCGTCGGTGGCCAACTCCACCTGCGTGCCGGTGCGCTTGCCCAGGTGCAACTCCATCACCCCCGTGGGCGTGGTCAGCAGCACCTCCAGCTCATCTGTCGCGCGTCCGTCCACCAGCACCGGTCGCCACCAGCCGATCTCACGACCGGCCGGACGGACCGGCCTGCTCTGCTCGTCCAGGATCCAGGCACGGGACTCGTAGTGCAGGAACGGTCGGCCGTCGTGGCTGATCCGGATCTCCTGCGCGTAGTCGAAATCCTCGATGGTGGGGAAACCACCCTTGCCCCGGCCGCGCCACAGACCCACGTAGGGCAGCAGGCCGTCCAGCGCGGGGTGCAGCTTCGGCCCGACCCGCAGGTCGTGGCTCTCCTCGAACGGGTACTCCTCGACCGGCGGCGCGTTCAGCCACGGCGGCTGCAGCGGATTCTCGCTCACAGGGCCACCTTCGTTCGCGACTGCGGGGCTCGCAGACCCGGCTCACTCCTCGCGCTCACCAGCGTCCTCTCGAAATGCGTACGGCAAGGTAGACCAGGCCACCGGCGAGCCCGCCCAGGCCAGCGACCAACAGGCTGACAAACCCGATCTCGGTAACCATCCCGGCCATCCTATGCTGGGCCACATGGCCCGCACTCTCGTCGTCAAGGTCACCGCGGGGGCGGACGCCCCGGAGCGGTGCGCACAGGCATTCACGGTCGCCGCGACTGCCGTCGCGGCCGGGGTGGACGTGTCGCTCTGGTTGACCGGTGAGTCGACCTGGTTCGCCCTGCCCGGCCGTGCGCAACAGTTCGAGCTGCCACACTCCGCGCCGCTGGCCGAGCTGCTGCACGTCATCCTGACCAGCGGCCGGGTGACCGCCTGCACCCAGTGCGCGGCCCGCCGGGAGATCGGCCCGGACGACGTCCTGCCCGGGGTCCGGATCGCGGGCGCCGCGGTCTTCGTCGAGGAGGCGATGGCCGAGGGCGCGCAGGCGCTCGTCTACTGACCGGCCCGACGCGGTCTGTCGATTCGAGCGGAGTGCCGATACCGACCCGACAACTCGGGCGGCTGCCTACGATTCGGATGTGACCGAGGCGACGGAGAGGTTCTTCGAAGCACTGCCGTCGCGCGCCCCCGACGTCCTGGGCGGCCTGGCCGACGGAAGCCTGCAGATCGACCTCGGCGACGACCACCGGACCGAGCACTGGCTGGTCCGGATGCGGCCCGGGTCGGTGCAGGTCAGCCGTGGGCGTGGGCCGGCCGACGCGATCTGGTACAGCAGCGCCACGCTCTTCGACCGGCTGATCACCGGTGAGGCGCAGGGTGTCGCCGCGGTGCTGCGCAACGAGAGCACGTTCAGCGGCAACGTGGTGCTCTTCCTCGCCTTCCGGCGGTTCTTTCCGAACCCGCCCGGCACCCGCGACCCCCGGGAAACGGCGCGCCGCGCAGCCGGACGGCCGGCGTGAAGGAACTCGTCAGCATCCTGGACGGCAACACCTTCCTGGTCAGCGACCGGCGGGGAGACATCGAACCCTCCTACGACTTCCCCACCGGGCTGTTCTCCTTCGACACCCGGTTCCTGTCCACCTGGGTGCTCACCCTGAACGGCGAACGGCTGCACGCCCTCTCCGTCGACGACACCGAGTCGTACCGCACCAAGTTCTTCCTCGCCCCCGGGGAACCCACGCACTATCTGGACGCGAAGGCGTCGGTGATCCGCAGCCGGGCGATCGTGGGCAGCTTCGAGGAGGAGCTGACCGTGCTCAACCACCTCGGCGCGGAGTCCGAGTGCACCATCCGCATCGAGGTCGGGGCCGACTTCGCCGACCTGTTCGAGATCAAGAACTCTCGGCAGAAGCGGGGCCGGACCACCGTCTCGGTCGCCGAGAACGAGCTGCGGCTGACCTACCGGCGGGAGGCGTTCCACCGGGAGATGGTGGTCACCACAAGTACGCCCGCGCAGGTCGACGCCACCGGGATGACCTTTCAGGTCCGGATCGCCCGCAACGGCACGTGGACCACCCGGCTGCACGTGTCAAGCGTCGTCTACGGGGCGCGTGGCGAGGACATCCGGGCCACCCTGCCGTACGGGGGCAGCCGCAACGCGGACGCCATCCGGGCCGAGCAGCAGGAGCTGATCGACCGGGCGCCGAAACTCGGGTGCGACTGCGAGCCGCTGGCCGGGGCGTACCGGCGCAGCCTCAACGACCTGGCCGCCCTGCGCTACGAGTCGATCGCCCTGGGCGTACGGCTGATCGCCGCGGGACTGCCCTGGTTCATGACCCTGTTCGGCCGGGACAGCATCATCACCTCGCTGCAGGTGCTGCCGTTCCTGCCGGAGCTGGTCCCGCCGACAATCCTGATGCTGGCCGGACTACAGGGGCACCGGGTGGACGACTTCCGGGACGAGGAGCCCGGCAAGATCCTGCACGAGCTGCGGTACGGGGAGACCGCCGGCTTCGAGGAGCAGCCACACTCGCCGTACTACGGGTCGGCCGACTCGACACCACTGTTCGTCATCCTGGTCGACGAGTACGAGCGTTGGACTGGTGACTCCACGCTTGTGCGCCGGCTGGAGCCGCAGGTCCGCGCGGCGTTGCAGTGGATCGACACCTATGGCGACCTGCTCGGCACCGGCTACCTGTGGTATCAGACCCGAAACCCGGAGACCGGCCTGCAGAACCAGTGTTGGAAGGACTCCTGGGACGCCATCTCCTACGCCGACGGCCAACTGCCCGACTTCCCCCGGGCCACCTGCGAGTTGCAGGGGTACGCGTACGACGCGAAGATCCGGGCCGCCCGGCTGGCCCGGACCTTCTGGAACGACCCGGAGTACGCCGACGAGTTGGAGCGGCAGGCCGCCGATCTCAAACGGCGGTTCGACAGTGACTTCTGGATCGCCGACCGCGAGTACTACGCGCTCGCGCTGGACGCCGACGGCCGGCAGGTGGACGCGCTGACCTCGAACATCGGGCATCTGCTGTGGAGCGGCATCGTGGACGAGTCGCGTGCCGGCAAGGTGGTCGAGCACCTGCTCGGGCCACGCCTGTTCTCCGGCTGGGGGGTGCGGACGCTCGCCGCGGACCAGGGGCGCTACAACCCGATCGGCTACCACGTGGGCACGGTGTGGCCGTTCGACAACTCGATCATCGCCTGGGGGTTGTGGCGGTACGGCTTCCGGGAGGAGGCCGGCAAGCTCTGCGACACGATGCTCGCCGCGTCCCGGTACTTCGGAGGGCGGCTGCCGGAGGCGTTCGCCGGCTACGCCCGGGACCTCACCGACTACCCGGTGGAGTACCCGACCGCGTGCAGCCCCCAGGCCTGGTCGACAGGCACCCCGCTGCTGCTGCTGCGGGTGATGCTGGGGTTGGAGCCGCAGGGCGAGCACCTGATCATCGACCCGGCCGTGCCGCCGGGGATGGGCCGGGTCGAGCTGCTGGACATCCCCGGCCGCTGGGGCATGGTCGACGCGTTGGGCCGCAGCCGTGGCCCGGAGGACCAGCCGGGCGGCGGCTGACCCGGGCGGGTTTTCCGGCTCAGCTCGGGCAGCCGACCGTGGCGGCCAGCCGGGTGGCGTCCGGCGCGAGGTCGGCGAGCACCGTGACCGGGCCGACGCGGTACGCGTACACCGGGGGTTGGTCCAGCAGAAAGGCGTTGCCGGCCAGCGGGGCGAGGGCGTCCTTCGACGCGACCGGGCCCGGACCGCCCGCGGACCGCGCGGTGCGGGCCAACCCGCCGCCCGGGCAGGGCGCGACGACCAGTTCCGGCGGGGCGTCACCGGGCCGGCCGAGCGCCGTCAGCGCGGCGGTCAGGGCCGCGGCTTCCGGGCCGGCAGCGGGCGACAGGCCCGGCCAGTAGCCGGAGCCGACCGGCCGGCAACCGGTGTCGACGAACAACGACACCCGGCCGTCCGCGGTCGGGCGCCCCACGACTGCCACGAACTCGCCGGCGTCGGCGTGCAGCTCGGGGCCGTCCAGCCCGGGGCCGACCCCGGCCCGCCAACTCGCCGGCAGCCGATCCGCGATGCCGGCCAGGACGGCCTGCTCGCTGCCGGTGGGCGCGAGCACACCGACCTCGCGTCGCAGCCTCGCCCCGTCGGCGAACGGGGTGACCCGGCAGCCCGACACGACCCGCGGTGGGCTCAGCTCCAGCAGCCCGCCCACACCGGCCGCCCGGGCAAGCTCGCCGACCGCCCGGTCGACCACCGGACCGGCCTGGTCCAGGGAACGCTGCTCGCGCACGGTGGGCGGATCCTCGCGGACCGACATCCAGGTGAGCAGGGCCAACAACACGGCCCAGGCCACGGTCGCGGCCAGCAGCCAACGCCGCCACGACCGGGCGGGTGCCGGCGCGGCGGGACCGGCCGAGGAGGCCCAACCCGTCTGGACAGCACCGCTCACCCGGCCATCGTGTCACGCCTGCGCCGCCGCCCCGGCGGCGGAGGCGGTGGTTCCATTTCCCGCTCGGTGGTTGCGCCGGACTCGGCCCCCGCCGACAACCAGAGCAGGATGCGCGCCTACTGACGTGGCGGGAAACGACCGGGGCCGGTCACCCGTGTGGGTGACCGGCCCCGGTCGATCAGAGCGGTGGGTCAGGCGACGGTGACGGCAACCTCGTTGACGCCCCGGCCGGCGGTGATGGCGGTGTCGCCGTTGCCGTGCCGGGACAGTGCGCGCAGCGTCCAGGAACCCGGCGCGGCGAAGAACCGGAACTGACCGGCGGCCGAGGTCACCACCTCGGCGGTGAACTCGCCGGTCGAGTCGAGCAGTCGGACGTACGCGCCCGGCACCGGCTCGTCCTCGGCGGAGCGGACGATGCCGGTGATGACGGTTTCCTTCTCCAGGTCCAGGCTGGCAGGCAGCGGCGCGGCCTGGTCAGGTGCGGCGCAACCAGCGGCGGTGGGGAGAGTCATGATCAGGCCTCCCCGGGTTCGTCGCCGAGCGCGACCGGCACGCCGACCAGCGAGCCGTACTCGGTCCAGGAGCCGTCGTAGTTCTTGACGTTGCGGTGACCCAGCAACTCCTGCAGCACGAACCAGGTGTGCGAGGAGCGCTCACCGATGCGGCAGTAGGCGATGGTCTCCTTGCCGTCGTCGAGGCCCGCGTCGCCGTAGATCCGGCGCAGCTCGTCGTCGGACCGGAAGGTGCCGTCCTCGTTGGCCGCCTTGGACCACGGGACGCTGATCGCGGTGGGGATGTGGCCGGCCCGCTGCGCCTGCTCCTGGGGCAGGTGGGCGGGGGCGAGCAGGCGGCCGGCGAACTCGTCGGGGCTGCGCACGTCGACCAGGTTCTTGGTGCCGATCGCGGCGACGACCTCGTCGCGGAACGCCCGGATGGAGGTGTCCGGCTCCTGCGCGACGTACTGCGTCGCCGGGCGGGCCGCCGCCTCGGTGACCAGCGGGCGGGCATCCAGCTCCCACTTCTTGCGACCGCCGTCGAGCAGCTTCACGTCGCGGTGGCCGTAGAGCTTGAAGTACCAGTACGCGTACGCGGCGAACCAGTTGTTGTTGCCGCCGTAGAGGATGACGGTGTCGTCGTTGCCGATGCCCCGCTCGGAGAGCAGCGCCTCGAACTGGGTCTTGTTGACGAAGTCCCGGCGGACCTGGTCCTGCAGGTCGGTCTTCCAGTCAATCTTGATGGCGCCGGCGATGTGGCCGGTGTCGTAGGCCGAGGTGTCCTCGTCGACCTCGACGAAGACGACGCCCGGGGCGTCGAGGTTCTTCTCGGCCCACTCGGCCGAAACGAGTGCGGTGTCGCGACTCATCGAATCACTCCCTGGTGAGGATGGATGGTGAGCCAACGCGCGAGATCGATGGGTGTAACTGTCGCACCACGCGCGGACCCAGCGGAAGGACGGATCACGGGTTCGTGCGACGGCGCCGCTGCCGGGCGTTCGGTGGGATTACCGGAGGGTGCGAGAACCCTGTGCCGGTGGCCGCCGTAAGGCGGCCGGAGACAGCCCCGCCGTCAGATGACGGGGCGACACAGGCAGGTGGCCACGCGGCACAGGTCGACCGCGCGCCGTTTGGTGAGGTGGGTCCCCATGAGCAGGGAGCCTACCAGCCGGTGACCATGCTGCCACTGAGCCGACCACCATCCGGGAACGACCCGGACCGGCGCGCGGCCCGGGTCGCGGCTCAGCTGGCCGAATTGATCGGCACGTTCTTCGCGTCGGCGGTGACCGCCAGCCCTTCCGGCAGTGGACGGACCTCCCGGACGGCGAGCTGGAACGGCAGGTCCGGCAGGGGCACATCGATGGAGATGCTCTTGGCGTAGTTGCTCACGAGGGCCCGGGCCAGCGGCAGGTTCGGCAGGCCCGCGGCGTCCAACTCGTTGAAACGCAGGGCGACCGCGCCGTTGTCGGCGACCGTGACGTCGGCGGTGCCGCTGACCGTGAGCTTCTGACCGAGGATGTCGACCGGGGCCGTGACGGCGAGCTTGCCGTCCTGCTCGCCGAGGGTGAGGCCGGGTCGCTTCAGCAGCGCGGCAAGACTCTCGTAGCTGATCGTGCCGGTGCCGTTGACGGTGTCCGCCACGACGTCACCCTGGCCGCTGCGCAGGGTGTCCAGCGAGGCCCGCACGTTACGAGCGTCCACGTTGAGCACCGGCAACAGCACGGTGTCGCCCTGGACCGGGGCCTGCACGTCCCGCAGTTTGATCGAGATCCGCTCATAGCGGCCGTCGAGCACCTGGGTGAGGAACGGGACTCCGGCGACCTCCACGTCCGGCTTGGTGGACTGCGCGCCCTGCTTGGCGACCTCCTGCTGGACGCGGTCACCGATCATCCGCTCGGCGACCCCGACCGCCACCCGGTCGGCGACCACCAGCAACCCGGCCAGCAGCAGGAGCAGCACGAACAGCCCGACGAGCAGCTTGCGGCCACGGCGTCGGGGTCGCGCCTCGTCCACCGGATAGTCCTGCGCCACGCCGCCTCCTGTCTCCGCCCGCCGAGCTGACGGGTCGTCCGTGCCGGTGCCGCAGCGCGGCGCACCCATAGGTACCCGACCGACTCCGGGCTCAACCGTGACTCAGAGGAACAGCATGCACATGGCGTACGCGGCCGGCGCCGCGAGGGCGAACCCGCCGAGCGGACCCTGCATGTGCCGAGCCACCCACATCGTGGGCGTCTCGCCGGCCATCAGCCGGCCGGCCTCCGCGTACCCCACGGCGAGATCGGAGAGGACGGCGGTGACCGCCGCGACCAGGCCGATCACGGCGGCCCGGGTCGGCGTGAAGGGAGCCACCAGGTAGCTGCCCAGCAGCGCGCTGGTGAGCGTGCCGACCATCGCGCCGGCGACCACGCCGGCGGCGCCCCGCGGCACCTGGGGAGCCAGCCGGGGCCAGGGCAGCACGGCGTCGGTCAACCGGGCGACGGTCAGCGCGACGCCGCTCGCCGTCAGGCAGACGGTGATCGCCTGGGTGCCGGCCGGAATCCGGCTGAGCACGATCAGGGTGCCGAAGGCCACCACCCCGACCACGATGAGCAGCGTGGCGCCGAGTGAGTCGGTGACCCGGACCCGGTCGACCCGGCGGACCAACTGGCCGAGCACCGCGGCGAGGAACCCACCGGCGGCCAGGTAGCCGAGCGGCGCCAGGCCGGCGACGTCGGTCTGCACCGCGGCGATGTCGACGAGCGCCGCGACCGTGGCGCTGATGCCGGCGACCACCAGCAGCGCCGGCGGTCGCATCGCCATGGTCCAGGCCAGCACGAACAGCAACTGGACGCCGAAGATGATGAAGGCGAACGGCAGGCGGTGACCGGGACCGGACGTCTGCGCGCCGAGCACCAGACCGACACCGAGCAACGCGGCGAAGCCGGCGATCGTCACCGCCAACTGGCGGCGCACCTCGACCGGGGGTACGACCTCCTCCTCCGGCTCGTCGACCTCGTCCTCGGAGCGACGAGCCGGCTCACCGGCGCGACGGGCACGACGAGGCCCACCCCGCTCGCGGCGTTCGCCATCGGTGGTGGTGGCCGGACCGGTACGCGGCGCGGGCGGGTGGCCGCGGGACGGTGTGGCGGCCGGACCCGGGTGGGGCCCGGCGGGCCACGATTCGCGGCCGGCCTCGGGCGACGTGGAGGGAAACACGACCCGATCGTGCCAGACCGACCGCCCGACGCGGTGGTCATGGGTTTCGGCAACGTTAAAACCTGGGCCACGATCAGGGGCAAGATAGACAAACGGGAAATGGCCTGGCGGCGCGGCCGAGGCGATCGGTTACGCTCAACCCGTTACCCGCCCGTCAGCGACGCCGGGACCACGCAATTTCTCAGCGCGCTCCCTCGTGAGTGTGTCTGGTCGCGTGCGGCCGTGCGCCGCCGGGACGGAGGTGATCGTGGAAATCCTGCTGTTGGTGACCGCACGCGCAGGTGAACCGTCGGCTGTGCTGCCGGCACTCGACCTGTTGCCGCACTCGGTCCGCACCGCGCCGCGTGACGTCCGCACACTTGTCGCGGGCCCCAGCCCGGACGCGGTGCTGGTGGACGCCCGATCGGAGCTGAGCGAGGCCCGCGCGACCTGTCGCATGCTGCACGCCACCGGGCTCGGCGTGCCGCTTGTCGCGGTGGTGACCGAGGCCGGCCTGATCGCACTCAACGCCGACTGGGGCGTCGACGACGTCATCCTCGCCTCGGCCGGCCCCGCCGAGGTCGAGGCCCGGCTGCGGCTGGCGGTGGGCCGGCTGAGCAACGCGACAGCTGGCGCGGGCGGCTCGATCCGGGCCGGCGAGCTGAACATCGACCCGGACACGTACGCGGCCAAGCTCAAGGGTCGCCCGCTCGACCTCACCTACAAGGAGTTCGAGCTGTTGAAGTTCCTGGCCCAGCACCCGGGTCGGGTGTTCACCCGGGACCAGCTCCTGCGCGAGGTCTGGGGCTACGACTACTTCGGCGGCACCCGCACGGTGGACGTGCACGTCCGGCGGTTGCGCGCCAAGCTCGGCTCGGAGTACGAGTCGATGATCGGCACCGTGCGCCAGGTCGGCTACAAGTTCGTCGTCCCGCCGTCGCGTTCGCTGCCCGAGGCGGAGCACGCGCCGCTGCCCGTCTGATCCGCGAGTCGCCCCGGGCAATTTTCCATATGCCCTTTTTGCGCAGCTTGGCAGTTTTATTCTGACTGCCGGGTTTGTCGGAGAAAGGGGCGACTGTGCGTGCAGTGACCACGGGGGCGACGGGCCGGCCTGACCGGCCAGCCGGGCAGCAGTCGTGACACGGGGCAACTCGACCGTGCGGGCGGCGGGGATCGTGACGGTGGTGGTGGCGGCCCTGCTCGGCTCGGCGTACGCGCTGGGCCGCAGCCTCGTCCCCGACCAGGTCCCGGGGCACTCCACCGGGGCCACGACGAACGCCGACGGGCCGCACTACGCCGACCAGCCCGGCGGCGGCGAGCCGGGCGGCACCCCGAGTGCCGGCTCCGGCCCCGCCGAGACCGGTCAGGACGGTACGGGGCAGGACGCCGGCGGCGACAACCTGTTCGGCGCGCACGCCACCTCCGGCTCCCGGCGGCTCGCGCTGACGTTCGACGACGGGCCGGACCCGCGGTACACCCCGCAGGTCCTCGCCACGCTGCGCGAATTCGACGTGCGGGCCACGTTCTGCGTGGTCGGCGAGAACGCGCAGAACCACCCCGACCTGATCCAGGCGATCGTCGACGAGGGGCACACCCTGTGCAACCACTCGTGGCAGCACGACGTCGGCCTGGGTGCCCGATCGGCCGACGCCATCCGCTCCGACCTCCTGCGCACCAATGAGGCGATCCGGACGGCGGTGCCGAACGCGCCGATCGTCTGGTACCGCCAGCCCGGCGGCGCCTGGACGTACCCCGTGGTGACGATGGCCCGGCAACTCGGCATGACCCCGCTGCACTGGTCGGTGGACCCGTCGGATTGGGAACTCCCCGGCGCCAGCAAGATCACCGCGACCGTCTTGACCCAGGCCGCACCGGGCTCGGTGGTGCTGCTGCACGACGCCGGCGGCAACCGACAGGGCACGGTGGACGCGCTGCGTCGGATCCTGCCCGACCTGACCGCGCGGTTCGAGTTGGAGGCACTGCCCACCGACCCGACGTGAGGCCCGGCTTTACGGCGACGGTCCGGGCGTTGCGAGACGCAGCGGATACGGTGACGGGATGAGCAGCGCGGAGCCGACCAGCGACCAGGTGACCCGGACCGACCGACTGGCACCGGCGGAGATCGCCGACGTGTTGGCCCTCGCCAGCGCCGCGGGCGACACCGACGGCGCGGACCCGCTCGACGAGCACGTCCTGCTCCGCCTCCGCGACCCGGACGCCCCCGCCCTGCACCTCATCGCCCGCGCCGACGACGGCACCCTCACCGGGTACGCGCACCTGGACACCACCGACCCGGTCGGCGGGATCGGGGTCGAACTGGTGGTGCACCCCGCGTACCGGCGGAGGGGCACCGGTCGCGCGCTGGCCCGGGGCGTACTCGCCTCGGCCACCGGGCCGCTGCGGGCGTGGGCGCACGGCGACCACCCGTCCGCCGCGGCGCTCGGCGTCGACCTCGGGTTCACCCGGGCCCGGGTGCTCTGGCAGTTGCGCCGGCCGCTGGCGGCCCCGCTGGGCGAGCCGCGCCTGCCCGACGGGGTGGTGCTGCGCGCGTTCCGACCCGGGGCGGACGACGCGGCCTGGCTGACCCTCAACTCACACGCCTTCGCCGAGCACCCCGAGCAGGGGCGGTGGACCTCGGACGACCTGCGCGTCCGCCTCGCCGAGCCGTGGTTCGACCCGGCCGGCTTCCTGCTCGCCGAGGAGACCGCGACCGGTCGACTGCTCGGCTTCCACTGGACCAAGGTGCACGAGCGCCCGGGGTCGGCCCGGACCGGCGAGGTGTACGTGCTGGGCGTGGAGCCGACCGCGCACGGCGGCGGGCTCGGCCGGGCCCTGACCACCGCCGGGCTGGCGTACCTGCGGGACAGTCGGGGCCTGGACCGGGTGATGCTCTACGTGGACGAGTCGAACACCGGGGCGGTCGCGCTCTACGAGCGGATGGGCTTCGCCCGCTGGTCCGCGCACATCAACTACCACCTGGGCTGACCGCCGACCCGCTCCCGCCGATCACCGCGCGGTAACGGCCGGGCTTCGGCGGCATAACAGCGAACCGGAAATATGCCTATACATCCGACAGGTGTACCCCCGTTCACTTAACGGACAACTCACCCTCAGCAAGCGGTCACCTGAGCGGCCGTACGTGTTCACCTCGCGTTCACTTGCGACCGGCGAACCGGCTACCTGGCACTTCTAACTTTCGTGTCAGCCGGTCAGTGCCGGTCCTCGGCCCCCGGGATCGGGGCGCCAAGTCAGACGCGAAGGGAAACCCCTCAGGTGAAGCTCCAGCGGTACGGCACTATTGCCTGCCTCGCTCTTGCCGCGACGCTCGGCCTCAGTGCATGCGGCTCGGACAACAACGAGCCCGCCTCCGGCGCGAACGCTTCGGGCTCGGCCGCCGCGGTCGACTGCGCTACCGGCACGCTGAACGCCCAGGGCTCGTCGGCGCAGAAGAACGCCATGGCCGAATGGATCAAGGCGTACCAGCAGAAGTGCCAGGGTGTCACGATCAACTACGAGCCCAGCGGCTCGGGCGCCGGCATCCAGGCGTTCATCGCCGGGACGGCCGACTTCGCCGGCTCCGACTCCGCGCTCAAGCCGGAGGAGCAGCCGCAGGCCGACGCCAAGTGCGTCGGTGGCAAGGCCATCCACCTGCCGATGGTGATCGGCCCGGTGGCCGTCGCCTACAACGTGAGCGGCGTGGACAACCTCCAGCTCAAGCCGGCCACCCTGGCGAAGATCTTCGCCGGCAAGGTCACCAAGTGGGACGACGCCACGATCAAGGCCGACAACCCGGACGCCAAGCTCCCGGCGACCACCATCCAGACCGTCCACCGCTCGGACGAGTCGGGCACCACCGACAACTTCACCAACTTCCTCTCCAAGACCGCTGAGGCCGACTGGACCCTGGGCAAGGCCAAGGCGTGGAAGGCCCCGGGCGGCACCGGCGCCAAGGGCTCGGACGGCGTGGCCAGCCGGGTCAAGGGTGCCGACGGCTCCATCGGCTACATGGAGTGGTCGTTCGCCGAGAACGCCGGTCTGAAGATGTCGAAGATCGGTAACGGCGCTGGCGAGTTCGCTCCGCTGACCGCCGAAGCGGCCGGTAAGACCATCGCCGGCGCCAAGGTCGATGGCCAGGGCGACGACCTCAAGCTGTCGATCGACTACAACACCAAGGAGGCCGGGGCCTACCCGATCGTCCTGGCGACGTACGAGATCGTCTGCAGCAAGGGCCTCGCTGCCGACAAGCTGCCGCTGGTCAAGGGTCTGCTGGGCTACGCCGCCAGCACCGAGGGCCAGGCTGCCATGACCGAGCTGGGCTACGCCCCGCTGCCGGAGAGCGTCCGCACCAAGGTCGAGGCCGCAGTCAAGAACATCTCCTGACCGACACCACTCCGCAATCGAATCGAGCGAGCAGATGGGTGACACCCCCCACCGCTCGGCCGACGCCGGCACCGGCGGGACCCGCGTGACCCAGAGTCACGAGTGGCCCGCCGGTGCCTCGGCGCGTGTGGCCGAGGCACCAGTCAGCACCCGTTCCCCGGGCGGCACCGGGCTGGGCGGCGGCAGCGCGCTGCCGCGCAGCCGTAAGTTCGGCGCCGAGCGGGCCTTCCGCGGTCTCACCCTGGCCGCCGGCACCGCCGTTCTGGTCATCATCGCCGCCATCGCGATCTTCCTGGTCGTCAAGGCGGTGCCGGCCCTCCGCGCCAACACCGAGAACTTCTGGTCCTACGAGGGCTGGTCGCCCAACGAGACGGAGCCGAAGTTCGGCATCGGTGCGCTCGCCTTCGGCACCGTGCTCAGCTCGGCGCTGGCACTGCTCATGGCGGTGCCGGTGGCGCTGGGCATCGCCCTCTACCTCTCGCACTACGCGCCGCGCCGGCTGGGCACCGCGCTCGGCTTCCTGGTTGACCTGCTCGCCGCAGTGCCTAGCGTGGTCTTCGGCCTCTGGGGACGGGACGTCTTCAGCAGCCCCGTCCGGGACTTCTCGGTCTGGCTGAACCAGCACTTCGGCTGGATCCCGCTCTTCGGCGGCGACGGCCCGTTCGGAGCGTCCGTCATGCTCGGCGCCCTGGTACTCGCGATCATGGTGTTGCCGATCATCACCTCGCTCTCCCGCGAGGTGTTCCTCCAGACGCCGACGGCGAACGAGGAGGCCGCCCTTGCCCTCGGCGCCACCCGCTGGGAGATGCTCCGCACCGCGGTGCTCCCCTACGGCCGTCCCGGCATCATCGCCGCGATGATGCTCGGCCTCGGCCGGGCGCTCGGCGAGACCATCGCCCTGGCGCTGACCCTCGGCATCACCTTCGGCATCTCGTTCAACCTGATCCAGAACGGCGGCAACACCATCGCCGCCAACATCGCCAACGCGTTCGGCGAGGCGAACGAGACCGGCCGGGGTGCGCTCATCGCCTCCGGTCTGGTGCTGTTCGCCATCACGCTGATCGTCAACATCACGGCGCGGGCGATCATCTACCGCCGCCGGGAGTTCACGGAGTCGGCCGCATGACCACAACCGTCACCTCCCACCGCACCCGGCCGCCGGCCCAGCCCGACTCGCTGCGGGCCAAGCGGCTGCCCTGGTACGCCGCCCCGGCCATCGCCGTCGCGGCCCTGGCGCTCTCCGCCGTGATCGTCTACGGCACCGACATCGGCGGCCCGGTCCTCGTGGTCGCCCTCGGCGCGATCCTCTACCTGGTCGGGCTCTTCGCCGCGGCCAACGCGGTCGAGGGGCGCCGATCGGCTCGCAACCGCACCTGGAGCGCGCTGATCCACTCCGCCTTCGTGCTGGCGGTGCTGCCGCTCATCTCGGTGGTCTGGACGCTGGTCAGCAAGGGCGCCGAGCGACTCGACGCCAACTTCTTCCAGACCTCGATGAACAACATCGGGGCCCGGGACGCCAACGGCGGCGCGTACCACGCGATCGTCGGCACCCTGGAGCAGGTCGGCATCGCCACCCTGATCACCGTGCCGCTCGGCGTCCTCTGCGCGATCTACATCGTCGAGTACGGGCGGGGCAAGTTCGCCTTCGCGATCCGCTTCTTCGTGGACGTGATGACCGGCATCCCGTCGATCGTCTCCGGCCTCTTCGTGCTGGCGTTCTGGGTGCTCGTGGTGTCGCCGTGGTTCAACGACGGCCGGCCCAGCTTCTCCGGCTTCGCCGCCGCGCTCGCGCTGAGCGTGCTCATGCTGCCCACCATCGTCCGGTCCACCGAGGAGATGCTCCGCCTCGTCCCGCCGCCACTGCGCGAGGGCGCCTATGCGCTCGGCGTACCCAAGTGGAAGACCATCCTGCGGGTGGTTTTGCCGACGGCGCTGCCCGGCATCGTCACCGGCGTCATGCTCGCCATCGCCCGTGCGGCCGGCGAGACCGCGCCGGTGTTGCTGGTCGCCGGCGGCGGCGCCGCGATCAACACGAACCCCTTCGAGAACAGCCAGTCGTCGCTGTCCCTCTTCGTCTACCAGCAGGCCGGTGACGCGTCGAGGTACGCGCCGGAGCGGGCGTGGACCGCGGCACTCACCCTGGTCGCCCTCGTGCTCATCCTGACGATCGCGGCGAAACTGCTGGCCCGTCGCAACAGGCTCAGCCGATGAACCCCGGAGGTACCACCATGGCCAAGCGCGTCTCCGCCTCGAACGTCACCGCGTACTACGGCGGCTTCAAGGCGATCGAGAACATCAACCTGACCGTCGAGCCGAAGACGGTCACCGCCCTGATCGGGCCGTCGGGTTGCGGCAAGTCCACCTTCCTGCGGTCGATCAACCGGATGCACGAGGTGCTGCCGGGGGCCCGGGTCGAGGGCAGCCTGACGATCGACGACCAGGACATCTACGACCGGGATGTGGACGTCACAGCGGTCCGGCGCACGATCGGCATGGTCTTCCAGCGGCCGAACCCGTTCCCCACCATGAGCATCTTCGAGAACGTGGTGGCGGGCCTGAAGCTCAACGGCGTCCGCAAGAAGTCGATCCTGGAGGAGGCGGCCGAGAAGGCGCTGCGCTCGGCGAACCTGTGGGACGAGGTCAAGGACCGGCTGGGCAAGCCCGGCGCGGGCCTATCCGGCGGTCAGCAGCAGCGGCTCTGCATCGCCCGGACGATCGCGGTCGAGCCGCAGGTCGTCCTGATGGACGAGCCGTGCTCGGCCCTGGACCCGATCTCCACGCTGGCGATCGAGGACCTGATGTTCCAGCTCAAGGACAAGTTCACGATCATCATCGTGACGCACAACATGCAGCAGGCCGCACGGGTCTCGGACCGGACCGCCTTCTTCTCGATCGAGAAGACCGGCGACCCGGGCCGGCTGATCGAGTACGACAACACCCAGAAGATCTTCAGCAACCCGAGCGTGAAGAAGACCGAGGACTACATCACCGGCCGCTTCGGCTGAGCCGCTGGTTCCCGGTCCGCGAGGGGCGCCGGTCAACCTGACCGGCGCCCCTTCGCGTACCCGAGGCCGTTCCGGCGCGACCCAGACCGGCCCAGCGCGGCGCGGCCTCGCCCGACCGGCCCGGTCCGTGCTCGATCAAGGATGTAGTGGCCTCACGCGCAACGGAGGCCACTACATCGACGTTCGAGCGCGACCTTCGGCGGGAGCGGGCCTGCTGCGGTCAGGTCAGCAGGAAGCGGGGCTTGCCGTCCGGCGGCAGGTCCAGGCGTGGGGTGACCGGGGTGGCGGCGTCGCGATTGGCCGCCGCCTGGGCCACGCCGGGCAGGTCGCCGGCCGCCGCCACCTGCGCCAGCGTGACAAGCGTGGGCGGCAGCATGGTCAGCTCGCCGGCCTGGGCCCGGGTCAACGCGTCCGCCGGGCGGATCCAGAGCGTGTGGTCGGCCTCGCCGGAGACGTCGCGGGTCCGCTGTCCCGCCGGCAGCAGGGCCACGAAGAAGTACGTGTCGAAGCGGCGCGGCTCGAACTCCGGGGTGATCCACCGGCTCCACGGCAGCAACAGATCCGATCGCAGCGTGAGCTGGCGGTCGGCGAGCAGCTCGGCGAAGCCCAGCTGACGCCCCTCCAACCGCTGCCGGGCGGTCTCCCAGTCGTCCCCGCTGACGTCGCCCACCACTGTCGCCGGGTCCGGGCCGGCGAGCAGCACGCCGGCCTCCTCGAAGACCTCCCGGGCGGCGGCGCAGACCACCGCCTGGGCGGCGTCCGGCGTCACCCCGAGCCGACCCGCCCACTCGGTCGGTGGCGGGCCCGCCCAGTCCAGGTGTGCCGCGGAGTCGGAACGGTCCACCCCGCCGCCGGGGAAGGCGTACATCCCGCCGAAGGTCATGGCGGCGACCCGGCGGATGACGTACACCTCGAAGTCGGCGTCGGTGGGACGCAGCAGCAGCACGGTGGCCGCGACCCGCGGCGTCGCCGGGGTCCCGCCCTCGGCCCGGAACCGGCGGGCGTGCTCGACCAGGGCGGCCGGGGCGGCGAAGCCGTCGCTGTCGATCCTCATGCCGCGAGCCTAGTTCCCGGCAGCGCGACCGCCGGCAGCGCGCCAGCCTCGTCGATCATGAAGTTGTTGCCACGACACGCCGGGCCGCCGGGCAACAACTTCATGATCGACGAGATTGGTCGGCCCGAGGACGTGCGAGGCGAGGCGAGGGCGGGCGGGGGGCGGGTGGTTCACCTGGCTCGACTAGCGTTCCGCGCATGACTCGTTGGGGCATCCTGGCCACCGGCCACATCGCCAGCCGTTTCGCCGAAGACCTCCGGCTGGTGCCGGACGCCGAACTGGTCGCGGTCGGTTCCCGCGCCGCCGACAGCGCGCGCCGCTTCGCCGACACGTACGGCGCGAAGCGCGCGTACGGCTCCTGGGTGGAGTTGGCCGCGGACCCGGAGGTCGACGCGATCTACGTGGCGACTCCGCACTCCGCGCACCACGAGGCGGCGATGACCTGCCTGACCGCCGGACGGGCGGTGCTGCTGGAGAAGCCGTTCACCCTCGACCTGGCCACCAGCACCGAGTTGGTGGACACCGCCCGCGCCGCCGGGGTCTTCCTGATGGAGGCCATGTGGATGCGGACCAACCCGCTCATCCTCCAGGTGGTCGAGCTGATCGCGGAGGGGGCGATCGGCACGGTGACCGGTGTCCGGGCCGACTTCGGGGTGGCCGGGCCGTTCCCGCCGGAGCACCGGATGCGCAACGCGGCGCTGGGTGGGGGTGCCCTGCTCGACCTGGGGATCTACCCGATCAGCCTGGCCCACCTGCTGCTCGGCGTGCCCCGGCACATCCGGTCCTGGGCGCAGCTCGGCCCGGAGGGGACGGACGAGAACACCGGCATGCTGTTCGGCTACGACACCGGAGCGCTGGCGACGCTGAGCTGCGGCATGGTCGGGTTGAGCGGGCAGACCGCCTCGATCACGGGCACCACCGGGCGGATCGACCTGCCGGAGCCGTTCTTCCGGCCGGGTTCCGTGCTCCTGCACCGGGCCGGCGCTGAGCCGGAGACGATCGTCGCCGACGGGGCCGGCAACGGCTACCAGTACGAGGCGATCGAGGTGCAGCGCTGCCTGGCGGCCGGGCTGACCGAGAGCCCGCTGGTGCCGCACGCCACGACCCTTGAGGTGATGGCGCTGCTGGACACGGTGCGGGAGCAGATCGGCGTGCGGTACGAGTGAGACGACGAACGGCCCCGGTCACGGTGACCGGGGCCGTCGAGGTGCCGTGACGGTCAGCCGAAGAGCGGCCGGACCAGCAGGTAGGTGACGCAGGCGATCAGTGCGGCGGCCGGGAACGTGATGATCCAGGCGAGCACGATGTTGCCGGCGACGTTCCAGCGGACCGCGGAGAGCCGCTTCGTCGCGCCCACGCCCATGATCGCCGAGGTGATCGTGTGCGTGGTCGAGATCGGGGCCTTCAGCACCAGGGCGTTGAAGTAGAGCACCGCGCTGGCGACCGTCTCGGCGGCGAAACCCTCCGGCGGTCCCAGGTCGATGATCTTGCGACCGAGGGTGCGGATGATCCGCCAGCCACCGGCGTACGTGCCGAGGGCCAGCATCGTCGCCGACGTCCAGAACACCCAGCCCGGGATGTGCGTCTTGCTCTCCTGGAAACCACCGGTGTAGAGCGCCAGCACCACGATGCCCATGGTCTTGGCGGCGTCCTGCATGCCGTGGCCCACCGACATGGCGGCGGCGGAGACGGTCTGCGCCCACCGGAAGCCCCGGTTGAGCTTGCCCGGCTGCCCCTTGCGGAACAGCCAGAGGATGGCAAGCATCAGCAGGTAGCCGAGGGTCAGGCCGACGATCGGCGAGAGCACCATCGGCAGCAGCACCTTCTCGCCGATGTTGCCCCACTGCACGATGCCGCCGGCGGACAGCAGGGTCGCGCCGACCAGCCCACCGAAGAGCGCGTGCGAGGACGACGAGGGCAGACCGAAGTACCAGGTGATCAGGTTCCAGGCGATCGCTCCGAGCACCCCGGCGAAGACCACACCGAGGCTGTTCACCCCGGTCGGCAGGGTGACCAGGCCGTCGCCGACGGTCTTGGCCACACCGGCACCGAAGTGTGCACCGACGAAGTTGCCGACGGCGGCGAGGCCGAGGGCGATCCGGGGGGTCAGCGCCCGGGTGGAGACGCTTGTCGCGATCGCGTTGGCGGCGTCGTGGAAGCCGTTGGTGTAGTCGAACGCCAGGGCTACCCCGATCACCGCCAGGACGGCGATGAGTTCGGGTGTGAAAGTCACCGGATCAGGACTCCTTGACCGCGATGGTCTCGACCGTGTTGGCCACGTGCTCGAAGGCGTCGCAGGCGGCCTCCAACTCGTCGGCGACCTCCTTCATCTTCAGCACCGTCAACGCGTCGTACTCACCGGAGAAGAGGCGCACGAGCAACTGCCGGTTGATCCGGTCGCCCTCGTTCTCCAGCCGGTTGCACTCGATCCAGTAGTCCTCGAGATCCTTCATCGACTTCAGCCGGGGCATCGCGTCGGCGGTCAGTTTGGCCTGCTGGTCGAGCACGTTGACCATCTCGTGCAGCTCGCGGGGCAGCGCCGGCAGCTCGGTCAGCCCGTACAGGTAGAGCAGGTCGCCGACCGCTTCCAGATGGTCCATCACGTCGTCGAGCAGCGAGCCGAGCCGGTAGATGTCCTCCCGGTCGAACGGCGTGATGAATGTGGAGTTGATCTTCTTGTACAGGTCGTGGGTGATCTGGTCACTGTCGTGCTCGACCTCGGTCAACCGCTCGCTGACCGACTGCACGTCCACGCCGGGCAGGGCCAGCTCGTTGAGCAGCGCGGTACCCCGGACCAGGTTCTGCGCGGCCCTGGTGAAGAGCTCGTAGAAGGCGCCCTCGGTGGGGCGGAAGGAAAACTTCACAGCACAGACCTCGTCGCGTCGGTGGAAGGGTGGCGGCACCCGTCGGGCACCCGCTCGGTGAATGCTAGGAAACGGCGGAACCGTGAATTCGCCGGCCCACCCCTGGCCAGGCGTCATTCACCGGTCGTTCACCTGCTGTTCATCTCGACAGTCCCACCCGCACCCACTCCCCCAGCAACCAACCGCTCCCGCTCGTGCTCGACGTCGAAATCGGCAGCCGGATACCCCAGGTCGAGGGTGTCGAACGTCTCACGCAGCAGATGGGCCACCGCCCAGTCCCGATACCACTTGCGGTCCGCCGGCACCACGAACCAGGGCGCGGCGTCCGTGCCACACCGGCTGAGGGCCTCGGCGTACGCGGCCTGGTAGTCGTCCCAGTGCGACCGGGAGTCGACGTCGGAGGGGTTGTACTTCCAGTGCTTGTGCGGGTCGGTGAGTCGTTCCAGCAGGCGCTTGCCCTGCTCGGCGTACGAGATGTGCAGCATCACCTTGATCACGGTCACCCGGTCCTCGGTCAGCTTCCGCTCGAACGCGTTGATCTCGTCATAGCGGGCCCGCCAGGTCGCCTCCGGCACCAACGAACCGACCCGGGCGATCAACACGTCCTCGTAGTGCGAGCGGTTGAACATCCCCACGTACCCCGGCGGCGGCAACTCCCGCCGGATCCGCCACAGGAAGTCGTGCCGCAACTCCTGGCGCGTCGGCGGCCCGAACGAGCGGATGTGCAGGCCCAGCGGGTTCATCGCGCCGGCCACCCGCTTGATCGTGCCGTCCTTGCCACCGCAGTCCATCGCCTGGAGCACCAGCAGCACCCGGCGTGGCGGCCGGTCCGACCCGGTCTTGGCCATCGCGAAGAGCATCTCCTGCTGTCGGCCCAACTCGCCGCCGACCAACTCCACCTGCTCCCGCGCCCAGGCCTTACGGTGCTCGCCGCGCCCCGCCGTGCTCGGCACGCCGGGCGTGGAGCGCGGGTCGACCGCGCTGAGATCCACAGGTGCGCTGACCCGCAGCAGCTCCCGTACCGAGCCGCCGTCCGGTGCCACGATCTGCCCTTGCTGGGGTGCGCTCATCCACGGATCATCGCCCACCCGCAGGCGATCCGCGCGCCGGGGCCCGCCCCACCCCACCACCGGTCGGCCCGGTCCGCGCACCGGCTGTCCGTCAGGCGCGGGCTGCCGGCACGCGCTACAACCAGATCAACCCGGAGAAGCTGGCCGACCTGCCATCGCTGCTCGACGACGACCGCTGGCCGCCGCGCTGGTGAGCCGGCCGGGGTGTCAGACCACCAGGGCCAACCACTTGCGGTACGAGGTGGCGAACGGCTCGGTGCCGTCACCGAGCGCCCCGAAGAGCCGTTGCGCCGCCGCTTCGGCCTCGGCGACCACGTCGTCCGGGTAACCGAAGCGCGCCCGGTGCTCGGCGAACTCGTCCTCGTCGAGCAGCTCCACCAGGCCGGTGGCGCGACGGCGGACGACGTCCAGGTCCAGATCGATCAGGTGGACGGTGTCGCCGGACTCCCAGCGGGCCGGGGTGGTGATGTCGCAGTAGACCTCGCTGGTGCGCGGCGGCGGGTTGAACATCGCCGTCCACCAGGCGCGGTGTGGCACCAGCAGGACGAACGGGATCTTCTCCACCGACGGCCGGCCATGGTAGACCGACTCGGTGCCCTGGGGGACGCCGAGCCAGATGCCGAGGTCGTCCTCGGTGAGCCGGCGGGCCGGGTAGTCGCGGTGGGCGCTGCCGTCGTACTTGCGGTAGATCACGCGGACCATGTCGCTCGGCATGATTCGCACCCTAACCGATACCGGCCACGCGTCGTAGCGCGGCCGTAACCGGACGACGTGCCCACGACGACCAGCCCGGTCGGCGGCGCGCCACGCGGCGGATGGGCGCGTCCGGTGTCGGCGGCGGCGGGTACCGTCGCACGGTGACTCCGCCCCGCACCGCCACCGGTTCCGCCACCCCATCGGCCCGTGCGAAGGGTCGGCGCCGGGGTGCCCGGCCCAGCGGCACGGAGCTGCTGGCGGCTGCGGTCGGCGCGGTGCCCGGCGGTGCGGAACGGCCCGGCCAGCTGCAGATGACCACGGCGATCGAGGAGTGCGTGGCCGGCGGCGAGCATCTGCTCGTGCAGGCGGGCACCGGCACCGGCAAGTCGTTGGCATACCTCGCCCCGGCGCTCACCGTGGACGGCCCGGTGGTGGTCTCCACGGCCACCCTGGCGTTGCAGTCCCAGCTCGTCGACCACGACCTGCCCCGGCTCGCCGACGCGGTCGAGCCGGTGCTCGGCCGTCGGCCCACCTTCGCGGTGCTCAAGGGTCGCCACCACTACCTCTGCCTCGCCCGACTGGACAACTCCACCGAGGAGGAGCCGGAGGACACGCTCTTCGACGCCCCGGCGGCCCGCCCCGGCGCCGGGACGAAGTGGCTCGGTGAGGCGGGCCGGTTGGGCAAGCAGGTCGAGCGGCTGCGCGACTGGGCCGAGAAGACCGCCACCGGCGACCGGGACGAGCTGGACCCAGGCGTCGACGACCAGGCCTGGCGGCTGGTGTCGATGCCGGCCCGGGAGTGCGTCGGTGCGACCCGCTGCCCGTTCGGGCAGGAGTGCTTCGCCGAGGCGTCGCGGGCCCGAGCCCGGGAGGCCGACATCGTGGTGACCAACCACAGCCTGCTGGCGGTCGACATGCTCGCCGACCGGCACATCGTGCCACCGCACAAGCTGCTCATCGTCGACGAGGCGCACGAGTTGGCCGACCGGGTCTCCTCCGCCGCGCAGTCGGAGCTGGTGCCCGAGTTGATCGACCGGACCACCCGCCGGGCCCGTACGCTGCTGCGGCCGGAGACCGCCGAGTCGCTCACCGCGGCCGGTGACGCCCTCGCGGTCGGGCTGGCCGAGGCGCCGGCGGGGCGGCTCACCGCCGGGCTGCCGACGCCGTTGCGGGAGGCGTGCACGCTGCTCGACGCGGCGACCCGCTCCGCACTGGACGCGATCGGCGACATCAAGGCCGATGACCCCGACCCGGTCCGCAAGCAGCAGGCCAAGGCAGCACTGGACGAGCTGTCCACCACCGCGCAGCGGCTGCTGGAGGAGGCCGAGCACGACGTGGCCTGGGTGGAGAAGAACGACAGCGGCAGCCGCCGGGCACTCGTGGTCGCGCCGCTGTCGGTCGCGGGCACCCTCGCCACCCACCTGTACGACGAACGCACAGTCGTCGCCACCTCGGCAACCCTGGCGTTGGGCGGCCGGTTCGACACGGTGGCCCGCGCCCTCGGGCTGGACGCGCCGCCGCCCGCCCCGCCGTCCCCCGCCGCGGCCGCACTGGCCGCCCGCACCGGCCCGGGTCGCCCGGCCGCCGAGGCGCCAGGCCGTCGGCTTGCCGGCGAGGCCGCCCCCAGTGCCGTCGTCCCGGCGACCGAGGGACCCGGTTGGCGGTCGCTCGACGTCGGGTCGCCGTTCGACTACGCCCGCCAGGGCATCCTCTACGTCGCCGCGCACCTGCCCAGGCCCAGTGTCTCCGGGCTGCCCGACGCCGCCGGGGAGGAGCTGCTGGCGCTTGTCGAGGCACTCGGTGGTCGTACTCTGGGGCTCTTCTCGTCTCGGCGGGCCGCGCAGCAGGCGGCGGAGCTGCTGCGCGCGCGGACCGACCTGCCGGTGTTGTTGCAGGGTGAGGAGGCGCTGCCGCTGCTGGTCCGGCGCTTCCGGGAGGATCGCGCCAGTTGCCTGTTCGGGGTGATGTCGCTCTGGCAGGGGGTGGACGTGCCGGGTGACGCCTGTCAGCTCGTCGTCATCGACCGGCTGCCCTTCCCGCGGCCGGACGAGCCGTTGGCGGCGGCCCGCGCGGCGGCCGTGGACGCGGGTGGCGGTTCCGGCTTCTCCGCCGTGAGCGTGCCCATCGCGGCGGTGCGGCTGGCTCAGGGTGTGGGCCGGCTGATCCGGGCGACCGGCGACCGGGGTGTGGTCGCGGTGCTCGACTCCCGGCTGGAGACGGCCCGAGGCTACGGGCCGTTCCTGCGCCGTTCGCTGCCGCCTTTCTGGTACACGACCCGTCCCGAGGTGGCCCGCGGCGCCCTGGAACGCCTCGCCAAGTCCTGAACCCGCCAGTTGGTCAGGGGGCGTGGGAGGCGACGACCACGGCGTCGGGCGGGGTGTCCGGGACCCGGCGGGCGGCGAGCCGGCGGACCGCGGTGTTCAACACGGCGATGAGCGGCACGGAGACGAGCGCACCGGTGATGCCGGCGAGGACGACACCGGCGGCGATGCCGATGATCACGGCAAGCGGGTGCAGGGCGACCGCCCGGCCCATGATCAGCGGTTGGAGGACGTGCCCCTCGATCTGTTGCACGGCGATCACCGCTCCCAGGATGATCAACGCGATGCCCGGGCCGCTGTCGACGAGCGCCACCAGCACCGCCACGCCACCGGAGAGCGCCGCGCCGACGATCGGGATGAACGCGCCGAGGAAGACGAGCGCGGCCAGCGGGAAGGCGAACGGGATGTCGAAGACGACCAGGAAGATGCCGATGCCGACCGCGTCGATGAAGGCCACCAGCACTGTCGCTCGGACGTAGGCGCCGAGCGTGTGCCAGGAGGCCCGGCCCGCGTCGTCGACCTTCCACCGGGCGGCCACCGGCAACAGCCGGACCAGGAAGCGCCAGATCCGGTTGCCGTCACGCAGGAAGAAGAACGTCGCGAACAGCACCAGCAGCGTGCCGGTCAGCACTTCCGCCAGCGTCGCGGCGGTGCTCAGGGCACCGCTGGTGAACTTCGAGGTGTTGTCGTTGATCCAGGCCTGCGCCTCGTCGATGTAGCGGTCGAGCTGCGTGTCGGAGAGGTGCAGCGGGCCGGTCTTCAGCCAGTTCTGGATCTGCCGGACGCCCTCCGAGGACTTCTCGCTCAGCTCCGGCACACCGCGGATGAACTCGTTGACCACAAGCGTCAGCGTGCCGATCACCGCGGCGAGACCGCCGACCAGCACCACCGCCGTCGCCAGCGACCGGGGCAGTCGGGCCCGCAGCAACCAGCCCACCGCCGGCGCGAGCAGCGCGGAGAGCAGCAACGCGATGGCCAGCGGAATGATCACGATCTTGACGGTGCTGACGATCCGGAGCAGAGCCCAGGCGACCACACCGATCACGATCAGCCGCCAGCACCAGGCCGCGGCGATCCGCAGCCCGTGTGGGACGTCCGCGTCGTCCCGGCTGGAGGTCGAACTGTGCAGGTCCACCGAGGGTTCCGCGCCGACGACAGTGGCGGTCGGTGGCGCGACCGGCCCCGGCGCGGCCGGCGACGCCACCCGTGCCGCCTCCGACGCGTCGCTCACCGCGTCAGCCGGCACGCTCTCGTCGGCCCGCGCCGACTCCTGTCGTGACTGGTAGACGCGGCGGAGCCGCCCGCGTACCCGCTCGAAGCGGCTCAAGCGCACCTCCTGGCAACGAAACCGGTCCGCCCACGGCGGCAGGTCGGACAGCATACGTCCGTTCTCGGCACGGTAGGGCAGTTCCGCCACACAATGCCCCGACCACCACCGGCGTAACCACCGCTGGCGACACGGTAGCGTCTGCGGCGTGACCGCCGACAATGATCTCGACGCCGGCCTGCCGATCCGCCTGCTGCACGACCGCGTGCTGGTGCGGATGGAGGGCAGCGAGGGCGAGCGTCGCTCCACCGCCGGCATCGTCATCCCGGCGACCGCCGCGGTGGGCAAGCGCCTCGCCTGGGCCACGGCAGTCGGGGTGGGGCCGAACGTTCGCGCCATCGTCTCCGGCGACCGGGTGCTCTTCGACCCGGACGACCGCTCCGAGGTCGAGCTGCACGGCCGCGGGTACGTGCTGCTGCGGGAACGCGACGTGCACGCCGTGGCCGCCGAGCGGATCGAGAACGACCCCACCGGCCTCTACCTCTGACGTACCTCCCCCGGTCACCGGGCCGCGCCGCGCATCGTTTGCCCGGCCGCACGACGGGAAGCCATCCGGCGACCGTGGCCCTGGGGAGGGACGATGCCAGTATTCGTCAAGAAGCTGCTGACCTGGGGCAGTGTCGCGTTCCTGATCTACTTCGTGGCCTTCCGGCCGGATGGCGCCGCGCAGATGTTCAAGACCATCGGGGGCGCGCTGATCGCGATGTTCCAGGGCTTCGGTGACTTCCTCACCACCCTGATGACCTGAGGCCGCCGACCGGCCGTCAGGGGTGACCCGGCGGCCACGGGGCCGCCGAGCGCAGGCCGGGCCAGCCGGGCGGGGCATAGCCCACCGGCGGCGTTGGCGCGGGGACCAGCACCACCGGGATCGGCACCACCGGCTCGTCCGGCGCGTCCACCGCCCGCTGCGTACCGTCGGGAAAGCGCAGGTGGTAGCGGCTGCCGTCCCAGACCCCCGCCGGGGCCTGCGGGTCCCGACCGACGAAGTACGACCGGTACGCGCCGATCGCGTCCAGCAACTCCCGCTCCTCCCGCGCGGTCCGCTCCTGGTCGGCGGGCTGGCGGTCCAGGCCGCGCAGCGTCCCGTCGCGCAGGAGGGCCAGTCGGGTGGCGGCGGACTGGTAGCCGCGCATCGCCCGCACCCCGGCGTCGCCGGCCACCCGCCGCGCCCAACTGCGGGCCGCGTGCCGCCTGCCGAGGCTGCTCAGCGCGGCCACCTCGGGCGGGGTCAACCAGCCGGCGCGTACGTAGTCCGGCAGGGTCCGCTCGGTGAGCCGCCCCTCCCAGGCGCGCAGCCAGAGCGCGAGACCCACCACGCCGAAGAAGACCGGCACCATGAGACCCAGGAAGCCGTACAGCATGATCAACGCCTCGCCGGTGGCCTGGGTCAGCGTGGGCAGCAGGTTCCACGTGCCGTGCAACATCATCGCCAGCAGCAGGCCGGCGATCGGGGCGAGCACCCGGACCCGCCGGTCCGCCGTCCGGGCCGCGATGCCCAGCCCCACACCGGTCATCGAGGTGAAGAGCGGGTGGGCGAACCCGAACAGCAGGATCCGCAGGATGAAGATCCCGATGACCTGCTGGATGCCGGTGACCGGGCCATAGCGCTCGACACCCGCCGCATAGCCCAGACCGCCCAGGTAGAGGATGTTCTCCACCATCGCGAAGCCGACCGCGGACAGCCCGCAGTAGACCAGGCCGTCGGTGATCCCGGACCACTCCCGCCGGCGGAACACCAGCAGCAGGATCGGGCCCAGCGCCTTGGTCAGCTCCTCGATGAAGGGTGCCACCAGCACGCCGGTGAGCGCGTCCGGCAGCCCCCAGTCGGCGAACCGCCCGGCGGCGAACCCGTTCACCTTGAGTGAGGCCGCGGTGGCGACGAACGCCCCCCAGGTGAAACAGAAGACCAGGTACCTCAGTGGCTCCGGCTCGTACCGGTCCAGCCAGAGGAAGCAGGCGACCAGCACCGGCACCGGCAGGACGGCCGCGAGCAGGCCGACGAGCAGCGCCTCCAGCCCGAGCGACTGGCCGAGCTTGAGGACGATGAACGACGCGCACGCGGCGATGAACACCGCCACCCCGGCCAGCGCCAGGAACCGCCAGACCTTGCTGTGCTGCGGCATCGGGGGCGCCTCGCCGGTGGACTGGGCCGCGGGCACGGGCGGCGGCGACGGCAGCGGTGAACCGGGCGGGGTGTCGGCCATGCGGTCAGCGTAGCCATCCGCCGCCGGCTGGTCCGGTCGCATCGGCAGCGCTATGCTGCGGGCAGGTCACGAGCGCCAGCGTCAAGCCCCGGCTTGCTGGCCGGCAACCCTCGTCGAGTTCGCGGTGGGGTGCCCCGGGTGATGACCGGGCCCAGCCCGATCGGCGTGCTGGGCAAGCGCGGACCCCGTCCCGATGCCGCACCCGGGGTCCCTGACCCCGGAGGTTCCGGCGTGCCCGTCACCCTCGTTCCCTCGCTGCCCACCCTGCCCACCGTCGCGCCCGCCTCGTCGGCGCCCCTCGACGTCCTCGGTGTGCCTGGTGAGACCAACCTGGACTACGCGGCCACCGCACCGTGCGCGCGGGCCGCCGCCGACGCCGTGGCCGAGCTGCTGCCCTGGTACGCCAGTGTGCATCGCGGCGCGGGAGCGCTGTCCCGGCGCTGCACCCTCGCGTACGAGCAGGCCCGGCAGACGATCGGTGACTTCTTCGGCGCCCGCGCCGACGACCACGTGCTCTTCACCCGCAACACCACCGACGCGCTCAACCTGCTGGGGCGGGCGCTGCCGGCCGGCACGACAGTCGTCACCTTCGCGGGCGAGCACCACGCCAACCTGCTGCCCTGGCCACGCGGCTCGGTGCGACTGCCGGTGCCCGGCGATCCCGCCGGGGCGGTACGCGACCTCGCCGCCGCCCTCACCGAGTTGCGCCGGGGCAGCAGCCCGGCGTTGCCGGTGCTGGTCGCGGTGACCGGTGCGAGCAACGTGACGGGTGAGCGGTGGCCGGTCGCCGAGCTGGCCCGGGTGGCCCACCGGCACGGTGCCCGGATCGTGCTCGATGCCGCGCAACTCGCCCCGCACGCCCCGGTCGACCTGCCCACGCTCGACGTCGACTACCTGGCCGTGTCCGGCCACAAGCTGTACGCGCCGTTCGGCGCGGGCGTGCTGATCGGCCGGGCGGACTGGCTGGACGCCGCCCCGCCGTACCTGGCGGGTGGGGGCGCCACCAGCCACGTCGGGCCGGCCACCCACGACGTGACCTGGACGACCGGCCCGGCCCGACACGAGGGCGGCACCCCGAACCTGCTGGGCGCGGTGGCGCTGGCGGCGGTGTGCGCGGCGCTCGACGACGCCGACCGGGTCGCGCTGGCCGCCCGTGAGCAGGCGCTGCTGGCCCGACTGCGGACCGGCATCGCCGCCCTGCCGCACGTGGTGGAGCTGCGCACCTTCGGCCCGGACGCGCCCCGCGTCGGCATCGTCTCGTTCGTGGTGGCCGGCTGGGACTCCGCCGACGTGGCCGCGCGGCTGGCCAGCGAACACCGGATCGGCGTACGCGACGGGTTGTTCTGTGCCCACCCGCTGGCCCGGCGGCTACTCACCGAGGCGGCCGGGCGCAGCGGCCGACGGGACCTTCCGCCCACCGCGTTGCGCGCCAGCATCGGCCTGGGCAGCACCGTCGACCAGGTGGACCGGCTCCTCGCGGCGCTCGCCGAGTTGGGCTGAGGCCCGGCCCGGCAACGGGGGCCGCTCAGCCGACCGGCGGCGCGGTGGGCGGCTTCGGTGCCTCGCCCGCCTCGGCCGGCTCACCGGCCGGTCGCTCCTGCTCGCCGAAGGCGGTGCGGATCCACCGGTTCGCCTCCTCCTGCTCGATGCCGGAGGCCACCAGCAGGTCGCTGGCGGTGGTCCGGATCTGGGCGACGATCACGCTGCCGGAGAATCCGACGCCGGCACCGTACGCCCGGCCAGCCTCGCTGACCGCCCGCAGCGACCGCTCCCGGGCCTTCGCTGGTTCCTCGCCGACGGCGAACTCGTGTTTGAGCAGCCGGACCGACTCGGCGAGGTGACCGATCGCGTCCGGCATCGGATCCGGCACCGGTTCCTCGTCCTCGACAAGCGTGACGGACCGGCGGATCAGCGTGCCGCTGTTACGCATCGCCCGGTCGATCGGTTCGGCCGCCTCCGCGTAGTGGGTCAGCTCGCTGCGGCGGTGCCAGCGGGCCGGGGAGAGGGTGGCGGTCTCCTTCGCGCCCTCGATCGCCTCGGCCAGCGTGGCCAGTTCGTCCTTGTTGTTGCGCAGCCGGTCCAGGGCCCGCTGGATGCTGGCCCGGTCCCGGCTGCGCAGCCCGTCGGCGGTGGCGTCGAGCTGGGCGGCGAGCAGGTCCAGGGCGGGTCGGGCAGCCCGGTTGATCACCCGGAGCGGGTTCAGCGGCAGCAGCACCGCGGTCACCAGCAGCGCGATCCCGCCGCCGAGGAACGCGTCGACGAAGCGGGGGATCTCCAGGTTCTGCGTCGAAGGGCTCAGCGTGACGATCAGCACCGCCGTGGCCGCCGCCTGGATGACGATGGCGACGCTCGCTCCGGCGAAGATGGTGAGCAGGATCGCCACCGTGACCACCAGGCCGAGCTGCCAGGCCCCGGTGCCGAGCAGGTAGATCAGCAGGTCGCCGACGAACACCCCGACCCCGACCCCGACGATCAGCTCGACGGTCCGGCGGAATCGCTGGCCGACCGACGCGGCCAGGGTGCCGACCGCGGAGATCGGCGCGAAGACCGGTTGCGGGTTGCCGAGCAGCTTGTGCGAGATCAGGTACGCCAGCCCGGCGGCCAGTCCCGCCTGCACGGCCAGTCCACCGGCCATCCGGACCCGGTGCAGCCGGTCGTGCAGGGTGGCCCGGCCGCGATGGCGCAGTTGCTGGGTGGCCTCGGCGATGCGTGCGCCGTCGACGTCCACCAGCCCTTCGCGTAGTGCGGTGCGTCGCACCACGGGTGGTCGCTTGTCCCGGGCCACGGCCATGGGCGCGACTACCCGGGACAGGCCCGCTGAATCCTGCCGCGCCGCGCGCCCTGACCGGGATGCGGCATCCTGCCGCGCGGCGCGCCCTGACCGGCCCGCTGAATCCTGCCGCGCCGCGCGGCCTGGGTGGGATGCGGCAGACTCGGGCGGTGGTCGATCTCCTGGAACGGTGGCGGGCGGCAGCCCGGGGTGCTGGTGCGAGGGCGGACGCGGGGTCGACCCGTGCCGGCGAGCAACTGCTCGACCGGTGGCGGGAGCCGCACCGGCACTACCACACGGTGACCCACCTGACGGCTGTGCTCGACGTGGTGGACCAGCACGCCGGGCTGGCCGACCGGGCCGACCTGGTGCGGCTGGCGGCCTGGTGGCACGACGCGGTCTACGACCCCCGGGCCGCGGGTGACGCCAACGAACAGGACAGCGCCGCGCTGGCCGAGAGCGTGCTCACCGGGCTCGGGGTGCCGATGTCCACGGCGGCCGAGATACGCCGGCTGGTGCTACTGACGGCCGGACACGCCGTGGGCCCGGACGATCGGGACGGCGCCCTGCTGTGCGACGCGGACCTGGCCGTGTTGGCCGCACCTCCGGCCGTCTACGACAGGTACGCGGCGGCGATCCGACGGGAGTACGCGCACGTGCCGGAGCCCGCGTTCCGGGCTGGGCGGGCCGCCGTGCTGGGCGGCCTGTTGGCGCTGCCCGCGCTGTTCCGGCTGGCGCCGCTGGCCGACCGGTGGGAGGAGCCCGCCCGGGGCAACGTGCGCCGCGAACTGGCCACGCTCACCGCTGCGGTGCCGCCGACGGGTGCGGGCTGACCAGGTGTTTCGGGCGGCGCAGACCGGCGGCGCGGAGCAACTGGACCAGCTCCCGGCTCGGCACCACCTGCGCGCCCAGCCACACCGCCGCCGCGAACCGGTCGGCCGGGATGTCGTAGTGGTCCCGGTCGAAGCCGCGTCGGGGCGCACCGAGTGCCTCGGCGAAGGCGTGCAGTTCGGCGTACGAGACGTCGCTGATCAGGTGCGACCAGAGCCGACCGCGCCACGGCCAGGCCGGCCGGTCCAGGTAGAGCATGGTGCCCAAGCTAGCCCGCGTTGATGATCGGTGGTCGGCGACCTAGCCTCGGCGGTATGGCCCCCACCGGACTCCTCGACGACCTGCGTGCCGCCCTGGGCGAGAACGCCGTGCTCACCGACCCGGATCTGCTGCGCACGCACCAGCGGGACGAGGCCGACCTGTGCCCGGCCGGCACCCCGCTGGTGGTGACCCGCCCGCGCAGCACCGAACAGGTGGTCGCGGTGGTCCGGGCGGCGGCCCGACACGGCGTACCGGTGGTGCCGCAGGGCGCGCGGACCGGGCTGGCCGGCGCGGCGAACGCGGTGGACGGCGCGGTGGTGCTCAGCACCGTCGCGATGAACGAGATCCGGGAGATCGACCCGGTGAGCCGGATCGCGGTGGTCCAGCCGGGGGTGGTCAACGCGGCGTTGGCCGGGGCGGTGGCCAAGCAGGGGTTGTGGTATCCGCCGGACCCCGGCTCCTGGGAGTCGTCCACGATCGGCGGCAACGTGGCCACCAACGCCGGCGGCATGTGCTGCGTGAAGTACGGCGTGACCACCGAGTACGTGCTCGGCCTGGAGGTGGTGCTCGCCTCGGGTGAGGTGCTGCGCACCGGCCGGCGTACCGCCAAGGGGGTGGCTGGCTACGACCTGACCCGGCTCTTCGTCGGCTCGGAGGGCACCCTCGGCGTAATCACCGAGGTGACCGTGGCGCTGCGGCCCGCGCCGGCCGACTCGCTGACCATGGTGGCGGTCTTTCCGTCCACGGCGGCGGCCGGCGCGGCGGTGGCCGAGATCGCGGCGCGTGGGCTCACCCCCAGCCTGCTGGAGTTGCTCGACCAGACCCACCTGGCCGCGATCGAGGCGTACCAGCCGATGGGGCTGCGGACCGACGCGCAGGCTCTGCTGCTGGCCGCCACGGACACCGGCACCCGGGCCGCCGACGACCTGGCCGACCTGGCCGAGGTGTGCGTGGCGGCCGGCGCCGACGAGGTGTACGCGGCCACCGACGCGGTGGAGGCGGCGGCACTGTTGCAGGCGCGGCGACTGGCCCACCCGGCGATGGAGAAGTTCGCGGCCGACACCTACCCGGGCGGCAACGGCGGTCTGGTGATCGACGATGTGGCGGTGCCGCGTGGCTCGCTCGCCGCGCTGCTGGACGGCGTGGCCCGGATCGCGGCGGAGTGCGAGGTGCCGATCGGCGTGGTGGGGCACGCCGGGGACGGCAACATGCACCCGAACATCGTGGTCGACCGGGCCGACCCGGCGAGCGTGCGGCGGGGCCGGCGGGCGTTCGACGAGATCATGCGGCTCGGCCTGGACCTCGGCGGCACCTGCACCGGAGAGCACGGGGTGGGACTGCTCAAGCGGGACTGGTTGGCCCGGGAGATCGGGCCGGTCGGCGTCCGGGTGCACCAGGCGATCAAGTCGGCGTTGGACCCGGCCGGTCTGCTCAACCCGGGCAAGGTGCTCTGAGCTGGCCCGGAGTCAGCCCTTGATCTCGGCCGGGGTCGCCTGCGTGAGCAGCAGCAGGATCTCCCCGGCGACCGGAGTGCGCTCCTCACCGGGGCAGTCCTGCGAGGTGATCAGCCCGGTGGAGGTCAGGAGGCTGGACGTCAGCGCGTCGATGCAGGTGGTCCGGTACCGCCGGGCCTGATCTGTCTCATCGGCCA
Organism: Micromonospora sp. NPDC048898; assembly: GCF_043198035.1. Lineage (NCBI taxonomy): Bacteria > Bacillati > Actinomycetota > Actinomycetes > Micromonosporales > Micromonosporaceae > Micromonospora > Micromonospora sp. NPDC048898. The sequence goes on from NZ_JBICUF010000005.1 coordinate 134,317, forward strand.
GCGCCGGGGTCGCGAGCAGCACCTGCAGCCGTTCGGTCAGCTCCCGGGCGAGCGTGCCCCGGGAGGTGACCCCGTCGCCGGCGCAGTCGACGCACTGCCACGCGCCGTCGCGCTCGACGCTCAGGGTGCGCAGTGGGCCGTCCTCGCCGAGCCGCTGAATCAGGCTGACCTGGCCGGCGGCGACCGTGGTGGGGATCTCCAGTTGCGCGCCGCCACCGGCCGAGACGGACGACTGTGCCTGCGGTGTGCCCGGCTCGTCCCGGTCGAAGAGCGAACACCCGGCCAGGGCACCGCCGAGCGCGACGGCGAGAAGAGGTACGAGCAGACGAGGGTGCGCGCGGGGTAGCACGCGCGGAAACCTACCCCACCGTAGGTAGCGTTCGAAACCACCATCCGGGCCGGTATCGCCGGTTACCCTTCGGTAACGTCGCAATTCGTCACAGAGCGGACGGACGCAGCCAAGCCTGGTCGTCGCCACCCCGGTCGGCCGCGTAACCCCGGACGTCCGGAGCGCCCAACCGGGCCGCGTCCGCCGCGGCGTCGTCCGGCATCAACTGCGACTGCCGCTCCGCCTCCACCCGGGCGCGGTAGTGCTCGACCTCCCGGGCCCGGGTCGCCGCGTCCCAGCCGAGCACCGCACCCATCAGCTCGGCGGTGTGCTCCGCCGACTCCAACCCTCGGTGGCTGGTCTCGAACGAGATCCGGGTCCGCCGGGTCAGCACGTCCTCCAGGTGCAGCGCACCCTCGGCCCGCGTCGCGTAGGCGACCTCCGCGGCCAGGTACTCCGGGGCGCCGGCCAGCGGGGAGGCGAGCAGCGGGTCGGCGTTGACAAGCGCCAACAGGTCCAGGGTGAGGGTGCCGTACCGCTCCAGCAGGTGCTCCACCACGCCCACCGGCACGCCGTGCCGGCGGGCCAGGTCGGCCCGGTCCCGCCACATCGCCGGGAACCCATCCGCTCCCAGCAGAGGCAGATCGGCGGTACGCGACGAGCGCGCGCCGCCGAGCCGGCGGACGGCGCGGTCGACCACGTCGGACGCCATCACCCGGTACGTCGTGTACTTGCCACCGGCCACCAACAGCAGCCCGAGCATCGGCTCGAAGACCGCGTGCTCCCGGGAGAGTTTCGAGGTCGAGTCGGCCTCGCCGGCCAGCAGTGGTCGCAGCCCGGCGTACACCCCCTCGATGTCGGCGGTGGTCAACGGGCGGTCCAGCACGGTGTTGACCTGCTGCAACAGGTAGTCGATGTCGCGGGCCGAGGCGGCCGGGTGGGACCGGTCCAGTCGCCAGTCGGTGTCCGTCGTGCCGATGATCCAGTGCCCGCCCCACGGGATGACGAAGAGCACCGACTTCGCCGTACGCAGGATGAGCCCCGTCTCGCCGGTGATCGCCGAACGGGGCACCACCAGGTGCACCCCCTTGGAGGCGCGCACCCGGACGCCGGGCCGCAGGCCCACGTCGTTGAGCATCCGGGACATGTCGTCGCTCCACACCCCGGTGGCGGCGATGACGGTACGGGCCTGCACCTCGAACTCCGCGTCCGGTGAGCCCGCCGGCATCTCCAGGTCCCGGACGCGTACGCCTGTCACCTCACGCGCCTGCCGGATCAGCCCGACTGCTCGGGCGCTGCTCACCACCGTGGCGCCGAGGCTGGCCGCGGTCCGTGCCAGGGTGACGACCAGCCGGGCGTCGTCGACCTGACCGTCGTAGTAGCGGATCGCCCCGGCCACCGCGTCGGCCCGCAGACTCGGAAAGATCCGCCGGGCGCCCTCCCGGGTCAGGTGCCGGTGCAGTGGCATGCCCCGGCCGGCGCCGAAGACGCCGGCGAAGGCGTCGTAGGCGGCCACGCCGGCGCCGTAGTAGGAGCGGCGGAAGATCCGCGCCGGCAGGTCCCGCAGACCCCGCCCGGCGGGCAGCGGCACCAGGAAAGGCACCGGCCGCACCAGGTGCGGGGCGAGTCGGGTGGCCAGCAGCCCGCGCTCGGTGAGCGCCTCGTGGACCAGGTGGAACTCCAACTGCTCCAGGTAGCGCAGGCCACCGTGGATGAGCTTGCTGGACCGACTGGACGTGCCCGCGGCGAGATCGCGCGCCTCGACCAGGGCCACCTTCAGGCCCCGGGACGCCGCGTCCAGGGCGGCACCCGCACCGGTCACCCCGCCGCCGATGACCAACACGTCGAAGCGCTCGGCGCGCAGTCGGCGCAGGTCGGACGCACGGCGGATCGGCGAGAGCTGACCGGCGACGGATCGGGAGATACTGGGGTCACGCACAAGTCCACCGTAACCGCAGCGGCGGCATGTCGACATTCGCCGCCGCCGGTCCTGCTCCTCGATCAGGTGCTGAAAAGTAGGTGCCAACGGCGCTTCTGACCTACTTTTCAGCACCTGATCACCACACGTCACGTCGACGCCGGACTGGAACTGTTCGTCGTGGTCGTAAGGTTCTCGGATGCACGCTGAGCCTGCGTACCCTGGAAGCAGCGACCACAGTTCTCCGTGGCCGGTGGTCGCGGCCGTGTTCGTCGGCTGTTGGACGGTCGCGGTCACCGTCGCGGCGCAGGCCGGTGGCTGGCTCACCGATCAGGTGCTGTTGGGCTTCGGACGCGACCGGGTCGGCTGGCTCTGGCCGGTGCTCGGCCTGGCCACCGTCGTGCTGGTGGGCACACCCGCCCTGCTGTTGGCCGTGCTGCCCCGGTCCACGGCGGTCCGGGCCACCGGGCGTGTCTGGCTGGCCGCCACACTCGTCCTCGGCGTGTCGACGCTGCTGCGGGTCGTGCCGCCGGTGCACCACGAGGCGTACCTCGCCGCGCTGGCCGGCGCCGCGCTGCTCAGCGCGCTCGCCGTGCGCCTGTCGGCGCGCCGGCAGGCGTACCCCGGGCTGGTTGCCTCGGCCGGCGGCCCGGCACCCGCCGGAGACGGCGACGCCACGCGGACCGAGGCCACCGGGAACGTGGAGTCGGTGGGGCAGTCACGGCGGCGGCCCGGTGCGGTGCCGCTGCTCGCGGTCGCCGCCGGGTTGGCGCTGCTAATGCCGTGGGCCTGGCTGGGCGCGCTCGGCGGGCTGCTGGAGACCGCGCTCGCGGTCCTGGCCGCCGCCGCGCTCGGGGTGCTGGCCGCGACGCTGCTGGACGCCACCTTCTGGTCCCGGTTCGCGACCGGCCGACCGCCCCGGCCGGCTCGGCTGGTGCTGGTCGGAGGACTGGTCGCCGGGGTGGCGCTGCTGCTGCTCGCGGCCGGCACCGGCCAGTCCGGCGCACAGTTGCCCGCGCTGCTGATCCTGCCGCCTGTGGGTTTCGCGCTGGCCGCGCTGTGGGCGGCGGCCTGGCGGCCCGCCGTCGACCCGGCCGACGCCACCCGGGCCGGCCGATCGGCGACCGGCTGGCTGGTGGGCCTGGCCGCACTCGGCCCGCTGGCCTTCACCGACCCGGAAGAGATCACCCTGCTGCTGGTCGGCACCCGGGACATCCCGTTCTGGGTGGCGGTCGCCGCCGGCGCCGGGCTCGCCGTCGCGGTCCTGCTCGCCATCGGGTACGCGGTGCTGCTCGCCCGGCCCACGGCAGGCACCCCGAACCGGCGGGTCGCCGCGGTGGCGGCCGTGGTGCTGCTTGTGGCGTTCGGCGTGGTCGACCTCGGCCCCGGCCAGCCCGGCCTGCACGGCGAGCGGCTGTTCGTGGTGCTGCGCGCGCAGGCCGACCTGAGTGACCTTCCGGCCGGCCAGCCCGGTCGGGCCGGGCGGGACGCCCGCGCGGCGGAGGTCTACCGGCGGCTGGTGACGACCGCCGAGCAGAGTCAGGGTGACCTGTTGCGGGGGTTGCACCGGCTGCGCCTCGACCCGGTGTCGTACTACCTGGTCAACGCGGTCGAGGTGGACGGCGGCCCGGCGGTCCGGGCCTGGCTCGCCCGCCGACCGGAGGTGGCCCGGGTGCTGGTCAGCCAGCGACTGCGCCCGCTGCCGGCCCCGGCCGGGCAGAGCCGGGGCACCGCGCCCACGCCCACCGGCCCGGAGTGGAACATCCGCCAGATCGGTGCCGACCGGGTGTGGTCCCAGCTCCGGGTCACCGGCACGGGCATCGTGGTCGGCAGCTCGGATTCGGGCGTGGACGGCACCCATCCGGCGCTGCGAGCCGGGTTCCGTGGCGGGGACGACTCCTGGTACGACCCGTGGGACGGCAGCCGCAGCCCGACCGACACGGGCGGGCACGGCACCCACACGGTGGGCAGCGCGGTCGGGCGCGACGGCATCGGGGTGGCACCGGACGCGCAGTGGGTGGGCTGCGTCAACCTGGACCGCAACCTCGGCAGCCCCGCGCACTATCTGGCCTGCCTCCAGTTCATGCTGGCGCCCTTCCCGGCCGGCGGCGACCCGTTCACCGACGGCCGCCCGGAGCGGGCCCCGCAGGTGCTGACCAACTCGTGGGGCTGCCCGCCCATCGAGGGGTGCGACAACCGTGTGCTGCGGCCGGCCACCGCCGCGCTGGACGCCGCCGGGATCTTCGTGGTCGCCGCGGCCGGCAACACCGGCCCCTGGTGTGCGTCGATCGACGACCCGCCCGCACCGTACGCGGACGTGCTGACGGTGGGCGCTGTGGACGACCAGCGGCGGGTCGCCGAGTTCTCCTCGCGCGGGCCGGTGCCGGGCGGCACGGGTAAGCCGGACGTGTTGGCACCGGGTGTGGGTGTGGTGTCGGCGATGCCAGGAGGCACGTACGCGGCACTGGACGGCACCTCGATGGCGACCCCGCAGGTGGCGGGGGTGGTCGCGCTGATGTGGTCGGCGAACCCGGCGTTGGTCGGCGACGTGGACCGCACCCGGCGGATCCTGCGGGACACCGCCACGGCGGCGACGCCCACGTACCGCTCCGACGACCCGTCCGACGCCTGTGGTGCTCCGGCGAACGTCACAGGCGCCGGCCAGGTCGACGCGTACGCCGCCGTCCGCGCCGCCCAACAATAGGCAGGTTTCCTTCCTGATCCGGCGGGCGGGAGCGCGGGCCGGCACGCGGTCATCTATGGTCGGCGACCATGGACGCCGAGATCACCGTCACCGAGCTGACCGCCGACCTGGCCCCCACCGTGGTGCGGCTCTGCGAGCAGGCCCTCGACCTGCCCGAGGACGCCGCTGAGGCCGCTTGCATCGTGGACGTGCTCTGGCCCCGAGCCAGCACGGACCGGCCCGTGGTCGGGCTGGGCGCGTACCGGGGTGTGGAGCTGGTCGGGGTGCTGTTCTGCTCGGTGTCGTCGACCGAGCCAGGGAGCGGGCACGTGGACCTGGTCGCGGTCCTCCCGGAGCACCGCCGCCGGGGCGTCGGCCGGGCACTGCTGCGGCAGGCCGAGCGGGTGCTGGCCGAGCGCGGGGTGACGGAGGTGCTGCTGGTCGGGAACCCGCCGTACTACGCCTGGCCGGGCATCGACGTCCGCTACACCCCGGCGGTCTGCACCGCCCTCGCGCTGGGCTACCAGCAGGACCGGACCGCCTGGAACATGACCGCCGACCTGTCGTACGACGGGTCGCCGGCGCTGCGGTCCACCGAGACCGCCGAGCGGCGGCTGGCCGATCAGGGCGTCACCGTACGCCGGGCGGAGCCGACGGACCTGCCGGCGCTCACCGCGTTCGCCCGGTCCACCTTCGGCGGCACCTGGGACGGTGAGCTGGCCGGTTCGGTGGGTCGGGACGGCGCTGGCTGCCACCTGGCGGAGCGGGGTGGCGAGGTGCTCGGCTTCGCCGCCTACGGGTCGTCCCGGCCGAGCTGGTTCGGGCCGATGGGCACCGCGCCGGCCGCCGAGGGGCTGGGTATCGGTGGTGTGCTGCTGCGACGCTGCCTGGCCGACCAGCGGGCGGCGGGGCTGACCAGGGCGGAGATCGGCTGGGTAGGGCCGGTGCCGTTCTACTCGGGCAGCGCGGGTGCGCGAATCGAGCGGGTCTTCTTCCTGTACCGACGAACCCTGTCCGCATAAACGGGGCAAATAGGATATAGATCCATTCGCCCGCATCGGCCATCGACGCCCCCTACCGTCTTGGTAGAGGAGGCAGCCATGACCACGGATGACGACCAGACCGAGGACGGCCCGCCGATCACCTGGAAACCGGTCGGCGAACTCCCCGGCCAACTGCCGTTCGACCGACTCGACTACGGCGACGCCGAGCAGCTGGCCGAGATGACCACCGACGGTGAGTCGCCGGTGGTCGAGCAGCCGCAGGAAATGGTGGACGCGCCGATCCAACTGCTCCCGCCGTACGACCGGGCACACAAACGGCGCAACCAGCGCCCACTGCCCACCTGACGACGAACGGGGCGGACCGCGTCAGCGGCCCGCCCCGTTCGGTGTGTCGGAACTGGACTCAGAAGTCCATGTCCCCGCCACCCGGGCCAGCCGGGGCAGCCGGGGTCTTCTCCGGCTTGTCCGCGACGACGGCCTCGGTGGTGAGGAACAGCGCCGCGATCGAAGCGGCGTTCTGCAGCGCCGAGCGCGTCACCTTGGCCGGGTCGATGATGCCCGCGGCCAGCAGGTCGACGTACTCGCCGTTGGCGGCGTTGAGGCCGTGACCCGCTTCGAGGTTACGGACCTTCTCCACCACGACGCCGCCCTCAAGGCCGGCGTTGACGGCGATCTGCCGCAGCGGGGCGTCCAGCGCGACCTTGACGATGTTCGCACCGGTCGCCTCGTCGCCGACCAGGTCGAGCTTGTCGAAGGCGGTCTTGCCGGCCTGGACCAGCGCGACGCCACCACCCGGGACGATGCCCTCCTCGACGGCGGCCTTCGCGTTGCGAACGGCGTCCTCGATGCGGTGCTTGCGCTCCTTGAGCTCGACCTCGGTGGCCGCGCCGACCTTGATGACCGCAACGCCGCCGGCCAGCTTGGCCAGCCGCTCCTGCAGCTTCTCCCGGTCGTAGTCGGAGTCGCTCTTGTCGATCTCGGCCCGGATCTGGTTGACCCGGCCCTGGATCTGCTCGGCGTCACCGGCACCGTCGACGATGGTGGTCTCGTCCTTGGTCACCACGACCTTGCGGGCGCGGCCCAGCATGTCGAGGCTGGCGGCGTCGAGCTTGAGGCCGACCTCCTCGCTGATGACCTGGCCACCGGCGAGGATGGCGATGTCGGTCAGCATGGCCTTGCGGCGGTCACCGAAGCCCGGCGCCTTGACGGCGACCGACTTGAAGGTGCCACGGACCTTGTTGACCACCAGGGTGGCGAGAGCCTCGCCCTCCAGGTCCTCGGCGATGATCAGCAGCGGCTTGCCCGACTGCATGACCTTCTCCAGGATCGGGAGCAGGTCCTTCACCGACGAGATCTTGCTGTTGGCGATCAGGATGTACGGGTCGTCGAAGACGGCCTCCATACGCTCCGGGTCGGTCATGAAGTAGGCCGAGATGTAGCCCTTGTCGAAGCGCATACCCTCGGTGAGCTCCAGCTCCAGCCCGAAGGTGTTGCTCTCCTCGACGGTGATGACGCCTTCCTTGCCGACCTTGTCCATCGCCTCGGCGATGATCTCGCCGACGGTGCTGTCGCCAGCGGAGATGGAGGCGGTGGAGGCGATCTGCTCCTTGGTCTCGACGTCCTTGGCGAGCTTGGACAGCTCCTCCGAGACGCTCGCGACCGCGGCCTCGATGCCCCGCTTCAGGGCCATCGGGTTGGCACCGGCGGCCACGTTGCGCAGGCCCTCACGAACCAGGGCCTGGGCCAGGACGGTCGCCGTCGTCGTGCCGTCACCGGCAACGTCGTCGGTCTTCTTGGCGACCTCCTTGACCAGCTCAGCGCCGATCTTCTCGTACGGGTCCTCGAGCTCGATCTCCTTGGCGATGCTCACACCATCGTTGGTGATGGTGGGGGCACCCCACTTCTTCTCGAGCACGACGTTGCGGCCCTTGGGGCCGAGGGTCACCTTTACGGCGTCGGCGAGCTGGTTCATGCCCCGCTCGAGGCCGCGGCGAGCCTCTTCGTCGAAAGCGATCATCTTGGCCATACGGCGTTGTCCTCCTGGACACTCACGGGCCACCCGAGATGTGTGCCTCGGATGGGCCGCCTGGTGTGCGCACCTTGGGACGTCGCCACCTGGCGACGACGACGTCCTTCGGCCGGGCCGGATAGCCCGCGACGACCGGCCATGTGCTGCCCCGGTGTCTCCACACCGGCACAACCTGGCCCCACCGTCCCGACCGCTGGCACTCACGGTATGCGAGTGCCAATGACTTGTTTAGCACTCTCCCCTGCCGAGTGCAAGCACGATGGGGCCGCTCAGCCGAGTTCCGTCGCCAGTCCGGCAGTGTTCACCGGCGCCTCATGGGCGCGCTGCTCGGCGTACGTCACCAGCAGACCGACCTGCTGGGCGAGGTAGGCCGGCAGGACCAGCACGGCGGTGACACCGATCACCACCACCGCCCCGATCGCGGTGCCCGGCGACGAGAGGGGATCCGTGCCGAACGCGGCAGTGCCCGCCCCCTCCAGCCCACCGGAGATCACGTTGACGACGATGACCGCCAGGGCCACCAGGGCCACCCGCCCGAGCAGGAGGCCGAGCCGGTCGTGGAACATCCGAAACGACCGGCCGATCGGGTTGCGGCGTTCGAAGAGGTAGACCGGGCCGGCCATGCTCAGCGCGAACGTCAGGTAGATGCCGGGCAGCACGCAGAAGCACACGCCGATGCCGACGAGCAGGCCGATCAGCAGGGTCCATCCCCACAGTCCGAGTGCCCGACGGAGGCCGTAGCGCAGCGCGGCGTCCAGGCTGCCCGGCTGACCCGACGCCTGCTGCGTGATCACCCAACTGCCGGCAGCCCACCCGACGGCCTGCACCAGGCCGACCAGCAGACTGCCGCCGACCAGCACCACGAGAAGGCCGACCAGATCAGCGACGAAGGTGTCCGGCAGCACGGGAGCCGACTCCGAGCCGACCTGGGCCTGCCATTTCGCCGTCGGGTCGACCCCGAGGGAGATCACCGAGAGGGCGGCCGCCGGCAACGCCTGGGTGAGCAGCATGATCGGCACCAACTGCCGCCAGCCCCGGCGCAACGCTCCCGCACCCCGGTTGAACCAGCCGCCCAGACCGGCACCGGGTGGAGTGACCAGGGGGTCGTTCGGGTCGAACCCGTGGCCCGGCGGGTACCAGCCGACCGGCGGCCCCGGATACCACGGCTGCGTACCGTAGGGACCCGACCCGGGCGGGTAGCCGCCGGTGGGCGGGAACGTCCAACCCTGCGGCGGTGGACCCCAGGCGCCCTGCGCCGGGTCCCAGCCGGGTGGCGGGCCAGCCGGAGGTACGTCCGGCCGCCACTCCGAGGGGGTCTCCGGCGCCGCGCCGGAGCCGCCGTACGACACGGTCGGATCGGACGGACCCGACTCCCCCGGCCCTGAGGGTGGGTTGGGCGGGGGCGACTGGTCAGTCATGAACGCTCCTCAGCATCGGCTGGAACGGGCACGATCTTCCCGGTTGCGCGCCCCTGCCGCCAGCCCCGACGTGCCGGGCCGATCGAGGAGGGAACTCAGGCGACGACGCGGACGTGCTCGGCCTGCGGGCCCTTCTGACCCTGGGCGATCTCGAACTCCACCCGCTGGCCGTCGTCCAGCGCCTTGTAGCCGTCCATCTCGATCGCGGAGAAGTGGACGAACACGTCCTGACCGCCGTCGACGGCGATGAAGCCGTAGCCCTTTTCGGCGTTGAACCACTTCACGGTGCCCTGTACCACGGTGCACTTCCCCCCTCTGTGCGGTGTTGCCTGAGCTGGCGCTCGGCACGGCCGGACGCCCACCGGCCACCACCTCAGCGATCGATGGTGACCATTGAATAAGGTGACCGAAATCGCACGCTACACGAGGAGTGACGGCCGCGCACGGCCACAAATCTGACACATTCCGGGGAAGTCCGACCGCCCCCGACCGGCCGGTTTTTTCGCTCCACCGGATCCACGTCGATGACTGCACGTGCCAGCTCGGCCGCGCCGGCCACCGACCCTGTGGTAGGCATGCGGGCATGACCACCGATACGGGCGCGACCGCCCTGCGGCGGGCGGAGATCCGCCGGGTCCGACCGCAGGACGCCGCCCGGATGCGGGCACTGCGTCTGGAGATGCTCGCCGACGCACCGTTGGCCTTCCTGGAGACCCTGGCGGACGCGGCGGCCCGACCGCACGCCGAGTTCGCCGCCCGGGTCGCGTACACCTCGACCGGCCCCGGCAACGCGCAGTTCGTCGCCGACCCGGGTGGCCGGCTGGTCGGACACGCCGGTGGCACGGTCGCCCCGAACGAACCCGGGCTCACCGTGATCTACGCCGTGTACGTCACGCCGGCCTGGCGGGGCAGCGGCCTGCTCGGCGAGCTGATCGACGGGGTGGCTGCCTGGTCACGGGCCTGCGGCCGGCCGAAGCTGCTGCTGGAGGTGGTGGTCGGCAACGACCGCGCCTACCGCGCCTACCAACGCCTGGGCTTCAAAGACACCGGGGTACGCGTCCCCCACCCCACCATCCCAGCCCTGACCGAGCTACAAATGCGCCGAACTGCATAACCCAAAGAACCTCTCCCAAGGCAAGACCCCGGTGCTGCCCCAAAGCCAGATGGTCCGGGACGACCGTGCCCACAAAGGGTCTCCGGGGCAGCCCGCCCCGCGCAGGGATCAAGCCTGACCGCCCGGAGCGGGGTGGGCTGCCCCGGAAACCCACAACCGCAACCACCTACACGTGACGCCGAGACTGCACGATCCGGAACCGGTTGGCCACGTACGCCCCGTCGGTCAGCGCCGAGTTCGCCGCCGCGTTGGCGCCACTGCCGTGGAAGTCGGAGAACGCCGCCGACTGGTTCACGAAGACCCCGCCGGTGAGGTTGCAGGACAGGTGCACACCGACCTCGACCGCCACCGCCTCGGTGGCGTCCAGCACCGCCTCGTCGGTGGAGTAGACCCCCGCCGTGAGCGCGCCCTTCTCGCCGACCGTCCGGCGCAGCAACTCCAGGCTGTGCGCGGTGGAGTCGGTCGCGATGGCGAACGAGATCGGCCCGAACCACTCCCGGCCGTACGTCTCCGCGTCGTCCGCGGTCAGCTTCACGATCGTCGGCGTACGCACCACCGCGTCGGCGTACGCCGGGTGGGTCACGGCCCGTGACTCCAGCACCGGCTCGCCCACCTTGGTGACCTCGGCCAGCCGCTCCAGCACCCCGTCGTTGACGATGGCGCCGGTCAGCTCGACGCCCCGCGCCGGGTCGGCGGTCAGCTTGCCGACGGCGGCGGCGATCCCGCCGGCCACCTCGTCGAAGCTCTTGTGCCCCTGGTCGGTCTCGATGCCACCGGCCGGAATGAGGATGTTCTGCGAGGTGGTGCACATCTGGCCGCTGTAGAGGGTCAGCGTGAAACCGAGGTTGCGACACATCCCGGCGAAGTCGTTGGTGGAGTCGATGACAACCGTGTTCAGACCGGCCTTCTCGGTGTAGACCGAGGCCTGCCGGGCGTGCGTCTCCAGCCAGTCGCCGTACTCGGTGGAGCCGGTGAAGTCGACGATCTTCACGGCGCGGTGCAGGGCCAGGTCGCTGGCGAGCTTCTCACCGGGGGCCTCGGCCGCCAACATGATCAGGTTCGGGTCGAAGCCGGCCTCGGCGAGCACCTCCCGGGCGTACCTCACGGTGATGGCCAGCGGCAGCACCGCGCGCGGGTGCGGCTTGACGAGCACCGGGTTGCCGGTGACCAGCGAGGCGAACAGCCCGGGGTACGAGTTCCAGGTCGGGAAGGTGTTGCACCCGATCACCAGCGCCACCCCACGCGGCACCACGTGGAACGTCTTGGTCATCCGCAGCGGGTCGCCCTTGCCGGCGGCCTTCTCCCAGCCAGCCGTGCCCGGGTGCCGGGTCATCTCGGCGTACGCGTACGCCAGCGCCTCCAGCGCCCGGTCCAGCGCGTGCGCACCACCGGCCTGGAAGGCCATCACGAACGCCTGCCCGCTGGTGAACTGCACCGCGTTGGCCAGCTCGAAGATGTGCTTGTGCAGCCGATCGAGGATCTCCAGGCAGACCCCCACCCGGGCCTGCGGGCCGGCGTCACGCCACGCCGGCAGCGCGGCGCAGGCGGCGTCGACCAGCTCGCCGGGGCCGGCATGCGGGTAACGCACCGCCAACTCCACCCCGAACGGGCTCGTCTCGGTGGCGACCCGACCGCCGCTGCCCGGCTGGTCGAGCGGAAAGTCACCACCGAGGTACGCCTCGAAGGCGGCCTTGCCGTCGGCGGCGGCGGTCTCGCCGTAGACCCGGGGGCTGGGAGATTCGGGATAGGCGGACCAGTAGCCCCGCTCCGTGATCGCGGTCAGCGCACGGGTGAGGGTGTCGGCGTGCCTGTCGTACAGGGGATGCGGGGTCTCCGTCATGCCAGCCATCATGCCTGAGCCGCCTCCGGGAGCAGTAGCGCGAATGCCCGGCAGCGGCGCATGCCGGTCAGAGCGTGAGCTGCCAGTCGGTCCAGGCGTCCACCGGACGGAAGCCGAACTGCTCGTTGATCGCCACCATGTAGCTGTTGCTGGCCGCGTTCCAGGTGTCGATCACGCGGACTGCGGGCTCGTGGGTGAGCAGGTGGTGCAGGTTCTCGGCCTTGGCGATGAGGCCGAGCCGGTGCCCACGGTGATCCGGGTCGACGATGGTGATCTGCTGGTACGCGTGCCAGTCGGCGGAGGCGCCCACGTCCAGCAGGGTCCAGGCGACCAGCCGACCGGACGCCTCGTGCCGCATCCCGAGGTGGTAGCACCGCCGGCCCCGGGCGTCCAACGCCCGTTCGTTGCCACGGATGCGCTCGGCGTCCACCCGCTCCGGTTCCCACTGCACGTCACCCATGGGCGCGTCCATGAGCAGCCGGCCGTCCAGGTAGGCGATGTCCGCGACGTACTCCTGCGGGGTTGCCCCCTGCCAGCAGACCGACCGGTAGCCCTCGGCCCGCGGTCGAGCCTCGGCCAGCGCCGCACGCAGCGCGACCCGGTCGATCTCCTCGACCTCGAGCCGGCGCCGCACCTCGGCGAGGGCGGGCTCGGCGCCGATGGCGGCGGCGAACGCGTCGCCCGCCCCGCTGCGGGCTGGCCCGTCGGGCAGCGCGGAGACGGCCATCGCGACCACCCGCTTGCGGCCGTGCTCCCGCAGCAGGTGCACGCCGTGCTCGTGCAGCGCCCGGCCGACGCCCCGCCGCCGTAGCTCGGGATGCACCGTCAGCTCGACAGTGGCGTTGTCGGGGTTGTCGAGGTACGGCAGGTCCAGCTGGAGGAAACCGGCTGCCACCCCGTCGAGCCGGGCCAGCGCCCAGAGCGACCTGGTGCCGGGCATCGGCGTGTGGAAGTACGCGTCGAAGCGTCGCCGGCAGAACGGGGGCAGATCCGGCAGATCGGCGTCGTTGGCCGCCGCGCCAATCCGGTACGCCTCGTCGACGGCTGCTCGGTCGGTGCCGTCGAACGACGCGATCGTGATGCTCATGCGGTGAGCGTGCGCCTCGGGAAAGCGATCGGGCCAGCGATTTATTCGCTGGCCCGATCGGACGTGGTCGGGAGGGACACTCGCACAACGCCTCCGGCGTTGGGTCGCAAGAACTTCAAAAGTCTTCGGCGAAATGCCCTCCCGCACGGAGCATCTTGCGCCGTCCGGTTCCTGCCGTCAAGTCCGTAGCGGTGGGTTTTCCATACTCACAGCGAAAGCCCAGTTACACGAATGATCAACCCGGTCCCCCGTTCGGGCGATCCCCCACCCCCCGCCAAGCCAGCTCGGCCCGCCGGGCCGGGCCCGGCACGGCGGCACGGCACGGCGGCATGGCGCTTGATCCACTCGGGTTTCCGGAAAGCGCGGTGTCCGGGCCGGGCGGATACCGCGCCTTTCAGGAACCCGAGTGGATCAACCTGCCCGACAGCGGCCGGCGAGCCACGGGCCGAGCGGCGGAGCGACGGGGCGACGGGGCGACGGAGGCGGCGAGCGGCGGGGCGGGTCAGCCGAGGAGGCCGGCGTCGCGGGCGGCGCGCAGCGAGGGCTTGATGTGGTGGGTCGGCCCGACCTGGCCGGCGACGGCGTCGATGGTCTTCAGACCTTCGCCGGTGTTGAACACGACGGTCTCCACGGTCGGGTCGAGCCGACCGGACTCGACAAGTTTGCGAAGCACCGCCACGGTCACGCCGCCAGCGGTCTCGGCGAAGACACCTGTGGTGCGGGCCAGATCGCGGATGCCGGCGCGGATCTCGTCGTCGTCGGCGTACTCCATCCAGCCGCCGGTGCGGCGGACCGCCTCCAGGGCGTAGAGGCCGGCGGCCGGGTCGCCGATGTTGAGCGACTTGGCGATACCGGTGGGCTTGACCGGGATGATCGTGTCGGTGTCGGCGTGCAGCGCGGTGGCGATCGGGTTGCAGCCGGCGGACTGGGCGCCGAACACCTTCCAACCGCCGGCCGGCGCCTCGACCAGGCCGATCTCGACCAGCTCGGAGAACGCCTTGTCAATCTTGGTGAGCAGCTCGCCGCTGGCCATCGGAATGACCACCTGCGCCGGGATACGCCAGCCGAGCTGCTCGGCCACCTCGTAGCCGAGGGTCTTGGAGCCCTCCGCGTAGTACGGCCGGACGTTCACGTTGACGAACGCGGTGTCCTCGAATTCGTCGGTCTCCACCAGCTCGCCGCAGAGCCGGTTGACATCGTCGTACGAGCCGTCGATGGCCACCAGCTCGCCACCGTAGACAGCGGTGGTGATGACCTTGCCCTGTTCCAGGTCGCTGGGGATGAAGACCACCGAGGGCGCCCCGGCGCGGGCGGCGTGCGCGGCAACCGAGTTGGCCAGGTTGCCGGTCGACGCGCAGGCGAACCTGGTGAAGCCGAGCGCCTTCGCGGCGGTGAGCGCCACCGAGACGACCCGGTCCTTGAACGAGTGGGTCGGGTTGGCGCTGTCGTCCTTGACCCACAGCCGTGCGGAGATGCCCAGCTCGGCGGCGAGGTGCGGGGCCGCGACCAGCGGGGTCAGCCCCGGGTCGAGGGTGACCCGACCGGCCGGGTCCTGACCGGCGGGGAGCAGCGCGGCGTACCGCCAGATGTTCTTCGGGCCGGCCTCGATCTGCTCGCGGGTGACGGTGGCCAGGGCGGCGGTGTCGTAGTCGACCTCCAGCGGGCCGAAACACTCGTAGCAGGCGTGCTGGGCGACGAGCGGGTAACTGGCTGAGCAGGCGCGACAGACCAGGGCGCGGGCGGGGCTGGCGGAGGTGTCGATGCCGGAGGCGGCGAGCGTCGACGTCATGTCGAGAAGTCCTCTCATCTTTCCCCACATCGCACCGTGCGGCGGGGACGGAATTGGCACCTGCCCCGCGGGTCGCTCAGCGGTGAGCGCGCGGGGTGGTTGCCGGGGCGTCGTCGGGCCGTATCCCTCAGCCCCTCTGGATGAGGTATGCAGTTGTGCTGCCGAGTCTAGGCAACTCTGCCCGCCGCTTCCACCGCGGATCCCACGCTGTGAGCCGACCGACTCAGCCAGTTACCGGCAGGTGGGGTCAGCGGGCGCTCACCGCCACCGGGTCGACCACCGCGATCCGGTCCGTGGTCGCGGTGGACTGCGGCGGAGCCGAGGGCCGGGTCCGTGGCCTGGTGGCGAGGTTCGCGGCGACCAGCGCACCGATCGTGATGGCCGCGCCGACCAGCTCGATGGGCTCCGGGCGGTAGCCGCGGGCGATCTGCACCGCGAAGGTGACGACCGGGACCAGGTTCATGAACAGCGCGGCGTTGGCGGCACCGAGCCGCTGCACACCGGTGTTCCAGGCCAGGACGGCGATCACCGCGCCGATGACCACGGCGTACGCCAGCTGTGGGGTGACCGCCGCGAGGTCGGCGGCGGACGGCGCGTGCTGCCAGCCGACGGCGTCGGCGGCGATGCTCGCGGCCAGCATGGCTGCCGTGCCGGCGAGCGCGGTCAGGGTGGTGAAGCGCAGCGGTGACCAGGCACCGAACCGGCTGGCACCGTGCGTGTAGATGCCCCAGCCGAGCACCGCGCCGACCATCATGAGCCCGCCGAGACCGAACTGGCCGAGCCCGGCCAGGCTCCCGCGGGTGATCACCAGGCCGACTCCGAGGAGCGCCACCAGGGAGAGGACCAGCAAGAGCGGCTTCGGCCGTACGCCGTCCCGGGCCCAGCGGACCAGTTGGGTGATCAGCGGGGTGGTGGCCACGAAGAGAGCGATCTGCTGCGGGGCGGCGTGTTCGAGCGCCAGGTTGGTGAGCAGGTTGAAGCCGGCGAAGCCGACCACACCGAGCACCACGATCTCGCCGGTGCGGCCGCCGTGCCGCAGCGCACCGGCGCCTTCGCGCAGCAGCAGAACGGCGACCAGGATGGCGGCGGCGAGCAGGTAGCGGGCGGTGGTCAGGTTGAGCGGGTCGACCCGGGTCAGCGCACTGGCCAGGACCGGAAACATCACGCCCCAACCGAGCACGGCGAGCAGCGGATAGGCGGCGGCGCGGGATCGCATCGTCAGCTCCAATGTTCGAGTATCGTCGAACCAACGACACCGACCATAGGGCGTTGTTCGATTCTTGTCGAACAAGCGTTACACTGGTCACATGGAGCCGCACGAACCCGACCTAGCCGACATTCCGGTCACCGCTGTGCTGGCCGCACTCGCCGACGACGTGCGGCTACAGATCGTTCGGGCGCTCGTCGAGAATGGCGAGGCCGCCTGTGGCAGCTTCGACTTCGGCGTCTCCAAGGCGACCCGCAGCCACCACCTCAAGGTGCTGCGCGAGGCTGGCCTGACCCGCACCCGAGCCGCCGGCACCAGCCGCCTGGTCCGGCTGCGCCGCGACGAGGTGGACCGCCTCTACCCCGGCCTCCTGGACGCGGTGCTCAGCACGCGCACCTCGGCCTGACGCTCCCGCCCTCCCCTGCCGTCGCTCCAGGCACCCGGACCGGGCGCGTCGCCGAGCCTGCCTCGTCGAGGCCCGGCGACGCGCGGTACGGGTGCGGTCAGATGACCATCGAGCTGGACTCGACCACCGGCGCCGCCGGGGCGGGCCGAACGTCGCGGCGACGGGCGAGCAGCGTGTCGAGTGCCCAGGAACCCGGACCGAGGGCCGCGACCAGCAGGAACGACCAGCAGAAGAGCGCCGACAGCTCGCCGCCGTTGTGCAGCGGCAGCAGATCGTCCGGCTGGTGCACCACGAAGTAGGCGTATGCCATCGAGCCGGAGGCGAGAAGAGCGGCGGGTCGGGTGCAGAGCCCGGCCAGCACCAGTGCGCCGCAGGCCAGTTGAATCAGCGCGGCCCACCAGCCCGGCCAGGTGCCGAGGGGTATCGCCGCACCGGTCACCGGGTTGCCGCCGAACAACCCGAAGACCGAGGTCAGGCCGTGCAACGTGAACAGCAGGCCGATCACGATGCGGAACAGGGACAGGGTCGGCCCGCCGAGCCGAGAAACGTCCATGGGAACCTCCATCGAAGGAATCTGATCTCTTCAATGTGAGGCATGAAACTATCGACGCCCATAAATTCCTTGCTAGTGGGAAAGTCCCCGCTCGGAATGTACCGGTGTCCACGGTCCCGCGTCGAGCACCGCAGCTTCCTGGCTGCGCCGCCCGAGCCCCTGAGCTGCCACTACACCCGGATTCCGGCAGCGCGACCCGCCGTGGGCCCGCTCCCACACTGTGGGTACCGCCTGTCGAGCTGCCCCAGACACGGGGCAAACCCGAGCACTTGCCTCCGTGGTGAGGACAGTGCAGCCGGCCCAGATATGGGGCAGCTCGACACGACACGCGACTGTGGGCCGGACGCTGGCGGCAGGGACCGGACGGCGGCGCACAGGGGCCGGGCGGCGGCGGCACGCCCACGTGGGCGAGGATCAGGCAATGGTCTCCCGCGACACGGCAGCACGGTGGCGCATCAGCGCGACTGTCGCGATGGCTCTCGCACTCGGCGGCTGTGCTGTCGACGACCATCACGGCCAGGGCGGGGACCCGCCGAGCCGGCCGCGGACCGCGCCGAGCCCGTCGGCGAGCACCGATCCGCCGCCCGACTGCCCGGCCTCCGGTGTCCGGATCCGGTCGACCGGCGGGGACGCCGCGATGGGCCTGCGCGCCCTCGGCCTGGAGCTGGTCAACTGCGGTGACCACCCCTACCAGCTCAACGGGTACCCGGTGCTGCACGTGTTCGACGAGCAGCGCGAGCCCGTCATGCTGCGGGTGGTCAACGGCGCCAAGGAGATCACCTCGGGGTTCGACCAGCCACCCCGGCAGGTCACCCTCGCCGCCGGGGAACGGGCCACCGCCGTGGTGCTCTGGCGCAACCTGGTCACCGACTCGACAGTGGTGGCCACCAACGGCGAGTTCCTGACCGTGGCGCCCGCAGCCGGGCAGCCGGCCGAGGAGGTCGACCCGGACGGGCCGATCGACCTGGGCAACACCGGCCGGATCGGCGTCAGCGCCTGGACGAAAGCAGAGCCGTCCACGCCGCCGACGCCGAGTGCGGTGCCGTCGTCGGTGAGCCCACCCGACAGGCGGCTCTGAGCCCGCCCGCTAGGACGTGATGTCCTGCGGGTGAAGCGGTGAAGTTCAGAGGTTGCCGCCTCGGTTGAGCCAGGCGCGCACCGCGCCCTGGTGGTAGACGACGAGGTAGTCGGCCTTCCCGTCCCCGCTGATGTCCTTGAACTGAACCAACTCACCGGGATAGTTGGACTCGTTGGCGAAGTTCAGGTGCGCCTCGAACCCACCGGCATCCTTGCCGCCCCTGTTGAGATAGGCGTGGACGTTGCCGTTCGAGCCGACCGTCAGGTAGTCGGCCCTGTTGTCGTTGTCGACGTCGGCGAAACGCAGGTTGTTCCGGCTGGCGCCGGTAGCCCCCGGCGCCCAGTTCAGCTTCTCTATCCATACCGGTTTCGGGTTGTCACTCGCCAACCCCGTGTTGGTGTACGCGTGCACCTGGCCTGCCGCGCCCACCCGGAGGTAGTCGTCGCGGCCGTCGCCGTTGATGTCGGCGAAGCGTATGTCGCCACGGGCGACGTCGTTGACCGGTGCGATGTTGCCGGCCTGGTGGACGAAGCCCGGCAGACCCTCAGCTGTGAGCAACCTGTTGAAGAAGACCTCCATCTCGCCGGACGCAGACAACTGGATGAAGTCGTCGCGGCCGTCGCCGTCGATGTCGGCGAACCGGATGGAGTCGGCGAAGCCCATGTCCGCCGGATCCGCGGGCACCGCGGCGAGGTTGCCGGTGGGGACGAACTCTCCGGTACCGCCGCCCCACGGCAGCCACGTGGGTTGTCCGGGTTGGTCCTCGGTGTTGATGCCGACCCGGATCGAGCCGTCCTTGCGGATCTGCACGTAGTCGGCCCGCTTGTCCCCGTTCATCTCGGCGATCTCGGTACGGGCGTAGGCGGCCGGCCGGGGCATACCGGGCGCGATGACACCCAACCTGCTCCAACCCGCGCCGAGCGCGGTGGTGGTGGTGTCGAGGTTGCCGCCTCTGTTGAGCCAGGCCCGTACCGCGCCCTGGCGGTAGACGACGAGGTAGTCGGCCTTCCCGTCTCCGCTGACGTCCTTGAACTGGACCAACTCGCCCGGATAGTTGGACTCGTTGGCGAAGTTGAGGTGCGCCTCGAACCCACCGGCGTCCTTGCCGCCCCTGTTGAGATAGGCGTGGACGTTGCCGTTGGAGCCGACCGTCAGATAGTCGGCCTTCCTGTCGTTGTCGACATCGGCGAAACGCAGGTTGAACAAGCTGGCGCCGGTGGCACCCGGCGCCCAGTTCAGCTTCTCCCGCCACGTCGGCCCGGTGAGGGGGTCGGTGGGGTTCGGCACGTTGGTGTACGCGTGCACCGCCCCGGTGGCGCCCACCCGCAGGATGTCGTCGTACCCGTCCCCGGTCACGTCCGCGAAGCGGAGATTGTCGCGGCTGAACGACACGTCGTCGAAGACGATCCCCCAGTAGACGAAACGCATCCTGCCGCCCGAGCCGGGAAGGTTGAGGAAGGCCCTCGTCAGGCTGTTGGATCCACCCACGGCGAGGAAGTCGTCGCGGCCGTCGCCGTTCAGGTCGGCGAACCGCACCTCGTCGGCGTTCATCTTGAGGATCCCGCCGTCCAACCCGGGCTCGACAGCGGGTTCGTACGCGCCCGCGTCCACCCATTCCGGGAAACCGGGCTGGCCGACGGTGTTGATCGAGGCCCGGAAGCTGCCGTCGGGGTAGATTTGCAGGTAGTCGGCGCGATCGTCGCCGTTGAGCTCGGCGAACGCCGGCTGGTACGGCTCGCCCTCGAAACCGGGCACGATGACGCCCAGCCTGCTCCAGCCCTCGCCGAGCGCCGTGGCCGGCGAGGTGGGCGTGGGCGACGTCGGTTGGTCCCGCATGCAATTGCCGGGCACCACTTCAGGCGTCTGGAGCCAGCCCTTGCCGTCGGCCGCCAGGATGCCCCGGAAGAAGTCGTAGCCGAGCTTGGCGTAACCGCCGTCGTCCGGGTGCGAATCGTTCTGTAGACCCTCACTGACCTTGATGTCGGACGTGTCCACCAGCAGGACGTGTTTGTCCTGGGCTTGGAGATCCGCGACCATGCCCGCCAAGGCTCGGTTGATGTCGTCGATCCGCAGCTGCAGCCCGGCCTTCCCGGTCGGGAGCAACCGAGCCACGGCGACGACCGCTCGGGGCGAGTCGGCCAACACCTGGTCGATCAGGTCTCTCAGCCGGGCCGGGGCGGACCACATGGCGAAGTCCTGGTTCGCGTCGTTGGTCCCCGCGTGCAGGGTCACCACGTTCGGCTTGTACTGGGGAACCGTGCACTCGGCGACGTCCGCGATCTCGTCGATCCGTTTCCCAGGATGGCCCTCGTTGCGATTCTCGGCCATCGTCCCGGTGGTCCGTGAGCCGACGAAGGTGACGCGGTCATCGCCCCACACCATGCTCAGCGCGTCGTGCAGCTCATCGCGGTAGCCGTTGTTGTCCGAGCTTTCCAGGCCCGCCGTGATGGAGTCGCCGAGAGGCATGACCCGCAGGTCGGGCCGCTGCGTCCCGCCTCGCGCGGCCCCGCGTCGGATGGCCGCGACGGCATCGGCCGCGTTGTTGTAGAACCAGTCGCCGAAATCGGTGGCGATGTCACCGACCGCCCTGCCGAACCAGCGCAGCCCGTTGGCCGCCGCCCTGAGGGCCGCACCGATGCCTTGCATCATCTCCACGCCGTGGTCCCTGACCCACGGCCCGAGGTACTTCTCCCAGATCCCCGGGCCGACCGCCGCGACCAGCGAAGTCCCGAGCGCTTCGAGCCACGTCCTCCAGTCCCGTTGCTGCCCGTTGAGCTTGATCAGGATGGCCTGCGTCGTGAACGTGCCCAGGAACACTCCCAGGGGCGAGCAGATCACCTGGGAGGGCTGCCACGGCATCTCGAAGAAATAGGCCATGGCCGCAGAGCAGGCGAAGCGGACGAAATATCCGACAGCCGCCCCGGCGACGATCGCGCCGAGGGTGGCAAAGTGGCCCACGTCCGTGGTGGACACGTCGGACACGACAGTGACCGTCAAGCCGGTGGCCGTGAGCGCGAGCTGCCCGTCGAAGTCGGGCCACCGGACATCCGCGGTCCCGCCCGGCAGAGCCAGATCGTCGCTGTCGACCTCCTCCCTGAGGGAGTCACTCAACAACGGGTTGCGCTCGTTGACCTCGCTCACCCACGCCGCGGCCTTGGCGTGGTCCAGTCCCTCGGGTAGATCGAACTCGAACACAGCCGTGTGTGTCGTCGCGGCCTGCGCCGGCGACGCCGCGCCGGGCTGGACCGCCACGATCAGGGCGAGGAGCAGAGCTGTCGCGGCGTGACCCCATCGCCGGGCACGCCTGGACCGCACGATCGTCTTCCTGCCGGAACCGGGCACCGAACCTCCGCACTGCGCAAGCGACGAGCCGTCAGGCGGTGCGCCCAGGGCCGCATCGAATCCAATCAGGACCGTCTTGCGTGGGAGATGATCGCCGCGTGAACGCCCGATGAAGGCGGCGGCGGGCATACCATCAATGAGCCCCGCCGCCTACGACGTGATGTCCTTGCGGGTGAAGCGCCAGAACGCCAGCCCCCAGAACAGCGTCGCGTAACCGATCGCCGAGATGCAGCCGCGCACCACGTCGTCGGTCTGCACCGGGGTGGAGAGCAGCCCCAACCAGGCGGTGCTGAAGTGGGTGGGCAGGAAGTCCCGCAGCGCGCCCAGGGCGGTGATCTGGTCCAGGATGCTGGACAGGATCCAGAGCAGCACCGCACCGCCGACCGCGCCGAGTGCGGCGTCCGTGGTCACCGACAGCAGGAACGCCAGCCCGGCCACCACCAGCAGTACGACAGCCAGGTAGCCGAGCACGGCCAGCAGCCGCAGCAGCCCCTCGGTGGGTTCCAGCTCGGCGGCGACGGTGCTGCGCAGCGGCGACCAGCCGTAGCGCAGGGTGCCGGCCAGCAGCGCGGTGCCGGCCAACAGGACCAGAGCCAGTCCGGAGTACGCGAGTGCGACCACCAGCTTCACCGTCAACAGCCGGGCCCGGGGCACCGGGATCGCCAGCAGGTAGCGCAGGCTGCCCCAGCTCGCCTCACTGGCCACCGTGTCGCCACAGAACAGCGCGACGACGACCACCAGCAGGAACGACGCCGACACGAAGATCGAGAAGAGGGTGAAGTTGAGCCCGCCGGAGGTGGCCAGGTCGACCAGACTGGCGAACTCGTTGTTGCCGTTGTCGTCGTCGCCACCGGAGTTGAACTGGAACGCGATCAGGATGATCAGCGGCAGCAGCACCATGAACCCGAGCGCCAACTGGGTGCGCCGCCGGGACGCCTGCCGACGGAACTCCGCCGCGAACGGCATGGTGGCCGACGGCCGGTAGCCACGGGCCGCACCCGCGTCGGAAACAACCATCACCGGTCACCGCTTCCCCGAGAGTTGTCGCCCACCAGGGCGAGGAACGCGTCCTCCAGGCGGCGCCGGGGCACCACCCGGTCCACCCCGATGCCGGCGCGCACCAGCTCGGCCACCACCTCGCTGCGGGCCGTGCCGTTGGTGTCGACCACCAGCTGACCGTCGCTCTCCGGCAGCACCCGTACGCCGTGCAGGCGGTCCAGCACCACCCGCGCCGCCGCCGGGTCGCTGACGTCGAAGAGCACACTCGGCGACTCGCCCACGATCTCCTCCACCGGCCCGGACGCCACGATCCGGCCCTTGTTCACCACCACGGCGTGCGTGCAGGTCTGTTCCACCTCGGCCAGCAGGTGGCTGGAGACCAGTACCGCCCGACCGTCGGTGGCGTAGCGCTGGAGCACCCGGCGCATCTCGGCGATCTGCGGCGGGTCGAGCCCGTCGGTCGGCTCGTCCAAGACCAGCAGCTCGGGCAGGCCCAGCATGGCCTGGGCGATGGCGAGGCGCTGGCGCATACCGTGGCTGTAGTTCTTGATCCGCCGCTGCACGGAGTCACCCAACCCGGCGATCTCCAGGGCCGCGTCGAACTGGGCGTCCTCCCACGGCCGGCCGGTGGCCCGCCAGTACGCCTTCAGGTTGTCCAGACCCGACAGGTGCGGCAGGAAGCCGGGCCCCTCGACAAGCGCGCCGATCCGGGACAGCACCGGTGAGCCGGGCACCAGCCGACGACCGAAGACGTAGATCTCCCCGGCGGTCGGCTGGGTCAGCCCCATCAGCACCCGCAGGGTGGTGGTCTTACCGGCGCCGTTGGGCCCGAGCAGACCCACGACCTGACCGGGGTGCACCTCGAAGTCCACGTTCGACACCGCCACGAAGCCGTCCGCGTACTCCTTGCGCAGTGCGCGCACGGCCAGCGGCGTGTCCGCGTACTCCGGATGCACCGACCGGTCCTGGCGGCGATGCCGGCGGCGGAGCACGGCGACGACCACGACGAGCCCGATCACGATGGCGGCGAGCAGGCCGGCGAGCACCCAGCGCCAGATCGTCGCCGCGGTGGGGATCGGCTCGCCGCTGACCGTGGGCAGGCTGACCGTGCCGTCCGCGGCCACCGTGTAGACGGTCGGTTCGGCGGGCGTGGTGTACGCCTGGTCGGAGGTGGCCACGACCAGGCGCAGTCGGTGCCCGGCCTCCACCCGGCGGACGATCCCGGGCAGCGTCACGGTGACCGGGCGGGCGTCCTGCACCTGTCGCGGCAGGCCGGTGAGCCGGATCGGGGCGACCAGCCCGTTCGGCAGGGTCGCCGCGCCGTCCTTGTCGACGTCGTAGAGCTTGACGAAGAGCACCGCCGAACCGGTCGGCGAGGCGGCCCGCAGGGTGATGGTGGGCGCACCTGCCACGTCCACCGCCTCGGTCAGCGGCGTCGACTCGAACCGGGCGTGTTGGCCGGGCACGTCGCCGGCCACGCCGTCCAGCAGCGAGGTGAGCCCGCTGGCGAACGGGATCGAGGAGATCGCGGCCGGGTTGCCGTTCGGTGGGTTCGCGATCGGCTGGGCCGGGCCGGCGACCGTGACCTCCCGGCGGGCGTTGCCGGTCAGGCCCGGGTAGTCGGCGCGGCGGAAGCCGGTGGCGACCAGACCCCGGTCGAGCGCGTCGAAGCCGGCGATCCGGGACCAGGTGAAGTCGTCGCCGGGCGCTTTGCCCTCGCCCTTGACGTAGTGGTCGAGCCACTGGACGGTCAGGAACTTCACCCGGTCCTCGTCCGAGCGAGGTCCGCTGCCGCCGTCGTGCCCGCCGGTGAACCAGGCGACCCGGACCGGGGTGCCGGTGGCGGCGATGCCCCTCGCGTTCGCGTCCGCCTCGCCGAGACCGAAGAGCGTGTCCGCCTCGCCCTGCACCAGCAGGGTGGGTGCCGTGATCCGGTCCAGCACGCCGGCCGGGCTGGAGCGGCGCAGCAGGTCCACGGCCGCCTGGTCGGCCCGCCCGGTGGTGGCGATCCGCAGGTAGGCGGCGCACACGTCGGCGGCGAAGCGCCCGCAGGACGGGTCGGCCGCACCCGCCGGGGCACCACCGGGACCGCTGCCCGGGCCGGCGCCCGGTGCCGGGCTGGGTGGGCCGGCCGACGCGGGCGCGCCCTGCGGTTGGGCGGCGGTCTGGCCGGACAGCCCGGCCGGGCCGGAGCCCACGTTGCCGCCACCGCCGAAGAAGAGACCGGCCCAGCCCTTCTTGAACACACCCTCGGTCGGCGCCCCACCGGTGCTCTCCGGCAGGAAGGCACGGGACAGGTCGTTCCAGGTGATCATGGGGACGATCGCGTCGACCCGACGGTCCTGGGCGGCCAGCAGCAGTGCGAGACCACCGCCGTACGAGCCGCCGACCACGCCGACCTTCGGGTCACCCGCGGCGTCGGTGCGGACCTCCGGTCGCGCGGCCAGCCAGTCCAGCAACCGTTGCGCGTCGCGCACCTCGTAGTCCGGGCTGTCCAGGTGGATCTCGCCGCCGCTGCGGCCGAAGCCCCGCGCGGTCCAGGTGAGCACCGCGTAGCCGCGCCCGGCGAACTCCTCCGCGTCGGAGCGCACCGACTCCTTGGTGCCGCCGAACCCGTGTGCCAACAGCACCGCCGGGACCTTCCGACCGGACGACGCGTCGTCGGGCAGGTAGAAGGTGGTGTCCAGGTCCACCGGTTGGTCGTCGGACGGTCCGGAGCGGACGGTGAGCATCGCGCTCTCGGTGCGGACGCCCGGCCCCTGCGGCCACACCGCCCAGGTCACGGCGGCGGCCAGCAGCACGACGACCGCCGTTGCGGCGATCGCGCGACGGCGGGTGGGCAGGGCACGCCGGAACCACGCGGCCGGCGACGGCGATGTCATGCGGCACACGGTACGGCTCGAAGCCTGAGCGTTGGCTGAGATCCGCCGTACGTCCGTCCGGTTGCCCCGATCGGTGCCCGGTCGGCTGCGAGCGCGCGATGTCCGACGCGGCCCAGTGAGTTGAGTTCGGATCCCGTGAATTCCGATATTTCACGGATATCGCCTCGATCACCACATGTTCCACCCACGGACGAAACAGAGCGTGTCGGGAACGGCCGCAAATGGTGACGTTACTCGAACTGACGCGAACCTGACTCGTCGACTGAGGTCTGACCAGGGAAAGAGTCGGTTAGTTTCCGGTCCGGTGCACGGGACTTGTCGGGCCACCCGACACCGCGCCGATCCGCGCCCCATGCCGGAGGAGACACACACATGACAGTCCCCGCGCCGCGGGCCCGTCGACGTCCGTCCACCCTGGGCCGACTGCTGCCGCTGCTCCTCATCGGGGCCTTACTGGCACCGGTGGGTCTGCTCGGCACGTCCGCCTGGCGGCAGACCACCGCCGACCGGGACCTGGCCGTTCGGGAACGGCTCGGCGTGCGGTACCTCACCGCTCTGGGCTCGGTCACCGACGCCCTGGTGGAGGCCCAGTCCGCCGCGGTCAACAACCGACAGGTGTCCAGCGACGCGCTGAACCGGGCGGTCGAGGAGGCCGCAGCGGTGGACGCCCGCATCGGCACCGAGCTGCTCAGCCAGGAACGCTGGGCCGGGGTGCGGGCCAAGCTGGAGGCACTGCGCGGGCGCAGCCCCGCCGACCCGGAGTCCGCCTACACCGCGTACGGGGAGGTGTCGGACCTGCTGCTGGCGCTGCACCGCAAGGTCCGGGAGAGCTCCGGGCTGGTCCGCGATCCCGTCGCCGACTCCTACTTCCTGCAGGACAGCGCCGGCCAGGAGTTGCCCGAGGCGGTGGTGGCCACCGGCCGGCTCGCCGATCTGAGCACGCTTGTCGCCCGCCGGCCGGCCGCCGAACAACCACGCGGCCTGCTGGAGCTGACCGGGCTGCGGGTGGCCGCCCTGGCACCCGCCAGTGACGCCGTCGACAACCTGCGTTCCGCCGTGGACGGCTCGGAGAACACCGACCTCGGCGCCAACGTGCTGACCCCACTGGACACCTACCAACGCTCGGTGGAGGCGCTGGCCGCGTACTCGGCACCGGCCAGGGGCACGAGTGTGGTGGACCCGGGCCAGTTGAGCGCCGCCGGGCTCAACGCGCACCGCGCGGCCCGCCAACTTCAGCCGGTCATCCTCGCCGAGCTGGACGCCCTGCTCGTCGAGCGCATCGACGAACTCGACCGGGACCGCTGGCAGACCGTCGCGGCGACAGCGCTCGCCGTGCTGTTGCTGAGCTGGCTCGCCGCGCTGCTGTTCGCCGCTCGCGGTCGGGCCCGACGCCGGGCGACCATGGCCGCGACCCACGCGGAGACCGCCGACACCCCGCCGCCCCCGGACGCCTGGCAACCGGTGCCGGGCGACCTGCGCGGGCTGCAACCCGCCGGTACAGCCCGTGACCCGGAGCCCGCACAGTGGGGGGCCTTCGATGCTGCTCGGTAGGCTCCGGATCCGCGGCAAGCTCGCGCTGCTCGTGGTGATCCCGCTGCTCAGCATGGTCGGCCTGGCCGTGCCCGTGGTGCTCGACCGGGTGGCCGCGGCGCAGCGGGCCAGCGACACCGCCGAGCGGGTACGGCTCGCCAGCCGGGTCGGCAGCCTGGTCCAGGACCTCCAGCAGGAACGCATCCTCTCGGTCGGTTTCCTGCTCGGCCGGGTCGAGCGCAGCGAGGTGGTCCGCAAGTCCGCAGACGTGGACGACCGGGTGGCCGACCTGCGGGCCGGCGGGAGCGACGCGCTGACCGACCAGGTCGACAGCGCCCTGGACGGGGTGTCCAGCCTCATCGACCTGCGCACGTCCGTGCTGGCCCGGGTCGCGAACCCGGGCCAGGTGATGGAGGCCTTCGGCCCGGTGAACGTGGGGCTGATCGAGTCGCTGCGGCTGGCCTTCGGTGTGAACACCGAGACGTTGCCGGGTCGTCAGGTGCTCGCCCTCGACGGGCTGCTGCGCGTCGACGAGGGCCTGGGCGCCTGCGCCACCCTGAGCCTGCTGGTCAAGGCGATCGGCAGCTCGGACACCATCACCGGGTACGTGGCGTGCATCGCCGCACTCATGGTCGACAACTCGCGCTTCCGCAGCCTGATCACACCCGAGCAGCTCAAGGTGGCCCAGCTCAACGACGCGGCAGTGGCCGCGCGTACCAGCTCGGACTTCCTGGTCACCAGTGCCCGGGACCCGGCCGCCGCGGTCCGCGACGTGCCGATGGAGGCGCTCTTCCCGGCCGTCCGCACGATGATCCGGCTCGGTCAGTTCGTGGAGAAGAAGCTGGTCGCCGACGTGCTCACCGAGGTGACCGCCGACCAGCGGCGCGCGCTGACGGCCGCGTACCTGGTCGGTGCCGCGGCGGCACTGATCCTGGCGTTGGTGGTGCTGCTCAGCGCGGCGGTCGCGCGGACGGTGGCCCGACCGCTGACCCGCCTCACCCACTCGGCCGACCGGGTCGCCCGGGTCGCCGAGGCGGAGCTGGTCCGGGTCACCGACGACGAGGGCGAGAGCCCGCAGCCGATCCGGCTGGAGCCGGTGGACATCCGGGCCAACGACGAGATCGGCGACCTGGCGCGGGCCTTCGACCGGGTGCAGAGCACCGCCGCGCGGCTGGTCGAGCGGCAGGTCGCCGGCCGACGCAACGTGGCCCAGATGTTCGGCCACGTCGGGCGGCGCACCCAGAACCTGGTGGGCCGGCAGATCGCCCTCATCGACCGGCTGGAGCAGCAGGAGGTCGACCCGGGTCGGCTGGAGCACCTGTACCGGCTCGACCACATCTCCAGCCGGTTGCGACGCAACGCCGGCAGCCTCGTGGTGCTCTCCGGCTCGGCCGGTGCCGACGCCCACACCGCACCGGTGCCGCTGGCCGACGTGGTCCGGTTGGCGCTCGGCGAGATCGAGGACTACACCCGCGTGGAGGTGCGGGTGCCGGCGGGCATCTCGGCCGCGCCGGCCGTGGTCGGTGACCTCATCCTGGCGCTGGCCGAGCTGATGGAGAACGCCACCGCCTTCTCCCCGCCGCACACCCGGGTGCTGGTGACCGCCGAAACGTCAGGCATCGGCGCGCGGATCACCGTCGTGGACCACGGCATCGGCATGGGTGAGCAACGGCTGGCCGAGGAGAACGCCCGGTTCACCCGCCGGGAACGGCTCGACCTGGCACCGACCGAGGTGCTCGGTCTCTTCGTGGTGGGCCGGTTGGCCCGCCGCCACGGCTGGGAGGTGGGCCTGGCCGCCACCGCCGGCGGTGGGGTGACGGCATACCTGGAGATCCCGTCGGCGGCACTGGTGCTGCGCCGCGCCGACCGGGCCGGGAGCACCGTCGCCCGGGCCGCGGTGCCGGAACGGGACAGGCGTACGGCGGCAGCCTCCGACCGCGGCGCGCGGTCCGGCACGGCGGCCGTCGCCGAGCCGGCCCGCTTCGACTCGGACCTGCTCAGCCGGGCCACCCGCAGCCTGGACGCCAGCCCGTCCTGGAACGCGTTCGGCTCCGGCCAGCCACCGCAGCCCGTCCCCGCACCCCCGGAGCCGGAGCGGTCGGGCCCGGCGAGCGCGCCGCGGATCCGGCAGCGGGTGCCCGGGGCCAGCCTGCACGCCGCCGCCGCACCGACCCGGCCGGTGGACGCCACCGGCGCGGACCCCGCCGCCGCCCGCGCGCTCGTCGAGGCGTTCCAGGCCGGTGTACGCCGGGCCGAAATGCAGACCGTCGACCTGCCGAGCACACCCGGAGGCGTCGGCCCGACGGCGGCCGGTGGCGTCGGCCCGTCCGACACCACACCGGATCGACCCCGACTGAGCCGACGGGTGCCGGGGGCGAACCTCACTGTCGTCCCGGCCTGTCAACCGCTCAGTACGCACCTCGGTGACCCGGCCGAGGTCCGCAAACTCATCACCGACTTCGAGGAGGGCGTCGCCCGTGCTC
The DNA here is from genome assembly GCF_043198035.1 of Micromonospora sp. NPDC048898. NCBI lineage: Bacteria > Bacillati > Actinomycetota > Actinomycetes > Micromonosporales > Micromonosporaceae > Micromonospora > Micromonospora sp. NPDC048898. The sequence continues at coordinate 164,007 of NZ_JBICUF010000005.1, forward strand.
TCCGCGAAGTCAGCCCAGACCGCCGGAACGAAGAAGGATCATCACGGTGACCAGCCCCTTCCTGCACGAAAACATCGATCAGACCCAGTCCGGCGTCAGCGGGGACCTCAGCCCGGAGGCCCGTACGTTCAACTGGTTGCTGGACTCCTTCACCTCCGGCACCGCAGGGGTCCTGGAGGCGATCGCGGTCTCCTCGGACGGCCTGTTGATGGCCATGTCGGCGATCAAGGACCGGTCCAACGCGGAACGGTTGGCCGCGGTGGTCTCCGGGATGACGAGTCTCGCCGGTGGGGCGGCCAGTTGGTACGCGCTCGGCGGCCTCAACCGGGTGATCGTCGACATGGCCGACGGCTACCTGCTGATCAGCGCGATCAGCAGTGGTTCCGTGCTCGGGGTGGTCGCCGACCGGTCGGCCAACCTGGGCACCGTCGCGTACGAGATGACGCTCTTCGCCGGTCGGGCCGGTGGTGCCCTGACCCCGCGGCTGATCGTCGAGTTGAAGAACGCCGCTCAGCAGTGACCCCCGACGTCGCCGGCGAGGACCCGGACCCGGAACCGACGGTCCGGATCCGTCCGTACCTGCACACGGCCAGCCAGGCCGAGGCCGACGTGGTGGAGACACCGGCCCAGCCGGAGCCGGAGGCGGGTGGCGGCCGCCCGGCCAGCCCCCGCCCGTTCGTGCTCACCTCCGGCCGGGTCGCGGGTGCCGACCCGGCGATCGGCTTGGAGACGCAGGTGACCGTCCGCACGGACAGCGGCTGGTCGACCGGCCCAGCCGGTGCCCTGCTGGCGCCGGAATTCCAGGTGATCATCGCGCTCTGCGCGGAACCGATCTCGGTCGCCGAGATCTCGGCCCGCGCCCGGTTGCACCTCGGCGTGACGCGGGTGCTGGTCGGCGACCTGCGGGCGGCCGGACATCTGGACGTACACGTCAACGACACCAACGACGCCGTCGACCCCGACCTCATCCTGCGAGTGATTGATGGACTCCGTGCGATCTCCTGAATGGCCGGTCGCCCCGCTCGGCGGGGTTGCCGGAAACAGCGCCGCCGGCCGTTACGCGGTGCCGGGCACCGGGCCGATCATCGGGCGTGCCGGTCCACCGCCGCCGCCGTACCAGCCGCCGTCCGGCGCGGGAGCGTCGGCGCCGCCGGTCGGCAGGCCGGCGGCACCGCCGATCCCGGTCAAGATCCTGGTGGCCGGTGGGTTCGGGGTGGGCAAGACCACCACCGTGGGTGCGATCTCCGAGATCGCTCCCCTGACCACCGAGGCCGAGATGACAAGCGCCGGGATCGGCGTGGACGATCCGGGTGTCCGGTCCACCAAGACCACCACGACGGTGGCGATGGACTTCGGCTGCGTGACCATCGACCGCAGCCTGAAGCTCTACCTGTTCGGCACGCCGGGGCAGGCCCGGTTCGGCTTCATGTGGGACGACCTGGCCCGGGGGGCGCTCGGCGCGCTTGTGGTCGTGGACAGCGCCCGGCTGGACGACTGCTTCCCTGCGATCGACTTCTTCGAGCGGGCCGGGCTGCCGTTCGTGGTCGGGGTCAACGCCTTCGACGGGCGGTTGGCCCTGGAACTCGGCGAGATCCGCTGGGCGCTGGCCATCGGCGACCATGTGCCCCTGGTGCAGTTCGACGCCCGGGACCGACTGTCGGTGCGGGACGCCCTGTTGGTCGTCCTGGACCGTGCGCTGGAACGTGCCACCCGGGAGAGACAGGCCTGAGCCGACCGGCTCGGGCCGTGACGGGAAGAGGTGATCTGGTGAGGGGCGACCTGGACGAGACGCTGGCCCGATTGGCCCGGCGCGAGGAGGCGCTGCGCCGGCGGGCCAACGACCGTGACGACACCGCGCCACCCTCGGGCCTTCCCGGTCCGGGCGGCGACGCCCCGAACGCCGGGCCGAGCCGCGGCGACGCCCCGAACGCCGGGCCGAGCCGCGGCGACGCCCCGAACATCGGGCCGGGCCGTAGCGACGCTCCGAGCGCCGGGCCGGGACGGCACGACGCCCGGCACGCGGGGGCGGACCCTCCGGGCGACGGGGCCGGATGGGGGCCGGTCGAGGAGGTGGCCGAGGCGGTCCGTCAGGTCGTCGGCACCTATCCCGGGCTGGTCGTGACCGTGCAGGTGCAGCACGAGGGTCGGACGTACCCCCTGCGGGTCTCCTGGGACGGCCCGGACGTCACGGTCGGGCCGGTGCCCCCGCCGGCGCCGGTGGAACCCCCGCCGGCGTGGCCCCTGTCCGGCCGGACGGTGCCCGGGTGGGCGCCCGGCCCGGACGGGTTGACCCCGGACCCGGCGGCCCGGTTGGCCGAACTGATCCGGCGGGACCCGTCGTTGTTGGACGAGTTGGATCCGCGGCGCTGACCGGCGGGGCTGGCCGACGGCGGCTACGGTCGGGCGGTGGCGCAACCCGACCTGACCCTGACGGCGAGCCTCCGGCCGGCCGCGCTGGACGCCCGACGGGGCATCGTGCGGCTGCATCCGGAGGCGCTGACCGCGCTGGGGCTGCGGCCCGGCGACCCGGTCCGGCTTGTCGGCCGCCGGGAGACGGCGGGGATCGTGGCGACCGCCGCGCCGGGCGCGAGCAGCGCCCTGCTGTACGCCGACGATCTGACGCTGGGCAACCTGGGCGTGCGCGACGGCGCTCAGGTGCGGGTCAGCCCGGTGCCGCTGGTGCCGGCGGGTCGTGTCGTCCTGGCCGGGCCGGTCGGGGTGGTCGCGGCGGTGAGCCCGGAGATGCTGCGGCTGGCGCTGCTGGGCAAGGTGCTCACCGCCGGCGACGACGTGTCGCTGCTGCCGCAGGACGTGCTGCCGGACGCCTCGGTGCGCAGCCTCATCGAGGCGGCTCGGGGCAGCCTCGCCAACACTGTCGGTTTCGCCTGGACCAGCACCCTGCTCACCGTGCGCACGGTCGACCCGGCCGCCGGCGCGCTCGTCACCATGGACACGGTGGTCGGCTGGGAGCACGGGCCGGCCACCCACGGCGGGCCCGCCCCGGTCGACGCCGAACGGGCGCGGCCACCCCGAACGGCCGACGCGGCACCGAGGGCGGACCAGCCGGACGACACACCGGACGTGGACGAGTTGCCCGGGTTGCGGGCCCAGGCCGAGGAGCTGACCGAACTGCTCGACCTCGGCTTCCACCACCGGGAGGTGTTGGGCCGGCTGGGCACCACCATCTCGCTGGGGGTGCTGCTCGTCGGCCCGGCCGGCTCCGGGAAGTCGGCGCTGGTCCGGGCCGTGGCCACCCGGGTCGGTGCCCGCGTACATCCGCTGTGGGCGCCCGAGCTGGCCGCGTCGACCAACCAGGCCGCCGCCGACCGGCTGCGCGGTGCGGCGACGGCGGCCCGAGCCGGTGGGCCAGCGGTGCTGCTGGTCAGCGACGTCGAGGCGCTCGCACCGGCGGACGTGCCCGGCCCGGTGGCGACGGTGTTCCGCCAGGTGCTCGCGGAGTGCGTCCGGGCCGGTGTCGCGGTGGTCTGCACCACCGGCCGACCGGAGGCGGTCGACCCCGCGCTGCGCGCACCCGATCTGCTGTCGCTGCGGATCAGCATCCCACTTCCCGACCAGGCGCTACGCCGCGAACAGCTCACCGTGCTGACCCGGCAGGTGCCGTTGGCCGACGACGTCCGCCTGGACGAGGTGGCCGCGCGTACCCCCGGGTTCGTCGCGGCGGACCTGGCCGCGCTGGTCCGGGAGGCCGGGGTACGCGCGGCCCTGCGGCAGAAGTCCGCCGAGACGCCGACGGTGTCGATGGCGGACTTCACGGCCGCCCGGGAGGTGGTCCGGCCGACCACGATGGCGGCGTCGACCCTGGATCTGGCCTCGGTGACGTTGGACGACGTGGGTGGCCTGGACGAGGTCAAGCAGACGTTGACCGAGTCGGTGCTGTGGCCGTTGACCTACCCGGACACCTTCGCCCGGCTCGGGGTGCAGCCGCCGCGTGGCGTGCTGCTCTACGGGCCACCGGGCTGCGGCAAGACCTACCTGGTCACCGCGCTGGCGGGATCGGGGCGAGCCAACGTGCTGTCGGTGAAGGGCGCGGAGTTGCTCTCCAAGTGGGTCGGCGAGAGCGAACGCGCCGTGCGCGAGCTGTTCCGCCGGGCCCGGGAGGCGGCCCCCACCCTGATCTTCCTGGACGAGGTGGACGCCCTGGCGCCGGTACGCGGCCAGGCCACCGACGGAGGCACCACCGACCGGGTGGTCGCCGCGCTGCTCACCGAGTTGGACGGGGTGGAGACGTTGCGCAACGTGGTGGTGGTCGGCGCGACAAACCGCCCCGACCTGGTCGACCCGGCGCTGCTGCGGCCGGGCCGGCTGGAGCGGCTGGTCTACGTGCCACCGCCGGACGGTCCCGCCCGTGCGGAGATCCTGCGAGCCGCGTCCCGGCAGGTGCCGCTGGCACCGGACGTCGACCTCGCCGCCCTCGGCGACGAGCTGACCGGCTTCTCCGCGGCGGACTGCACGGCGCTGGTCCGGGAGGCGGCGCTGGCCGCGATGCGGGAGTCCCTCGCCGCCGCCACGGTCACCGCCGGGCACGTCGCGACGGCACGGGCACGGGTACGCCCCTCGTTGGACCCGGCCCAGGTCGCCGCGCTGGCCGCGTACGCCGCCCGGCGGGATTGACCACCCCACCCAACCTTTTGGCCGCTGCGGAGTGTTCTTAGGGCGTCACACTCCTCTGTGGAGCAATTCACATGGACGTCAGGCGGTGTTCCTTGCGAAAGCTGCTGTCGCTCTTCTTCGTCCCCGTGCTCGCGGCGGCGACCCTGGTCACGGTCGGTGCACCGGCGACCGCCCATCCGGCGAAGCCGTTCCCGGCCCGGATCGCCCTGCCCGACGGTTTCACCCCGGAAGGGTTGACGATCGGTCGCGGCACCACGGTGTACGTCGGTTCCGTCCTGGACGGTGCGGTGTGGCGGGGTGACCTGCGGACCGGGCGCGGCTCGGTGCTGATCCCGGGCACCCCCGGCGCCGCCAAGGCAGGGCTCAAGATCGATCCGCTGGGCCGGCTCTGGACGGCCGGCTTCACCGGCGGCGGGGCCAGCGTGTACGACCCGGGCAGCGGCACCCGGCTGGCCCACTACCAGTTCACCACCGACCCCAACAGCCTGGTCAACGACATGGTGATCACCAAGCGGGCGGTCTACTTCACCGACTCCACCCGGCCGGTGCTGTACGTGGTGCCGCTGGGCCCGGGCGGCCAACTGCCGGCCCCCACCGCCTTCCGGGTGCTGTCGCTCACCGGTCCGGGCGCGACGCCGGACGCGTTCAACAACGGGATCGTGGCGCTTCCGGACGGTGACCTGCTCGTCGCGCAGATGCTGACCGGCCAACTCGTCCGCGTCGACCCGCGCACCGGAGGCAGCCGCGTCTTCGGTCTCGGCGGCTACTCGGTGGACCGGGCCGACGGGCTGGTGCTGCGCGGTCGCACCCTCTACGTGATCCGGAACCTGAGCAACGTCATCGCGGTGGTCCGGCTGAACACCGGTTACACCGCCGGGGTGGTGCAGCGGGAGATCACCGGTTCGCAGCTACGGTCACCGGCCACCGGTGACCTGCTCGGCTCGGCGCTGTACGTGGTGAACGGCCGGTTCGACGTGGAGCCGACGCCGACCACCGACTTCGACATCGTCCGGGTGCCGGCCTGAGCCAGGCGGTCGGCGGTGGCCCCCGCGGTCGCCGCCGACCGGCCCGCCGGTACGCCTCAGTCCAGGCAGATCTCGGCGCGCACCTTGCCGTCGTCCTCGTGCAGTTTGGCCCCGCACGTGCGCAGCACGGCGACCGCGCCGACGTTGTCCGGGGTCGTCTCGGCGACCACCACCCGCATGCCCGCCCGAGCGGCGGCGTTCAGCAACTCCCGCAGGGCGGCCGCGCCGATCCCCTGCCCGCGAGCCGAGCGCCCGAGCCACATTCCTGTCTCCACCGTGCCGGGCTCGTCACAGCGTGTCATCCGAACCATGCCCAGCACCTCGCCGCCGACGACGATCGCGTACATCTGTGAGCGGGTCGGGCCGTCCAGCCCGCCGAAACTCGCCCGGTGGAACTCCCGGAACGCCTCCCGACGAGCGAGCGACCACCCAGCGGGGGCCTCGACCGGAGGCATCACGTCACTGGGTTCCGCCTCGGCAGCCGCTACGGAGAGCAACGGCTCCAGGTTCTGCTCGTCCACCGGCTCCAGCCGGACCGCACCCGCCACGTGCCGCAGTCTGCCGCCCTCATCGGCCGAAGTCCACCCCATTGCCCATCCACTGGCGGTCCGGACAGCGGTACCGGCCGGTCGGGCGGGCGGGGTGTCCCACATCACGCTCTGTTGTCACCCAACCGGGTGTCAGGGTGTGGAAACCGCCGATCCGAACTCGCAGAACACCACCGACGCGTCGTCGGTCGGCTTGTGCCGACGCAACCGGTCGGGATGCTCGCGCTCGGCGGCCCGGACCCGGTCGAGCAACGCGCCCGGCCCCTCGGCCCCCAACAGGTCCAGCAGACCGGTCCAGTCGGTGAGCGCGAACTGCTCCACCGCGCTGGACGCGCCGTCGCTGAGCAGTGCCGCCCGGCGGATCGCCGCCGGACCTCGCCGGGGCATCGTCCCGGTCACCGCGTGGAAGGCCGCGTCCGGGTCGGCAGCCGCCACCCAGTAGCCGTGGGTGCGGTTCATCCGTTCCCGCTGGACGCTCACGGCGTGCCGGAACCGGGTGACCGGGTCCGCCGCGCCACCCGGCACGGCGGCCACCGTCTCCCGCAGCTCCGCCATCGCCGTGTCCAGCCGGTTGTCGGTGACCACGCTGACCTGACCGCCCGCGTCCAGGACCAGAGGGCTGTCGCAGAGCACCAGGTAGTCCACCTGGTCACCGCAGTCGCGCAGGAGGCAGACCGTGCTGGACGGGGTGCCCGGATGGTCCAGGTCGCACTGCCCGCCGTGGTCGGCGCGGACCGCGAGAATGGCGGCGGCCAGGTTGCTGGTCAGCCGTGCCGCCGGGCGGACCGCCTCGGCGACGCCGATCCGGGCGGCCAGGTGCCGGACGTACCACTCCGGCCCGTGCATGCAGCCGGTGTCGAAGCCCTGCGGCACCGTCGCGCCGTCCAGGACGCCGACCAACGGGCCGACCTGGAAGACCAGGTCCTCGTTGACCGGCCGGCCCGGTGCCGGCGCCGACGCGGAGCGCACCCGCATCACCGGCACCGGCCCCGGCACACCGGGAGGGTCAGCGCTGTCGGAGGTCGTCGACGGCCGCATGCGTCTCTCCCTGCACCTGACCGGCGGCCGAACGGCCCTGGCCGCGTACCGCGGACACGCCCTGCTGGGCGCTGGACCGCACCGACTGTGCCGCCTGTTGTGCGGGCTCGCGCAGGTTGTCCTGCATCTGGTGGCCCACCTGGCTCGCCTGCCCGCGCAACTGATCGGAGTGCTCGCTCACCATGGTCCGCGCCCGTCCGGCGAGTTGCCGCTCGCGGCCGCTCGGCGGAATCAGCGAGGCGGCCAGCAGACCGACACCGAAGGCGACCAGGCCGGCAGCCATCGGGTTGCCCTGCGCCTGCTCGCGGGACTGCTGCCCGAGTGAACGGGTCTCGTCGCGGACCGAGCCGGCCGCGTGCGACATCCGCTGGCCGGTCTCCTGCCCCAGATGGCTTGAGCTGCCCATCATCTTCTCCTTCGCTCGGGTGAACGCGTCGCGGGCCTGCCCGACACGGTCACCGGCGATCCGACGCGGGTTGACCCTGTCGGTCAGCGCGTCGACGTCACTGCTCAACTCGTTGCGGGTGGTCTCGATCTCCCGCCGGATCCGATCCGGATCACTGGACATGATCTGTTCCCTCCCGACTCGTTCACTGACCCCGCAGAGCGCCAGGCATCTCCCGGGCGGTCTGCTTCGTCCGGGGCAGCACCGCACGTGCCCGCTTCAGCTGGGTCCTGGCGTTGATGAAGAGACCGCCGGCCACGGCGGCCCAGAGGACCGCGACGATCAGCGCCGCCCACCCCTGGTCCATCGTGTTGGACAGCCCCCACCACAGGGCGAACGACACGAAGAGCACCGCCAGGAAGCCGGCCACCCCGGCACCGCCGAACATGCCGCCGGCCTTGCCGACCTGGCTGACCTCCTCGCGGAGTTCGGCCTTGGCCAGCTCGACCTCCTTGCGCACCAGGGTGGACATGTCCCGGGTCACGTCGCCCAGCAGTTCGCCGACCGAGGCCTGGGTCCGTTCCTTCTCCGGGGCGCTCACGGGGCCACCCCACCGGGCAGGTCCCGTGCTTGTTGATCGGCGGACGAGACGTTCTGCGCCCGTGCCGTCCCCACGTACGGCTGATCAGGCTCCGCGGGCGTGCCCTGCGGCTGGGACGGCCCGCCGGGTGCGCTCGCACCTCCACCGTTGCCAGACGCCGGTGCGGTCAGGCCACGGGTGAGCCGCCCAACCAGCAGCCCGGCCACCGCCGCGCCCGCGAGGAACGTCCCCGGGTGGCGCCGCGCGTACGTGCGTACCTCGTCGAGCACCTCACCAGGCTCGCGCTCGTCGAGCCACCCGGCGGCTTGCTGGGCGGCGTCGGCCGCCTTGCGTACCACCTGACCGGCCAGCCCGGAATCGCCGCCCCGCTCGGCCATCGAGCCGAGGTTCTGACCCAGGTCGCGCAGGCCCTCGGCGGCCCGCCGCTGCTGCGTCTGCGCCTGGTCCCGAAGCTGCCCGGTGGCCTCGCCGGTCAACTGCCGGGCCTGTTGCCGCACTTCTGCGGCCACCTGCCCGCCCTGCTCGGCGGCGACGTGGGCGACCTGACCACCGGCCTGGGTGGCCTGCTGGCCGACCCGGGATGCCTCCTGCCGGGCCTGCTGCGCTCTATCGCCCGGCGATCCGCTCTGGTTCGTTGCCGTCATCCCCCGCTCCCTTCCTGAGTCCGGGGTCGCCTACCCGCCTGACCAGCCAACATGCGGAGGGCGTGCCGGCAACTGACGACGCGATCTTGCACTTGTTGCCCCGGCAAATGCGTGCAAAGGCCGTGCAGCGGCGACACAAAGTGCAAGATCGCGGGTGTGTTTCAGCGGCGGCGGTTGCGGGCGCGCGACGCGCGCAACCGGCGGAGCCGGCCGATCAGTAGCGGGTCGGCGGCCAGCGCGGCCGGGTTGTCGAGTAACCCGTTGAGCAGCTGGTAATAGCGGGTCGACGAGATCCCGAAGGTGTCTCGGACGGCCTGCTCCTTGGCGCCGGCGTGTCGCCACCACTGCTGTTCGAAGGCGAGGATGGCCCGTTCCCGCTCGGTCAGCCCGGGTGTTGGCACGCTGGGCGCGACGTCGGCCCCGTCGTCCAACTCGGTGTCATCGGTGTTCTCGATGGGCGGCACCGGCCGCGGAGTCGGAACCGCCGGCGCGACGGCACCCGGGAGGTCACCCCGACGAGCGTCAGTGGACGGCTCGGGGGCGGCCGGGGTGGCGTCGGCGGACATGGCACTCAGCCTAGCCAGGGACGACCTGGGTCGCACCAGCCGGCGCGGTTGGCACGCCAGCCTCGCGGCAGGTGGTCGCACCCACGAACACACGAAGGCCCCCGGCATCTTTCGCGCACCGGGGACCTTCGTGTCGAATGTGGGAACTACGAGATGTCGCGGCGACGCATCACCCAGAGCGACGCCCCGAGGATCACCACCACAGCGACCGAGAGCAGGATCGAGGACTGCTGCCAGGTGATGTCCATCGTGGCCGGCTTGCACTCCCCGCTGAAGGTCGCGTTGCAGGAGTTCCAGTCCTCCAGCTTCACCGTCTTCGTCATCCAGGCCAGCATGTACGTGGGCAGCAGCCATGCCTCGGCGAACCGCACGCCGGCCATGGAGAGCAGGATGCCCAGGCCGAACTGGCCGACCACCATCACCGCCACCACGCCACCGAGGGCCATCGCGGTGTGCCGCCCCAGGGAGGCGAGGGCGAAGCCGATGGTGGTGACCACCAGCACCAACACCAGCCCCCGCACGCCGGTCAGGACTGACGACTGCCAGGCACCGGAGGTCATCTTCTCGGTGGTCCCCCGGAAGTTGGCGATCGCCCAGAACCCGGCGAACCACAGCACCGCGGCGGGCAGCGTCACCGCCAGCATGCCGGTGAGCAGCGCGGCCAGCTTGGTGAGCAGGACGGTGAGCCGCTTCGGCCGCCAGAGCAGCAGGTTCATCATGCCGCCGGTGCTCCACTCGGCACCGACGAATGACGCGCCGACCACGAACCCGACCAGGGCGAAGATCGCCGCGAACGGAATCAGCGTCTCGTCGAACGTCTCCCGGAAGTCGAACGTCGAGGGCAGATACCATTCCGCCGAGAACTGGTCGCGGGACGGTGGCGTGATCACCGAGCAGTCTTCCGGGTAACGGTTGTTCGTCGTGCCGGCCGTCTTGGCCTGCTCGCACGCGACTCGCTCCTGCTCGCTCCAGTGCACCTGCGCCTGGTACTGCTGGTCGGCCTCCCGCTCGGCCTGCGCGTACTGCGCCGCGCCGATCTTCTGGTTCGTGAAGAACACGCCGACCACCACCGCGGCCAGCACCAGCAGGCCGAGCAGCGTCATGTACCTGGTGAACCGCCGTTTGGTGAGCCGGCGCAACTCCGTACGAAAGAGGCTCACGCGCCCCACCCTCCTCCGGCGGGGCCGGGCTGAGCCGCCCCGCCGACATGCATGGACTCGTCGACCTGCCGGTGCTGACCGGGGACCGGTGCGGTGGCGGTCAGTTCGAGGAAGACGCTCTCCAGATCGACGGCGATCGGCGCCAACTCGCTGACGTAGAGGTGCTGCTCGGCGAGCAGCCGCGTCACCGAGGCCGGCTTGTCGACGCCGGCAAGCATCAGATGGTCGGGGTGCTCGGTGACCTGGATCCCCGCCCGGGTGAGCGCCTCGGTGGCCGCCGGCAGGTCGCTGACCGCCTCCAGCCGGATCCGGACCGCACTTGACGAGTGCTGTGCGAGCACCTCGTCGACCGGGCCGAAGGCGACCCGCCGACCCAGCGAGATGATGGTGACCGAGTCGCAGATCAGCTGGATCTCGCCGAGGATGTGGCTGGACAGCACCACTGTCATCCCGGATTCGGCGAGGGTGCGCATCAGCCCGCGCATCTCCCGGATGCCGCCCGGGTCGAGGCCGTTGGCCGGCTCGTCGAGGATGAGCAGCTTCGGGTTCTTCAGCAGGGCCGACGCGACCGCGAGCCGCTGCTTCATGCCCAACGAGTACGTCTTGACCCGCTCGCCGGCCCGGTCGCGCAGCCCGACGAGCTCCAACACCTCGTCAACGCGGACGGCCGGCACCTCGCCCGCCCCGGCCAGCAGGGACAGCGTGTCCCGGGCCGAGAAGTGCGGGAAGAACTGTGGGCTCTCCACGATCGCGCCGACCTGGCCGGCGACCGTGGGCAGCGCGTCGGGCACCTCGTGCCCGAGCAGTGACATCCGGCCGCCGTCGGGTCGGATCAGGCCGAGCAGGGTACGCAGCGTGGTGGTCTTGCCGGACCCGTTGGGGCCCAGGAAGCCGTGCACCTGCCCTGCGTCGACCCGCATGTCGAAGCCGTCGAGCGCGTTGCGGGTGCCGCGTCGACGACTCTTGTACGTCTTACGTAGACCTTCGATCTCCAGGACAGCTGGCAAGCTGCACCTCCCCCGATGGGTGGGCGTGACAGCCGACACCATACGCGGTATGCAGGCACGCGCAATACGCGGTATGCATCGACGCGCCGAAGGGGCGCATTCATCGACAGAGCGTGACCGCTCAGGCGCAGATCACCTGCACGCCGGCGACGCGGAACGCGTCCACCACCTCCGGGGCGGCACCCGAGTCGGTCACCAGCGTCTCGACCCGCTCGATCGGACAGATCCGGGCGAAGGCGTGACCCCCCAGCTTGGACGAATCCGCGATGATCACCACGCGTTTCGCCCGGGCCACCATCAGGTTGTTCATCGCGGCCTCCCCCTCATGGTGGGCGGCCGCGCCGAGGTGCGGATCGATCGCGTCCACGCCGAGCAACGCGACGTCCAGGGTGACCTCGCGCAGCAGCGCCCCGCCCAGCGGGCCGACCAGCTCGAACGACTTCGGGCGCACCACCCCGCCGGCCACCACGACCTTCATCCGCGACCGGACCAGCAGCTCGTTGGCGATGTTCAGCGCGTTGGTCACCACGGTGAGCTGGGCGCCCTCGGCACTGGTGTTGAGGTCCGGGCGCACGGCGAGTGCCCTGGCCACCTCGGTGCTGGTGGTGCCGCCGTTCAGGCCGACCACGGTGCCCGGCGTGACGAGCGCCGCCGCGGCCGCCCCGATCCGCTGCTTCTCGGCCGAGTGCTTCGCCGTCTTGTAGCGCAGCGGCAGGTCGTACGACACGCCGTTGGCGACCGCGCCGCCCCGGGTCCTGGTGATCATCTGCTGTTGGGCGAGCTGGTCGAAGTCACGCCGGATGGTGGCCTGGGAGACGTCCAGCCGCTCGGCTGCCGCCTCGACGCTGACCCGGCCGTTGTCGGTCAGCATCTCGAGCAGGGCGTTCCATCTGGCGTACCGGTCCACCGCGGGGGCCCTCCAGTGACACGGACGGTGATTGATTGCGTGCACACTAGTGCGCAAAACTAGGCTGGCGCAAAAGACTGACCTGCGCGATCGGGTGGCCGGTTGCCACGGCCACCGGCGTTCGCGCAGAATGACGCGCGAAATACGTGCCTAACGAGCCATATTGCGCACCGGTCGCCCCTGCGAGGAGTTTTCCCATGGCGTACGTGCACGCGGAGATCGCGAGCCAGCCCGACTGCTGGCGGGAGGCCGCCGAACTGGCCGAGGTCGTCCACGGTGACCTGCCGCGCCCCGGCGAGCGGGTCGCCGTCGTCGGTTGCGGCACGTCGTGGTTCATGGCGATGGCGTACGCGGGCCGCCGCGAGCAGGCCGGCCAGGGCGAGACCGACGCGTTCCAGGCATCCGAGTTCCCGGCCGGCCGCCACTACGACCGGTTGATCGCGATCACCCGCTCCGGCACCACCACGGAGGTGCTGGAACTGCTCGCCGCGCTGCGCGGGACCACCCCCACCACGGTCATCGTCGGTGACCCGGCGTCACCGGCCGTCGACCTGGCCAGCGCCGTGGTGGCCATGCCCTTCGCCGACGAGCGGTCGGTGGTGCAGACCCGCTTCGCGACCACCGCACTGGCCCTGCTCCGGGCGCACCTCGGCGACCCGGTGACCGCGCTCGCCGCGGACGCCGAAGTCGCGGTGCGATCCCCGCTGCCGATCGACCCGACCACCATCGGGCAGGTCACCTTCCTCGGTCGGGGGTGGACGGTCGGGCTGGCCCAGGAGGCAGCGCTGAAGTGCCGTGAGGCGGCGACCTTCTGGGCCGAGGCGTACCCGGCGATGGACTACCGGCACGGGCCCATCTCGGTCGCCGCACCGGGCCGGCTGGTGTGGGCGTTCGGCGAGCTACCTGACGGGCTTCCTGAGGACGTGGCCGCCACCGGCGCGGCCTTCGTGCACAGTCGCACGCACGGTTGGCGCACGGTGCTGGGCAGTTGGTCCGCCGGTCGTACACCTGTCGACCCGATGGCCGACCTGATCCTGGCGCAACGCTTCGCGGTCGCGCTGGCGACCAGCCGGGGCCTCGACCCGGACGCGCCCCGACACCTCTCCCGGTCGGTGGTGCTGGCGTGACCGGCGGCGACGCCGGGCCCGCCGACCAGGTCGTCGTCGCGCTGGATGTGGGCGGCACCGGCATGAAGTGCGCCCTGGTCAGACCGGACGGCGTCGCGGTACGCACCGAGCGGCACCCCACACACGCCGGACGCGGCCCGACAGCCGTGGTCGACACGATCCTGGACGTGGCCGACGGGCTGGCCGCCAAGGCCCGCGCCGACGGGCTCACCCCGATCGCCGTCGGCATCGCCGTACCCGGGGTGGTGGACGAGGCGCGCGGCGTGGCGGTCTGGTCGGCGAACGTGGGCTTTCGGGACGTACCCCTGCGGGACCTGGCGGTGGCGCGGCTCGGTCTGCCCACGGCGCTCGGCCACGACGTGCGCGTCGGTGGTCTCGCCGAGGCCCGCCTCGGTGCTGGACGCGGCACCGGGCAGGTGCTGTTCGTGGCGATCGGCACCGGCATCGCGGCCGCGCACGTGGTCGACGGCTCGGCCTCGACGGGCGCGCACGGCGCCGCCGGGGAGATCGGCCACATCCTGGTCCGGCCCGACGGCCCCCGCTGCGGTTGCGGTCGACCCGGCTGCCTGGAGGCGGTCTCCTCCGCCGCGGCGATCGGCCGCCGCTACGCGGAGCTGGCTGGTGCGGCGGCCACGGCCGCCGAGGTGGCCGAGCGTGCCGCGGCCGGGGAACCGTTCGCCGGCCAGGTCTGGCAGGAGGCGGTCGAGGCGCTCGCCGACGGCCTCGCCACCGGGCAGGCGTTGTTCGACGTGGCGACGATCGTGCTCGGCGGCGGCCTGGCCCAGGCCGGGGACCGGCTGCTGATCCCGCTACGCGCGGCGCTGCACGAGCGGATGACCTTCCACCGGGAGCCGCGGCTGGTCGCGGCGGCCCTCGGCGACGAGGCTGGCTGCCTCGGCGCCGCCCTACTCGCCCTGGACGCGGTAAGCGTCCGAGACCAAGACGCGGTCCGCGTCGGAGACCAAGACGCGGTCCGCGTCGGAGACCATCTGGAGGAGCGATGACCGTGCGGGTGGACGGCCGAGTGGTGACCCCGACCGGTGTCATCCGACAGGGCTGCGTCGAGTGGGACGGGGATCGGATCACCGCGGTGGCCGAATATCCGTCGGTCCGGGACGGACACTGGATCCTGCCCGGCTTCGTCGACATGCACACACACGGCGGTGGTGGGCACACCTTCACCACCGGGGACGCCGACAAGGCCCGGGCGGCGGCCGACTTCCACCTCGCGCACGGCACGACCACCCTGTTGGCCAGCCTGGTCAGCGCGCCCTTCCCGCTGATGCGCGCGGCCACCGAGGCGTACGCACCACTTGTCGACGAGGGCGTGCTTGCGGGAGTCCACTTCGAAGGGCCCTACCTCTCCGCGGCCCGTTGCGGCGCGCAGAACCCCGAGTACCTGCGCGACCCGTCGACCGACGAGCTGGCCGAGCTGATCGAGCTGGGCCGGGGAGCGGTCCGGATGGTCACCCTCGCTCCGGAACGCGACGGCGCGTTGGAGGCGATCAAGCTGCTCACCGCGCAGCGGGTGGTGGCGGCGGTCGGCCACACCGACGCGACGTACGAGCAGACCCGCGCCGCGATCGCCGCTGGTGCGAGTGTCGGCACCCACCTGTTCAACGGCATGCGTCCCGTGCACCACCGCGAGCCGGGCCCGGTGGTGGCCCTGCTCGACGCGCCCACCGTCATCTGCGAGCTGGTCGCCGACGGGGTGCACCTGCACGACGGCATGCTGACCTTCGCCACCGCGACCGCGGGCCCGGACCGCGCGGCGCTGATCACCGACGCGATGGCCGCCGCCGGAATGGCCGACGGCGACTACGAGCTGGGCGGCCAGGCGGTCACCGTGACCGACGGGGTGGCCCGACTCGCCCGCGACGGGGCGATCGCCGGCAGCACACTGACCATGGACGCCGCGCTGCGGCACGCCGTGGATGCCGGAATCCCGATCGCCGACGCGGCGCGGATGGTGGCCACCACCCCGGCACGCGCCATCGGCCTGGGCAACCGGGTGGGCTCCCTGCAGGTCGGCCTCCGCGCCGACCTGGTGGTGCTGGACGCCGACCTGAACGTGGTCCGGGTTCTTCGCGGCGGCACCTGGGTGAAGTGAGCGCGAGCCCTCCTGCGGCGCTTGCCCCCGTCGGATGCGTGACCGCGCTCGACGGCAGTCTGCGTCGCTGGCGGAGGGCCAGCCGGGGGGTCAGCTGAAGGTCGGGACGTCGACGCCGAGCACGGCCTGCTCGTCGGGGCGGTGCACCAGCACGTCGGCCAGGTACGACTGGACCGCGTGGCGCATGCCGACATCTCGGCCGGCCCGCTCGGAGAGCAGCCACTTGTGCTCGATGATCTGCGCGAACAGCTCCTGCGGCTCCAGCTTCTGCCGCAGGTGCGCGGGAACGGCCCGGACCACCGGCTCGAAGACCTCGGTGAGCCAGCGGTGCGCGGCCTGCTGTTCGTCGATCAGGTCGCTCTCCGCCCGATAGGCGTCCAGGTCGTTGAGCAGCTTGCGTGCCTGGTTCTCCTCGGCGTCCAGACCGGTCAGCCGCAGCAGCCGCCGGGTGTGGTAGCCGGCGTCGACGACCTTCGGCCGGACCAGGTAACGGCCGTCCTCGATGGACGACATGGCCACCTCGGCCACGTCGAAGCCCAACTCGTTGAGGCGGCGGATCCGGCCCTCGATGTCGTGCCGGGCCTCCCGCTCGACGGCCTGCTCGTAGGTGATCTCGTGCCAGAGCCGCTCGTAGCGCTGCACGACCTCCTCGCAGACCACCTCCGGGTCGATGGACTCGTGCAGCAGGCCGGCGGCCTGCAGGTCCAACGCCTCGCCGAAGATGTTCACCCGGGCGATCTCCAGGTCCTCACCGCGCTGACCGTTGGAGAGCGAGTTGTGCAACGCGCCCGTCTCCGCGTCCACCAGGTAGGCGGCGAACGCGCCCGCGTCCCTGCGGAACAGCGTGTTCGACAGCGAGCAGTCGCCCCAGAAGAAGCCGGTGAGGTGCATCCGCACGATCAGGGCGGCGAGCGCGTCGAGCAGCCGGCTCATCGTCTCCGGCCGCAGGGTGTGCGAGAACAGCGCCCGGTACGGCAGGGAGAACTGCAGGTGCCGCGTGATCAGCACCGATTCGAGGGGTTCCCCGTCGTCGGTCTGTCGGTCGGCGACGACCGCCACCGCCTCGACCGACGGGAAGTCGATCCGCTCCAGGGCCCGGAGCAGGTCGTACTCCCGCTCGGCGATCCGCTCGCGGGTCTCCTTGAACGCGTACACGTAGTCGCCCAACCGGACGAACCGGACGATGTGTCGGGAGATGCCCTGCGGCAGCGCCACCAGGTGTTGGGCAGGCCACTCCTCCAGCGGTGTCGACCAGGGCAGGTCGAGCAGCGCCGGGTCCACGAGGGCAGACGTGATCCGCACGGGCACAAGCATGACCTGTCACCCCCCGCATCCGCCTCTGATCGTGGTTGGGCCCACAGCGCCGCGCACCCCGACCTCGCACCGGGCCGGTAGCGTGGTCGCGTGCTCAAACCCACGGCGGTACGACGTGACCTGCGGCTACGGCCCGTCCGCCCGGCCGGCTGGTGGTTCGACGCCCTGCTGCTGGTCGGGTTCGGTGCGATGACCGTGGCCCTCGCCACAGGCGCGTTGCTCGGGCTGGATCTGGCGGTCCGGGAATGGGCGTATGCCCACCACCCGGCACCGATCTACTGGACGGCACGGGCGTTCAACCTCATCGGCCAGGGGGGTTGGCTGTTGACGCCCCTCGCCGGGGCGCTCGCCGTGACGGTGGCCTGGCGAGGCCGAACCGTCCGGCCGCTGCTGCTGGTGGCGGGGGCGTTCGTGCTCCTGTACCTGACGGTCGGGCCGCTCAAGGTCCTGACCGACCGGGCCGCGCCCAGCTCCGATCTGCCGCCGACCCAGTCGGTTCGGATCTTCAATGACCTGCCGCCCACCGAGTACGACCTGTCCTACCCGTCTGGGCACGTCGTCAACGCGATCCTCTGGTACGGGGTGATAGCCGTACTGCTGACCGCGCTGACGGCTGGGCGACTGCACCCGACCGTGCACCGGCTGATCCGTTTCGCCCCGCCGGCCATCCTGCTGGTCACCACGACATACCTGAACTTCCACTGGCTCACCGACGGCGTGGCAGCCCTGCTGATCGGGCTCTTCCTGGACCGGCTGCTGCACCGGGTGCCGTGGGACGACCTGCCGCTCCCCGGCCGGTTAACCGCCTGGGACCGGCCGTTCACCTCGTACCCCTAGGGTTCTGGTTCGTGGATCAACTGTCGCGGCGGCTCGGCGTACCCGATGCGGTTGTCATCGGTCTGGGCTCGATGCTCGGTGCGGGCATCTTCGTGGTGTTCGGCCCGGCCGCGGCGGAGGCCGGCGGTGCCGGCCTGCTGCCCGCGCTGGTGCTGGCCGGCTTCATCGCCTTCTGCAACGCGACAAGCTCGGCGCGGCTGGCGGCTCGTTATCCGGAGTCCGGCGGCACCTACGTCTACGGCCGGGAGCGCCTCGGGCCGTTCGCTGGTTTCCTGGCCGGCTGGGGTTTCGTGGTCGGCAAGACGGCCAGTTGCGCGGCGATGGCGTTGACCATCGGGGCGTACCTGTGGCCGGGGCAGGCCCGGCTGGTCGCGGTCAGTGCGGTGCTCGCGGTGACCGCGGTGAACCTGCGCGGCATCGGCAAGACGGCCACCGTGACGAAAGCTCTGGTCGCGTTGGTGCTCGCGGTGTTGGCCCTGGTCGCGGTCGTCGGCCTGGTGGGCGGGCCGGTGCACCTGGATCGGCTCGGTGAGCCCGGCGGCTCGGCCCGGGGCGTGCTCGCCGCCGCCGGGCTGCTGTTCTTCGCGTTCGCCGGGTACGCCCGGATCGCCACGCTCGGCGAGGAGGTCCGCGACCCGCAGCGGACCATTCCCCGCGCGGTGCCGCTGGCGCTCGGGGTGGTGCTCGCGATCTACCTGGTGCTGGCCGTGATCACGCTCGGCGTGCTCGGCGCCGACCGGCTGGCCGACTCCGCCGCGCCCCTGGTCGACGTGGTGACCGCCGCCGGGCTGCCCGGCCTGGCCTGGGTGGTTCGCGCCGGGGCCACCATCGCGGTCGTCGGGGTGCTGTTGTCCCTGGTCGCCGGGGTCGGCCGGACCACACTGGCGATGGCTCGCCGCCACGACCTGCCCGGTGCGCTGGCCGCCGTGCACCCCGTACGCCAGGTGCCGCAGCGCGCCGAACTGGCCGTGGCCGCCGTGGTGATCGTGGTGGTGCTGCTCGGCGACGTGCGTGACGCCATCGGCTTCTCCAGTTGCACGGTGCTGGTCTACTACGCGATCACGAACGCGGCGGCGCTGACGCTGGGCCGGGAGCCGGGCCGGCGGCTGCCGGTGCGGGTGCTCGCCGGCCTGGGGCTGCTCGGCTGTCTGCTGCTCGCGATCAACCTGCCGACCGGCAGCGTCCTCGCCGGCTTCGGTGTGCTGGCCGTCGGCGCCGCCTGGTACGCGCTGCGCCCCGCCCGCCGGTGACCTCAGCAGGCAGGCCACCGGCGGGCAGGGGTCAGCGGCTCAGCCGCCGGTATCGGCGCACCGCGAGCGGCGCGAACGTCGCGATCAGCAGCACCGGCCACACCACCGCCAACAGCATGGCGTGCTCCGCCGGCCAGGAGTCGCCACCCAGACCCGGATTGCCGAACAGTTCGCGGATCGCCGCGACGGTGGCCGACAACGGGTTCCACTGCGAGATCGTCCCGATGACCGACGGCATCAGCTCGGGCGACACGAAGACGTTGGAGATCGCGGTGAACGGAAACGCCGCCGGGAAGACGATCACACCGACCGTGTCCGGGTTGCGGACCAGCAGCGCCAGGTAGATCCCGACCCAGGTGATCGCGACCCGGAGCAACAGGAGGAGCCCGACGGCGAGCAACGCCTTACCGACACCCTGTCGCCACTGCCACCCGACGAGCAGACCACAGACCAGCAGGGTGGACATCTCCAGCAGGGCGCGGAGCAGGTCGGCGGCGCTGCGGCCGGTCATCAGGGCCGACCGGGCCATCGGCATCGACCGGAACCGGTCGACGACACCCCGGCTGAGGTCCAGTGCCACGCCGCTCGCGGTGGCGCCGAGCCCGTACAGCATCGTCATCACGAACACCCCGGGCAGCAGGAACTCCCGATAGTTGCCGCCACCGGACACCTGCATGCCGCTGCCGAACACGTACCCGAAGACCAGCACGAACATGATCGGCAGCGAGAAGTAGAGGATCAGCTCCTCGGGAGCGCGGACCACGTGGATCATGTTCCGCCTGGTCATCGTCCAGCCGTCGACCACCGCCGCCGTCATGCCACGTCCGCCTTTCCGCCGACCCCGACGGGCTCGCGGGCCTCGTCCGGCCGGTGCCCGGTCAGATACAGAAACGCCTCGTCCAGCGTGGCCCGCCGCAGGCCGATGTCCTCGACCGCGATCCCGGCGTCGTCCAACGCCCGCACCACGTCGACCAACCCGGCGACCCGGTCGACCACCGGGACGCTGAGCCGCCGCACCTCACGATCGTGCTCCGGCTCCGCGCCACAGATCGGCGCGACGATGCGGGCAGCCCGGGTCAGGTCGTCGGCGTCGCGCACCACCACCTCGATCCGGTCCCCGCCGGTCATCGACTTCAGCTCGTTCGGCGACCCCTCGGCCACCACCCGACCGGCGTCGATCACCGAGATCCGGTGGGCCAACTGGTCGGCCTCCTCCAGGTACTGCGTGGTGAGCAGAACCGTGGTCCCTTCCGCCACGAGACCGCGGACCAGGTCCCACACCTGGTTGCGGCTACGCGGGTCCAGACCGGTGGTCGGCTCGTCGAGAAAGAGCACCCGCGGTGTACGGATCAGGCTGGCCGCGAGGTCCAACCGGCGGCGCATCCCACCCGAATACTCACCGGCGGACCGTCCCGCCGCCTCGTCCAGCCCGAACCGTTCCAGCAGTTCGTCGGCGCGCTGGCGGGCCGCCCGCCGGCCCAGCCGGAACAGCCGGCCGAACAACTCCAGGTTCTGCCGGCCACTCAGGGTCTCGTCGACCGCCGCGTACTGCCCGGTCAACGCGATCCGGGCCCGCACCTCGTCCGGCTGACGTCGCACGTCGAACCCGGCCACAGTGGCCCTGCCGGCGTCGAACCGCAGCAGCGTGGTGAGGATCCGTACGGCAGTCGTCTTGCCGGCACCGTTCGGTCCCAGCAGCCCGTACACCGTGCCGGCCGGTACGGTCAGGTCGAACGCGTCCAGCGCGCGGGTCGGGCCGTACCGCTTACCCAGCCCCTCGGCCACCACGTCGTATGTCGTCATGCCGCCAGGGTGCGGTCGGGCGCTGACGGGTCACGCACCGTCCGCTGACGGCGGCGCACCGGGCCCGCTCACGGCCCCGGCCTTCTCCTCCTCGGTGATCTGCTGGAGAAGGAGGATGATCTCCGAGCGCGTCGCCTCGCCGACGTACCAGCCGGTGAGCCCGCCGGCCAACGCCGCTTCGCAGAGCCGCCTCGTCTCGGCGAGATCACCGCGCAGCCGTGCCACCTGGGCGAGGCCGAGCCGGGCGGCGGACACAAACTCGGGTGCCCCACTGCCCTGCGCGAGGAGCAGCGCACCGGCGAAGTCGTCCCGGGCCGCCGCGAGGTCACCGGCACGCAGCCTTGTCTCGCCCCGCGTACGCAGCATGTCGGCCTGGTCGACGGCCGAGCCGAGTTCCTCGGCCAACCCCATGGCCTGGTTCATGTGCTCGCCCGCGGCCTCCGGGTCACCCCGCCAGGCGGCCAGCTCGCCGAGCGCGCCAAGTGTGATCATGGAACCCCACCGGTCGCCGGTGCTCCGGAAGCCGTCGAGCGCGGCGGACAGCGCGGCCCCGGCCCGGTCCGACTGGCCACCCCACATCTGCGCCGAGCCGTGTCCCATCGCGCCGAGCGCGTTGATCCAGGTGTCCGGGCCGACCAGTCGCCGCAGCTCCCGCATCAGCTCTTCGACGTCGTCGGGCCCGCCGGGCGGGGGTCCGGTCGAGATCCCCGACAGGTACAGCAGGAACGGTTGTCGAGGGGGCCGGTCGAGGCTGCGGATCACCGACCCCTGCGTGCCGAGCGACGGCAGGTGACCGGAACCGGCGAGCGAGGCGTTGTAGACGCAGAGGGCGAACTCCTCGCCCAACCCGGGCGGCGCCTCGGCACCGAGCACGTCGAGGACGTCGGCGGCCAGCCGGGCCCCTTCCCCACGCATGCCGCGTAACCACCAGTAGAACGACAGGGCGGCGACCAAGCCGGCGGCCTCGGACGCGTCACCCGCCGCGGTGGCACGACGCAACGCCGCGTGCAGGTTGTCCCGCTCGGCGTCGAGCCGTCGCAACCAGTGCAGTTGCTCCACTCGGCGCAGGTGGTCGCTGGCGGTCCAGGCGAGTTCCAGGAAGTACGCGGTGTGCGCGCGGCGCAGCCGCTCGGCCTCGCCGGCTTCGGCGAGGCGTTCGGCGCAGAAGGCCCGCACGGTTTCGAGCATCCGGTAACGGCCTCCGGCCAACTCCACGAAGGACTTGTCGACCAGACCGGTCAGCGCGTCGACGAACTCGGCCGAGGGCATCTCGGAGACGCGCCCGGCCGCCTCCAGCGTGGCACCGCCGGCGAAGACGGTCAGCCGTCGGGCCAGTGTCCGCTCGGCATCGTCGAGCAGGTCCCAACTCCACTCGACCACCGCCCGGAGCGTCCGGTGCCGGGGTGACGCGGCCCGGCTGCTCATCGACAGCAGCCGGAACCGGTCGTCGAGGTGGGCGGCCACCTCGGCGACCGACAGCGCCCGCAGTCGCGCGGCGGCCAGCTCGATCGCCAGCGGCAGACCATCGAGGGTGCGGCAGATTCGCAGTACCAGCTCGGCGTTGGCCGGTGTGACGGTGAAGTCGGGCGCGACGTCGGCGGCCCGCTGGGCGAACAGGCTGACCGCCGCGTAGTCGTCGGCGTCCAGCGCTGTCGCGTCGGGCGGTGGCAGGGTGAGCCCGGACATCTGGCACAACGCCTCGCCGGCCAGCCCGAGCGGCTCACGACTGGTGGCCAGGACTCGCAGCGCCGGGCACGCGCCGAGCAGCCGTGCGGCCAGCCGGGCCGCGTCGGTGACCACGTGCTCGCAGTTGTCGAGCACGAGCAGCAGCGGCCGCTCGGCGAGCGCCTCGACCAGCCGGTCGGTGGGTTGCCGGCCCGGCTCGGCCGGGGCCCGCAGGCCCGCGTCGCGCGGGCCCCCTCCCCGCAGGCCCGCGTCGCGCAGGCCCCCTCCCCGCAGGCCCGCGTCGCGCAGGCCGAGGGCGCTCAGCACCGCCTGCGGTACGTCCGAACCGTGGGCCAGCCCGGCCAGCTCGACGAAGCGGACCTCGCCGTGCGAACGGCCCGCCGCCTCGATCGCCAACCGGGTCTTCCCCGCTCCGCCGGGGCCGGTGAGGGTGACAAGTCTGCGCTCGCCGAGCAGCTCCCCGACGCGTTTGAGTTCCTCCTCCCGCCCGACGAACGTGGTGAGTTGGCTCGGCAGCGCCGGTCCGGCCGCCGCGCGTTCGGCCGGGCGGTCCGCACGGTCCGCACCACGCAGCACCGCCAGGTGGACCGCGGCCAACTGCGGCGACGGGCCGACGCCGAGTTCCTCGGCCAGCGTGCGGCGGGCCGCCTCGAATTCGGCAAGCGCCTCGGCCGGCCGGCCCAGTGCGGACAGCGCACGCATGAGCTGGCCCCGCGACCGCTCCCGCAACGGGTGCGCGACGACCAACTCCCGCAACTCCGGGACCAATGCGGCGGACGCACCCAACGCCAGGTCCGCCTCGATCCGATCGTCGGTGGCTGCCAACCGCAGCTCGTCCAGCCGGGCCGCCTGCGCGGGTGCGCCGGCCACGTCGACGACGTCGGCCAGGGCGGGACCCCGCCACAGCTCCAACGCCGCCCGCAACTCGGCCGCCGCGCGGGCCCAGTCACCGTCAGCGAGCGCCCGGCGCCCCGCCTCGGCGAGCCGTTCGAACCGGTACGCGTCGACGTCTGCGGGATCCACGGCGAGCCGATAGCCGGTCGGATGGAACTCGACCGGGGTGTGCTCGGCGGGCAGGGCCTGACGCAGGCGCGACACCTGGGACTGGAGTGCGTTGGCGGCACCCCGGGGCGGGTGCTCGCCGTACAGGTTGTCGATCAGCCGCTCGGCGGAGACCACCCGGCCCGCGTCGAGCAGGAGCAGCGCCAGTAGTGCGCGCAGCCGCGGACCGCCGACGGGAATCTCGCGCCCGTCGGCCAGCACCACCTGGGTCGGCCCCAGGATGCGGAAACGCATGGCACCGATTGTCGCGCAGTGCCGGCCGGGTTCCCGCCGACCGATCCGCCGATCCTGCTGATCAGGAGGATCGGCCGCTGAGCGCGCGGCGGAGATCCTTCATCAGCAGCAGCAGGTGCATGGGGTCGGTGGGGCTGGCCTCGAACTTCGCCAGTCGCTGGTAGAAGTCCCGGGCGGCTTCGGTTTCGCAGTGGATGAGCACCGCCCGCACGCCGATGACCTCGCCGGCGGCCGCGATCCGTCGCAGGGCATCGACCACGAGCGCCCGACCCAACCCGACGCCCTGGGCACTGCGATCGACCCCGAGCCGGGTCAGGATCACCACCGGTTGGTGGTAACGGCCGGCACCCTGCCGCAGCTGGGGCGACGCGTCGGCGGGGGCGACGCTCCCGGCAGCCAGGGCGTAGTAGCCGGCCACTCGCTGGTCGGGGTGCTCGTTGTCCCGCACCACGTACACCCGCGACAGGCCCGCGCGATGGGCCTGCAGGGCATGCTCGACCAGCCACACCGACTGGGCCCGGGAGCCGCAGTCGAACCCCGTCACCGCGAACTCGGCCGACAGCGGCTCGACCGCCGAGAAGCGGGAACTCACCGGGGCGCACCCTCAGTCGGCGGGTCGAGCACCGTCGGACCGGTCAGCAGCTCCCGCAACCCGGCGACGTCCTGCGCCGGCCCCTGCAACGCCTCGTCGAAGACCCGCCAGGCGTCCTCGTCCAGCAGGAACGCCCGTCGGTCGGCGAGCACATCCGCCGCGGCTTCGGTCGCCGCCTTCAACACGAACGTCGAGACGCTGTCCCCGGCGGCTTGACTCGCCGCCTCCAACAACGCCTTCTGCTGCTCATCCACCCGTAGGTGTAGCCGTTCCGCCTTCGCACTCACACCCCGAGTGTACGCACAACGTACGCCAGCACAAACCGTTAGCTCACCTCGCCGGTCCCGTCATGCCGGCGGGTCAGCTCGAATTCGTCAGGTGGGCCGCCGTTGGTTGTCGAAGAAACGCCCTCGGCGGGGGGAACGGGATGAGCCGCGCCGGGCGCGGACGCGGCGACCCCGGAGTCCGTCGGGCCGGGCACCGGAGGAGACGCCGCCACCGGGGTTTTCAACCCCCCGGGAACCCCGCCCGGCCGAGGAATCCGGACCGGGTGAGCCGGCGGGGCGCACTGCCGCGTCAGCCAGTCCAACCCGCGCCGACGGGCGACCACCGTCAACCGGTCGCCCGCGAAGATCACCTGCCGGGGGTCGAGGTCCTTCCACCAGATCGTCCTGGCACCGCCCGCCGGGGTCCGGGCGATGAGCCGGACCTGCCCGTCCCGGTTGACCACGTCCAACGGTCGGCCGTCCAGCTCGGAGCCTGCGGCGACCGGCACCTCGGCGACCGGCAGCGCATGCCTGTCGACCGGGATCGTGGTGATCACCGCGCGTTCGGTGAGCGCCCCGGTGAAGGCCGGGGCGGCCAGGTAGGAGACCGACCGGGACACCCCGAGGGCGAAGGTCTCCTCCACCCGTTCGGCGAAGTCACCGTCGAAGAGTCGGAGCACCACCCGCAGGTCGTCGCGGAGTTCCCGGGCGGCGAGCGCCGCCTCCAGGTTCGCCACGTCGTCGGTGGACGCCACCACCAGCGCCTGACAGTCGGCCACCGACGCGGCGACGAGCGTCTCCGGCAGCGCGGCGTCACCGACGATGAGCGGCACCTCCAGCTGACGGGCCAGGGCACCGCCGCGTGGATCCGGCTCCTTGTCGATCGCCACCACCTCGACGTCGTACTCACGGAGTTGCGCCATCACGCGGGTGCCGACGTTGCCCAGGCCGATCAGCACGACGTGCCCGGCCCGCGCGGGCTGCACCCGGCCGGTGTGCAGGGCCAGTCGGGCGTTGACGATGCCGTCCACCACGACCGCGGTGATCAGCGGGATCAGCGCCAAGCCGGCCAGGTTGAGCACCACCTGCATGATCTGCGCGCCGGCCGGCTTGGTGGTGTCCGGGTCGGCGCCGCTGAGCGTGGTGACCAGGGTCAGGTACAGCGCTTCCAGCGGGGAGGCGTCCTCGGTGCGGGAGATCAGCGCCCCCAGCACCGCGATCACCGCGAGCACCAGCATCACCGCGACGCCGATCTTGCGGGTCGCGAAGCCGCGTACCGCTTTCAGCAGCACCGTGACCGGGCGACGTCGCCGGCGGGCCCGGACCAGCCGACGGGCGGCGACCTCGGTGCCCGGCGGCTGCCCGGTCGCCTCGGCGAGCACCAGGTCGGCGCCAGCCTGGTCGGCCGGCAGCAGCTCCACCCCCTGCGCCTCGGTGAGGTGGGCCAGGGCGCAGACCACGTCCTGCGGGCGGACGTCGGCCCGCCGCGCCACCCGGAGCGTCTTGTCCCGGTGTTGGAAGGAGCTGGGGTCGACCTCGCCGAGGGCTGCGGCCACGAAGGCCGGCGCGGCCATCTCGGCATCGGAGAGCACCTCGACCGGCGCCTTGATCAGTTTGCGTACGCCGTCGGCGAGGGTGCCGTTGAACATCCGCAGCACCTGGCGGACCTGCTGGTCGACGGCCTGCGCGCAGAGCGCCGCGTGCAGGTTGCCGACGTCGTCCTGGTGCAGCAGGGCCAGCCCGGTCGCCCCGGACAGGCCGGCGGCCTCGAAGGTGGACACGTCGAGCCGATCCGAGCGGATCACCCGGACCCCGCGCAGCCCCGCCACGTCCGGGCCGTTGCTGCGGTAGCGCCTCGGCACCACGACTGTCACCCGGGCCCCACCCGCCGGCAGCTCGGATTCGAGCAGCGCCCGGGCCACGTAGTAGGCGAGCGCGTCCTTGCCGCAGATCACGTAGTGCGGGCGCGGATCACCGGCGGAGCGCAGCCGCCAGTTCCACTCGACCGCTCGTCGCGCCCGGTCCCGCCACGGCTCCGCCATGCCCGGATCGTAATCAGCACGGTCACGGTGGGCGACCCCGTCCGGATCATCCCCCGACCGGGCATGCCCGCTCCGGCGACGGGTAGTGCAGCCGCATGCAGACGTTCCTCCCGTACCCGGACTTCCTGGCCAGCGCCCGGACGCTGGACCAGAAGCGGCTGGGCAAGCAGCGGGTGGAGGCCATCCAGGTGCTGCGCGGGCTCACCCGACCCGGGTACGGGTGGCGCAACCACCCGGCGGTGAAGATGTGGGCCGGGTACGAGGAGGCGTTGACCCGCTACGGGCTGGACATGTGCGCGGTGTGGACCGAGCCGGGGCGGGCCGACACCTGCGCCACCACGATGACCGTCGACCTGGCCGCCGCCTGCGGGGCCGGCGTCGTACGGACCCAGGACGAGCTGGCCCGGGTTGGCGAGCTGCCACCGTGGCTGGGCCGCGACGACCTGCACCTGAGCCACCGCTCGTCGCTGGTCCGCAAGGACCCCGAGCACTACCGGCCCCTCTTCGGCGACGACGTCCCAGCGGATCTGGAGTACGTCTGGCCCGCCTCCGACCGCGCGCGCCGCTGCCTTCCGTAGGGGAGACTGGGCCGCAGAGAGGTAGGTGTCCATGGCGCTGTCGCAGGTGGTGGGCCGGCTCGTCGGCGTACGGCAGCACCTGGTGGACCCGGGCGGCGGTGGCGCGGAGCGGGTGCCGCGACCGACCTCGGCGCTTGTGGTGGGTGGCGGCATCGCCGGCGTGTCGGCGGCGGTGGTGTTGGCCGAGCGGGGTGTCGCGGTCACCGTGCTGGAGGCCGCGCCGACGCTCGGCGGCCGACTGGGCGCCTGGCCGGAGGCGCTTGCCGACGGCACCCAGCAGATCGAGCATGGTTTCCACGCGTTCTTCCGGCAGTACTACAACTGGCGGTCGATCCTCCGCCGCATCGATCCCGACCTGGGCTTCCTCAAGCCCATTGCGGGTTATCCGATCCTCAGTGCCCAGTGGCCGACCGAGGAGTTCGGCAGGCTGCCACCCGCGCCACCGGCGAACCTGCTCGCGCTGCTGTTGCGCAGCCCCAGCCTGCGCCTGGCCGACCTGCGGGTGATGGACCGGGACGCCGCGCTGCCGCTGCTCAGCTACGACCCGGTCCGCACCTACGCCGAGTTGGACGACACCACCGCCGACGAGCTGTTGGCGTCGCTGGGGTTGCCGGACCGGGCGCGGGCGATGCTGTTCGAGGTCTTCTCGCACTCGTTCTTCAACCACGAGGCGGAGATGTCGGCCGCCGAGATGGTCGCCCAGTTCCACTTCTACCTGCTCGGCAACCCGGAGGGGCTGGCGTTCGACTGCCCGGACGAGGACTACGCCACGGCGATCTGGGAGCCGCTGACCCGGCACGTGGAGAAGCACGGCGGCCGGGTGCTCACCGGCTGCGCCGCGACCGGGGTGCACTCCGACGCCGACGGCTGGCGGGTGACGACCACCGACGGCGGCAGCCACCCGGCGGCCCACGTGGTGCTGGCCGTCGACCCGCCGGCACTCGCCGCGCTCGTCGCGGCCTCCCCCGACCTGGTCGAGCGGGCACCGGAGCTGGCGGCACGGATGCCCGCCTTCGGCCGGCCCGGCCCGCCGTACGCGGTGGCCCGGTACTGGTGTGCCGGGGACGTGGCCGCCGAGCGGGCGGTGTTCAGCGGCGTGTCCCGCCAGCCCACGCTGGACTCGGTGACGCTCTACCACCGGTTGGAGAACGAGTCTCGGCGGTGGGCGCGGCAGACCGGCGGGTCGGTCATCGAGCTGCACGCGTACGCCTGCGAGCCGGGGGTGCCGGCCGAGGAGTTGGCCGAGCGGATGCGCCGCGAGCTTGTCGCGCTCTGGCCGGAGGCCGGTGACCTGCGGGTTCGCGAGCTGCGGGCCCGGGTGGAGGCGCAGGCGCCGGCGTTCACGCCGGGCAGCCACGCCTGGCGACCGGGGGTACGCACCGACGCGTCCGGCCTCTACCTGGCCGGCGACGGTATCGCCACGGACTTCCCGAGCGCGCTGATGGAACGCTCCGCGGCGACGGGCATCATCGCCGCGAACCACATCCTGCGCGCCGAGGGCGGCGTGGCGGAGCCGGTGCGCTCGGTCCGGCCCCGGGGGCTGCTGGCCGGTCGCCGCACCCCAAAGCGACAAAACACAACATAAGCATGGGTACGCTGCCGTACGCTTGGTTGATCAACCGTCGATCGGCCGGGCGGGAGGGCAGCGGGGGATGTCACCACTGCACCGCGCCGGCGCGGAGAACCGCCCACCGATCGGCGAGATCGGCCACGACGACGCGTCCCCACTGATCCGCGACGAACGGGCCTGCATCGTCACCGCACTGCGCCTGGGCTGGTGGATGGCGGACGCCTACCACCACGGGCAGCACGCGGAACTCGGCGTACCCGCCAAGGCCCGTCCATCCGTACCGCCGGCCAAGCTCTCCAACCTCACCGAGATGTCCCCCCACCGGCGCATGCGCATGTACCTCGACGGGGTGGACGTCGCGCTGGCCCAGATCGCCGAACTCACCCGGCACACCGGGCCGGTGCCCGACACGTCGGCCGCCCGGGCCCTGCTGCCCGCCCTGGGCCCGCCCGACCCCGCCGATCCGGTGCCGCTGCTGCTCGCCCTGGACGACCTCAACGTCGAGGTGCTGCGCTGGGCGATGGCCACCAACCACCGGGTCGGGCTGGCCTACCGGTTGGGTCGATCAGTGGCCGACACCGTCCGAGCCGGCGACGCCGCCCAGTTGCTGCGGCAGTTCGGTGGGCGGCAGATCCAGATCAGCCGCTGGCTGGACGAGCTGGCCAGCGTGCTGCCGCCGTACTCGGCCGCGGTGGTGCGCCGGTCGCTGGCCGCCTGGGCGACGGCTGTGGACCGGGCCGGCCACGGGGACCCGGCCGAGCCGGCGCCCGCCGAGCTGAGCCGGGCCCTGCGAGGCCAGGGTGACCTCTGGCGGGACGTGCTCACCGGCGGCCTGCACCCCCGCGACCTGCTCGACGAGGAGGACTACGCGGTGATCGCCCGCAACCTGATCATCCGGGATCGGCGGTTGGTGGCGCAGGCGGCGCGGGGCATCTTCTGGCCCGTCCTCGTACCCCTGCTGTTGGTGCTCTTCGCGGTGGTCGGCGTGAGCGCCGCCGCGGCAGCCGGCTCACCGACCACCCGGGCCACCGTCGCCCTGGTGGGCCTCGGCGCCGGGCTGGCCGCGATCTGGCGGTCGGTCTCCGGGCCGGCACTGGCCGTCGCCAGCGAGGTCAACCGGCCCCTGCTGGACAGCGAACTCACCGCGCGAATGGCCCTGCGGCTGAACCGGCCGCTGACCACCGCCCGGCGCTCGGTGGTCGTCGCCCCCCGGACCCGCCGTCAGCGCCGTCCGGAGGAGCCGGGCGACCGATCGAAATACGTTGCCCGTCTGTCCCGCCCCGACCTACCGTGAGCGGGCAAGGTCAACCACCGCCACGGGAGCAGAGCATGACGATGTCGCACGTCACCACCGTGCCGTCGACGCTGCCCGGCGACGGTTGCCGAGCGGAAGGTCCCCGGGCGGGCCGGCCCGACTGACGCGTCCCCGTACGCGCCGAGCCGCCCCGTCCACCAGCCGGACCGGGCGGCTCTTCGCTGTCCGTCACCATCGTGAAAGGAGTCCCGGTGGACGCCGTCCTCGTCGTCAACGCCGACCTCGGCCCGCTGCACCGGGTCACCGTTCAACACGCCGTGCGGATGCTCTGCCGCCGGGTCGCCGAGATCCACGAGGCCGAGCCGGACCAGGTGATCGGGGTCTTCCCGATGCCGCGGGTGGTGCGGCTGGTCCGCTACGTGGTCACCCGGTGGAGGTTCAACTCCGGGCCGGCCTGGTCCCGCTCCGGGGTGCTGCGCCGCGACGACAGGTGCTGCGCGTACTGCGGTGGCCCGGCCTCCACCATCGACCACATCCTGCCCCGCTCGCGCGGCGGCCGGAACACCTGGCGGAACACCACCGCCGCCTGCTACGGCTGCAACCAGCGCAAGGGTGACCGGACGCCGGCGGAGGCGGGCATGCCGCTGCGCCGGGAGCCGGTGACCCCCGGCTGGGGGGCGCTGGACGGGCGGTGACCGACCGGCCGGCGGGAACGGGGGGCCGCGTTCCGGGCACGCCCCGGGGCGCGGCACCCGTCGGCCCCCGGTCAGACGGCGCGTTCCTTCACCTGCGGGGTCGGACGGCCGTTGGGGCAGTTCACCCGGATCTCGCTGCGGTGCTCGGTGGACGTCAACTCGACCCGGATCTGTTTCGCCGGGCCCGGGTCGTACGCCTCCGCCCGGAACCCGGGCGCGGGTGCCACCGCGAGCACCTCGGCCGACTTTCCTACGCAACGGACGGTGATCGTCCCTCCGCGCGCCTGCACGGGCACGTCCGCGGAAAGGGTGGGCGTCGGCGCGGCCTGGCCGGGCGTGGTCGACGTCGGGCCGGGCGCGGTGGCGGTCGGGGCCGCTGTCGGGGCGGGGGTCGCCGTCGGGTCCGGACCGGTCGGGGGGCCGGTCCGGCCACCAGGCGCGGTCTCCTGGGCCGACGGGACGGCGGACGGCCCGGTCGTGATCTCGTCGGCCGGCTCCACGGCGCCCGGCATCCCCACGGCGGTGGTGCCCGGGCCCTGGCCGGTCGACGGAGCACCCTGCCCCGGTCGACGATTGTCGAAGTCGCCGAGCGACCCGGCCATCGTGATCGCGGTGAGCACCGCGCCGCCAATCGCCAGGATGGTCAGCCGCCGACGCCGACGCCACGACGGATGTCTCGTCGGCCCGGCCGAGTCGACGGTCCCGGTGCCGGTCGGCTCGGCTGAGCCGGCCTCCGGTGCCGCGGTGACGCCCGTTTTCTCTGCGCCTGCTCCCGGTGCCGGGCTGACGCCCGTTTCCTCGGCCGTTGCTCCGCTCATGGCGGTGAGCAGGATGCGGGCCGCCTCGGCGGCCGGTGGCCGGTCGGCGGGGTCGCGGGCCAGACACCAGCGGTAGAGCCGGTGGACCTCGGGCGGCACGCCGTCGATCTCCGGCAGCGGGCCCGGCTCGACGTGCGTGTGCGCGCGGAGCATCCCGGTCTGCGTCTCGGCCGACCACGGCAGCCGGCCGGTGAGCACCCGGTGCAGCAGCAGGCCCAGGGCGTACACGTCGCAGGCCGGCAGCACCTCGCCGGCCTCCAGTCGCTCCGGCGCGAGGTAGGCCGGAGTGCCCAGCAGCCGCCCCTCGAAGTCGATCTCCGACTCGCCGGCGACGGCCGCGATGCCGAAGTCGAGCACCTTGGCGCCGGTCGGCGTGAGCATCACGTTGCTCGGCTTGATGTCGCGGTGCACCAACCCCTGTGCGTGCGCGGCCGTGAGAGCGGAGGCCACCTCGGCGCAGACCCGTAAGCCGGCACGCGGCGGCAACGGCCCGGTCGCCAGCCGTTGTTCGAGAGTGAGACCGCCGAGCAACTCCATCACCACGAACGGGACCGGGGAACCGTCCAGCGGCGACTCGCCATAGTCGTACACGCCTGTGACGTGTGGATGCGACAGGCGGGCAGCCGCCTTGGCCTCGGCGCGAATCCGCTGCCGAGCGAAGGTGTCCGAGGCGACGAGCACCTTCACCGCGACATCCCGTTCGAGCACCTCGTCGTAAGCCCGGTGCACCACCGACATGCCGCCACTGCCGAGGCGCTCCAAGAGCCGATAGCGGCCCGCAAGCAACTGATCACGCTGCACGACGGACAGCCTGCCGTACCGGCCGGCAGCGGACCACCCCGGATCGAGGTGTCGCGATGAGTGGGATCGAAGTGCGACCACCGTCCCGTCAGTCGCCGGTCGGTGGCCGCCAGGCGAAGCGGGGCGTACGCCGCTCGGCCATCGCCGCGACGCCTTCCCGGGCCTCGCCGGTGGTCGACACCTTCCGGTGCCACCAGGCGATCCGCGCCGGCCCGGCCCGGTCGTCGACGATCTCCTTCGCGGCGGCGACGCTCAGCGGTGACCGCTGGGCGATCGTCGCGGTCAGTTCGTCCACCCGCGCGGCGAGCCGGTCGGCCGGCAACACCTCGTCGACCAGGCCGATCCGCAGGGCGCGCTCGGTGTCGATCAGCTCGGCGGTGAACAGCAGGTGCTTGGCCGCGGACGGGCCGACCAGCCCGGCCAGCCGGCGGGTGGTCGGCGCCGGATAGACCAGCCCGAGCCGGGCCGGCGGTACGCCGAAACGGGCGTCGTCCCCGGCGATCCGCAGGTCGCAGGCGACCGCGAGCTGGGCGCCGCCGCCGACGCAGGCACCCCTGATGGCAGCGATCGTCGGCTTGGCGAAGTTGGCCAGCCGTTCCTCGGCGGCCACCGCGATGCTTGTGTCACCGGCGTCCAACAGCTCGGCCAGATCACCCAGGTCCGCACCAGCGCAGAACGCGTCGCCCGCGCCGGTGAGCACCAACGCCCGGACGTCGGGGTCGGGTTCCAGCCGGTCGAGCAGCTCGGGGAGTTGACGCCACATGGTGGCGGTCATGGCGTTGCGCCGGGCCGGATTGTGGATCACCACGGTCGCGACCGGTCCGGTCACCTCGACTGTCAACTCCGCGTCCGACACGTCCACCCCTCCCCCGTCCCCGCCGCCACGATTCTGAAGCAATCTTGGACAGTTTCCGTTAGCTCGTAACGGAAACTGTCCAAGATTGCCAGAAACGGCTTCCACCGCTTCCGTCCGGGGTGGGGTGGGGAACCGTTGCTTGGGGTGGTGCGTCCGACGGAGATGAGACAGGTATCGGCGACCGCCGTCGCGATCGCGCTCCTGACCGCCGTCCTGACCGGTTGCACCGGCGTCGACCGAGCCCCCACCCCGCTCCCGCCCCCGGTCACCGCCGCTGCCGGCCCGACAGTCATCGCCACCCCGCCGAACGGCACCGTCACCCCGCCGACCGTCGTCGCCACCGTCGGCCCCGGGACCGGTGGCGCGCCGACCCGGGTGATCCTGCGCACCTCCGGCGGCTTCGCCGGTCGTGGTGACTCCGTGACCGTCGAGCCGGACGGTCAGTGGACCGCGGTGGACCGGGCCGGCAGTCGGCGTACCGGCCGGCTCACCCCCGCCGACCTGGGCCGCCTGACCGGGCTCGCCGCCGACCCCCGGCTGGCCGCCGAGGCGCGGCAACCGACCCGCGCGACAGTCTGCTCGGACGCGCTCAGCTACCTGCTCACGGTGGGCGGCACCGAGACCGGGTACGTCGACTGTCCGGCCGACGCTCCCCCGCCGCCGGCCACCCAGGCGCTGGTCAAGCTGCTGCTGCGCACCACCGGCACTCAGACCAGGTAGTCCGCGGGCAGGCCGGTGCCCCGCAACTCGGGCGGAAGGTGCGCCACGTCGTTGACGGCGACCAGATTCGGCGGGCCGGCCTGGCTGTACCGAATCACGGTCAACCCCGCGTTGTGCAGGTTCAGGCCCAGCCAGCGCCGCTCCGGCGCGTCGAGGGCGTGCCGCACCAGCCAGGCGATCAGGAAGGTGTGCGTCACGACCAACTCGCGCACCGGCTCGTCGTCGGCGGCTGCCTCGCCGACCGGCCCGGCGAACCGGCGCACCGCAGCCGCCGTCACCCGCGGCCCGTCGACCCGCTCGGCCGCCGTGAACTGGGCCAGGAACTTCGCGTACGCCGGGGGCAGGTCGGCTGGGTCCGTGTCGTGTGGGAGGTGGTCACCGGCCAACTCCGTCGCGTACACCGGAACGTCGGGCAGCGACGTGGCGACCAGCTCGGCGGTCTGCGCGGCCCGGCGCAGCGGCCCGTGGTGGACGGCGGCGAACCGACGGCCCCGCAGACGTTCGCCGAGCAGGATGGCCTGCCGCCGACCGCGCTCGGTGAGGCCGGTGTCCGGTTCCCCGGCATCCGGCTCCCCCGGCTCGGTCAGATCCTGCTCGGCGTGGCGGGTCAGGTACAGCACGCGGGTCACCATGCCGCCCATCGCAACACAGCAAACGAGATGGTCTCGACCCGCGTCGGTTCCGCTAGTGCCGCGGGAACATCTGGCCGATACGGATCCGGTTACCGAACGGGTCCCGGATGCCGAAGTCGATCCCGTACGGGCGCTCGGTCGGCTCGTCGGTGATCTCGACGCCCTTCGCCACCAGGTCCTCGTGCGTCTTGCGGGCGTCGTCGGTGGTCATGAATAGGTACCCACCGAGCGCACCCTTGGTGAGCAGCTCGCGGACCTGCTCGGCGGTGGCCGGGTCCAGTGCCGGCGGGCCCGGCTTCTCCAGCAGGATCTCCCGCTCCGGGTCGCCGGGCAGGTTCACCGTCAGCCACCGCATGAAGCCGAGATCCTGGTCGGTGTTGACCTCCATGCCGAGCTTGTGCACGTAGAAGTCGAGCGCTTCGTCCTGGTCGAGGACGTAGATCTGGGAGCGGCTGATCGCGTTCATCGTCATGCCCATGACGTTAGAGGCCGACCGTGACCTGCTGCTTATCCAAAACTGCTGGGTCGGGTCCAGGCTTTGGCGAAGCACGACGGCACGTCGACAGGTGCGACGCGTTGACGCCGGAAGTCCGAGGGTGACGTGCCGACGATCTGCCGGAACGTCCGGCTGAACGTACCCAGGCTGCTGAACCCGACGGCGTAGCAGATGTCGGTGACGTCCCGGTCGGTCTCCACCAGCAACGCCATCGCCCGCTCCACCCGGCGACGTTGCAGGTAGCGGTGCGGGGTCTCGCCGAACGTGGCCCGGAAGGTACGGATGAAGTGCGCCTCGGAGACGTGCGCGATCCGGGCCAGCGCGGGGATGTCCAGAGCCTCGGCGTACGCCCGGTCCATCGCGTCCCGTGCACGCAGCATCGCCCGGTTCGACTCCTCCACCGCGCGACTCATCGGCCCCCGTCCCGCCCCCGCTCGCTGCCCGGCCCCAGGCTACGCCGGGTACTTCGCCGTCCGGTCGTGTGGCGCGTGCGCGCCGTGGGTCGCCGGAGCGTTCGCACGCGTGCCGGCTGTGCGCCGCCCACCCGCGGTAGCCGTGGCGGCGACCAGCAGCAGAGCGACGACGCCGAGCAGGGCACCGAGCAGCACCGTGCTGTGCACGCCGTGGCCCGGTAGCGCGAGGCCGGCGACCAGGGCACCACCGGTGATGCCGACGTTGACGGCGGCGGAGACGGTGGCGGCGGCGAGGTCGGAACGGCCGGGCGCCACCTGCAGCACGACGCCACCGAGCACCGCGGTGAACGCCGCGAACGCCAGCCCGGCCAGCGCGAGCAGGACCACGGCGGCCGCCGGCCGGTGGCCGATCGCGTACAGCCCGAGCAGTGCCACCGACTGCAGCGCGATGGTCGCGACCAGGGCGAGCCACGGGCTGCGGTCCACCACCGCTCCGACGGCGAGGATGCCGAGCACGCTGGCGACGCCGCGCGCCAGCAGGATGGCACCGACCGACGAGGCGGCGAACCCGCTGACCTCGGTGACGAAGAGCGCGACATAGGTGTACGCGGCGATGGCACCGGCGGTCGTCAGGATGGCCACCGCGACCAGCAGCCAGAAGCGGTGGGCGTCGGGTGTCGCGCCCCGGGCGGCGTGTCCCTCGTCGGGCGGCGTCGACGGCAGGAGCGCGGCCACCGCGACGAGCACGATCGCGCCGAGCCCGGCCACCGCCAGGAACGAGATCCGCCAGCCGGCGCGTTCGCCCAGCCAGGTGCCCGCCGGCACCCCCAGGACCAGGGCGACGCTGCCGCCGGCGAAGACGACCGCGACCACCCGCCCACGGAGCCCGGGTCGGAACAGCTCGGCCGCGGCCGGCACCACCACCGCCCAGAACAGGGCGTGCGTCGCCGCGGTTGCCATCCTGGCCGCCAGCAGCAGCGCGAATGTGCTCGCGAACACCGTGATCGCGGTGCTGACGACGAAGCCGGCCAGGAGCGCCGACAGGAGTCGCCGGCGCGGGATCCTCCTGGCCAGCGCCGTCAACGGGATCGACGCGACGACGACCACCGCGCCGTACGCGGTGACGAGCATGCCCACCTGCGACGGCGAGACGGCGAGGTCCGCGGCCATCGGGAGCAGCAGGCCGATCGGCAGCGCCTCGGCGGTGGTGTAGAGGAAGGTCCCGCCGGACAGGCCGAGCAAAGCTCCCACTGCTCGTCGGTGGCTCATCCGCTCTCCCAACTGTTACCAGCTAAACCGTGTACGCCAGCAACAGGCTAGTGATGCCCACCACCAGGGTCAACTGGTAAAGTGCGTTTTGATGGAAACAGTCGAGGACGTCACGCGGATGCACCTGGTGGGCGGCAACCTCGCCCTGGACTTCGTCAACACCCGCACCGGTCCACCCAGCGGGCCCTCGGACGACGACGTGCTCACCGGCTATCCGGAGCTGGTCGCCTGGGGCGTGCACGCGGGCGCCCTCACCGAAACAGAGGCGACCGCGTTACGCCGGCTGTCCCGCAACGATCCGGACGGCGCCCGCGCTGCCTTCTCCCGAGCACTGGGCACCCGCGACTGCCTCGACGAGGTGTTCCGGTCGCTGGCCGCCGGCCGGTCTCCGAACACGCCCGCACTGGCGCGACTGCGCGACGACGAAGCCGACGCGCTCGGCCACGCACAGCTCGCGGGCGGGAGCACGTTCGCGTGGGTGTGGCGGGACGACCGGACGCTCGCCCGACCACTACGGCCGGTGGTGCACGCGGCGGTCCAACTGCTCACCACGGGTGCACTGGACCGGATCAAGGGCTGCGGGGGCTGCCGCTTCGTCTTCTACGACGAGAGCAAGAACCGCAGTCGCCGCTGGTGCAGCATGGACGACTGCGGCACCGCCGAGAAGATGCGCCGCTACGTCGCCGCGCGGCGCACCCGAGCGCCGCGGTGAGCGCGCTCTGCGGAGCCGGGAAAGCCTTGTGGATATGGAGCCCCCGGCCGGGATCGAACCGGCGACATCTCGCTTACAAGGCGAGTGCTCTGGCCAGCTGAGCTACAGGGGCGCGTGCGTCGGGGTCAGCATAGCGAGTGACGTCCGGACATCCCGCTCGCGATGCCTCCCCAGCACGGGAAACGTCAACAACCCGACGCACAAGGGTTCACCGACGCGTCGATTGATGGCTGAGCGTGCCCGAGTGACCGGAATGCGTACCCCGTCGGCGAGGTTGGAAGCTGCCCCGCCTTGGCAGCAAGATGAAAGCCGTTTACGGTTCACTCACACGGACGACAGCCCGGCGCCCCCGCGACCGAGCCGCCGTCCGCTGACCGGCACGGATACGTGCCTGTCGCTCCTTCACTCGGATCGTCCGGCACGTTCCTGCCGGTGAAAGGAAGCGCTTCACCATGGCTACGGTCACCTACTCCAAGGCGTCCCGGGTCTACCCGGGCCAGGAGCGTCCCGCCGTCAACGAGCTCAACCTCGAGATCGGCGACGGCGAGTTCCTCGTCCTGGTCGGCCCCTCCGGTTGCGGCAAGTCCACGAGCCTGCGGATGCTCGCCGGCCTGGAGGACGTCGACGCCGGGTCGATCTACATCGACCAGCGTGACGTCACCCACCTTCCTCCGAAGGCCCGCGACATCGCGATGGTCTTCCAGAACTACGCGCTCTACCCGCACATGACGGTGTACGAGAACATGGCGTTCGCCCTGAAGCTGCGCAAGACCTCCAAGTCGGAGATCGACCGGCGGGTCAAGGAGGCGGCAGCCCTGCTCCAGCTGGAGGAGTACCTCAGCCGCAAGCCGAAGGCGCTCTCCGGTGGTCAGCGTCAGCGTGTCGCGATGGGCCGGGCGATCGTCCGCGAGCCGCAGGTCTTCCTCATGGACGAGCCGCTGTCGAACCTCGACGCCAAGCTGCGTGTGCAGACCCGTACCCAGATCGCGTCCCTGCAGGCCAAGCTGGGCGTCACCACCGTCTACGTCACGCACGACCAGGTCGAGGCCATGACCATGGGTCACCGGGTCGCGGTGCTGCTCGACGGTGTCCTCCAGCAGGTGGACACTCCCCGCGCGCTCTACGACACCCCGGCGAACGTGTTCGTCGCCGGCTTCATGGGTTCGCCGGCCATGAACATCAAGACCGTTGCGCTCAACGAGCGGGGCGCCGAGTTCGCCGAGCTGAGCATCCCGCTGACCCGGGAGCAGGTCGCGGCGGCCCGCGCCGAGGGTGGCGACGGCAAGGTGACCGTGGGCTTCCGCCCGGAGGACTGCGACCTGGTCAGCCCGACCGAGGGCGGCATGCCGGTCGTGGTCGAGCTGGTCGAGGACCTCGGCTCGGACGCCAACGTCTACGGCCACGCCGCCCTGGGCGGCAGCTCGGAGCGCTTCGTCGTGCGCACCGACCGGCGCACCATGCCGAACATGGGTGACACCGTGTTCGTCAAGCCGCGTACCGGTCGCAGCCACGTCTTCCACGCCGCCACCGGCAGCCGGATCTGACGTAACGCCAACCGACAGGGGCGGTCCGCTTCGGCGGGTCGCCCCTGTCGTCGTACCCAGGGTGGCTTTACGGCAGATCTGACGACGAGGCCCCCTCCCGCGCGGGCGGGAAGGGGCCTCGTCGGCGTCGTTACAGCTCGACGGCCCGCCGGCGGGCGACCTCGGCCAGGGTGACCGCGGCGGCCACGCTGGCGTTGAGCGACTCCACCTCGGAGATCATCGGAATGCTGACGGTGAGGTCGCAGGTCTCCCCGACCAGGCGGGACAGGCCCCGCCCCTCGGAACCAACCACCACCACCAGCGGACCGACCGCGGCTTCCAGGTCGTACAGGTCGGTGTCGCCGTCGGCGTCCAGGCCGACCACCATGAAGCCGGCGTCCCGGCACGCCTTCAGCGACCGGGTCAGGTTCGTCACCTGCGCCACGGGCACCCGCGCGGCCGCGCCGGCGCTGGTCCGCCAGGCGGTCGCGGTGATCCCGGCAGCACGTCGCTCGGGTACGAAGACACCCTGCGCGCCGAACGCGGCGGCCGACCGGATCACGGCACCCAGGTTGCGCGGGTCGGTGACACCGTCCAGCGCGACGAGCAGCGGGGCCTGCTGCTCCAGGGCGGCGGCGACCATGTCGTCGAACGGCTGGTACGCGAATGGCGGCACCTGCAACCCGACGCCCTGGTGCAGCACGCCGCCGGTCATCCGGTCCAGCTCGGCCCGGCTGATCTCCAGGTTGGCGATGCCCCGGTCGGCGGCCGTCCGGATGATCTCGTTGATCCGGTCGTCCATGTCGATGCCCTGGGCGACGTAGAGCGCCGTCGCCGGCACCTGGGCGCGCAGCGCCTCCAGCACCGGGTTACGCCCGACCAGCAGCTCCGGCGTGTCCTTGGACGGGTTGGACTTGCGCCCCGGCGCGACCCGGGGACCGCCCCGTCCGCCGGCCGCGCCCCGCCCGCCGGCAGCGCCTCGGCCGCCGGTGGCAGCACCCCGACCCCCCGGTACGCCCCGACCGCCACCCCTGCCCCAGGTGGTGTCCTTGCTGCCCGGCTGACCGATCTTGGGGGCGCGCCCCTCCTCGGCCGCCGCGCGGCGCTCCTTGTCCTGCTTCCAGGCGGTGCGCTGGGGCAGCTTCTCGGTGCCCGAGTAGCCCTTGTGCCACGGCCGCTCGTCGGCGGGCAGGGTGCGCCCCCGCCCGGCCAACGAGTCCTTGTTCTTGCCGCCGGTGCCCTTGGGGGCGCCTGCCTTCGACGTCAGTCGCCGGCCACGGCGCTGCGAGTTGCCGGCCATCAGTCCTGCTCTCCAATAGTCCAACGGGGGCCCTGGGGGGTGTCCTCGACCACCACACCGGCCAGCTTGAGCTGGTCGCGTACCGCGTCGGCGGCGGCCCAGTCCTTGCGGCCCCGGGCCTGCGCGCGTTGCTCCAGGGCCAACGCGATCAGGGAGTCCACCACGGCGCGTAGATCATCCGTGCGGCCACCGCCGGTCCACGCCGGGTCGAGGGGGTCGACCCCGAGGATATCCAGCATCGCGCGTACCACGGCCAGGGTGGTGCGGACGGTCACATCGTCGCCGGCGCTCAGCGCGGTGTTGCCGTCCCGAATGTGCTGTTGCAGCACGGCCAGCGCGGCGGACGTGTTGAGGTCGTCGTCCATCGCCGCGACGAAGCCGCCCGGCAGGTCACCGAGCTGCCCGGCACCGACCCGCTCGGTCGCCCGCTGCACGAAACCCTCGATCCGGCGGTACGCGGTCGCCGCGTCGCGCAGCGAATCCTCCGAGTAGTCGATCACCGAGCGGTAGTGCGCGGCGGCGTAGTAGTAGCGCAGCTCCACCGGCCGCACGCCGAGCGAGTCCACGTACGCCAGGTCGAGCGCGTTGCCTGCGGACTTGCCCATCTTGGCCCCGCCGATGTTGAGCAGCCCGTGGTGCACCCAGAAACGGGCGAACGGCAGCCCGGCCGCCTGGGACTGGGCGATCTCGTTCTCGTGGTGCGGGAACGTCAGATCCAGACCGCCGCCGTGGATGTCGAACTCCGGGCCGAGGTAGCGCCAGCACATCGCCGAGCACTCGATGTGCCAACCCGGGCGCCCCAGACCCCACGGTGACGGCCAGTAGGCGTCCGCCGGCTCCTCCGGTTTGGCGCCCTTCCACAGGGCGAAGTCGCGCGGGTCCCGTTTGCCCCGGTCGGGAGCGTCCCCGGCCGACTGCATCGCGTCCGGAGACTGACCCGACAACGACCCGTAGGCCGGCCAGGACGCCACGTCGAAGTAGACGTCGCCGGAGCCGTCGGTCGCCGGGTACGCGTGCCCGTCGGCGATCAACTTCGTGATCAGCTCGTGCATCTCCGGGATGTGCCCGGTGGCGCGCGGCTCGTAGGTGGGCGGCAGCACGTTCAGCGCCCGGTAGGACTCGGCGAGGAGCAGCTCGTTCGCGTACGCGATCGACCAGAACGGTCGCCCCTGCTCGCCCGCCTTGACCAGGATCTTGTCGTCGATGTCTGTCACGTTGCGGATGAAGGTGACCTCGTAGCCGGCGGCCAACAGCCAGCGACGCAGGACGTCGTAGTTGACGCCGGAGCGAAGGTGACCGATGTGCGGCGGAGCCTGGAGGGTGAGACCACACAGGTAGACCCCCACCTTGCCGGCTTCCCGCGGGACGAAGTCCCGCACCGATCGGGTGGCAGTGTCATACAGGCGTAGCGTCACCGTACAAGGGTAGCTGTCCGTGCCTGTCCGGGTCGGCCGGTGCCGGGTCGTACGCTGCCAGGCGTGGATGCGACCGCACGCGCCGGTGAGCCGCCGACCAGCCCCAGCGCTGCTTCGGGGCAGGCTGACGCCGTCCTCAGGCAGGGTGACGACGGCACGGGGCGTGCCGGCGAGACGTCGCAGACCCTCGACCGTGGGTTACGGCTGCTGCACCTCGTCGCCGACGCCCCGGGCGGCCTGACCGTCACCGAGGCCGCGAACCGG
Source organism: Micromonospora sp. NPDC048898 (assembly GCF_043198035.1). Lineage (NCBI taxonomy): Bacteria > Bacillati > Actinomycetota > Actinomycetes > Micromonosporales > Micromonosporaceae > Micromonospora > Micromonospora sp. NPDC048898. The sequence continues at coordinate 206,160 of NZ_JBICUF010000005.1, forward strand.
CTCGGCATCGGCCGGGCCGCCGTCTACCGGCTGGTCGGCCCACTGACCGGGCACGGCATGCTGCGCCGCGACAGCGACGGCCGGCTACGCCTCGGCGCCGGGTTGCTACACCTGGCCCGACGGGCTCAACCGTTGCTCGCCGAGGGGGCACTGCCCGCCCTTCGCCGCCTCGCCGAGAAGGCCGGCGCGACCGCCCACCTGACCGTCGTCGAGGGTGGCGAGGGGGTCGCCCTGGCCGTGGTCGAGCCGAGCTGGACGTCGTTCCACGTCGCGTACCGCACCGGGGCACGGCATCCGCTGGACCGGGGGGCGGCGGGCCGAGCGATCCTGGCCGGTCGAGCCGGGATGACGGACCCGATCAGCAGCAGCGGAGAGTTGCAGGCCGGGGCGTACGGGGTGGCCGCGCCGGTGCTCGGCGTACCCGGCCTGGAGGCCAGCGTCGGCGTGGTCGCGCTCGCCCCGCTGGACGTCGACACCATCGGCCCCCAGGTGCTGGCCGCCGCGACGGCCATCACCACCGCCCTCAGCTGATCCCGGCCCGCGCCCGCGCCCGCGTGATCAACTCGGGTTCACGGAAGTCGCGGTGTCCCAAGGCCAACGACCGCCCGACTTTCAGAAACGCGAGTGGATCATCGCCGGCGGGACCGAGCGCGGTCGGGCCGGCCGGCGCCGTAGCACAATCGGCAGGCGGATTGGTGGTTGTCCACAGGTCCGGCGGCACGCGCGGGCGGGGTTGTCCACAGGGGTTTCGGTGGCCAGTCGGTGGTCGGCACGCTGCTTGGCATGCCGCCACGTCCGCATCGCCCCGATGCCCTGACCTGGCAGGTCTTCCGCGGCTCCGACGCTGTCCGGGACGGCCTGCTCACCGAACACCAGCTGCGCAACTCCGCCTGGGTGCGGCTGCGCCACGACATCTACGCCGACGCGCGGCTGGAGCGGGACCACGCCCTCGCGTGTCGCGCCGCGCTCCTCCGACTACCGCCCGGCGTGGTCGTCGGCGGCCCGTCGGCCGCCTACCTGCACGGCGTCCAACACGCCGCGAGTTTCACCGACGACGTGCACGTCCTCGTGCCCCGATCATTGCGGGTCGGCCCCCAGCGTGGTCTCAGCGTGCACGTCAACGCCATCACCCCGCTCTTGGCGGGCGAAACCCCAGAGCCGGCCACGCCCGCACCACCGAGACGGCGACTGCCAGGCATCAGCCGACCACCAGCCGCAGGCCAACGGAGGGAGGCGAGCCGACCATCAGCCGCAGGCCAACCGCCGGACGCAAGCCAACCGCCCGACGCAAGCCGACCGCCGGACGCAAGCCAACCGCCCGACGCAAGCCGACCGCCCGACGCAAGCCGACCGCCCGACGCAGGACGCCCACCGGACAAGAGCCGACCGCCCGACGCAGGACGCCCACCGGACAAGAGCCGACCGCCCGACGCAGGACGCCCGTCGGACACGGGACGCCCACGTGATGCAGCGCGACCTACGGGAGTTGGGCGCCCGCCTGCCGGCGGCACGTCACCAGGCCCAGCACGACAACTGTCCCGTCCGGCGGCAGCGTCCGTCAGAGTAGGGGCGATCGTGACGGCCGGCCCGGGCGTTGGGTGGGCGGCGACCAGCACACTCGGGTCCAGAGAGCGAGATGTTCCGATCCCCCGGTCCGATCCTGGGCAGGCCGCCTGGGAAACGGCTGTCTGGCTCGATCCGGTTCGGGCCGTCGCCATCGTCGACTCGCTGCTCGGGCAGGGGTTGGCCGATCGCGACACCCTGGCCGCCCTGGCTGCTCGCAACGCCAACCGTGCCGGTGGACGACGCGCCCGCTGGGTCTTCGACCTGGCCGACGGCGGAGCCGAGTCTCCGCCGGAGTCGCACCTGCGCGTGCGGTTGGTGCTGGGTGGGCTGCCGCGCCCCGCGGTTCAACATCCGGTACGCCTGCCCATCGGCGTTGTCCTGCACCCCGACCTGGCTTGGCCCCGATATCGGGTAGCGGTGGAGTACGACGGGAAGTGGCACTCCGATGCGGAGCAACTGCACCGCGACCGCCGCCGGCTGAACCTGCTGGTCAACGCGGGCTGGCTGGTCCTGCACGTGACGAGCCGACGGTTGAACGGTGAGTTCCCGGCAGTGCTTCGGGAGGTGCGGGACGCGCTGGTCAGCCGCGGATGGCGCCGGGGATCGTCCACGTGACCATGATCATCTCGCGTTCATGAAAACCGCGGTGTCCCGCGGGCGCTATCACCGCGCCTTCCTGAAAACCGAGTCGATCATGAGGAAACCTGAGTCGATCATGAGCGCCGACACGCGCCGACACGCGCCGACACGCGCCGACCGGCTCTCGACTCACACACCGACCGCGTCGACGCGCAGATCTGCCAGCGCGGCTGGCAGGTCGGCCAGGCTGGAGACTTCGGCATCGGGCAGGAGATCGCCCGGACGAGGCAGCCCATGCCGGTTCAGCCACACCGATCGCAGGCCCGCCCGCCGAGGTGCCACCACGTCGTGCTCCCACGAGTCACCGACGTACACGATCTGCTCGGCCGGCACCCCGGCTGCGGCGACCACCGCCGCGTAGAACTCCGGGGCCGGTTTCTTGGGCAGGCCGTTGTCGTGGGCGTACACCTCGAAGGCGAACTCGCCGGCGAGCCCGCAGCGTTCGGTGCGGCTGTTGCCGTTGGTCGCGAAGCCGAGCGTGTACCGGGAGCGCAACGCCGCCAGCGCCGCTGGCACGTCCGGAAAGGGTCTGGTGAGGGCGAACCGGCGAGCGAAGAAGAGGGCGACGACCTCGTCCAGGTGGTCGTTCAGCCCGGCGCGGGCCAGCGACCGGGCCAGCGCGGCGCGGCGGATCTCCGCCACCGGGGCGGCGCTCAGGTCACCGAAGACCGCGTCCCAGTCCGAGACCAGCTCGGCGAGCGTCACCGCACTCGCCGCCGGGGCACGCCGCCGCATCTCGTCGAGGACGGCCACCAGTCCACCGGTCACCGCCGGGCGCAGGTCGAGCAGGGTTTCGTCGGCGTCGAACACCACAGTGGTCAGCACGGTCCCCACTGTGTCACCGACCGTCCAGTGCCAGCGCCGGCTCGGGCGGGGCGGGCGCGACTGCCGACGGCGTCCCGCGCAGCTCGTCGAGTCGGACCAGCGCGACCCCGGCGACGATCAACGCGCCGCCGAACAGCTGCCAGCCGGTGGGCAGTTCGTCCAGGAACAGCCAGGCGATCAGCACCGCGAAGAGCACCTCGGTCAGCCCGACGAACGACGACAGCCGGGGGCCGAGGATCCGGGTGCCGGCGATGCCGGCCAGGTACGCGATGACGGCCGCCACCAGCGAGAGCCCGGCGATGGGCAGCAGCCAACTGGTGGCCTGTCCGGCGAAGACGACCTCACCGAAGGTGGCGTGCAGCGGCAGCAGACCGGTCAGCCCGACAAGGAGGAGCACGGCGGCGCCGACTGCCATTCCGCCGCTGGCCATGGCGACCGAGGGCAGCCGGGGGTCGACCCGCCCGGCGAGCACGAAGTAGCCGGCCAGGCCGAATGCCGCTCCCAGACCCCAGAGCACGCCTACCGGGTGGAAGTCGGCGGTGCCGGCGAGGTCGAGCACGAAGGCCAGCCCGGCCAGCGCGGCCACCGACCCGGCCACGGTGAGTCGGCGGGGGCGCTGCCCGTGCCGCAGCCACATCCAGCCGACGACGAGGATGATGCCGAGGTATTCCAACAGCAGCGCGACACCGACCGGCAGGTAGCGCACGGCGTTGAAGAAGCACACCTGGGCCAGGGCCACCCCGAGCAACCCGAACAGCCCGATGGCCGAGGCGTTGCTGCGCAGCACGGCCCACCTGCCCCGCAGCGACAGCAGGGCGGGGATCGCCAACACCAGGGCCGCGATGCCGACCCGGGCGATCACCGCGGACTCGGCGGACCAGCCGGCCTCGATGAGCGAACGGGCGAAGGTGCCGGAGGTGGCGAAGGTGACCGCGGAGAGCACCGCCAACGCGGCCCCGGCAGCAGGTCGTGAGTGCATGTCGCGCTCCTCGGGGTCGGCACGGTGTCATGAGCAAACTATCCTTGTGCTGATGACGCTAGGCGGAAGCTATGACAGGAGTCAAGATGCTATTTGCTCATGACACCGAGTGTTCGCTGATCGCCGCCACCGCGCTGGTCAACACCACGGGTCGGGACGGCGAGTTGCTGCCCGACGTCGCCGCGCTGGACGCGTTCTTCGTCCGCTACTCCTACAGCGGCCGACACGAGCACACCGACGCCGAGCTGCGCGCCGTCCGGGAGTTGCGGCCCGAGCTGCGCCGCATCTGGCACGCCGAGCCGCCCGAGATCGTCGCCATCGTCAACAGCCTGCTGCTGGAACACCGGGCGCTGCCCCAACTGATCGAGCACGACGACGAGCCGTACCACCTGCACGCCGTGCCCCGCGACGCGCCGCTGGCCACCCGGATCGCGGTGGAGGCTGCGATGGCCATAGCCGACCTGGTCCGCACCGGCGAGCTGAGCCGGCTGCGGATCTGCGAATACCCGGACTGCGACAACGTGGTCATCGACCTGTCCCGCAACCGGTCGCGGCGGTTCTGCGAGGCCGGCTGTGGCAACCGCGCCGCCGTGACCGCCTACCGCGCCCGCCGGGCCGCCGGCCGCTCCTGACCGGCTGTCGCCCACTCCTCGGCCCGCACCTCGTACTCCACCTCACCCTGCTCGGTCCCCGGAATCGGGTCGTCCCACTCAAGGTGGAAGGTCCGCACGTAGCGCAGCCCGGCCTTCACCATCACCCGCCGCGACCGTTCGTTGACAGTCATCGTCTCGGCCCAGACCCGACGCACCCCGACAATCTCGAAGGCGTACCAAACCAACGCCCGCGACCCCTCGGTGGCCAGCCCACGCCCCCACGTCGAGCGGCGCAGCCGGTAGCCCAACTCGGCCTCGGTGCCATCCGCCGACGGGTCGAGCGCGAACCACCCCAGAAACTCACCCGACGCCCGATCCAGCGCCGCCCACCGCCCCAGCCCGGGATACCGCTCGTACTGGGCCAGCAGCCTCGGCAACTGCTCATCCCGGACCGTCGCCAGCGGCGTGGCCGCACCACCGCTGAGAAACCGCATCACCTCGGGGTCGCTGTCCAGCTCGACAAGCGCGTCCACGTCGGCCACGGTCAGGCGCCGAAACCGCAACCGCTCGGTGCTGGGCAGGTCACTCATCACGGGATCATCCCGCCGCCGCACACCACCGTCGAGCCGTTTACCCGCGCAACATCGGCGAAGTTGCGGCTACCAACCCCGCGACCACCGTCGCGGGCGAGGCGGTCGCGTCAGCGCGGGGGCGCGACCACGAAGAGCCGCCAGGAGTACGCGTCGACAACCAACACGGGCCCGTCCGAGTCCTTACTGTCTCGCACCCCGACCACGTCCCCCAGATTCGTCGCCACCTCGACGCAAAAGTTGTCCTGATTGCTGCGGCTGCTCTTGCGCCAACGAGCGCCGGTCAGCTCCACCACTCGGCTACCTCGTTCAGCAACTCGATGGACGCCTGCGGGGGCAGGGCCTCGCCCAGGGTAGCCTCCCAGACCCGCTGCAACCGCAACAGATCCCGGGGCTGGTCCAGCTCCTGGCCGCGAACCTGGCCCTCCAGATAGGCCAGCTCGGTGCCGTCGGGCAGGGCAGCAAGCGCAAACGGACCGCCGAGCCCCGGATATTCATCGGCGGATCGCGGCACCACGTGCAGCCGGACCCGAGGGTGCCCGGTGGCAATGCCCACCAGGTGCAGCGTCTGGTCGCGCATCACCTTTCGCCCGCCCACCCGTCGCCGCAGCACCGCCTCGTCCAGCACCGCCACGATCTGCGGCGCACGCCCGCTGTGCAGCACCTCCTGACGCTCCATCCGCAGGGTCAGTCGCCGGTCGACCTCGTCGGGAGCAAGCAGGCCACCCGCCTCGAAGACCGCACGCGCGTAAGCCTCCGTCTGGAAGAGCCCCGGCACGTAGCAGTGCTCGTACAACCGGACCGCCCGCGCCTGCTCGAAGATCGCCTGCCAACCGCGTAGCCAGGGCTGCGCCCGATCCAGGCTGACCAGCTTGGCGGCCATTCGACCGAACAGGCCGCCGGTGTCCAGGGCATTGTCGACGAGTTCCAGGTACTTGGTGGTGGGCTGTTGCTGGCCCAGCTCGATGGCGCTGACCATCGACGCCGAGTAGTTGACCGCCTTGGCCAGCTCCTCCTGACTCCAACCCCGCCGCGCCCGCGCCCACCGTAGCTCCGCGACCAGGAACGCCGCTGCCGTCATCTGCCCATCGGCCATGCCTGCCGCCCTCCACCCCGCTGACGATCAACTCCAGTCGGCCGCCAGCGGCGACGCCACCCGACGCAGGGCGGCTATGACGACGCGGCCAAACCCTTCCGACCGTAGTCGTCTGATCACCAGACTGTGAAGCGCGACGCCGCTCCCCGTCCCCCGGGTCTGTCGACATCGCACGGGACCGCCCGCTCCCCCGTGCCGGGCGGTCCCATCGAACAGTGCGCCACGTCCGCAGCGCGCCCGCCAGGATGCCCACGCCACCACCCCGACCCCGCCCACCACCCCGACCCCGCCCACCACCCCGACCCCGCCCACCACCCCGACCCCGCCCACGCCCACGCCCACAGCCCCGACCAACTGCGCAAGATCGTGCTCGATCGTGGAAATAGTGGGCTCCTGGCGTGCGGAAGCCACTACATCCTGGATCGAGCGCGATCTTGGCGCAGCGCAGCCCGGCCCGGCACGGCACGCGCAGCCCGGCACGCGCGCCCGGCACGCGCAGCACGGCACGGCACGCGCAGCACGGCACGGCACGGCACGGCACGGCACGCGCAGCACGGCACGGCACGGCACGCGCAGCCCGGCACGCGCAGCCCGGCACGCGCAGCCCGGCACGCGCAGCCCGGCACGCGCAGGTAGCGCGGCGTGACGCCACAGACGATTCAGCTCGACAGGAAGGCCGCCGCATGCCCCGGACCGCCCCGGACGACCGCGCCACGACTCCACCTCGACCGCACCTGGCCCTGCGACCGCTCTGGCTGTGCCGGGTCTGCGCCGCACCCTGGCCCTGCCCGGTCGCGCGGCTCACCCTGCGTCAGGAGTACGCCCACGACCGGGTCGGGTTGAGCGTCTACCTGTGCGCGGTCCTGCACGAGGCGGCCGCCGATCTGTACCGACTCAACCCCCACGACGGCCCGGACCCGGCGGTGCTCTTCACCCGCTTCCTCGGCTGGGCCAGACCACGCGACGACGCGCGCTGAGCGGGCACCCCAGCTCAGGGGTGGGTCATCCGGAGTAGGTCCAGGGTCTCGTCGAGCTGGGTCTCGGTGAGCTTGCCGGAGTCGACGTGCCCCCGGGAGATCACCACCTCGCGGATGGAGGTCTGCTTGGCCAGAGCCTCCTTCGCGATCGAGGCGGCCTCGTCGTACCCCAGGTAGCGGTTGAGCGGGGTGACGATCGACGGCGACCCTTCGGCGTACGCCAGACAGACCTCGGCGTCCGCGACCAGGCCGGCCACCAGCCGGTCGGCGAACAAGCGGCTCACCGCGGAGAGCAGCCGGATCGACTCCAGCAGGTTGCGGCCCATCACGGGGAGCATGACGTTCAGCTCGAAGTCGCCCTGGGAGCCGGCGAAGCCGACTGTCGCGTCGTTGCCGATCACCTGTGCGCAGACCTGCCGCATCGCCTCGGCGACCACCGGGTTGACCTTGCCGGGCATGATCGACGAGCCGGGCTGGAGGTCGGGGATCCGCAGTTCGCGGAGGCCGGCACGCGGGCCGGAGCCCATCCACCGGATGTCGTTCGCGATCTTGTAGAGGCCGATCGCCACGGTACGGAGCTGCCCCGAGGTCTCCACCAGCGCATCCCGGGCACCCTGCGCCTCGAAGTGGTTGCGCGCCTCGGACAACGGCAGCCCGGTCGACTCGCGCAGCCTGGCGATCACGGCGGCGGCGAAGCCGAGCGGGGTGTTGATCCCGGTGCCGACGGCGGTGCCACCCAGTGGCAGCTCGGCCAGCCGGGGCAACGCGCCTTCCAGCCGGTCGATGCCGTAGCGGACCTGGGCGGCGTACCCGCCGAACTCCTGACCCAGGGTGACCGGGGTGGCGTCCATCAGGTGGGTGCGACCGGCCTTGACCACCGTCTCGAACTCGGCGGCCTTGGCTTCCAGCGCCGCCGCCAGGTGGGCCAGCGACGGCAGCAGATCCTCCCCGATGAACTGGGTGGCGGCCAGGTGGATCGAGGACGGGAAGACGTCGTTGCTGGACTGGGAGGCGTTGACGTGGTCGTTCGGGTGCACCGGCGAACCCAGCTCGCGGCTCGCCAGGGTGGCGATCACCTCGTTGGTGTTCATGTTCGACGAGGTGCCCGAACCGGTCTGGAACACGTCCACCGGAAACTGGTCGTCGTAACCACCGTCGGCCACGTGCGCGGCGGCGGCGGCGATCGCGGCGGCCACGTTCGCGTCGATCACGCCCAACTCGCCGTTGACCTCGGCCGCCGCGCCCTTGATCTGGGCGAGCGCCTTGATCTGGGCCGGTTCGATGCCCCGGCCGGAGATCGGGAAATTCTGCACCGCACGCTGGGTCTGTGCCCGCCACAGCGCCTCGGCGGGCACCTCCACCTCGCCCATCGAGTCGCGTTCGATCCGGTAACCGGTCGCCTCTGGAGTCGTCACACGTACCATCCTGCCGCGCCCACCGCCGACTCGCAGATGATCCGTCAGCCCAACTCGGCGAGCAGGCGCTCCACCTCGTGCTGGCCGGGTGACTCGATCTGGCGGAACAGGACCAGCGCCCGGCTCAGGTGTGCGCGCGCCGCGGCCGGGTCGGTCGTCCGCAGGCAGCGGGCGATGCCCTCCAGTGCCCGACCCTGCTCGTGTCGGGAACCCAGCCCGGTGGCGTCGACGAGCACGCGACGATGCAGGTCGAGCGCGCTCGTCACGTCGCCCTGATCCAGGATGGCGCGGGCCAGCAGGTTGCGTGAGCCGCACTGGGCGACGCGGTCCCCCACCTCGGTCATCGCGACGAGTGCCGCCCGGTGCAGGTCGGCGGCCTGTTCCGGGCGCCCGGCCTCCCGTTCCATCATCCCGATCTCGTTCAACACCTCGCCCTCACCGAACCGGCTGCCGGCCTGTCGCTTGAGACGCAGCGCCACCCGCAGCATCCGGGCGGCCGGCACCACGTCACCCATCCGATGCCGGATCATTCCGATATGTCCGAAGGCGTTGCCCATCCGGCGAGGGTCGCCGACCTCGCGAGCGATGCCCAGGTGTCGTCGGGCAATGCGCAGTGCCTCGTCGTGCCGTCCCCACAGCAGCAGGGTCATCGACAGGTTGTTGAGTTCGTTCGTCAGCGCCGCCGTGTCGCGCATCCGCGTGGCCACCGCGCGGGCCTCGTCGAAGCACTCCTGGGCTCGGCGGAACTCGAAGTTTGCGGCGTACGCGCTGCCCAGGTTGCCGAGCGTGTTGCGGAACCCGCTGCGCAGACCCAGCCCACGGAAGATTTCCAGTGACCTTTCCATGACCCGGATCGACTCGGGAAAATCACCAAGCCGGTAGTGGGCCGAGGCCAGATAGTTGAGCATCGTCGCCACGGCCCGGTCGTCGCCCAACACCTCGGCGGCGCGCAGGCCGATGGTGTGCGTCTCGATCAACTCGTCCAGCCGACCGCCCTCGAACTGGGCGTACCAGCAGGCCCTCGCCAACTGCCAGCAGTACTGGAGGAACGCCTCGGTTTCCGCCAACCGGACCAGGGCGGTCCACCCGGCCAGGTTCTCGTCGAGCCAGGCCTGACCCTGCTCGGCGACGACCGCGACCAGGTCGGGGCGGAGCGGCCCCGCCACCACGATCAGCGAGTGCAGCGAGTAGAGCTCCGTCTTACGCGCGATCGCCGTGGCGACGTGCAGATGGTGGTCGAGCAGGCGCTCGATCCCGGCCCGCCGCTCGACTGCCCGCTCCGGCTCGGCCACCAGGGTCCGCGCGTACTCGCGGACCAGGTCGTGCAGCCGGTACCGGCCCGGCTCCGTCTCCTCCACCAGGTGCGCGTCGACCAACTCGTCGAGCAGGTCCTGCGCCTCGGGCAGGGGCAGCTCGGCGAGGACTGCCGCGACCGAGTTGTCGAACCGTACCCCCGGGTGCAGGCCGAGCAGCCGGAACGCACGCTGCGCCGCCGGCGGCACCTGGGCGTACGACAGGGCGAAGGCGCGGGCGACGGACCGGTCACCCGCTTCGAACTCGGCCAACGGATCGGACCGTCTCGTCAGCCGCTCGGCCAGGTCGGCGATGCGCCAGTGCGGCCGGTGCGCGAGTCGGGCACCGGCCAGCCGGATGGCGAGTGGCAGGTGCCCGCAGCGGCGGACGACCTCGGTGGCCGCCTCCGGCTCGGCCGCCACCCGGTCGACGCCTACCACGTGCCCGAGCAGCTCGATCGCCTCGTCCGTGTCGAGCACGGGCAGTGACGACGGTCGCCCCTCGTCCACCCCGACCAGCCGGCGCCGGCTGGTGATCAGGACGAGGCAGTGCGAGCCGTTGGGCAGCAAAGGTGTCACCTGGTCGGCGGTGGCGGCGTTGTCCAGCACCAGCAGGGCCCGCCGGCCGGCCAACTCGCTGCGCCAGAGCGCCAACCGGTCGTCCTGGTTCGTCGGCACCCGTTCGGCGGGCACACCGAGCTGCCGCAGCAGCGTGGCCACCGCCGCGGCCGGTGTCAGCGGGGTGCGCTCGCTGTGCCCGTGCAGGTCGATGTAGAGCTGGGCGTCCGGGTAGTCGTCCGCGAGGGCGGTGGCGACGTGCACCGCGAGGGTGGTCTTGCCGCTGCCGGCCATCCCGTCGATGAGCTGGATGCGCGCCCCGGCCTCCACGTCCTTCACCAGACGGGCCAGCGTCTGCTGCCGACCGATGAAGTCACCGATCGCCCGGGGCAGCGAGCGGACCGGAACGCTCGGCGACGACGCCCGACCGGCCAGGACGAGATCGCCGGCGAGCACACGCTGATGCAGTTCCTGAAGCTCGGCGCCGGGCTCGATGCCCAGTTCGTCGGCGTAGAGCCGCCGACCCTCCCGGTAGACCGCGAGCGCCTCGGCCTGCCGACCGACCGAGGAGAGGGCGAGCATCAGTTGGCCGCGTAGTCGCTCCCGCAGCGGGTGCTGGTCGACGCTCTCGGCCAACTCGTCGATCAGCTCGACGCCTCGACCGAGACGCATCTCGACGTCGACGCACTCCTCCAGCGCGGTCAGGCGCTGCTCGTCGAGGGCCTGGGCGCGGCGGCGGATGCTCGCACTCGGGATACCGCTGAGCGCAGGCCCTCGCCAGAGCGCCAGGGCAGCGCGGAATCCGGTACGCGCGTCGTCCAGCCGACCGGCCGCGGCGGCGGCACGGGCCGCTTCCACACCCCGGACGAACACCTCGACGTCCAGGTCGTTCGGTGCGGTACGGATGCCGTACCCCGCCGGGTCGGTGACGATCGCCTCCGGCGACAGCCCGAGTTCGGCGAACCGGCGGCGCAACCGCGACACACAGGTCTGCAACTGGGCTCGGACGGTGGCCGGTGGCTGCTCCTCCCACACCGCGTCGACCAGTTCGTCGACGGGCACGAGCCGGCCGGCCCGCAACAGCAGCATGGCGAGGACGATCCGGTCACGACCAGCGGTGACAGTGGACTCACCACCGCCGACCCGCAGGGGCCCCAGGATCCCGAACCGCATCTGCTCCCCCGCCTTACTGGCCCGACCTCCAGCAGAGTAGTCCGACGGTCACTGATCGGCCCAGTCAGGCGATAGGGATGTGAGAGCGGATCGGCAGCGGTGTATCGGACACTCATCCCAGGTCGTCGGTGACGGCATCCGACGGGGGGGTGCGCCCGTCCCAGGGGCCTTGGCGGGCCGAGCGCACCGATGTCGGTACAGCACGGGCGACAAGGGGGGCGTCGAGCGAATTCGCTCGACGCCCCTTCGCGTGCGCGACGGTCGGCGGCGGCCGACGGTGCCGGTCGGGTCAGCGGCGGCCGACGGTGCCGGTTGGGTCAGCGGCGGCCGACGGTGAGCACCGGCTTGGTGACCTCGGCGAAGAAGTCGTTGCCCTTGTCGTCGACGACGATGAAGGCCGGGAAGTCCTCCACCTCGATCTTCCAGACCGCCTCCATGCCCAGCTCCGCGTATTCGAGGACCTCGACGTGCTTGATGCAGTCCTGGGCGAGGCGGGCCGCGGGGCCGCCGATCGAGCCGAGGTAGAAGCCACCGTGCCGCTGACAGGAGCGGGTCACCTGGCCGGAGCGGTTGCCCTTGGCGAGCATCACCTGCGAGCCACCCGCGGCCTGGAACTTCTCCACGTAGGCGTCCATCCGACCGGCCGTGGTGGGGCCGAAGGAGCCGGACGCGTAGCCCTCGGGGGTCTTCGCCGGGCCGGCGTAGTAGACGGCGTGGTCGCGCAGGTACCGCGGCATGGGCTCGCCGGCGTCCAGCCGCTCAGCGATCTTGGCGTGCGCGATGTCCCGGGCCACCACGAGCGGGCCGGACAGCGAGAGCCGGGTCTTGACCGGGTACTTGGACAGCTCGGCGCGGATCTCGTCCATCGGCCGGTTGAGGTCGACCCGGACCACCAGCTCGGCGTCGAGCGCGTCGTCGGTGACGTCGGGCAGGAAGCGCGCCGGGTCGGTTTCCAGTCGCTCCAGCCACACACCCGACGGGGTGATCTTGGCGACCGCCTGCCGGTCGGCCGAGCAGGAGACGGCGATCGCCACCGGGCAGGACGCGCCGTGCCGGGGCAGCCGGACCACCCGTACGTCGTGGCAGAAGTACCGGCCACCGAATTGCGCCCCGATGCCGAAGTTGCGGGTCAGCTCCAGCACCTCGGCCTCCAACTCCAGGTCGCGGAAGCCGTGGGCGCTCATCGAGCCGGAGGTGGGCAGCGCGTCGAGATACTTCGCGCTGGCGTACTTCGCGGTCTTCAGGGCGTACTCGGCGGAGGTGCCGCCGATGACGATGGCCAGGTGGTACGGCGGGCAGGCGGCGGTGCCGATCAGTCGCAGCTTCTCCTCCAGGAACTGCATCATCCGCGTCGGGTTGAGCAGCGCCTTGGTCTCCTGGTAGAGGTACGACTTGTTGGCCGAGCCGCCACCCTTGGCCATGAACAGGAACTTGTACGCGTCGGGGTGCCCGTCCGGGTCCTCGGCGTACAGGTCGACCTGGGCCGGCAGGTTGCTGCCGGTGTTCCGCTCGTCCCACATGGTCAGCGGGGCGAGCTGCGAGTAGCGCAGGTTGAGCTTGGTGTAGGCCTGGTAGACGCCCCGGGAGATGGCCTCGGCGTCCGCGCCGTCGGTGAGCACGTGCCGGCCGCGCTTGCCCATGACGATCGCGGTGCCGGTGTCCTGGCACATCGGCAGCACTCCACCGGCGGCGATGTTGGCGTTGCGCAGCAGGTCCAGTGCGACGAACCGATCGTTCGGCGAGGCGGCCGGATCATCGATGATCGCCCGGAGCTGGGCCAGGTGCGCGGGGCGCAGGTAGTGCGCGATGTCGTGCATCGCCTCGGCGGTCAGCGCGGTGAGCGCGGCCGGCTCCACAGTGAGGAACCGGCGGCCTCCCGGGCCGTGTACGACGTCGACGCCCTCGTCGGTGACCAGGCGGTAATCCGTCTGGTCGGGGCCGGTCGGCAGCAGGGGGGCGTACGAGAATGCGGCGGCACTGCTCATGAGCGGCAAGCCTAGGGCAGACCGGTCGATCACTCCCACCCGCCGGGCGGGTCCTGGGACGCCGCTCTCATCCCGCGGACCCGCCGCCCGCTCACCCACCCGGTGAGCAGGCCGCTCAGCCGTCCTTGCCGCCGTCCGGCTCGGGGCAGAGTTCCCCCTTCGGGCCGCAGTCGCCGTTGTTCTGCCCACCGGGGCCGGTGCCACCCGGCCCGGGATTCCCACCGTTGCCGGGAGGGCGGGCGGGCGAGCCTCCGGCAGCGCCGAAGCGGACGTATCCGATCTCGCGCCCCTCACCGATGATCATGCCCTGCGAGCCGACCGCGAGGGCCTTCGCCGAGGTGCGCAGGACGGCCAGCTCCCGGCCGGTGCGCGGGTCCACCGCGACCAGCCGGGACGGCTTCTCGTCCGCGACCACGGCCGCGTACGGGGTCAGCGCGGCACCGGCCTTGCCGCTGGCGGGCCGCGTCCACAGCACCCGGTCGGTGCCGAGCTGACGGGCGACCACCGAACGCTTGTCGGCTGCCCGGAACACGGCGTAGCGGTCGTCGACCGCGATCAACTTGGTGCCCGATTCGCCGACCCAGAGCAGCCGGCCGTCGTACCCGTCGATGACCGCCTCGCGGCCGTCCGGGCCGACACCGATCAGCACGTTCCGCGCACCCTGCGGGTCCTCGCGCTGCACGCAGCCGGCGCTGTCGGCGGTCCGCAGGTTGATCCCGGCCCGCTGCCAGGCCTCCTGCCCGGTCGCCGGGTCCCGGGCCGAGATGGCGAAGTAGCAGGCACCGTCCTGGGAGCGGGCGGCGATCCGCAGCATCCGGCCGCCCACCACGGACAGCCGCTCGTCCCGGCCGGGTTCGACGTTCTGCAACACCCGACCGGTGGCAGTGTCCACCACGTGCACCCGGCCGTCCACCGGGAAGCCGAGCAGCGGTGGCGCGGGTTCCGCGCCAGCCACCCCGTCGTCGATCCGGGTGGCGGTGAGCCGGCGGGTGCCGCGCAGGCCCGGGTTGTCGGCGAGCAGGCCGCTGTGCACCCCGGGCAGGAAGGCCGTCCAGATCGGCGCGGTGCCGCGCGGGTCCCAGGCGCTGAGGGTGCAGTCGGTGGCATCCGTGCAGCGGGCGTCGAGGAGCAGGTTGCGGTAGGTCCACACCGCCACCGCGTCGCCGTCGCGTCGCCGGGTCGCCCCGGTGGCCGGGTCGAGCAGCTCGTACCCCTTGACCAGGAGCTTGCCCACGGCGACGACCGGGTCCCGGTCACCGCCGGCGACCGCCGCCCAGTCGGCCTTGCGCTCCCAGAGCTGCGCGCCGGTGGCCAGGCTGCGCGCCTCCACCCGGGTGCGCTGCTCGACCACGACGGCGTCGCCGGCGATCGTCACACTGCGCGGGGTGCCGCCGATGCGTTGCTGCCAGACCACGTCGGGCTCGGAGATGGGCTCGCTGCGATCCACCCAGTCCCACACGCCGGGGAAGGGATTCCACACGCCGGTCGCGGCGAGGGCCACGACCACGGCGAGGCCGAGCAGCAGCCCGCCGCGCACCCTCCCCTTCGCCACCCGCACACCGTAGCCACGATCGCGGATCTTCCGTGCCCTCGCGCCGCCGTGTCGCCGCGCTTTCTGCGCCCGGAGGTGTTACGAGGCCCCCCGCACGGCGCTGCGCACCAGCGGCAGCGTGCGGTACGGGATCTGCTGGGCCAGCGCGATGATCGTCGACGCCCGGGTGATGCCGGCGGAGGAGACGATCTGGTCGATGACCCGCTGCAGGTCGGTGTTGGAGCGGGCCACGATCCGGCAGAGCAGGTCACTGGAGCCGGTGATGGTGTGCGCCTCCAGCACCTCGGGAATGGCGGCGAGGTGCGCGGTGACCGGGTCGTGGCCGTGCCGCTGGCTGATCTCCAGGGTGACGAAGCTGGTCACCCCGAACCCGATCGCGGCCGGTGCGATCTCCGGGCCGAAGCCACCGATGACCCCCCGGTCGATCAGCTTGTCCAGCCGGGCCTGCACGGTGCCCCGGGCCACCCCGAGCCGACGGGAGCACTCCAGCACCCCGATCCGCGGCTCCTCGGCGAGCAGTTCGATCAAGCGCACGTCCAGCGCGTCGAGCTGTACATTCTGCTCACCATTCATGAGTGTTGACCATACCGAATGCGCAACCTGACCAGCATTCTCCCGGACAGTTGCCCAGTCGATGCCCGCACCGCGATCCTTCGGTCAACAACCGGCCCACGAGGCCGGCCGGTACGCGAGGGAGGCCATCATGACCCAGGCGATCGACCGACCCCAGTCGACCGAGGACGTCGACGTCGACCGGCTCGTCGGCGCTGTCGACCACGACATCAGCCACGACCCGTTCCCGGTCCGGGGCCTCGACCACGTGCACTTCCTGGTCGGCAACGCCAAGCAGGCCGCGCACTACTACTCCACCGCGTTCGGCATGACCTGCGTGGCGTACCGCGGCCCCGAGCAGGGCTACCGCGACCACGCCCAGTACGTGCTGACCAGCGGCTCGGCCCGGTTCGTGCTGACCGGCGCGGTGCGCCCGGACGCCGACGGCGCCGAGCACGTGGCGAAGCACAACGACGGGATCAGCGACATCGCGCTGGAGGTCCCGGACGTCGACGCCGCGTACGCGCACGCCATCGCGCAGGGCGCCGCCAGCGTCGTCGAGCCGCACGAGGTGACCGACGAGCACGGCACGGTCCGGATGGCCGCCATCGCCGCGTACGGCGACACCCGGCACACCCTCGTCGACAGGTCCCGCTACACCGGCCCGTTCCTGCCCGGCTTCGCCGCCCGCGGCCCGATCGTGGACCGGCAGCCGATGATCGCTGCCGGCATCCAGCCGAAGCGCTTCTTCCAGGCCGTCGACCACGTGGTCGGCAACGTGGAGCTGGGCCGGATGGACGAGTGGGTCGAGTTCTACAAGCGGGTGATGGGCTTCTCCAACATGGCGGAGTTCGTCGGCGACGACATCGCCACCGACTACTCGGCGCTGATGAGCAAGGTCGTGGCGAACGGCACCCGGAAGGTGAAGTTCCCGCTCAACGAGCCGGCGATCGCCCGCAAGAAGTCCCAGATCGACGAGTACCTGGAGTTCTACCAGGGCCCCGGTGCGCAGCACATCGCCGTCGCCACCAACGACATCCTGGCCAGCGTCGACGCGATGCGGGCCGCCGGGGTGGAGTTCCTGGACACCCCGGACTCGTACTACGAGGACCCCGAGCTGCGGGCCCGCATCGGCAAGGTGCGGGTGCCGATCGAGGAGCTGAAGGCCCGCAAGATCCTCGTCGACCGGGACGAGGACGGCTACCTGCTGCAGATCTTCACCAAGCCGGTGCAGGACCGCCCGACCGTGTTCTTCGAGCTGATCGAGCGGCACGGCTCGCTGGGCTTCGGCAAGGGCAACTTCAAGGCGCTCTTCCAGGCGATCGAGCGGGAGCAGGAAGCACGCGGCAACCTGTAACACTTGCGACGTGACGCAGCCTCCGTCGTACCCGACGCCGCCGGTCGGTGGGCCTCAGCCCACCGCCGGCGGCTTCGCGCCGCCGCCCGGACCACACCCCCAGGGGTACGCCGCGCCGCCGCAGTACGCCCCACCCGGGTACGCCCCGCCGCCGTGGCCCGCCGGACCACCCGGCCCGCCGCCGCCGACGCTGAGCCCGGGTGGTCAGCCGCTGGCGAGCTTCGGCGACCGACTGCTCGCCTGGCTGATCGACACGGCGTTGGCCAGTGCCGTGTCGCTGGTGCTGTTCCTGCCGTTCTTTCTCGTCCTGTGGTGGCGGATGGTCACCGAGATGACCCGGACCAACCCGGACGGCACGCTTGTGGAGCCCGACATGGCGACCTTCTTCGTCGAGTTCCTCCTGCCGATCATGCTGCTACAGCTCGGGCTCTTCGTCGTGACGCTCGGGCTCTACTGGCTCTACCACGTGGAATACCTCAAGCGCGGCGGTCAGACGCTCGGCAAGAAGGTGCTGAAGCTGCGCGTGGTGCCGATCGACCCGACCCGCACGCTGGACCGGCGGATGGCCGGCCGGCGCTGGCTCGTGCAGTTCCTGGGGGGCTCGTTGGTTCCGGGCGGCACCTACGTCGACGGCCTGTGGCAACTCTGGGACAAGCCGTGGCAGCAGTGCCTCCATGACAAGTTCGCCGATACCGTCGTCGTTAAGGTGTCCACGTGAGCGAGCGAACCAGCAGGCACAGGAGCGTGGCGCCGCGCGCCGTCGCGCAGCGAAGCGGAGCGACGGCGTGAGCGTTCAGCCCGGCTGGTATGTCGACCCGGCCGACAGGGAGACCCAGCGTTACTGGGACGGCGAGGGTTGGCTCGGTGCGCCCATCCCCGCCGACGCCACCCCGCCGGACGGTCCTCCGCCGGTCGAGCCGCCGCCCGCGCCGGTCACCTCGGCCGCGCCCGCCGCGGCGGGCACCTCGGGCCCGGGAACCGTCGCGCCTGGCGGGCCGCCGCAGCAGGGCCCACCACCGGGGTACGGCCCGCCGCCCGGACAGGGCCCAGGCTGGGGTCCGCAGGGCGGTCCGCCGGCCTGGGGTCCGCAGGGTGGTCCGCCGGCCTGGGCGCCTCCGGGTGGCCAACCGGGCTCGGCACCCCTGCCCGGGCAACCGGGTTGGGTGCCCCCGCCCGGGCAACCAGGTTGGGCACCGCCGCCCGGTCACCCGGGTTGGTCGATGCGGCTGCCCGAGCCACGACCGCACGGCCTCCGGCTGGCCGGTTACGGCCGCCGGTTCGTTGCTCGGCTCATCGACTTCGGCCTGCTCTTCGCACTGAACATCGTGGCGAACGGCTGGTTCGTCTGGCGCTGGGTGCAGGAGTGGACCCCGTACTGGCAGGAGATCTTCCGGCGGGCGGCCCGGGGTGACACCTCCGCCGAGGGCCTGCCGTTGCCCGACCAGCAGGCCAACTCGCTCCTGGTGGTGATCCTGCTGGTCGCCACCGCGCTCTGGCTGGCGTACGAGGTGCCCGCCATGGCCGCTGGTGGGCAGACGGTCGGCAAGCGGGTGATGCGGATCCGGGCGGTGCCGACCGCCGCCGACCAGCCGCTGGGCATGGGCCGGGCACTGGGCCGGTGGAGCCTGCTGGGCCTGCCGACTCTGTTGTGGTACTGCGCCGGGATCGGCCTGGTGGTGCAACTTGTCGACGCCCTCTCGCCACTCTTCGACCACCCGCTGCGCCAGGCGCTGCACGACAAGCGCGCGCAGACGGTGGTCGTCGAGGTTCCCCACCCCACCGGACCCGCCCCCTCGAACGACCGCAACCACCCCCCGGGAGACACCCCATGACCGACTCCGGACGTCACCAGCCGGCGCTGCGGCTGACCCGCGCCGACCTGGACACGCTGCCCAACTACGTGCCGGGGCGCAGTCCCGCCGACCTGGCTCGGGAGTTGGGCCTGCCGGAGGCCATCAAGCTGGCCAGCAACGAGGTGCCGTACGGGCCGCTACCCGGCGTGGTGGAGGCGGTCACCGAGGCGATCAGCACCTCGCACCGCTACCCGGACATGGGCGTGGTGGCGCTGCGGGACGCGCTGGCCGAGCGGTACGGGGTGGACGCCGACCGGATCGCCACCGGCTGCGGGTCGGTGGCGCTGGCCGAGCACCTGGTGCGGGCCACCTGCCTGCCCGGCGACGAGGTGCTCTACTCGTGGCGGTCCTTCGAGGCGTACCCGATCATCGTGGCGACCAGCGGCGCGACGAGCGTGCGGCTGCCCAACGACGCCGGGCACGGGCACGACCTGGCGGCGATGGCCGCGGCGGTGACCGACCGGACCCGGGTGATCTTCGTCTGCAACCCGAACAACCCCACCGGCACCGCGGTACGCCGGGCCGACCTGGACCGGTTCCTCGACGCGGTGCCGGACGACGTGCTGGTGGTGATCGACGAGGCGTACCGGGAGTTCGTCACCGACGCGGAGGTGCCGGACGGGCTGGACTACCTGGACCGGCCCAACGTCGCGGTGCTGCGCACCCTGTCCAAGGCGTGGGGGCTCGCCGGGCTGCGGATGGGCTGGCTGGTCGCCCAGCCGGTGGTGGCCGCGGCCATCCGCAAGGTGGCGACCCCGTTCTCCAGCAGCACGGCGGCCCAGGCCGGGGCGCTCGCCGCGCTGGCACAGGCGACGGAGATGGAGCGTCGCTGCGCCCTTGTCGTCGCCGAGCGGGACCGGGTCACCGAGGCGCTGCGCAAGTTCGTGCCCGAGGTGCCGACGAGCCAGGCCAACTTCGTCTGGCTGCCGCTGGGCGAGCGGGCGGTGGCGTTCGGCAAGGCGTGCGAGGCGCGCGGGGTGATCGTGCGGCCGTTTGCCGGGGACGGGGTTCGGGTCACCATCGGCACCCCGGCCGAGAACGACGCGTTCCTAGCCGCGGCGGAGTCCGCACTGAAGTGACCCGGATCGGGCCATAAGTTCCGTTTGTCCAGTTCCATCCCGCTAACTGCCCTATCTTCCGAAGTAGCCGGCTGTGTCGGGGAATCACGCCGGCTCACTTCGAGAACGGGGTAACAAACAGTGCGTACTGCCAAGATCTGCCTCACCGGAGCGGCCGCCGCCGCGATGGTCGGCTTCCTCGCCGCACCGGCCGTCGCCGCGCCGACCGACACCACCACCGTCACCTTCGAGGTGGCGGCGGGCACCCTCGACATCGACGCGCCGGCCACCGCCGACCTGGGCAGCGGTGCGCCCGGCAGCACCATCACCGGCCAGCTCGGCCCGGTCACGGTCGACGACTCCCGGGGTGCGGCGGACGCCTCCTGGGTGGCCACGGTGACGGCCTCCGTCTTCCAGACCGGCGGCGGCACTCCCGCCGAGACGGTCCTGCCGGGGGAGATCGACTACTGGTCGGGCCCCGCCACCGCGACCACCGGCACCGGCACCTTCACACCCGGGCAGGCGAACGCCGGCGCAGCGGAGCCGCTGGACAGCGTCACGCCGGTGACGGCGTTCACCCACGCCGGTGGCACCGGTGGTAACACCGCGACCTGGAACCCGACGCTGATCGTCAACGTGCCGCTGGACAGCATCGCGGGCGTCTACACCGGGACGGTGACGCATTCGGTGGCCTAGCCGCCACGGCCGGTCGACCGTCGCGGTCGCGCTGGCGCTGCTCAGCCTCGCCGGTCCGGGTCTGTCGACCCGGGCCGGCGCGGTCGAGCCGGACGCCGACGACCGCCTCGGAATCCGGCTGCTGGAGGCACCCACCAACCGGCGCGACGACCCCCGGGCGTTGCGCTACATCGTCGATCACCTCCCGCCGGGCACCACCATCAAGCGGAAACTGCTGATCAGCAACCGCACCGACGAGACTCGCCGCATCGACGTGTATCCGGCGGCGGCGACCGTGGAAGGGTCCGAGTTCAAGTTCGGCGAGGGCCGCGCGGCCAACGAGCTGACCTCGTGGATCACCCTCGACAAGTCCGTCGTGGAGGTGGATCCGTGGGGCGAGGCCCGGGTCCTGGCCACCATCGTGGTGCCGCGGGCCGCATCCCGCGGCGAGCGGTACGGGGTGATCTGGGCGTCCGCCACCTCGGCGCCCCGCTCCGACGGGGAGGTCACCCAGATCCACCGGGTCGGCGTCCGGATGTATCTCGACATCGGGCCCGGGGGCGAGCCGGTCTCCGACTTCTCGATCGGTGAGCTTCGACCGGCCCGCAGCGCCGAGGGCGTGCCCTCGGTGACCGCCCAGGTCACCAACACCGGCGGTCGGGCCATCGACCTGACCGGCTCGGTCGCCCTCAGCGACGGGCCGGCCGGCAGCCGAGCCGGCCCATTCGACGTCGGGCAGGGCGTCACGCTGCCGCCGGGCGGCTCGGGGCAGGTCATCGCCCGGCTACCGGCCGAGCTGCCGAACGGGCCCTGGAAGATCGAGGTGAACCTGCAGAGCGGGATGGTCAAGCGCAGCATCACCGCGCAGATCGAGTTTCCCGACGCGGGTCAGGTCGGCAAGCGGGGCAGCGTCATCTCCCGGATGACGTCCGCCTGGACCGTGGCGGCGGCCGTCGCGGGCCTCCTGCTCATCGCCGGCCTCGTGATGCTGGCCCGTCGATCCCGGCGGTCCACCCAGCCCCCCACCGGCCGTCCACGGGAGCGGGTCTCGGCCGGACACTGACGCCACGCCGGCGGCCGCGCGACGAATCGGCCGCCGGCGGCGGGCTTGCGTCAGCCGCCGACGGGCCTCCGCAAGCCGTCGGGGCCGTAGCCTCCGTAAGCTGTCGGCGGGACGCACCCGACAGGCCCGCCCCCCGGCGGCGGGCTTGCGTCAGTCGCCGACGGCCGGCGTACGTCACACGCGCCGCCAACGACGGGCGGCGAGCCCACCGACGATCAGCAGGAGCACGCCCAGCCCGACGAGCAGCAACGTCGACCCGCCGGAACCGGTGACCGGCAGTTGACCGTGGCTGGGCGTGGGCTGGGGTGGTGCCGGCGTGGGTTGCGTCGGCGTGGGCGCGGGCTGCGTGGGAGTGGGCGTGGGCGGCGCGGGTTGTGTGGGCGTGGGCGTCGGCGACGCCGGCAGGATCTCGAAGGTGACGCCGGTGCCCGCCGACGGCGCCGCCCGGACGGCAGCGAACCCGCGCGCCGAGGCGGGATCCGCGCCCAGCACCGGCGGAACCGCCAGCGCGAGGCTCGCGGCGGCGGCCAGTGCGCCGCCCACGAGGTAGTTGGCTGCTGTCCTGCCCATGCGCCGACCCCTTTCCGAGGAAACCTGAACCGTGAAAAACATACCCTTTACCGACAAAAGGTATGGACGGTTCGCTTCCTCGGGCGCCGAAGACGCCACGATCAGGTGGCGGCCAGGATCACCGCTTCCGACGTCAGGTAATAGCGCTTGTCGTCGCCGTCGGGGTCCACCGGCCTGCGGAGCCGTTCCACCGCGACGAAGCCGCCCCCGACCCCCACCGCCCCGGGCGCCCAGCCCGTCCCGTCCCGTCCGACGTTGAGCGAGAAGCGGGACAGTTGCCCACCGGTCGCCGGGTCCAGCGTCACCAGGTCGTTGGCTTCGGTCAGCAGGTGCACCCGGCCGGGCTGCGCGGCCAGCACCCGTACCGCACCGAGATCGGCCGACCGCCACAGCTCCGCGCCCGTACGCGCCGACCGACCCACCGCCACGCCGTCGAGCACCACGACTGCCTGTTCACCCACCACCGCGGCCCCGGCCGGATCGAGTGCGGGGGCGGCGACCGGCTCGCCGACGCCCAGCAGCCATCCCCGGCCGGCCGCGTCGCCCGGTCCAGCGGTGCGCAGGGCCGGGCAGTCCGACCGGCCGGTACGACAACCGAGCGGAGTCACCACCAACTCGTCCGCCCCACCCGGCGGTCGCCACCGTTCGCGTACCGCACCCGTCGCCGCGTCCCGGAACTCGACAGTGGCCGGGCCGGCGCACCGGTCCAGGCCGATCAGCTGCCCGGCGGCGGTGGTGCCGACGTCACCGCGGCAACCGCCGGGCAGGTCGACCCGCCACAGCTGCCGACCGCCGCGCATCTCGACCCCGCGCGCCTCGGCGTCTCCGCTGGCCACCACCACCGTGCGACCGTCCGGAAGGTCGGTGAGGTGCAGCCCGCTCGGGTCCCAGACGGTGGCCGCACCGGTACGCCGTACCACCGCAGCGCTCTTCACGGGCTCCGGGCCGTCGGCCCTCCAGAGCACCCGACCGGTCGGCGCGTCGAGCGCGACAAGTCGACCGTCGGACCAACGGCTCACCACCGTGCTGCCGCTGGCCACCACCCCGGTCAACTCCGCCGGCCAGCGCCGGTACGACCAGTACGGGGTGGTCCGGTACCGCCAGTCCACCGGCCGGTCGGCGTAGACCTGGCGGTGCGCGGCGTACACCCGCAGTCTGCCGTCCACGATCAACGGGGCGACCGGCAGTCGACCGACCACGCCGGCGGCCGGCTGGGCCGCGGGCGGATAGTCGGCTCGGGCCACCGTGCTCACCTCGGCCGGCGCGAGCACCCGGTAACCGATGACCACGACGGCCACTGTCGCGAGCAGCGCCACGACCGCCATCGCGAGCCGTCGTCGGCCCCTCGGGATCCCCATGCCGCACCTCCGTCCGGCACCCTACCCAGGGGAACCGGCCGGACCCCGCGCAGGTCACGGCGACCACGTGCGCAGGTGCGGGCGGAAGGTGGCCGGCCGCGCTCAGGCGGCTTCGACGGAGCCGGCACCGGCCGCGACGGCCAGGTCGGCGAGGTCGCGCCGGAGTGCCACCTCGACCGCCCGCGCGGCGAGGTGGCCGAGCAACAGCGCCACCACCCGGCCGTACGGAGCGGTCGGCACTGCCTCGTGGGTGACGGTGACCGCCGTACAACCTCGACGGCGACGCCTGACCTGTCGCAAACTCCAGGTGATCCGGTAATCCACGCCGGCACCGGAGGAGCAGAGCACCAGCCGGTGTGGGGCCTGTGTCTCCACCACCAGGAACTCTTCGGTCAACGTGCCGCCGTCGGGCTGGGCGCGCTCCTCACGCCAGGCGGTGCCCGGCCCGAACGGACCCGGGGTGAGCACCTCGATCGGGCCGGCGGCGGTCAGCCGGACCGCGCGGCCGGGCAGGTCGGTCAGCAGACACCAGACATCGACAGCGTCCGCCTCGATGAACCTGGTAACCGCCACCGTCGACATGCCAGCCTCCCGTGTCCCAGACGGTACGCGGAGTAAGCGCCAGCCGTGGCCCCCGGAACGAATTTTCCACAGGTGCGGACCGGCGGGCGCTACGGCTTGAAGAGAAACACCTGCACGTTGTCGTTGAAACAGGACACCTGGGCGACGGCGGTGCCCACCGTTCGGCCACCGTCGAGCGGGCCGATGCACATCTTCGGTGCGGTCGCGGCGTGCAGCCGGTAACCCTGGCCCGCGTTCGTCTGAACCGGTTCGAGGATGAACCGCTGATCCGGACGATCGCAGTAGCCGCGCGGTGCCAGCAACTGCCCGTGGGCGGTCGATGGTTCGCCGTTCGGGTCGGGGTCGACCTGCAGGCATCCGCCACCGCCGGACGGGCGCGCCCAGTAGATCTGGTACGTGTTCGCCGCCACCTTCCGCAGCTCGCTGGCGGCGGGCTCGGCCCCGGCACACGAGACGATCACGGCCACCTCCGGCCGGTCGTTCCCCGGTTCCGGGCCCACGCCCACGCAGTTCGACCCACCGTCGGTGGCCGCCGGCATCATGCGGTACGTCCCGGCCGCCGGCAGCGCGGCGGCGGCCGGCTTCGTCGGCGACGCCTTGGGTGACCTCGGCGCCCTGGTCGTGGGCGCCGGGACGACGATGATCGACGGAGCGCTGGGGCTGGCTGTCCTCCCGCCGCGATCCTTCGACTGCAGTTGCCCCCCGTCGTCCTGGGCGACTGTCGGCCCCGCCCGCACACCTGCCGGACCGTCACCCCGGTTGGCATCGCGGAGCGCCCGGACCGCCACGCCGACGGCTACCAGTACCAGCAGGACGACCATCGCGCCGAGGAGCACACGCGTCGACCAGCCGGCCCGAAAGGCCAGCGGCGGCACGAAGTCGCGCAGCCGCAGCGGTGCGACGGCCACCCCGTCGGCCTCCGCGACCCGCTTGCGGTGCAGCCCCGACCAGGCGCCGTCGCGCCGGTTCCGCACCGCCGTGGCCAGCGGTCCCTCGGCGTACGCGTGGACACGCGACGGCCGATCCTCGGTCGGGACGGACTCGCCCGGGGCCGGCTCGGGCGGCGCGCCAGCCAGGTCGGATCGTGCGTCAGCCGGCTCGGGCCGCGCGTCAGCGGGCTCGGACCGCGCCTCAGCCGACTCGGACCGCATCGCAACCGAGTCGGGCCGCGCGGCGGCCAGTTCGGGCCCTCGGGGCGATGCGGCGGGTTGGGGCGGGGCGGCGGCCAGTTCGGGCGGCGCGGCGGCCAGTTCGGACCGCGTTGCGGCCGGCTCGGGCCCTCGGGGCGACGCGGCGGGTTGGGGCGGGGCGGACGAATCCGGCGCGGCCCCGTATCGGTGCGGCTTGTCGACGGCGGCGGCCGGCTCGTCGCTTGTCGACCCGGCGACAGCCGACCCGCTGGTCACCGTTTCGCCGTTGTTCGGCTCGTCGCCGGTCGTCGTCTCCCACGGCTGCTCGCCGCCGCGTTCCCAGTCGGTCACCTGGGACAGTTCGGCCGGCAGGGGCGGTACCGCGTCGAGCAACCCCCACGGCGGGCGGACCCTCGGCTCGTCGGCGATCGAGCTGGCACCGGCCCTCCCCGCGGCGGCGACGGTGGCGACCGGCTCGGGCTGACCTGCTGCGGCCGCGGCGAGTCCCTTGCGCACCGTGATCCAGGCGTCCACCGTGTCCTGATCGCCGCCGCACGCCCGGACGAAGGCCGCGACCAGTTCCTCCCTCGGCAGGGTGGCCCGGCCCAACGCCGTGTTCAGCGTGCTGTGCGGCAGCACGTCGCCGGCCTCCTGCGCCTTCCTCGTCACCTGCCGAATCGTCAGTCCGGACCACTGACGGAGCGCGCGCAGCTGGGCCACGAACTCGGCCGCCGAGCCGGCGGCCTGTGGGTCAGGCGCCCCACCGGCGGTGGACTGCTCGTTCGCCATCGACAGTTCCTCCCCCGCGTTGCGGCAGCCCGACACGCCTGCTGGGCATTCGTGCGCCGACTCCGCTCGATGCCGACCGGGCCAGGTCGACAGTGGACGACCCACCGCCCGGCCGGTTGAGCATGGCCGGGCGGTGGGAACGTTTCAAGTCGGTACGGCTGATGATCAGGCCGGAGAGTCGGCGCGGGTCACCTGAGCGAAGCCCTCGGCGGTGCGCCGACTAGTAGGTGAAGCACTTGTTGTGCCCGGGGTCGTACGCGAGGATCTTGTTGTAGACCTTTGAGCAACTGCCCTTCTTCGTGATGGTCTGCCAGGACGAGAAGGTGCACGCACGCAGGTCACCGCAGTGCTTGTAGCGGTAGGAGCTGGCCCCGGCCAGCCAACCGCGGACGTTGCTGCAGTTCGTCAACTGCTTGTAGACGTACTCGCCGCCCCCGGAACGGAACTGCACGTACGTGTCGCCCGGCTTCGAGTTGCGGGTCGCCCACAGCCAGCCCGACGTCTTCTGCCACTGGAACGTGCGGCGCGGGTTGTACCGCTTGTATCCGTGCCCTTCGCACGGCCGGGCCTTCGCGCCGGCGGCGGCCCGATCGGCGGTGACCTCGTTGCCCTGGGCCAGTTCGCCACTGTCCTCGGCGGCCTGGTCGGAGTCGGCGGCGGCGTCGCTGCCCTCGGCCAGTTCGCTGCCGTCGGCGCCGGCCTGGTCGGCGGTGACCTCGTCGCCCTCGGTCAGTTCGCCGCTGGATCGTTCGCCACTTGACCGTTCGGCGATGGCCCGTTCGGCGGTGCCGTCGTTGCCCTGGTCCGACGTGTCACTGGAGCCTTCGGCTGCCGGCTGGATGACCTGCACGCGACTCTTGGCGGCGTTGGCGTTGTCACCCGAGCCGGTCACCAGGGCGAGGATCACGCTGAGCGCGGCGAGCAGGGAGATGATGCCGAGGATTGCGTTTCGTGTGTTGGGGCGAATTCCGCCCACAACCGAATGGGTTCTCATGTCCTCCAGACCAGCTGTACGAACTGGTCTCGGCAAGCGATCCGCCGTCTGGGACAGTCCCGGACCACCACCGGGACAGGCCCTGGACGACAGTTCGGCACCGGTCGTCGCCGACCGGTGCCGAAACGCCTGTCAGCGCTCGAAACGACCGACTCGAATCGCGCCGATGAACGCCGTCCACCCAGGCGGGCTGACCGCGAGTGTGGGGCCGGCCTGGTCCTTGGAGTCGCGGATAGCGACCAGACCATGGACGTCGACCAGGTTGTCTGCCACTTCCACGCAGAGCCCTTGGTCGTTGGAGCGGCTGCTGGTACGCCAGACCGCGCCCGTGAGTTCGTGCATCGTCCTTACCTCCGTCTGCGATGGGCCCCACCGCCGCTGGCAACCAGGAGGGTGGCCCGGACCGTGCGGCGAGGCGACGTATCCGGACGATCAACGGATCAACCAGGGCCGGCGGTCGCACAGTCGGTGCGACCACGGGTCCCATGCACGAGACGGGCGGAACGAGCCCGTTCAACGGGCCGATCGGAACGAGCCCGCTCAGCGGGCCGGACGGAAGCGGGCCGGACGGTAGCGGGCCGAACGGAAGCGGGCCGGACGGTAGCGGGCCGAACGGAAGCGGGCCTACTCAGCGGGCCGGATGGACCGTGCCGGTGACCTCGCCCAGGGCGATGGTGGTGCCGTCCGGGCCGGGAGCGGTGGCGGTGATGGTCACCGTGTCGCCGTCGGCGAGGAAGGTGCGGCTCTCGTCGCCCACCGCGACCGGCTCCGCTCCACCCCAGGTCAGCTCCAGGAACGAGCCGACCTGCGACCGGTCCGGGCCGGACACGGTGCCGGAGGCGTACAGGTCGCCGGTGCGCAGTGCCGCGCCGTTGACGGTGAGGTGGGCCAACTGCTGTGCCGGCGTCCAGTACATGGTGGCGAACGGCGGCTCGCTGACCAGTGCGCCGTTCCACTCCACCGCCAGCCGGAGGTCCAGGCCCAGGTGCGGCACGTCGCGCAGGTAGTCGACCACCGGCGGGTCCTGGTCGGGGGCCGGTACGAAGGCGTCGCCGAGCGCGTCCAGCGGCGTGACCCAGGCCGAGACCGAGGTGGCGAACGACTTGCCGAGGAACGGGCCGAGCGGCTGGTACTCCCATGCCTGGATGTCCCGAGCGGACCAGTCGTTGACGAGCACCACCCCGAAGACGTGGTCGGCGAAGTCGTCGACGGACACCCGGTTGCCCAGCTCGCTCGGTACGCCCACCACGAAGCCGACCTCGGCCTCGATGTCGAGGCGTACCGACGGGCCGGTGACCGGGCCCTCGGCGGCGGCCCGCTGGCCGGTCGGCCGGGTCACCGGCGTGCCGGAGACGACCACCGTGCCGGCCCGCCCGTGGTAGCCGATCGGCAGGTGCTTCCAGTTGGGCAGCAGCGCCGGCTGACCGGGACGGAAGATCTGCCCGACGTTCGACGCGTGGTGCTCGGAGGAGTAGAAGTCGACGTAGTCGGCCACCTCGATCGGGAGCAACAGCTCCACGTCGTCGAGGGGCACCAGCATCGGCTCCACGTCGGCCCGGTGCGTCGGGTCGGTCAACAGCTCGGTGATCCGCTGCCGCACCGCGACCCACTGCGGACGGCCCAACGCCATGAACTCGTTCAGGGTGGGCCGGCACAACGCACCGGCGGCCAGCACCAGCTCCGCGGCCTCCGCCGCGGCCAGGTCGAACACCCACGACCCGATCCGTACGCCGATCCGAGGCCCGCCCCCGTCGCGCCGGAAGACCCCGTACGGCAGGTTCGTCACCCCGTACGGCGAACCGTCAACGCCGGTCACCCAGGTCATGCGTCGTAGCCCCCGTTCACCAGCCCCAGCCGGATCAGATCGGTAAGTGGTTCCAGGATGCTGCACGAGCCGAAGCCGACCCAGAGCGGGCGGGGTTCGTGCAGCCGTGCGGTGGCGCGTTCCAACAGGGGGCGCGGGTCGAGCGCGGTCAGCAGCTCGGCGACCCGGCTCACGCCCGCGCCGTCGGCGGCGGCCAGCGTCGCGGCCAGCACGTTGGCGTACCCGTGGTGGGTGAACCCGGTCTCCGGGTCGAGGTGCCGGACGGCCTGGTGCAGCCCGGCGGTGAGCTTGAACGGCAGGTCCCGGTCCCGGCAGGCGCAGATCACCGTGGCCAACTCGGTCGGGGTGGGGAAGAGCTCGGCGGCCAGGCCGCCGGTGCGGAACTTGGCGGCGATCGGCACGCCGTCGGCGCGGGCGGCGGTGAGCGCGTCCAGAGCGCCCATCAGGCCGAAGGTCAACGGAAGCTCGGCGTACACGGTCTCCACGCCCGGCATGGTGTCGATCAGCCGCAGCAGCTCGGCGACGCCGGGCAGCGGGTCCGCACCGCGCTTGGCGACCGCCACCTCGACCTGACGCGCGGTCACACTGTCCGGTGCCAGGACCGAGAGCGCGAACGGCAGGTTTCCGATCCCGGTGTCACCGATCAGCCCGATCACCAGGCCCGCACCCGGGTCGACCAGAGCACTCAGCTCGCCGGCCGCGACTGTCGAGGCGGGGATCAGCAGCGGGCCGACCAGGTCCGCGTACCAGGCGGCGCGGTGCTGCCGGTGGGCAGCCAGGGCGTCGGGCAGCGCGGCGCTGCCCGGAGGGAAGACGGCAGCGTCGTCCACCAGGCCATCGAGGAGTACGGGCAGCTGCGTTGACACGGAACAAGAATGTACGGGACGCTACGAGGAACGGACAACAGCGTCCGATTATCGGACGCCTCCGGCCGGTGAACGGGACATATCGGGAGGCGAGATGCCGTATTACCGCAGCGTCGGCGAGGTGCCGCGCAAGCGCCACACCCAGTTCCGGCAGCCCGACGGCAGCCTCTACGCCGAGGAGTTGATGGGCCAGGAGGGCTTCTCCTCCGACTCGTCCCTGCTCTACCACCGGCACGCGCCCACCGCGATCCTGGCCGCCGACGAGTTCACCCCGCCCGCGTTCACCCGGGCACCGAACCTGCCGCTCAAGCCCCGCCACCTGCGCACCCACAAGCTGGACACCGGCGGCGCCGACCCGATCCTCGGCCGGCAGTACCTGCTCGCCAACGACGACGTCCGAATCGGGTACGTGCTCGCCGACCGGCCCTCGCCGCTGTTCCGCGACGCCACCGGCGACCACTGCCTCTACGTCGAGTCGGGCACCCTGCGGGTCGAGTCCCCGTTCGGGGCGCTGGACGCGGTCACCGGCGACTACGTCGTCATCCCCACCTCGACCATCCACCGGCTGGTGCCCACCGGTGACGAGCCGGTCCGGCTGCTCGCCGTCGAGGCGACCGGGCACATCGGCCCACCCAAGCGCTACCTCTCCGTCCGCGGCCAGTTCCTGGAGCACTCGCCCTACTGCGAGCGCGACGTCCGCGGCCCCGATGCCCCGCTGCTCGTCGACGGCGAGGAGGTCGAGGTGCTGGTCCGGCACCGGCGCGGGTGGACCCGCTACGTCTACGCCAACCACCCGTTCGACGTGGTCGGCTGGGACGGGCACCTCTACCCGTGGGCCTTCTCCATCCACGACTTCGAGCCGATCACCGGCCGCATCCACCAGCCCCCGCCGGTGCACCAGACCTTCCAGGGCCCCAACTTCGTCATCTGCTCGTTCGTGCCCCGCAAGGTCGACTACCACCCGGACTCGATCCCGGTGCCGTACAACCACCACAACGTCGACTCCGACGAGATGCTCTTCTACACCGGCGGCAACTACGAGGCCCGCCGCGGCTCCGGCATCGAACAGGGCTCGATCTCGCTGCACCCGTCCGGGTTCACCCACGGACCGCAGCCTGGTGCCGCCGAGCGTTCCATCGGGGCCGACTACTTCGACGAACTGGCCGTCATGGTCGACACGTTCCGCCCGTTGGACCTCTGCGACGCCGCCAACACCTGCGAAGACGAGGCCTACGCCTGGACCTGGGCGCGTTCTGTGTAGTCGCCCTTTGGGGTTTCGCCGGAGCCCACCCGCTCTGGGCGGTCAGGCTTGATCCCGACGCGGGCGGGCTCCGGCGAAACCCCTGACCTGGTCGAGCTACGCGACGCTGGTGATCTTTTGGGTTACGCCGGAGGTTGGGGCCGGAGGTGGGTTAGCGGATTGCGGTTCTGGTGAAGATGGCGAACTCGGCTACCGCCGTGGCGACGATGGTCAGCACCAGGGGCCACGGGGAGCCGACCACCGCGTAGACCAGCAGCAGCAGCGGCGCGGCGGCCACGGCGTAGATCGCCAGGGCCATCGCCCGGTCCGAGTGCAGCAGGGCGGGCAGGACTGTCCGGGTCAGTCCCGGCAGCCGGGCCGCGAGCTGCCAGACGACGATTCCGCCGGTAAGCGCGGCGAGGACCGCCAGGACGCGGGAGAACCCGTCGTTCCCCGCCGTCGTGAACGCGACGAGCACCGCCGCCACCAGCGACCAGCCCGCGCCGTAGAGCACCAGGCGGTGCAACCCGTACGCGAGGGTCCGTGGCGAGTCGATCCGGCTCGGGCTGATCGTCACCGCCTCGGCCACGTGTGCCAACGCCTCCGACCAACGGCGCTGCTCCAGCCGCAGGACACCCACGTCGTGGGCGGCATCGGTGAGACGTGGGTCGAGCCGCAGCGCCTCCCGGTAGGCCCGCTCGGCCAGGTCGAACAGGTCCAGGCGGGCGGCGACCAGACTGAGCACGAGGTGCGCCTGCGGCTCCTCCGGGGCCAGTTCGACGCCACGCCAGGCCGCGTTCAACGCCGGTTGGCCGTTACGGGCGTCCGCCAGGATCGCCGCCGCGCTCCGCTGGGCGTACGCGTCGGCCGGGCCGAGGGCGAGGATCCGATCCGCGGTGGCCGCCGACTCGGAATACCGGTCCAGGTCGGCCAGCGCCATGGCCCTGGCGACCAGCGGCGGGAGGGACTCCGGTGCGGCTGCTACGGCCCGGTCCGCGGCGGTGAGTGCCTCGGCTGGGCGGCCGGCGGCCAGGTGCACCCGGGCCAGCATGGTGAGGGCGTCCACGTCGTCCGGCTGGAGGGCCAGCCCGTAGGTCAGCTCCCCGGCCGCCTCGTCGTGGCGGCCGAGTTCGGCGAGAAGTTGGGCCCGCTGGACGTAGCCGTCGGCGGCGGACTGGTCGGGGGCCGGGTCGCTGGACATCGCGGCGAGCTTAGGCGGCCGGCGCGTCGTACACCAGGGCCACCGCGATGCCGGTGAGCCCTTCCTCGCGGCCGGTGAAGCCAAGCCCGTCGGTGGTCGCGGCGGAGAGGGTGACCGGAGCACCGACGGCGGTGGACAGCACCTCCTGTGCCTCCGCACGACGCTTGCCGATCTTGGGGCGGTTGCCGACGACCTGCACCGACACGTTGCCGATCTCCAGGCCGGTGGCCCGCACCCGGCGGGCCGTCTCGGTGAGCAGGGCCACCCCGGACGCGCCGGCCCACTCCGGCTGGTCCACCCCGAAGGCGGAGCCGAGATCACCGAGACCGGCGGCGGAGAGCAGCGCGTTGCAGGCGGCGTGCGCGGCCACATCGGCGTCCGAGTGCCCGGCGAGGCCGTCCTGGTCGGGCCAGAACAGGCCCGCGACCCAGCAGGGCCGGCCAGGCTCGAACGCGTGCACGTCGGTGCCGATGGCCACCCGGGGAACGATCACGAGCAGAGAGTACGCGTCAGGCGGAGGCGGCAAGCAGGTGCTCGGCCAGCGCCAGGTCGAACGGCCGGGTGATTTTCAGGGCGTACTCCGAACCCGGCACGCAGCTCACCGCGACGCCCTGCTTCTCGACAAGCCCGGCGTCGTCGGTGAGGGGGTCGCCGGCCGCGGCGTGCGCGGCACTGAGCACGGACCGGCGGAAACCCTGCGGGGTCTGCACCGCGCGCAGGGCGGAACGGTCGACGGTGCCGAGCACCACCTCGTCGGCACCGACCTCCTTGATCGTGTCGACGACCGGCAGCACCGGGATCACCGCGGCCCGTCCGTCGCGGACCGCCGCCGCGACAGACTCGACGAGCTCGGGTGGGGTGAGCGCGCGGGCGGCGTCATGCACCAGGACGATCGTCGGGCCGGCAGGCACCGCGGCCAGCGCGGCGGCAACCGACGCCTGTCGTTCCGCACCGCCCGCGACGACGATCACCGGCGCGACCGGGGCCAGCAACTCGCGGACGGCCTGCACCTCGGCGACCGGTGCGGCCACCACGATCGTGTGCACCGACGGTGCGGCGGCCAGTCGACGCACGGCGTGCACCAACAGCGGCTCGCCGGCGAGCAGGCGCAGCGCCTTGGGTCGGCCGGGGCCGAGGCGTACACCGGCACCCGCCGCAGGCACGAGGACCGCGACGTCACCGCGCGGGTTGAGCTGCGCGGTCACGTCGCGGTCCTCGGTGGTTTCTTCGCTCGGTAGTGGGAAGACGATGCTGTGCGGACTAGGCCTCGGTCAGGACCTTGTCGAGCAGCGTCTCCGCCTCATCCTTGGTGCTCTTCTCGGCCAGCGCGACCTCGCCGACGAGAATGTCGCGGGCCTTGGCAAGCATCCGCTTCTCGCCCGCGGAGAGGCCCCGCTCCCGCTCCCGGCGCCACAGGTCACGCACGACCTCGGCGACCTTCAGCGGATTGCCGGAGGCCAGCTTTTCCAAGTTGGCCTTGTAACGCCGCGACCAGTTGGTCGGCTCCTCGGTGTGCGGAGCCCGCAGAACGTCGAAGACCTTGCCGAGGCCCTCTTCGCCGACAACCTCACGAACGCCCACGATCTCGGCGTTCTCGGCCGGCACCCGGACCGTCAGGTCACCCTGCGCGACCCTCAGGACGAGGTATTGCTTAGGCTCGCCCTTGATGACCCGAGTCTCGATTGCCTCGATGAGTGCGGCCCCGTGGTGGGGGTAAACAACGGTCTCGCCGACACTGAAAACCATAGGTTCGAAACCCCTTTCGCTGTGTCTAGGGTAACACGCTCAGGCACCGATGTCTCACCGATGTCCTGACCGTTGGCGCAGCTCAGGGGCCCTGTGAGAGGTCTTGCTTCAGCTTGACAGGCGGTCAAACCGATGGTTCAAACACGCTCCGTAACGTGCGGATGACTGCCCGGCACGGATTAACAGAACGTCGAGATCAAGGGCAATGCGCTCCTCCCATGGTATCCCGGCCAGCGGGAATGCGCCCAGGTGTAGCGGGAGGTGCCCCTGGTGCGCGACCCTGGAGGCCGAGCCGCACTCCGCTCTCGAGACCCTCCAGGAGGTCCGATGGGCAAGCCGGATGCCGAGGGCCACGGGCCGACCGAGGGCCTGCCCGGCCTGCCGCCCGAGTGGGGCCGCGTCGTGGTCCCCGACGACGCCTCGGCGCTCGCCGGCGAGGCCGCCCAGGTGCGTCGCGAGCTGCGCCGCGCCGCCGGCCACCGCCCCGGGCACCTCGCCCTGCCACTGCTGGTGCTGGTGGTCGCGGTGCTCACCACGATGGCCGGCCTCCTCGCCGTCGCCTGGCCACGCGCCAGCCGGGGCACCGACCGCCCGACCCCGGCCCCATACTCGCCTCCCGCGACCGTCGCCGGCCGCGCACTGCCCGCGCTGGACCTGGTCGACGCCGCCCAGGAACCGGTGCCGCTCCGCGGCCTGCTGCCCGCCATGATCATCCTGGTGGACGGTTGCCCCTGTCCCGAGCGGATCGGCGAGGCCGTGACGGCAGCGCCGGCCGGAGTCGTGGTGATCACCGTGGCCGGCGGGCGGACGGTCGCGACCCCGCCACCCGACGGCAGGGGCGTCCGGGCACTGGCCGACCCCGCCGGCGGGCTGCGGTCGTTCCTGGGCCAACCGGCCCGCCCCGGCACCCTGACCGCGCTGCTCGTCGACCGCGACGGTGTGGTGACCCGGGTGTTGCCCGACCTGGGGACCGTCGACTCCTACCGCAGCGACCTGAGCACCCTCGCCGGCTGACGCGGCACGCCCCACCGGTTAACGGGGCAGGCCGACGAGTTGCGCCTCGACATCGATCTCGCGCACCCCGACCGTCGACAGCGACACCCGGAACGGCCTGCCGTGCGGGAGCACCTCGGTGGTGGTGATGGTGCCGTCGCAGTCGATCTCGGACGGCCCCGCCAACTCGCCGCCGAAGACCGTCACCGACAGGTTGCCCGGCCTGGTGCACCGGTACTGCAGCAGGTAGCGGGAGTCACCGCCGCCCGCCTG
Source organism: Micromonospora sp. NPDC048898 (assembly GCF_043198035.1). Lineage (NCBI taxonomy): Bacteria > Bacillati > Actinomycetota > Actinomycetes > Micromonosporales > Micromonosporaceae > Micromonospora > Micromonospora sp. NPDC048898. Next base: position 241,525 of record NZ_JBICUF010000005.1, read on the forward strand.
CCGGACGACGCGCTGCCCCGGCACGAGCACCGTCCGCTCCCGCCAGATCGTCTCGCGGAACGAGGGCAGCTCACCCCGGAAGAAGAGCCAGCTCGGATCGCCCTCGATGTCGATGATCTTGCCGTTGGCCGGGTCGACCACCGCCCGCGGGGCATCCACCGCCCGGACGACCGCCTCTCCATCGACCCGCGCGGTCAGCTCACCACCCCGGACCAGGGCGCGATCCAACGGCGTGCTGACGCTGGGGCCCACGGCAGGTGCGGTCGTCGCACCAGCCGGCTCGGCCACCGGGGAGGGCGCGGCCGAACGCCACCACCAGCCACCGGCGACCAGGACGGCCACCGTCGCACCGAACAGCACCGCCGAGCGCAGCCGCTCCTCCGCCGTCACATCCACCCGTCCAGCGTAACGCCGCAGGTGGCGGAGATTCAGTCCTGTCGATCGAGCAGGGCAGCGTACAGGGTGAGGCCGGGGCCGAAGGCCAGCATGACGACCCGCCGAGCCGGCGGCGTCGAACGGCCCAACCGGTCCAGGATCAGCAACACGGTCGGCGACGAACAGTTGCCGTGCTCGTCGAGCGTCGCCCGGGACGCCGCCAACCCCTCCGGAGGAAGGGCCAACTCCCGCTCCACCACGTTGAGGATCCGCGGACCGCCCGGGTGCACCGCCCAACCGTCCACGTCGGAGCTGGTGACACCGTGCCGGGCCAGCAACTCGTCGACCAACCCACGGACGTGCCTCGAGAGCACCTGCGGCACCTTCGGCGACAATCCCATCCGGAAGCCGGCATCGGTGACGTCCCAGGTCATGTGGTCGGCGGTCGAGGTGTCGGTGACCGAGGTGACCTCGCGTAACGCGTACCCCCGGCCACCGGGGACGACCACGGCGGCGACCGCGGCGTCCGAGAAGAGCGCGTGGGAGACGATCTGCTGGGTGTCCACCCGGGCGCTGGACGGCTGGATGTGCAGGCTGGTCAACTCCGCGCACAGCAGCAGTGCCGGCCGCCCCCGCGCGGTGACGAAGTCGCTCGCCGCACCGAGCCCCGGCAGGGCGGCGTAACAGCCCATGTGGCCGATGAACATCCGCTGGGTGTCCGCAGCCATGCCGAGGTCCCGGGCGAGCAGGATGTCCAACCCGGGCGTGGCGTAGCCGGTGCAGGAGCAGACGATGAACAGACCAATGTCACAGGCGCCCAGCCCGGCGGCGGTCAGCGCACGACCCACCGCCTCCTTGCCCAACGGCAGCGCCTCCACCTGGTAGCGGCGCATCCGGCGCTCGGTCGGCCAGTCCGAGACGTCCTCCAACAGCGGGTTGACCGCCGCCTGGCGCCGGGTCACCCCGGAGTTCGCGAAGATCCGCTCGGCCAACGACCGGGTGGTGCCGGTGAAGTGCCGGGAGAAGAAGCCCTCCCACAACTCGTCCTGCGAAGCGGACGGCGGCTGCGCAGCCCCGAGCCCCGCGATCACTGGTACGGACACGATCCCCACCTCTCGTCAGATGCTGTCCTCCCCCTGGCCGTCCCACCAGCCACCTCGGCTGGCCGTTCTTTCCTGCGAGCCTCGTGCGGTCGGCTCACCAACGCGGCGCCGATCCGTCACGATCCGGGTCGCCGCCCAACGCGGCGATGCCGAGCCAGTCGGCGCAGACGTCCGACGTGGCGGGGTGCAGTGAGCCGCAGCGGGCATCCCGGTAGAGCCGCTCCAACGGGTGACCACGGCGGGTAGCCGAGGTGCCCGCCGCCTCCAGCACCGACGCGGCCACCTCCGCAGCCGTGGTGCCAGCGAGTAACTTCGCCCGCCACACCCAGCGGTTGGTCTCCTCGTCGCCCGGTGCCTCGTCCACCCGACGGGCCGCCTCGGCGACCACCAGTTGGGCGGCAGCGGTCGTGGCGTCCGCTCGCCCCAGTCGGGCCCGCACCGCCGGCAGACCGGCCAGCCGGCGCTCGTTGAGATGCTCGACCGCCGCGTCGATCGCCGCCCGGGCGACCCCCACGTAGACAGCCGCGTAACTGGCCACCAGCCAGTGCGGCATCAGCTGGGCCACCACCAACGCCAGACCCTCGACCCCGCCGAGCAGCCGGTCCGTGGGCACCGTGACGTCCAGGTGCAGATCGTGTGAGGAGGTGGCCCGCATGCCGAGGGCGTCCCAGGTCGACTCGACGGTCAGCCCGTCGCCGGCCGGCACCAGGAACTGCGAGACCACCGACTGGTCGGCCGCGCTGCGCGCCGCCACCAGGTAGCCGTCGGCGTGCCCGGCACCGGAACAGAAGGTCTTGCTGCCCTTGAGATGCCAGCCCTCGTCGGTCGCCTCGTAGACCGTGCTCAGTTGGGACAGCCGGGCGCCGGCGCCACGCTCGCTCATCGCGACCGCGTACCAGGAGCCACCCGCGGCGGCGGTGAGCAGCCGGTCCCGGGCGGCCAGCGCCTCGTCCGGCACGCCCAACGCCTCGGCCAACTCCTCGGTGACCGCACCCAGCGCGCCGGTCACCGAGGCGTGCATGTTGAACACCAGGGCGGTCGCCCCGTTGCCCCGGGCAAGCTCAGTGGCCACTGCGGTGTACTCGGCGAAGGTCGCTCCCATGCCTCCCAGCGCGCGAGGCACCAGCAATCCGAACAGGCCGGCCTCCCGCAGATCACGGAAGTCGTCCACCGGAAAGGAACCGTCCCGGTCGTGCTGGGCCGCCCGCGCGGCGAACCGGGGCGCCAACCGGCGGGCCGCCTCAAGCGCGTGCACCGTCATCTCGTCTCCTCCACTCCAGTGCCGTACCCCGCCACGGCCCGACTATCCGTTTCGGACCCCCCAGCCCTGGTAGAGCACGGCAGTGGACCGGGTGGGCACGATGCGCGGAACGGGACCGGTCGGCGTCGCACCCGACCGGCTCGCGCGGGCGCGCCGCAGCAGCCAGGCGACCAGGCCGCCCGCCTGCGGGCGGACGCCGCGCACCCGCAGGTCGACGCCGTGTCGAGCACACTCGGCGACCAACGCCCCGGCATCCACGAACAACCGTGGATCGTGGATGCCGCGCGGCACCGTCGGCATCCGCTCGGCGATCCGGACCGCGACGAGCCGGGCCAGCGCCGTGTCGTTCAGCGTGTCCAGCACCAGCAGGCCGCCCGGGCGCAGCAGCCGGCACGCCTCGGCGACCACGCGCGGCCAGGCCGGCACGTGCTCCAGCAACTCGCCAGCGGAGACCACGTCGGCGCAGCCGGCCGGGAGCGGCACGGCTGTCGCGTCACCCTGGACGACGCGCACCCCGTGCTCGGCCGCCTGGACCAGCGCCGAGTGGGTCAGATCCACACCGACGTGGCGGTAACCCTTGCCGGTCAGGTGCGGCGCGAGCAGGCCGGCACCGCAGCCCAGGTCCACGAGCAACGCGTCGGGGCGGGTCGCCGGTGGCACCAGCGCCGCGCGGGCCTCGGCAAGCCAGTGCAGCATCGCGAACGCGCCATCCGGCCGCCACCACTCACCGGCCAGGTCGTCGTACTGGCGCGGGTCGTTACGCGGCAACACCCTCGGGCCGGCGGGCGCCGCGGCCGCAGCCACGTCTCGCATGGCACCGAGCGTGGCACGACTGCTCGGTAACGACCAGACTTCCCTTATGTCGTCGAGGGTGTTAGGGCTGGTCAGAGCGAGCCATCCAGAACCGGCCGCGGCGGTGACCACGGTCGCCGGTCTGTTGGCGTGGGGAGTGGGCCACCGGGCGTCCGGAATCATCTCGGTGGTGCTCGCCGTGCTGGCCAGTCAGCTCGCCGTCGGGTGGACCAACGACGCACTGGACGCCGAGCGGGACGCCACTGTGGGGCGTACCGACAAACCGGTCGCCGCCGGCGCGGTCGGCCGGCGCGCCACGGCCTGGGCGGCGGGGGCGGCCGCGGTCGCCTGCCCGCTGCTGGCGCTGACCACGAACCCGACGGCGGCGTTCTGGCTGACCGTCGCCCTGGTCTCCGCGCTGCTCTACGACTGGCCGCTCAAGGCCACCGCCTTCTCGGTGCTGCCGTACGCCGTCTCGTTCGGCGCCCTGCCCGCCTTCGTGGTGCTGGCGCTGCCCGGCCAGCCGGCCCCACCGCTCTGGTTGGTGACGGCGGCGGCCTGTCTGGGAGCCGGGGCGCACTTCGCCAACGTGCTGCCCGACCTGGCCGACGACGCCCGGACCGGGGTGCGCGGCCTGCCCCACCGGCTGGGCGCCGCCGGCAGCCGGGCGGCGGCGGCCGGCCTGCTGCTCGCGGCGACCGCGACCCTGGTCCTCGGACCACCCGGGCCGCCGTCGGCCATCGGGCTGGCGGCGGTCGGCACGGCCGCCGTGGTGCCGGCACTGAGCTGGTACGCCGGACGCTCGGCGGTCCGGGCAGGCCGGCGGCCGGTGGCGGCCTTCCGCGCGGTGATGCTGGTGGCCCTGATCGACGTGGTCCTGCTGGTGGCGAGCGGTCGGGTGGTGTGAGCGGCACCCGGCCAGGTGGCATTGCCGGGTCCGCGTGCGGGCCTCGATCAGCCCCAACTACCCTGGAGCGCGGTCTGCGCGGGTATGGCCACCGTGCCCGGCATGCGGTCCGGGTGGGGATTGTGACGAGGAGGACCGACGTGACGCGCTCGATCAGGGGATCCCGGCGGGCGGCCCTGTTGCTGTCCGGGATTGCGGCAACCGGCCTGCTGGCGTCCGGATGCGGCACCGGTCAGATCGCCGAGACCGCGTTGAAGGAGCCGTCGGTCCAGGGCGTCAACCTCACGACCAACGATGGTTCCCTCTCCGTCCGGGGCCTGCTGGTGCACTACCCGGGCACCGAGGGCTACAAGGCCGGCCAGGACGCTCCGCTGGACGCCGTGATCTACAACGACTCCAAGGAGACGGTCACGGTCACCATCACCACCGAGGGCGCTCGCGAGGTGCGGATCAGCGGCGGCTCAGCGTCCGCGTCGGCCAGCGCGTCCGCCTCGGCCAGCGAGTCGCCGTCCGGCAGCGCGTCGCCGTCCGGTTCACAGAGCCCGTCGGTGTCCACGTCCCGCCCGGCCAGCCCGTCGGCCACCCCGTCCGAGACCGGGTCGTCCTCGGCCACGCCGTCCGCTCCGGAGTCGGCGCGGGCGTCGGGCTCGGCCAGCCCCGCGGCCCCCGGGGAGCTGGCCCGCATCGAGCTGGCTCCGCTGAGCTACCTCCAGCTCAACTCCGAGGCCACCTCGCAGCTCCGGCTGATCGGTCTGACCGAGGCGTTGCGCTCCGGTCAGAACGTCTCGGTGACCTTCGACTTCGGCAACGGCAACAAGTTGACCGGCCAGGCGCCGATCGCGGTGCCGCTCACCCCGGCCGCACCCCCCTCGCCGATCATCGAGCGCGAGGGCGGCTACGAGGGCGACGAGGGCGGCACGACCCACGAGTGACACGACCTCCGCATCGACAGACGCCCCGGCGTGGTGACCACCACGCCGGGGTGTTTTCGTCGTACGCGAGGGCTAGCGTCCTGATGTGACCACCTCCCGATCGACCCCTCCGCGTGGCGGCACGACAAATGCCGCCCGTGGTCGGTCCACCGCCCGCGAGCCTCGGCCGGCCTACCAGTGCGACGCCTGTGGGCACCAGCCGCCCAAGTGGGTGGGGCGCTGCCCGGAGTGTGGCGAGTGGGGCGCGGTGGTCGAGAGCACGGTGACCGGCCCGACCGTCTCCGGTCGGGTGGTCAGCTCCCGGGTGCCGTCCGAGCCGGCCCGGCCGATCGCCACCATCAGCGCCGCCCCGGCCCGCGCCGTGCCCACCGGGGTGAGCGAGCTCGACCGGGTGCTCGGCGGCGGCCTGGTGCCCGGCGCCGTTGTGCTGCTCGCCGGCGAGCCCGGCGTGGGCAAGTCGACCCTGCTGCTGGATGTGGCCCAGCAGTGGGCGGTCAATGCCGGCAGTCCCTCGCTGGTGGTCAGTGGCGAGGAGTCGGTCAGTCAGGTGCGGTTGCGCGCCGAGCGGATGGGCACCCTGCACGACCGGCTCTACCTGGCGGCAGAGAGCGACCTGGCGTCGGTGCTCGGCCACCTCGACGCGGTCAAGCCGGGCCTGCTGGTGCTCGACTCGGTGCAGACCATCTCCACCACCGGCACCGAGGGGGTGCCCGGTGGGGTGACCCAGGTCCGCGCGGTCACCGCCGCGCTGGTCTCGGTCGCCAAGGAGCGCGGCATCGCCACCGTGCTGGTCGGGCACGTCACCAAGGACGGCCAGGTGGCCGGGCCGCGGGTGCTGGAGCACCTGGTCGACGTGGTGTTGCACTTCGAGGGTGACAAGCACTCCTCGCTGCGCCTGGTGCGCGGCGTGAAGAACCGGTTCGGCGCAGCCGACGAGGTCGGCTGTTTCGAGATGCACGAGGGTGGCATCAGCAGCCTGGCCGACCCGTCCGGGCTGTTCCTGACCCGCTACGCGGAGCCGGTTCCGGGCACCTGCGTGACGGTGGCCATGGAGGGGCGACGGGCTCTGGTCACCGAGGTGCAGGCGCTGATCGGCGCGACGGTGGCCGGCTCTCCCCGGCGCACCGTCTCCGGCCTCGACTCGGCGCGCCTGGCGATGGTGCTCGCGGTGCTGCAACGGCGCACCGAGCGGTTGACCCTGCACGATCGGGAGGTCTTCGCCGCCACGGTGGGCGGCATCCGGGTGGTGGAGCCGGCCGCCGACCTGGCGGTCGCGTTGGCGGTCGCCTCCGGCGGGCTCAACCTGGCCATCGCGCCGCACCTGGTGGCGATCGGCGAGGTGGGTCTGACCGGCGAGGTGCGTCGGGTGGGTGCGGTGCCTCGCCGACTGGCCGAGGCGGCCCGGCTCGGGTTCAAGGTGGCTCTGGTGCCGCCCGGCTGCGGCCCGACCAGCGCGGGCGCCGGCCCCGAGCAGATGCGCGTGACAGAGGTCACGGATGTCCGTTCTGCACTGCACCATGCGGCTCGCGCGTCCGCTGAGTGACCCACCGTGCCGACCTAGACGGCGAAACCGGACACCACGTCGCAACCAGGAAACGGGTTGGAAGGGCCGCATCGTGACACATCACAGTAACCACGACAGCACCCACCGCACGGCAGTCCGTAGACTGTCCCCGTGCCGATCGACCGCGATACCACCAAGCCAGCCGGCGCGCCGCCCCAGGCCCGCACCGGCGCCGTGGGCTCGCCCGCCCGCACGATCAGCGTGAGCGTGACCACGGGAGCCACCGGGAGCGCCGGGGACCCACTGCGCGCCAACCTCGCCCTGATGGCCCCGGGCACCGCCCTGCGCGACGGTTTGGAGCGCATCCTGCGCGGCCGCACCGGCGCGCTGATCGTGCTCGGCTACGACAAGGTCGTCGAGGGCCTGTGCACCGGCGGCTTTCCACTGGACGTGGAGTTCTCCGCGACGCGGGTCCGGGAGTTGTGCAAGATGGACGGCGCCGTCGTGCTCTCCAGCGACGGCACCAGGATCGTCCGGGCGGCCGTGCACCTGATGCCCGACCCGTCCATCCCGACCGAAGAGTCCGGCACCCGGCATCGCACCGCCGAGCGGGTGGCCCGGCAGACCGGCTACCCGGTCATTTCGGTCAGCCAGTCGATGCGGATCATCAGCCTCTACGTCAACGGCCAGCGGCACGTGCTGGACGACTCGGCGGCGATCCTCTCCCGGGCCAACCAGGCGCTCGCCACCCTTGAGCGATACAAGCTCCGGCTGGACGAGGTCTCCGGCACGCTCTCCGCACTGGAGATCGAGGATCTCGTCACCGTCCGGGACGCGGTGGCCGTGGTGCAGCGCCTGGAGATGGTTCGCCGGATCGCCGACGAGATCGCCGGCTACGTGGTGGAGCTGGGCACCGACGGCCGCCTGCTGGCCCTGCAGCTCGACGAGCTGATGGCCGGCGTGGACGCCGACCGGACGCTTGTCATCCGGGACTACCTCCCGGTCGGCCGCAAGTCGCGCACCCTGGACGAGGCACTTGTCGAGCTGGACCTGCTCGGCGCCACCGAGCTGATCGACCTGGTGTCGGTGGCCAAGGCCATCGGCTACCCGGCCGCGTCCGACGCACTGGACGCCGCGGTCAGCCCGCGCGGCTTCCGACTGCTGGCCAAGGTGCCGCGACTGCCGGTGGCGGTGGTCGACCGCCTGGTGTTGCACTTCGGCAGCCTCCAACGGCTGCTCGGCGCGACAGTCGAGGATCTGCAGGCCGTCGAAGGGGTCGGCGACGCCCGGGCGCGCGGCGTCCGTGAAGGGCTGTCCCGGCTCGCCGAGGCATCGATCCTGGAACGGTACGTCTGATCCGGCTCAGCCGGTGACGGTGAGCTTCACCGGCGCGCTGAGCTTCGTGCCGACCCGGGCGAACACCTCGTACGCGCCGGTCGGCGGGAACGGCCCGGCGGCCAGCCCGCTGCCGTCGCACCGGCTGGTGTCGCGCCCGTTCCACGCCACGGTGTAGGAACGCTCCAGGTTCGGTGTGAAGGACTGCACGTCCGAGCCCTGGACCTTGCCGCAGGTGTCCGAGGACCAGATCTTCTCGGCACCGGACTTGATGAAGATCTCCTGCGCCTCGGCGCCGACGTTCCGGCTGCACGTCCGGTCCGACGTGTTTTTGATCTTGAGGTGCAGGTCGACGAGCGCCCCACGCTGGACCGACGTCGGACTCGCCACCGAGACCACCCGGATCTCCGCGTCGGTGCAGGTGCCGTCGTCCTCCCCACCGGCGGCCGCACCCGGTGGAGGCGTGTTGCTGGTGATCGCGGGGCTCGGGGTCGTCGCACCGGCATCGGCATCGGCGGATGCGGACGGCGGCGGAGCCCCGGTCTGTGGCGTCAGCAGCGGCCCGGCAGGGCCGGCCGTCCCGGTGGGCGTGGCCGTGGACGACGCCCCCGCCTTCGGGTCGTCGGAGCGACCCGAGCCGGTGCAGGAGTAGAGCAGGACAATCAGGAAGAGAAGCCCCGCTCCGAGTACGACGACGCGACGCCGCCAGTACACGGCGGGTGGCAGGGGGCCGACCGTCAGACGCATGATGCCCCCCACCGTAGCCGCGCTGCGCCCGCCAGTGGAGCGCGACGCGCCGGAGCCCTTCCGGGACACCCGCTCCACCCTCCACTCAGGACGGACAGGACGATCCCCGGGCACCCGATCAGAGGTAGACCTTGCGCTGATAGACGGCGTGCGCACCCGCCACCCGATCCAGAAAGAGCAACCCCGCGCAGTGGTCGATCTCGTGCTGCAACGCCCGCGCCTCGAAGCCGTCGGTCACCAACCGGACCGGCGTGCCGGTGCCCGGCAGGTCACCCTCCACCACCAGCCGGCTGGCTCGCTTCACGTCCCCGGTCAGGTCCGGCACCGACATGCAACCCTCCCGGCCCGGTTTCCACCGGGTCGCCTCGACCACGCGCGCATTGCACAACACGAAGGTCCCATGCACCGTGACCGCCTTCGGATGCCCCGTCACGTCCACGGCGAAGACACGAGCACCCACCCCCACCTGCGGTGCCGCCAGCCCGACACAGCCCGGCGACACCCGCATCGTCGCCACCAGGTCGGCCGCGAGCTGGACTGTCTCGTCTGCCGTGGGATCGACCTCTCCGGCGGCCCGACTCAGCACCGGGTGCGGAGCGGACAACACCGCCCGCACCACACCCGGCAGGGCCAGCGCCTCCGGTGTCCAGCCGCCCAGACCGGCGTACGCCTCGGCGTCCGGCACGCTCTCCGCGCCGGTCACAGCAGATCCGGGTCCGCCGGACGGAGCGTGACCTCCACGCCCAGCTCGGCAGCCGTCCGATGCAGCCGGTCGACGAGTGCGTCGGCCACGCCGGCCGGCAACTCGACCTCGGCCAACACCACGTAGAGCGAACCCGCCAACCGGGTGCTCAGGTCTGTGACATTCCCGCCCGCGTCGACAAGCACCCGCGTCATCGCCGCCACGATGCCCATCCGGTCCGAACCGTGCACCGCCATCACGTACGGCTCACCCACCGCGGGCACCTCGCCGTCGGGAGTCACCGCGCGTACCGTCGCCAGCAGTTGACCCTCGGCGGCCAGCGGCGCCAGCGCGGCCTCGACCTCGGCGCCGGCCGGCCCGGTGCAGATCAGGGTCATCGCGAAATGCCCCCGCAGCCGTGTCATCGTGCTGTCGGTGAGGTTCGCTCCCAGTCGGGCGAGCACCTCGGCGACGTCGGCCACGATGCCCGGCCGGTCCCGACCGATGACGGTGATCGCGAGCTCGTTCATCCGCGCATTCTCGCCGATCCACCCGGCGCCGTCCGGACACCCCGCCCGAGCCGCCCATCCAGCGGGACCGCACCACGTGACATCATCGACGGCGCCATGACTCAACCCGATTTCGCCACAGTGGTCAGCCGATGGTTCCAGCAGCACGCCCGCGACCTCCCGTGGCGTGCGCCGGGCACCAGCCCGTGGGCCATCCTGGTCAGCGAGGTCATGCTCCAGCAGACACCCGTGGTCCGCGTGGTGCCGGCCTGGCAGGCATGGCTGGCCCGCTGGCCGGAGCCGGCGGCGCTGGCCGCGGACACCCCCGCCGAGGCGATCCGGATGTGGGGACGCCTCGGTTACCCCCGTCGGGCGCTGCGGCTGCGGGAATGCGCGGTCGCTATCGTCGACCGGCACGGCGGCCAGGTGCCGGACCGCCTGGAGCAACTGCTGGCCCTGCCCGGGGTCGGCACGTACACGGCACGGGCGGTGGCAGCCTTCGCGTACGGGCAGCGGCACCCGGTGGTCGACACCAACGTGCGTCGGGTGGTCTGCCGGGCCGTGGCCGGCGAGCCGGACGCCGGACCGGTCACCCGACCAGCCGACCTGGTCGCCACCGAGGAGCTACTCCCGGCACTACCGGCCGCGGCCGCGCTGGCCAGCGCCGCGTTCATGGAGCTGGGCGCGGTCATCTGCACCGCCCGGTCACCGCGCTGCACGGCCTGCCCGGTCGAGTCGATCTGCGCGTGGCGGGCCTCCGGCCAGGAGGCCCCCACCGGGCCAACCCGCCGACCCCAGCGGTACGCGGGCACCGACCGACAGGTACGCGGCCTGCTGCTCGGGGTGCTCCGGGAGACCACCGGACCGGTGCCGCACGAACGGCTGGACCAGGTCTGGACCGATGACGTGCAGCGCGCCCGAGCCCTGGCCGGCCTGGTGCAGGACGGGCTTGTCGAACCCGCGGGCACCGACTCCTTCCGCCTCGTCGGCGACGGCCCATCCCTCCCCACCGCCGACCTGACCACCTGACCCACCATAGTTGCGTTAACGGTCAGCTGAGTCGCGCGAAACTCGCGCCTCCTCACGTTCGTCCCGCCAGGAACGCCCCACCCTCGCCGATCTTGCACTTTCGGTCGCCGTTATGCCCTGAACACCCCCTTATGCCGCGACAGCAAGTGCAAGATCGCGGAGAAGGAGTAGTTCAGTCTCGCCGATCATGGGGTCGTGGTGCCTGGTTTGACGCCATTAGGGCGGTTTGTTGCCCACCACAACTCCATGATCGACGAGGAGTGCAGGTTGACGAGCAGCCCGCCGACCCGGATCAGCCCCGCCGCCCCGATCAGGCCACAACATCAGGGAAGTGTTGCCTCCGGATGCTTTGAGGCAGCACTTTCCCTGATGTTGTGGGGATCTTGTGCCAGCCGGGCGCAGGCGCGAGCATCGCGGCACACGGGGCGAGCATCGCGGCGCAGCGCGCAGGCGCAGGACACGGGCGCGGACGCGGGGCACGGGACACGGGCGCGGACGCACCCGACTGGCGCGGCCGACGCGGGGTGGCTCGGTGAGCGGGTGTGGCCTGTGGGCGTAGCGCAAAAGGCGGGGCCCCGATGGCTTTCGCCACCGGGGCCCCGCCCCTTGCTGTGCTGGTTGTGCTACTCGTCCGCGCCCGCGGCGGCGGTGCCAGCGGCAGTGCCACCCAGGTCGGCCGGGACGGCGTCCGGAACTTCGACCGGCTTGTCCGCGCCGTGGAAGACCAGCTTGGACTTGTCGATGTCGTTCGGGTCGCCCTCGCAGTCCACCACGACGATCTGACCCGGGGTCAGCTCGTTGAACAGGATCCGCTCGGAGAGGTTGTCCTCGATGTCGCGCTGGATCGTGCGACGAAGCGGACGGGCACCGAGCACCGGGTCGAAGCCCTTCGCCGCCAGGTACTTCTTGGCGTTGTCGGTCAACTCCAGACCCATGTCCTTGTTGCGCAGCTGGCCCTCGATCCGCTGGATCATGATGTCCACGATCGAGAGGATCTCGCTCTGGCGCAGCTGGTGGAAGACGATGGTGTCGTCGATCCGGTTGAGGAACTCAGGCCGGAAGTGCTGCTTGAGCTCGTCGTTGACCTTCTGCTTCATCCGGTCGTAGTTGGACTCGGAGTCCTCCGACTGCTGGAAGCCCAGCGACACGGCCTTGGCGACGTCGCGGGTGCCCAGGTTGGTGGTCAGGATGATGACCGTGTTCTTGAAGTCCACGATCCGGCCCTGACCGTCGGTGAGCCGACCGTCCTCCAGGATCTGCAGGAGCGTGTTGAACACGTCCGGGTGGGCCTTCTCGATCTCGTCGAAGAGGACCACCGAGAACGGCCGACGCCGCACCTTCTCGGTCAGCTGCCCGCCCTCGTCGTAACCGACGTAGCCGGGAGGGGCACCCACGAGCCGGGAAACCGTGTAGCGGTCGTGGAACTCGGACATGTCCAGCTGGATGAGGGCATCCTCGCTGCCGAAGAGGAACTCGGCGAGCGCCTTGGACAGCTCGGTCTTACCGACACCGGACGGGCCGGCGAAGATGAACGAGCCCGACGGGCGCTTCGGGTCCTTCAGGCCGGCCCGGGTACGCCGGATCGCCTTCGAGACCGCCTTGACCGCGTCCTCCTGGCCGATGACGCGCTTGTGCAGCTCGTCCTCCATGCGCAGCAGGCGCGAGGTCTCCTCCTCGGTCAGCTTGTAGACCGGGATGCCGGTCCAGTTGCCGAGCACCTCGGCGATCTGCTCGTCGTCAACCTCGCTGACGACGTCCAGGTCACCGGCCTTCCACTCCTTCTCCCGCTGAGCCTTCTGGCCGAGCAGCTGCTTCTCCTTGTCGCGCAGCTGGGCGGCACGCTCGAAGTCCTGCGCGTCGATCGCCGACTCCTTGTCGCGACGCACCTGGGCGATGCGCTCGTCGAAGTCACGCAGGTCTGGCGGCGCGGTCATCCGACGGATCCGCATCCGGGCGCCAGCCTCGTCGATCAGGTCGATCGCCTTGTCCGGCAGGAAGCGGTCGGAGATGTACCGGTCGGCCAGCGTCGCCGCAGCCACGAGAGCGGCGTCGGTGATGCTCACCCGGTGGTGCGCCTCGTAACGGTCACGCAGGCCCTTGAGGATCTCGATGGTGTGCGCCAGTGACGGCTCACCCACCTGGATCGGCTGGAACCGACGCTCGAGAGCGGCATCCTTTTCCAGGTGCTTGCGGTATTCGTCGAGCGTGGTGGCGCCGATGGTCTGCAGCTCACCACGGGCCAGCATCGGCTTGAGGATGCTCGCGGCGTCGATCGCGCCCTCGGCGGCACCCGCACCCACCAGGGTGTGGATCTCGTCGATGAACAGGATGATGTCGCCGCGGGTGCGGATCTCCTTGAGCACCTTCTTGAGACGCTCCTCGAAGTCACCGCGGTAACGGGAACCGGCGACCAGCGCACCCAGGTCGAGCGTGTAGAGCTGCTTGTCCTTCAGAGTCTCGGGCACCTCGCCCTTGATGATCTTCTGGGAAAGCCCCTCCACCACGGCGGTCTTACCGACGCCGGGTTCACCGATCAGGACCGGGTTGTTCTTGGTACGGCGGGAGAGCACCTGCATGACCCGCTCGATTTCCTTCTCGCGCCCGATGACCGGGTCGAGCTTGCCCTCGCGGGCGGCCTGGGTCAGGTTGCGGCCGAACTGGTCCAGCACCAGGCTGGTCGACGGCGCGGCCTCACCCGGCGCGGCGCCCGCCGCGGCAGGCTCCTTGCCCTGGTAGCCGGAGAGCAGCTGGATCACCTGCTGGCGGACCCGGTTGAGGTCGGCGCCGAGCTTGACCAGCACCTGGGCGGCGACGCCCTCGCCCTCGCGGATCAGCCCGAGCAGGATGTGCTCGGTGCCGATGTAGTTGTGGCCGAGCTGCAGCGCCTCGCGCAGCGACAGCTCCAGCACCTTCTTGGCCCGCGGCGTGAACGGGATGTGCCCGCTCGGCGCCTGCTGACCCTGGCCGATGATCTCCTCGACCTGCTGGCGGACGCCCTCCAGGGAGATGCCGAGGCTCTCCAGGGCCTTTGCCGCGACGCCTTCACCTTCGTGGATCAGGCCCAGCAGGATGTGTTCCGTACCGATGTAGTTGTGGTTGAGCATCCGGGCCTCTTCTTGGGCCAGGACGACAACCCGTCGCGCTCGGTCGGTGAACCGCTCGAACATGCCCTCGTGCTCCTCACGTGCCGTGCGCCTTGATGGTCAAGATCTTGGCGGGGCCGGTGCACGAACGTCCGGGACGGGCGTCCGTGCCTCCTTACTCTATCGTCGCTGACCGACTCAGCTGAGGTCGTGTGTCTCCGGTCTGGGTCGGTTGCACGTCGTTTTGGACAACCGTCCGCGCTCAGGAGGTGTTCCGGTAGTCCTGTCGCTACGCGCAGAGCGAAATCCGACTGGGGCGACCGACGCCCGATCCGGGCTTCGGAGGCGTTCCGGAAGCCCTCGGGAGGGCGGACCGCCGGTCGCGGCAACGCCGCGCACCGAGCCTGGGGAAGGTTGTCCACAGGCTGTGGATAGTTGCTCCACTGGTTGTGGACAACGTCGGTGGACGCGGAATGCTTCCCGGCCCACAGACACGGCGACGCCGGCCCGCAGACACGGCGACGCCGGCCCGCAGACACGGCGACGCCGGCCCGCAGACACGGCGACGCCGGCCCGCAGACACGGCGACGCCGGCCCGGAGAACTACTCCGGCCCGGCGTCGGTGTCGCCTGCGGTGGCGACTGGCCACCAACTGGTGCTGGATCAGCGCTTCGCGTGGTACTCGTCGACGATCTCCTGCGGGATACGACCCCGGTCCGAGATGTCCTTGCCGGCCTTCTTGGCCCACTCCCGGATCGCCTTGTTCTGTTCGCGATCGGCCGTCGCGCCGCCCCGACCGCGGGCAGCCCGTCCACCGATCACCACGCCGCCCCGGCCGACCTTGGTGCCGGCGCCCACGTACGAGGCAAAAGCGTCGCGCAATTTAGCCGCGTTGGCACTCGACAGGTCGATCTCGTACTGAACGCCGTCGAGGGCGAACTTGACGGTCTCGTCCGCGTCCCCGCCGTCCAGGTCATCGACCAGCTTGTGAATGATCTGCTTGGCCACGTCCCACATTCCTTTCGAGCAGGGCACTCCTGCTAACGAGAGCACAATAACCCGCGCAGTGCTTGCCGCGTCAATAGGATGCCGTTACGGCTCGGCGCGTGGCGGGCGAGACTACTCCGGGCGGACCAACGGGAAGAGGATCGTTTCCCGAATTCCGAGGCCGGTCAGGGCCATCAACAGCCGGTCGATTCCCATTCCCATACCGCCGGCCGGCGGCATTCCGTACTCCATCGCCCGGAGAAAGTCCTCGTCGAGGCGCATCGCCTCGTCGTCGCCACGGGCCGCGAGCTGCGCCTGGGCCACCAGCCGCTCCCGCTGCACGACCGGGTCGACCAGCTCGGAGTACCCGGTGCCCAGCTCGAAACCGAGCACGTAGAGGTCCCACTTCTCGGCCAGCCCCGGCTCGCTGCGGTGGGCCCGGGTGAGCGGGCTGGTCTCCTCCGGGTAGTCCCGCACGAAGGTGGGCGCCTCCAGGCTGGGGACGACCAGTTCCTCGAACAGTTCCTCGGCCAGCTTGCCCGGCCCCCACTTCGGGTCCACCGCCAATCCCACCTTGTCCGCGTACTCGACCAGGCGGGCTCGCTCGGTGCGGACCGTGACCTCCTCGCCGAGCGCCTCGGAAAGCACGCCGAACAGCGTGACCGACCGCCACTCGCCACCCAGGTCGAACTCCCGCCCGTCGGCGTGGGTCACCACCGTCGAACCGCTGACCGCGATCGCCGCCTGTTGCACGAGATTACGGGTCAGCTCGGCGATCGTGCCGTAGTCGCCGTACGCCTGGTACGTCTCCAGCATCGCGAACTCGGGCGAGTGCGAAGAGTCGACACCCTCATTACGGAAGTTGCGGTTGATCTCGAAGACTCGGTCGACACCGCCGACCACGGCGCGCTTGAGAAACAGTTCCGGAGCGATTCGCAGATACAGATCAGTGCTCAACGCATTGCTGTGGGTCACGAACGGCCGGGCCGTCGCCCCGCCGTGCAGCAGTTGCAACATCGGTGTTTCCACCTCGATGAAGCCCTGTGCGTGGAGTGAATCGCGCAGACTGCGTACGGCGGCGGCTCGGGTACGGACCATCTCCCGTGCCTGCGGCCGGACGATCAGGTCGACGTAACGCTGCCGGACGCGGGCCTCCTCGGAAAGCGGCTTGTGGGCCACCGGCAACGGTCGCAGCGCCTTGGCTGTCATCTCCCACTGCTGCGCCAACACCGACAGCTCGCCCCGGCGGCTGGTGATCACCTCACCGGTGACGCCGACGTGGTCGCCGAGGTCGACCAGGCGCTTCCACGCCTCCAGCCGCTCCGGCCCGACCCGGTCCAGGGAGAGCATCGCCTGCAACTCGGTGCCGTCGCCGTCGCGCAGGGTCGCGAAGCACAGCTTGCCGGTGTTGCGTACGAAGATCACCCGACCGGTGACCGCGACCTGGTCGCCGGTCGCGGTGTCGGTCGGCAGGTCGGCGTAGCGCTCCCTGACCTGCGCCAGGGTGGTCGTCCGGGGAAAGCCGACCGGGTAGGGCTGGACGCCCTCGGCGAGCATCCGGTCCCGCTTCTCCCGGCGGACCTTCATCTGCTCGGGAAGGTCGTCGGCGGGGTCCACTGGCACGGCGTTCTGCTCGCTCACGGCACGCTTCCTCGTCACGAAGATTCAGGGGGTCAGGGCCGAGCGTACTCAAGCCGTCCGGGGGCTGTTACCGGATAACCTGCCCGTCATGGTCGATCACACTCACGCCCTCTCCTTCGGTGCCGCGGCGAGTAGTTACGACCGGTTTCGCCCGCACTATCCGGCAACTGCCCTCCGGTGGGCACTCGACGGGTTGCGCCGCGCCCGGATCGTCGATCTCGGCGCGGGCACCGGCATCCTGACCCGCGACGTGCAGGCACTGGGCCACGAGGTCGTACCCGTCGAACCCGATCCGGGGATGCGGGCGCAGCTCGCCGAGAGCACCCCGGGCACGACGGCGCTGGCGGGCAGCGCCGAGGAGGTGCCGCTGCCCGACACGGTGGCGGACGCGGTGCTGGTCGGGACGGCGTACCACTGGTTCGACCGGGAGCCGGCGCACGCCGAGATCGCCCGGGTGCTCCGCCCCGGCGGCACCTTCGCCCCCATCTGGAACATCCGGGACGACAGTGTCGACTGGGTGGCGGAGCTGGGCCGGATCGCCCACCTCGACGACAAATCCGCCGGCCTGATCGAGAAGAACACGGACTTCGGCCCCGCGTTCGGCGCGATCGAGGCGCGCGAGTTCGTACACCGCACGACCCTCACCCCGGACGAGGTGCTCGGCATGGTCCGTACCCGCTCGTACTGGCTCACCGCCTCCAGCGAGGATCAGCAACGGGTGGAGCGGGAGCTGACCGAACTCCTCGACACCCACCCCGACCTGGCCGGTCGGGAGACCGTCGAGCTGCCGTACCGGACGTTGGTGCTGCGCGCCCGGCGGCACTGACGGTCACAGGTTGCGTTCGTAGACCATCCGGAGGCCGATCAGCGTGATCATCGGCTCGTGGTGGGTGATGGTGCGGCACTCGTTGATCACCAGGGAGGCCAGGCCGCCGGTGGCGATCACCGCCTTCACCTCGCCCAACTCCTCGGTCATCCGCTCGACGATGCGGTCCACCTGCCCGGCGAACCCGAAGTAGAGGCCGGCCTGGAGGCACTCCACGGTGTTCTTGCCGATCACCGAACGGGGCTTGGTGGCCTCGACCTTGCGCAGTTGGGCGGCGCGGGCGGCCAACGCGTCGAAGGAGATCTCGATGCCCGGGGCGAACGCCCCGCCGAGGAACTCGCCCCGACCGCTGATCACGTCGAAGTTGGTGGTGGTGCCGAAGTCCACCACGATCGACGGCCCGCCATAGAGGGAGTACGCGGCAAGCGTGTTCACCACCCGGTCGGCACCCACCTCCTTCGGATTGTCGATCGCCAACTGCACCCCGGTCCGCACGCCCGGCTCGACGATCACGCTCGGCAGGTCCGCGTAGTAGCGGCCGAGCATGGTGCGCAGCGATCGCAACGCGGCAGGCACCGTCGAGCAGGCGGCCACGCCGGTGATCTCGACGTTGTCCCCGGCGAGCAGCCCCCGGAACATGAGGCCCAACTCGTCCGCCGTCGAGCGGGCATCGGTCTTGATCCGCCAGGAGTGCACCAGCTTGTCGCCGTCGAAGGTCGCCAGCACGGTGTTGGTGTTTCCGATGTCGATGCAGAGCAGCACGCACGCAGCCTAGACAACGACCGTACGGGCGGGTGCGGACCGGGCGACGGACCGTATCCTTGTCGTATCGCGACATGAGCATGGATCAATCCACGGCGCGGCCGGACGGGGAGCGGACATGTCGGGGACGTGGTGGATGCGGGGCCGCAACACCCTGCGCCGGCGTCGACGACACGTGTTCGTGCTGATCGCGTTGGCCGGCGGCGCCATCTGGATGATCGTGCAGGCCTGGCGGGCGTCCGTTCGGGAGAGCGGCAGCTTCACCGGCGACCTCTACCTCAACATCGGCGCCGCGCTGATCATGACGCTGCTGACGTACGTGGTGCTCAATCCGCTCTTCCGCGAACTCCAGACGGTGAGCATCATCGAGCACCCCCGCCTGGACCGGGACGCCCTGATCGAACGGGTCGCCCAGTCCCGGGAGATCGTGGCCATCCTGGAGACCTGGACCAGCATGCTGGAAGGCCCGTACGCTGCCCGGTTCGTAGCCGCGTTGCGCTCCGCGCTCGCCAACGGCGCCGTCGTCAAGGTGCTGCTGCTCGACCCGGACTCGCCGGCGGTCCGGCTGCGCGGCGAGGAGTTGCGCCGGCGGGACGCCTCGGTCGCCATCCTCAACAACCTGTGGCATCTCGCGCGGCTCAGCGAGGAGCTGCCCGAGTCGGCCCGCGCCCGGCTTCAGGTCCGGGTCTACAGCGCCGCCCCCTCCGTGCAGATGTACCGCTGGGACGGAAAGGCCTTCATCTCGTTCTTCCCGGTGCAGGGCAGCACCTTCGACACCCAGCAGATCGAGGCGTTCGTCTCGACCCCGTTGGGCGAGTTCGTCGACGACCGGTTCGCCGAGTTGTGGGACACCGCTCCGCTGGAGGACCTGGCGGCCTGTCTCACGCTGCGGCTCTGCCTGCGCCAGGCCGGTCGGGACCTGGAAACCTGCGACGCGCTATACGTACGCTCCGACGGCGACTGGTACATCGCCGGCACCGACCTGGTGCGCAACGTGGCCCGGCACGGCCTGGCCGGGCTCACCGTCGTACTGGACCGGCCCGAGGCGGCCGGCGAGATCTTCGCCATCGGCGAGGCCGACGAGCTGCCGCCGGAGATCTACAACCGGGTGCTGGAGCTCTTCCGCGCCAAGTACGGGCTGGACGGCCGGCAGGACACCGAGAACCGGGTGATCTTCAACCTGGCCGCCAGCTCGCTCACCACCGTCTGAGACGCCGACCTCGGTCCGCTACCCGGTGCGCAGGTCCAGCGCGATGTCCAGGATCGGCGACGAGTGGGTCAGCGCGCCCACCGAGAGGAAGTCGACGCCGGTGGCCGCGTACCGCCCCGCCACCTCCAGGGTCAGCCCGCCGGTCGCCTCCAGCTCCGCCCGGTCACCCACCGCGGCCACCGCCTCGGCCAGCACCTCCGGCGTCATGTTGTCGCAGAGCAGGAAGTCCGCACCGGCCTCCACCGCCTCCACCGCCTCGTCGACGGTTGTCACCTCGACCTGCACCGACACCTCCGGGAACGCCTCCCGGACCCGTCGGTAGGCCGGTGTGATCCCGCCGGCCGCCAGCTTGTGGTTGTCCTTGATCATGGCCACGTCGTAGAGGCCCATCCGCTTGTTGGTGCCCCCGCCCGCGCGCACCGCGTACTTCTCCAGCGCCCGCAGGCCCGGCGTCGTCTTGCGGGTGTCCAGCACCATCGCCTTCGTGCCGGCCAGGGCGTCGGCCCAGGCCCGGGTGTGGGTGGCCACCCCGGACATCCGGCAGAGCAGGTTGAGCGCCGTCCGCTCGGCCGTCAGCAGCAGCCGGGTCGGGCCGGCCACCGTCGCCAGCACGTCGCCGCGGGCCACCCGCTCACCGTCGCGGGCCGACACCGACACCTCGACGGTACGACCGAAGCCGGTCACCTCCCCCACCAGCTCGAACACGGCGGCGGCCACGGCCATCCCGGCCAGCACACCATCCGCTCGGGCCACCAGGTCGGCGGTGTCGGTCTGCTCCGCCGGAATGGTGGCCACACTCGTGACGTCCAGGAAGTCCGGGCCCAGGTCCTCGACCAGCGCGGTCTCGATCACCTGCCGCACCTGCACCGGATCCAGCCCGGCCGCCCGCAACGCCGCCTCTGTCGACCCCGTCAATGCCGTCTCCGTTCGCGACTGCGGGGCTCGCAAAACCGGCTCACTCCTCGCGCTCACTGTGAGTTCCCCTCCCACTGTTGGCCCACCCGACCTCCTGCCCCGACCGACCCGACCAGGTGGCCCAGCCACCGCTCGTCGGCCGTCGGGAAGTCCTCCCGCCAGTGGCAACCCCGGGTCTCACCCCGCGCGTACGCGGCGGCGACAAGCGTCGACGCCACGGTGAGCAGGTTCGTCGCCTCCCAGTCGGCGGTCCGGGACCGCCCCCGGGCGGCGCCCAACTCCCGCAGTGTCCCGGCCGTCTCGGCCAGCGTCGCCGCGGATCGGAGCACCCCGGCGCCCCGGCTCATCGCCCGTTGCAGGGTCGGCGTCGCCTCCGCGGGCAGCACCCAGCCCGCGCCCCCGCGCCAGGCACCGGTGTCCGCCGGCTGCGCCTGCTCGGGCAGGCCGGCCGCGATGTCCTCGGCGATCCGCCGGGAGAAGACCAGGCCCTCCAGCAGCGAGTTGCTGGCCAGTCGGTTCGCACCGTGCACACCCGTGCAGGCCACCTCGCCGCAGGCGTACAGGCCGGGGATCGAGGTGCGGCCGCGCAGATCGGTGCGGACGCCGCCGGAGGCGTAGTGGGCGGCCGGTGCCACCGGGATCAGGTCGGTCGCCGGGTCCACGCCGATCGCCAGGCAGGACGCCACGATGGTGGGGAACCGGCCGGCCAGGAAATCCCCGCCCAGGTGCCGTGCGTCGAGGAAGACGTGGTCCGCGCCGGTGGCCAGCAACACCCGGTGGATGCCCTTGGCCACCACGTCCCGGGGTGCCAGCTCGGCCAGCTCGTGCTGGCCCACCATGAACCGCTTGCCGTCGGCGTCCACCAGGTGGGCGCCCTCGCCGCGCAGCGCCTCGGAGACCAGCGGCTGCTGCGCGTGCCCGGCGCCGGGCACTCCCGCGCCGGGCGGGGTGATCAGGGCTGTCGGATGGAACTGGACGAACTCCACGTCGGTGACCGCCGCGCCGGCCCGCAGCGCCAACGCCACGCCGTCGCCGGTGGAGACCGCCGGGTTGGTGGTGGCCGCGAAGATCTGCCCCATCCCGCCGGTGGCGAGCACCACCGCACGGGCCAGCAGTGCGCCGACGCCGTCCTCGCTGCCCTCGCCGAGCACGTGCAGGGTGATCCCGCAGGCCGGGCCGAGCCCGTCCGGGCCGTCGCCGGGCGCGCGCAGCAGGTCCAGGACCAGGGCGTGCTCGACGAGGCGGATCCACGGGTCGCGTTGCACCGCGGCGTGCAGGGCCCGCTGCACCTCCGCGCCGGTGGCGTCACCGCCCGCGTGCACGATCCGGTCCGCCCGGTGGCCGCCCTCGCGGGTCAGCATCAGGGAGCCGTCCGGGTGGCGATCGAACTCGGCACCGACGCGCATCAACTCCCGCAGCCGGGTCGGGCCCTCCTCGACAAGCACCCGGACCGCCGCCGGGTCACAGAGCCCGACTCCGGCGATCTCGGTGTCGCGGGCATGTGCCGCCGGGGTGTCGGTGGGGTCGAGCACGGCGGCGATGCCGCCCTGCGCCCAGCGCGTCGAGCCGTCGTCGATGTTGACCTTGGTGACCACCGTGACGTGCAGGCCCGCCTCACGCAGGTGCAGTGCGGCGGTCAACCCGGCCACCCCGGAACCCACCACGATCACGTCGGTGGTCTCCACCCAGCCGGGCGCGGGCGCGGCCAACAACGCGGGCAGGGCCGGCAGGTCGACGGTCGGAACGTCCATCCCCCCAGTCAACCCGAACCATCCTCGCTCGGGGCGGCGGGGGCGGGACGAGTGTTTTGGGCTACCCCGTCCGGCGCCGCCCGTGCCGTGCCGGCCGGCCGGCCGTGGTCACTTCGTCCGGACCGGAAGACCAGCCGGGCCCGCGCCCTTCAGCGAGGCGGTCACCGTACGGTCGCTGAGCCAGAGGTAGCAGCGGACACCCCGGTCGCCGACCCGCCAACGCCCCGCACCCGGCGGGCGGGCCACCACACCGCTGCGCAGACGCAGCTTGGCGTCGTCCGGTACGCCCACGTACCGGCCGAGGATGCTGCGACAGCCGGTGTAGAGCCGCGCCCAGTCGGCGCCCCTGGTCGGGTACGCCATGTCCGGCGCACGCCACACCCCGACGAACTCGGCGTCGTGCTGTTTCGCGCACTCCACCGGGACCAGTGTCTGCACGCCCGCACCGGCCCCCGTGCGGGTCTGCTGGCAACCGAGCCGCAGCCCGGCGGCCCCCTTCAACGCGTCCCGCAGGCTGCCCGACCGGACCACCACGGTGGCCGCGGACTCGACGGTGGTCAGCTCGGTGAGGTCGCACCGGAACCAACGGGCACCGGCCGTCCAGCCCGGCCCGGAGGGCAGCGCCACCGACAACCGCAGTCGGCCGGCCCGCCAGTCGTCGCCCACGTACCCCGTCGCCCGGGTGTCGCACTCGGTGAACGCGCCCCGCAGCTCCGCCGAGCCACCCGCCGGGGCGCTCGCCCGCTCGGCCGGAAACGCCCCCACGTGCACGGTCTCCACCCGGTGCGGGCCGGCGCAGTCCACCGGCTCGTAGGCGGCCAGGGTGACCACATCGGTGAAGTCGGCGGCCTGGCAGACACCGGCGGCCGGGGTGAACGCCGACGCCTGCGGCAGCGCCGCCCAGTCGTCGGTCAGGTCACCGTCCAGGCCGCCGGACCCGGCACAGCCCACCAGCAGCACTGCCGTCACGGCAGCGGCGAACACGGTCGTCCTGGCAACGCGCATAGCGGCCTCCCCCAGCCACCGACCGGCTTCCGCCAGCGCGCCAAGGGTAACCGGTAATGACCTTCCGGTGACAGACCGGAATTGCGTCGCGCGGGATCAGACTCCGGACACGGCGAACGGACTGGGCACCGGGTCACCGGCCATGCCGGGTGCCACACCGGCCGGGTCCCCGCCCAACTCGATCACGCGGTTGTCGGCGTCCACGTGCACCACCAGTGGCCGGTACGACCGGGCCTCGGCGTCGTTCATCTGGGCGTACGAGATCAGGATGACCAGGTCACCGGGGTGCACCAGGTGCGCGGCGGCACCGTTGATGCCGATCACGCCGCTGCCCCGCACGCCGGGGATCACGTACGTCTCCAGCCGGGCACCGTTGGTGATGTCCACGATCGCCACCTGCTCGCCGGGGAGCAGGTCGGCGGCGTCGAGCAGATCCTCGTCCACAGTCACCGAACCGACGTAGTGCAGGTCGGCCTGGGTCACGGTGGCTCGGTGGATCTTCGACTTGAGCATGGTCCGGAACATCGGGGTGGCCTTTCGCGGATTGGTGGAGGGTGGCGGCCCGGTCAGGCGCGCGGGGCGAGGTGGACGGCCGCATTGTCGATCAGGCGGGTGGCGCCCACCCAGGCGGCGATCACCAGCCGCGCCGGCCCGCTGACCGGCCCCGGCTCCAGCTCGGGATCGGTGAGCACCAGGTAGTCGAGGCGTGCTCCCGGCGTACCGGCGCCGAACGCGGTGTGCGCGGCGGTCAGCACCGCGCCCGCGTCCAGGCCGTCCTCGGCGGCCCGGGCACCGGCCCGCAACGCGGCGGACAGGCTCAGCGCGGCGGCCCGCTCCGACTCGCTCAGGTAGCGGTTACGGCTGGACAGCGCCAACCCGTCCGGCTCCCGGACGGTCGGCACGCCGACCACCTCGACCGGTACGTCCAGGTCCCGGGTCATCCGCCGGACCAGGGTGAGCTGCTGGTAGTCCTTCTCGCCGAAGAACGTCAGGTCCGGTCGGGTGAGCTGGAGCAGCTTCAGCACCACGGTGAGCACCCCGTGGAAGAAGCCGGGGCGGCTCGCGCCCTCCAACTCCGCGCCGAGCGGGCCCGGGTCGAGGCGTACGCGGGGCTGACCGTCCGGGTACATGTCCGCCACCGACGGGGCGAAGACGAGGTCCGCCCCCGCCCGCCGGCACACCTCCAGGTCGGCGTCGAGGGTGCGCGGGTAACGGTCGAAGTCCTCGTTCGGCCCGAACTGCAACGGGTTCACGAAGATCGTCACCAGCACGTGGTCGGCCCGTTCCCGGGCCGCGCGCAGCAACGTCTCGTGCCCGGAGTGCAGCGCGCCCATGGTCATCACCACGCCGACCGTGCCCTTCAGCCCGGCCCGGGTCTCGGCCAACTCGGCGCGCGAGTGTACGAGCTGTGTCATGCGGCCACCTCCCGGGCGGTGTCGGCGAGCACGCCGAGCAGCGACTGCGCGTCCACCGGCCGCAGTCGGCCGGCGGCGATCGCCCGGTCGGCGGTACGCCGGGCCAACGCGAGATAGGCGGGAACGGACTCCGGCGCGGTGGCGGCCAACCGGGCCAGGTGCCGCTGGACGGTGCCCGCGTCGCCCCGGGAGACCGGGCCGGTCAACGCGTCGTCACCGAGCCGCAGCGCATTCTCCAGGGCGGCCCGCAGCAGCGGGGCCAGCACCTTCTCCGGTCGGGCCACCCCGGCGTCGCGCAGCCGGTCGGTCGCCTCGTTCACCAGGGTCACCAGGTGGTTCGCGCCGTGGGCCAGCGCGGCGTGGTACAGCGGGCGGTCCGACTCGGCCACCCATTCGGGCACGCCACCCAGGTCGGCGACCAGCCGGGCGGCGAGGGGGCGCAGCTCCGCCGGGGCGGTCACCCCGTACGAGATGCCGTCCAGCCGGGCCAGGTCGTCCGGCGTACCGGTGAAGGTCATGGCGGGGTGCAGGGCGAGCGGGCGGGCGCCGACCGCGGCGGCCGGCGACAGCACGGCCAGGCCGTGCGCGCCCGAGGTGTGCGCGACGATCTGGCCCGGACGCAGCGCGCCCCGCTCGGCGAGGTCGGCCACCACACCGGCCAACGTGTCGTCCGGTACCGCGACCAGCAGCAGGTCGGCGGCGGCGTGGGCGACGGCGGCAGCCGGGCGGCGGGGCACCTCGGGCAGCAGCAGGGCGAGGCGGGCTCGGCTGGCCCCGGAGTCGCCGGTGACGGCGACCACCCGGTGCCCGGCGGCGACGAGTGCGGCACCCAGGACGGCTCCGACCCGACCGGCGCCGACGACACCGACGGTGAGCAGACGGGCGGTGGGAGGGACGCCGGGAGCGGCGGGCCCGGACAGGGCGGCCGGACGCGGGCGCAGCGGTGCGCTCATGAACGATCCAGTCCTCGAGAAGGGGTACCGGTCGATCGCAAGTATGCGCCCGGCCCGCCGAACCAGGACAAGCATGTGTGAAAACCTTCACCACTGACGGAGGCCCCCGTCAACGCCGCCCCGGGGCGGACGTGATCGCGCGCAGCTCGCTGGCCACCTCGGCGATCAGGTCGCTGAGCGAGGCGTCGCTGTCGGGCGCGATCCAACGCGCGTACGCGACGCGGAAGACCGTGACACCGGACTCGGTGGCCAGGGTGGCCGTGCTCTCGTCGAGGCCCTTGGCGCGCAGGGCGACGGTGACCGCGGCCACCAGCGCGCCCGTCTTGCGCAGCTCGCGCTCCTGCAGCTCGGGGCTGCCCTGAATGATGGATTGACGCATCCGGACCACCTCGAGGCGATCGGCGAAGATGTCCTCCGCCACCCGGCGGAAGGCGGCGACGACCGCCTCGAAGGGGGCGGCGTCCGTCTCAGTCACCGCCTTGACCAGGATCTCCTCCAGCTGCCCGCTGCCGCTGAAGAGCGCCTCGCGCTTGTCGCCGAAGAGCCGGTAGAAGGTGCGTTTGTCGAGGCCGGCTCGGGTGGCGATGTCGGCGACGGTGGTCTCCTCGAAGCCGCGCTCACGGAACAGCTCGAAGGCGGCCGCCTCCAGGCGGCCGCGCGCGTCCGGTTGCCAGCGGGCCATTCGGCAATGGTATCTGATGTCACACTGCGACATTCTTTTCGTTCGAGCCATGTCATCTTGCGACATCGCGAGATACGGTCATGTCGCAAGGTGACATCACCCTCCCACGAAGGAATGACCATGCGCGTATTCGTCACAGGCGCCTCCGGCCACCTCGGCTCCGCGGTCGTGCCGGCACTGCTCTCCGCCGGACACGACGTCGTCGGTCTGGCCCGCTCCGACACATCCGCCGCCGCGATCGAGAAGCTCGACGCGGGCGTACGCCGCGGCGACCTGTCCGACCTCGACGTCCTTCGCGCCGAGGCGGCCGCCTCCGACGGGGTCATCCACCTGGCGTTCCGCCACGACCTCATGCTCAACGGCGACCTGGCCGGCGCGGCCGAGGCCGACCTGGACGCCCTCGAAGCACTCGCCGACGGCCTGGACGGCTCCGGCAAACCCCTGGTCAGCACGAGCGGAACGGCCATGCTCGCGCGTGGCGGCGTCGCCGGCCGCCCCGGCACCGAACGAGACACCTTCCCGAGCGGCTACCGGATCGACGCGGAGAACCTCGTCACCGGCCTCACCTCACGCGGTGTGCGCGGCTCCGTCGTCCGGCTCGCGCCCACCGTGCACAGCTCGCTCGACCACTACGGCTTCATCACCGTCATCATCGCCGCCGCTCGGCGGCACGGGTACGCCGCGTACGTCGGCGAGGGCGCCAACCGGTGGCCGGCGGTGCACACGCTCGACGCGGCCGAGCTCTACCGACTCGCGCTCGAAAAGGCCCCGGCCGGTGCGCGCCTGCACGGAGCCGCCGACGAAGGAGTCCCCTTCCAGCACATCGCCGCTGCCGTCGGCCGCAACCTCGACGTCCCGGTCCGAAGCATCAGCGCCGACGAGGCGAACGACTACTTCGGGTTCCTCGGCTCGTTCGCCCAACTCGACAACCCGACGTCGTCCGCGATCACACGCGAACTGCTGGGCTGGGCCCCCACCCACCCCGGCCTGATCGCCGACCTGGACGCAGGGCACTACTTCCAGGCCTGAACAGATCTCCGGGGAGCCCACCCTGATCAAATGATGAAAGGGAGGTGCCGGGAGCCTTCCTGACCTACCTTTCAGCAACTGAGCACCGCGCGCCCCTCCGCTGCCGAGCGGGACAGCGCGAATGATCGTGACGTGGGCCGGAATCGGAGTGGATGGATGTCGATCGCCTGGCGGGACGCCATGAGCAGAGCCCTCTACGGGCCGGGCGGCTTCTTCGTCGCCGGCACCGGGCCCGCCAACCACTTCCGCACCAGCGTGCACGCCTCACCGGCATTCACGAACGCCCTGCTGCGCCTGATCTCGGAGGTGGACTCGGCACTCGGCCATCCGCCACGGTTCGACGTGGTCGACGTGGGTGCCGGGGGTGGGGAGCTGCTGCACGGCCTGCTCAGGCTCGTCGCGTCCGCACCCGCCGTCGGGGGCGCGGTGGGGGTTTCCGGGGAGCCCACCCGCTCCGGGCGGTCAGGCTTGATCCCTGCGCGGGCGGGCTCCCCGGAAACCCTGACTCCCACGGCCGCCACCCGTTCCTTACGGAACGAGCCGCCGTCCGGCACCGTCCGTCCGCCGCTTGCGGAGCGGGTCCGCTTCACCGCAGTCGAGTACGCCGACCGCCCGGAGAACCTGCCTGAAGAGATCAACTGGACAGCCGAGATCCCAACCAAGATCACCGGAGTACTGCTGGCCACCGAGTGGTTGGACAACGTCCCGCTGGACATAGCGGCACACACCGAGGACGGCTGGCGATACGTGCTGGTCGACCCCGAGAGCGGCATCGAGACGATAGGTGATCCGCTCAGCCCTGATGATCTTGGTTGGCTCACGGAGTGGTGGCCCAGCCCCACGAGCCCGCTCAGTACGGACAGTGACCCGAGTCCGGGGGTGGCCGGGACAGACCCGACCAGCGAAAGCGAGTCGGGTTTCCGGGCAGCCCGGCCGGCGCAGGGATCAAGCCTGACCGCCCGGAGCCGGCCGGGCTGCCCGGAAACCCCCCACAGCGACCAGCGCGCAGAGATCGGTCGGACCAGGGACGAAGCCTGGGCCGACGCGGTAGACAAGATCGAACGCGGGCTGGCGGTCGCCGTCGACTACGGGCACCTGCGGGAGAACAGACCGGTGTACGGGACGTTGACCGGTTACCGGGCTGGGCGGCAGGTGCCTCCGGTGCCGGACGGGTCGAGTGACGTGACCGCGCACGTCGCCATGGACTCGGTCGCCTCCGCCGGTGCGGCGGTCGCCCGGTGTGCGTACTCCCTGGTCTCGCAGGCCGAGGCGCTGCGGACGCTCGGGGCCGACGGCGGCCGACCGCCGCTGAGCATGGCCGGCACCGACCCGGCGGGGTACGTGCGGGCGTTGGCCGCCGCGTCGGCGGTGGCCGAGCTGACCGACCCGGCCGGGCTCGGCGGGCACCTGTGGCTGCGCCAACCGGTCGGCATCCCGCTCGGCCCGGTCGTGGCACGATGACGGGCATGACCACCGACGCCGGGGACCTTCGTGAACTGACCGTCGGCACCGGGGCCGGGCTGGTCGCCGGCACCGGCGATCAGCAGCTCGGCACCGACATGGTGCTGAACATCGGCCCGCAACACCCCTCCACGCACGGCGTGCTGCGATTGAAGCTGGTGCTCGACGGTGAGCGGGTGGTCGCCTGCGAACCGATCGTCGGTTACATGCACCGGGGCGCGGAGAAGCTCTTCGAGGTACGCGACTACCGGCAGATCATCGTGCTGGCCAACCGGCACGACTGGCTCTCGGCGTTCTCCAACGAGCTGGGTGTGGTGCTCGCGGTGGAACGCCTGATGGGCATGGAGGTGCCGGAGCGGGCCACCTGGCTGCGGATGGCCCTCGCGGAGCTGAACCGGGTGCTCAACCACCTGATGTTCCTCGGCTCCTACCCGTTGGAGATCGGGGCGATCACACCGATCTTCTACGCCTTCCGGGAACGAGAGACGATCCAGGCGGTGATGGAGGAGGTCTCCGGCGGCCGGATCCACTACATGTTCAACCGGGTGGGCGGCCTCAAGGAGGAGGTGCCGTACGGGTGGACCGGCCGGGCCCGCGCGGCGATCGGCGAGGTACGCCGGCGGTTGCCCGACCTGGACCACCTGATCCGGCGCAACGAGATCTTCCTGGCCCGGACGGTGGGCGTGGGCGTGCTGACCGCCGCCGACGCCGCCGCGTTCGGCGCGTCCGGGCCGGTGGCCCGCGCCTCCGGGCTCGACCTGGACCTGCGCCGCGACGACCCCTACCTGGCCTACGACGAGTTGGAAGTGCCGGTGGTCACCAAGACCGCCGGCGACTGTCACGCGCGTTTCGAGGTGCTGCTGGACCAGGTGTACGCGTCGCTGGACCTCGCCGAGCAGTGCCTGGACCGGGTGGACCGGCTGACCGGGCCGATCAACACCCGGCTGCCGAAGGTGCTCAAGGCGCCGGAGGGGCACACGTACGCCTGGACGGAGAACCCGCTCGGCATCAACGGCTACTACCTGGTGTCGCGGGGTGAGAAGACGCCGTGGCGGTTGAAGTTGCGCACCGCCTCGTACGCGAACGTGCAGGCGTTGGCCACCCTGCTTCCCGGCTGCCTGGTGCCGGATCTGATCGCGATCCTCGGTTCGATGTTCTTCGTGGTCGGCGACATCGACAAGTGAGCCGGGCCACCTGAGGTGTCAGCGCCAGTGCTCCGCGGGCGGGGTGCCGCCGGCACGCGGCACGTCGTCCTGCGGCGGGTAGCCGTAGCGCTCGTCGACCCGGCGCCGGCCGGTCCGCTCGGGTGCGGGTTCCGCCTGGTGGCCGCGCTGGCGCGCAGGACGCCACTCGTCCGGCACCGGCACCCCGCCCACCGGTAGCGCCGGGCGGCCCGCCGGCTCGGCCCGCCGGCCACCGTCGCGATCGTGCCGGCGCGCCGGCTCGTCCCGCTGGTACGACTCGCGCTGCTCGTGCCGGCGCGGCTCCTCGTGCCCGCGGGGCTGCTCGTGCCGACGCGGCTCCTCGTGCCCGCGGGGCTGCTCGTGCCGACGCGGCTCCTCGTGCCGGACGGCGGCCCAGCGGTCGGCCATCCGGTACTCGGTGCCGGTGGCGTCGGTGCGCACCTCGGCCCGGCGTTCACCGACCCGCAGCTCGTGGCCGTCCTCGTCGTCACGGACGGCGGCCCACCGGTCACCGGCCCGCAGCTGCGACCAGTACTCGCCCGTGTCGTCGGCCCGCAGGGCCGGGCCGGGCTGCGGAGCGGCAGCGCTCGCCCGGTCGCGCCGCTCCGACCAACCGCGCTCGTCCGGGTTGTCCCAGGAGCCGGAGGCCGGCCTCTGCGGCGCCTGGTGCGGCCTGGCGGCCGGGCCGGGCTCGTCGTACGTGTCGCGCGGGTCGGTCCACTCCGGCTCGTCGCGGCGACCCGTCCAGCCCGGCTCGTGCCCGTCCGGGTCCGACTCGTTCCGGTCGGGGCCCCAACCCGACGCTTCCCGCGCACCGCTCCACTCGGGCTCGCCACCGGCCGGGGGCTGCGGCCCCCGCACCCGGTTGTCACCGGGGCGAGCCCGGTCGTCGCCGTACCCGCCTCGGGGGCGCTCCCCCGGCTCGCCCGCCGACCGGCCGGCCGCGCGGGCACGCTCGTCCACGCCGCCACCCCGGGTCCACTCCTGCGCCGGCGGCGTCCACCGACCCGGGTGTTCGCCGCCGTAGTGCCCACCCGGCTCGGCGCCGTAGCGCCCACCCGGCTCGGCGCCGTAGTGCCCACCCGGCTCGGCGGGCCCGCCGTCCACCACCGTGTGCCGGGTGGTGACGTGCACGGTTTCGGTGTGCCGGACCACGCCGAGGGGTCGGTGCGCCGGTTCGGGGCGGTCGTGCTCCTGGCGGCGGGCTGAGCCGTACGTGGCGTCGGCCGGCCGTTGTGCGCCGTACGTCCCCGCCGTCGCCCGCGGCTCGGCGGCCTCCCGTGGGCGGGCCGGCACGTCGTCCGGATGTGCGGACTGACCCCACCGGGACGCGTCGTCCGGGCCGGACACCCGGGCGCGGCCCGGCGGTGCGTCACCCGGCACCGAAACGCGGCTACGGGCCACCGGGGCGTTGTCCCCCGGTGGCTCGACGCTCGGCACCCGCGCCCGGCCGGCACCCGCCGGCTCCGCCACCGGAGCGGCGGCGGCAGCGACGGGTGCGGCACCGGCGAGAGCGGCACCGCTGGCGTCGAGACGGCGGCGGACCGCGGCGATCCCCTCCTGTGCCCGGTGCGCCTGGTCGAGGGCCTGGCTACCGCGCTGCGCGGCGGTCGCGATCTGGGTACGCAGCTCCTCGATCTCATCCTGCAGCTCGTCGGCCCGGGCCGAGGCACCGGCATCGTCGGCCCGCAGCGCGATGGAGAGGCCGATCAGCACCACGGAGACGATGGCGAGCACCGCGGCGAAACGCAGCGGGCCGTTACCGTCGGCGACCAGCAGGATCAGCGCCGCCACCGGCGCGAGAGCCACCCCCGCCCAGAAGAGCACGGTCAGCAGCGATGGTCGACGCCGGGTGTCAGAGGTGACCGGGGCTGGCATGGATGTGCAGCCTACCGACGAGGTTCGCCGGAGGGAACGGGGTCCCCGGACGCGTGGACGCCCCCGCCCGGTCGGGGCGGGGGCGTCCGCGGCACGCCCGGTGAGGGCTCAGCTGGTGGCGAACGCGCCGTCCGACGAGAAGATCAGGCCCACGCTGATCGAGCCGTCCCGCAGACCACTCTTGGTCAGCGGTCCGCCCTGGTCCAGTGAGGAGAACGAGCCGACCTTCAGCCCGTACGTCTTCTCCAGACCCGGCTTGCAGAACGGACGCTGCTCGCACTCCGGCGGGCCACCCAACTTCGTCGCGCTGCCCGAGCACTTCGCGGCGAACTCGGAGAGGGTCCGCACGCCGTACTTGTCGGCGAACGCCTGGGTGACGGCGAAGGCGTTCTGGTCCTGTGCGGCGGCGGGGGTGCCGAAGGTGATGCCCACCTTGTCGCCCTCGGCCTTGAGCGCGGTCACCGTGGTGTTGATGTCGGGCGAGGAGATCGGCGGAGGGGTGCCGCCCTTGGCCTTGGTGTTGAGGAACTCGGCCATCGTCGCCGCGTACTCCGGGACGACCTGGATCTCGCCCTTCACCAGCGCCGGCTCGTACAGCTCGCGGTTGCCGATCTGCTGCACCTTGACCTGGTAGCCGGCGGCGGTGAGCGCGATCCGGTACAGCTCGCCCAGGATCTGACTCTCGGCGAAGTTGGCGGCGCCCACCACGATGTCGCCGCCCGACCCCTTGGCGATGCCCGCGGTGACGTTGTTGGCGCTGGCGAACTCCTCGGCCGCCACCTTGGCGGTCTTGCGGTCCTCGTTGACGGCCTTGTTGAGCTGGATCAGCTTCGGGGTGTCGAGGGCCGCGGAGACCTTGTCCAGTGCGGCGATCAGCTGCGGGTTGGCCGCCTTGCTGTTGACCGCGGGAATGACGTTGTCGGAGTTCTGGAGCTTCTTGTCGTCCTGCAGAGCGATGAGCTGCTTGCCGGCGACCGGGGCGCACCCGGCGCCGGAGGCGCTCTGCTGGGGTGCGTCGGTGCCGGACGAGCCGGCGTCACCGCAACCGGTGAGAAGTGCTGCCCCTGCGACGGCGCCGATGGCGCCGATCGCCAGACGTGTACGTGCGCGCATGTGCCCGCCTTCCGTGTCCCGGCGCGGCCCGTCCCGGGCCGGCCGCGTGTCCGACGGGCGATCCTGACTGTCGGTCGCCCGCGAATGTCCACCCAACATGCTCCGCAACCGACCGACAACCTGGGATGGACTTCGTCACCTCATCGTCACCGATCGGCCCAGCGTCGGTGGCCGGCGCGACGTGGGGCTCACCCGGACGGGTCAGGCGCGCCCGGTGGCGTCCGCGGCTCGGGGCCGACCCAGCCGCTGTCGCCCGCGCCGCAGCGGGCGGGGGGTGACCAGGCGTTCGACACCGCCGAGGACCACCTCGGCCAGCAGCGCCAGACCGGCCACCAGCACACCGCCGGCGACGATCTGCCCACCGCCGGCCGCGATGCCGATGCCGAAGCCGGTCCGGATGATCTGGCCCAGGCCGCCGCCGTTGACGAACGAGGCAAGCGCGGCGGTCGCGATCACCTGGACCGCGGCGGTCCGGAAGCCGGCGGCCAGGTAGGGCACCGCGAGCGGCAACTCGACGCGGCGCAGCAACTGCCCGCCGGACAGGCCCATCCCCCGGGCCGCGTCGCGGGCCTCCGGGTCCACCTGCCGCACCCCGGTGTAGGCGTTGGCCAGCAGCGGCGGCACCGCGAAGACGGCAAGCGCCACCACGACCGGCGTCCGCCCGAAGCCGCTGGCGAAGGCCACCGGCAGGATGGTGAGCAGCGCCAGGGTGGGGATGGCCAGGGTGGCGTTGGACACCAGCACCACCAGGCCGCCGCCCCGGCCGAGGTGCCCCAGCCAGAGCCCCAGCGGCCAGGCCACCAGGCAGCCGAGTGCCACCGCCAGGGCCGAGATGGTCAGGTGCTCACCGAGCCGGTCCAGCATGCCGCCGGGGTTGGTCCAGTTGAGGGGGTCGTTGATCCAGGTGATCGCCTGGCCGATCGGGTTTGCCGCGACGGTCACCGTGCCCTCCGGGCGGACCACGGGGTCACCAGCCGGGCGACCAGGACGAGCAGGAGGTCGAGCACGAGCGCGAGCGCCACGCAGAGCAGGGCGGCGGTCATGATCTCGGCCTTGTAGAGGTTGTTCTGGAAGCCCGCGAAGATCAACTGCCCGAGGCCACCGTGCCCGACCAGGACGCCGACTGTGACCAACGCCACCGTCGAGACGGTCGCCAGGCGTACGCCGGTCACGATGCCCGGAAGCGCCAACGGCAGGTCGATCCGGAACAGCCGACCCCACCGGCCGTAACCCATGCCCTCGGCTGCCTCGCCGACCTCCGGGGGCACCTGGTTGAGCCCGGCCACCACGTTGCGCACGATCAGCAGCAGCGCGTAGAGGACCAACCCGACCAGCACGGTGGTCGTCCCGGTGCCCAGGTAGGGGGCGATGAACGCGAAGAGCGCCAACGACGGGATGGTGTAGACGATCCCGCTGACCGCGAGGATCGGCCCGGCGAGCGGCCGGAACCAGTACGCCAGCACGGACAACGGCAGCGCGATCAACACGGCGAGCAGCACCGCCCGCCCGGTGAGGGTGGCGTGTTCACGCACGGCGGCAAGGATCGTGTCAGAGTTGTCCCGCACGTACTGCCAGGAGAACCAGGGGTTACCCGGGTCGGCCCGGTAGCTCAGGCGGAAGGACATACGTGGACGTTACCCCGGAGGCTCCCGACGTGGCCTCATCCCCTCGCGCGGCGTCGATCTCCCTACAGGGCATCCAGAAGCGCTACCCGAACGGCACCGAGGCGGTCCGGGACCTCAGCCTGGACGTCCGGGCGGGCGAGCTGGTGGTGCTGATCGGCCCGTCCGGCTGCGGCAAGTCGACGGTGCTGCGCATGATCAATCGTCTGATCGAGCCGACCGCCGGCCGGATCACGCTCGGCGACGAGGACGTGACGGACGCCGACCCGGTGCGACTGCGCCGCCGCATCGGGTACGTGATCCAGAACGTCGGCCTGTTTCCACACCAGACGGTCCGGGCCAACGTGGCCACCGTGCCGGGCCTGCTCCGGTGGCCCAAGCGCCAGACCCGGGCCCGGGTCGACGAGTTGCTCGACCTGGTCGGCCTGGACCCGGCCCAGTTCGGCGGCCGTTATCCGCACGAGCTGTCCGGTGGCCAGCGGCAGCGGGTCGGGGTGGCCCGCGCGCTCGCCGCCGACCCGGTGGTGCTGCTGATGGACGAGCCGTTCTCGGCCGTCGACCCGATCGTCCGGACCCGCCTCCAGGAGGAGTTCCTCCGGCTTCAGGCCGAGGTCCGCAAGACGATCGTCCTGGTCACCCACGACCTCGACGAGGCGGTCCGGCTCGGCGACCGGATCGCGGTGCTCTCCGAGGGCGGGCACCTGGAGCAGTACGACACACCGGCCGCGCTGCTCGGCGCCCCCGCCACCCCGTTCGTCCGCGAGTTCGTCGGGGCCGACCGGGGCATCCGCCGGTTGGCGGTGACCCCACTCGACCGGGAGGACCTGGAACCCGTACCCGGCGACGCCGCGGCGGACCTGCCCACCGTGGCACTGGACGGCACCGCGTACGACGCGCTGGCGGTCCTGCTCACCTCGGGACGGGACCAGCTCGTGGTAACCGACGCCGGCCGCCCGGTGGGTGCGCTCAGTCGACACCGCCTGCTCGACCTGGGCCGCGCGCCGAACTGACCGGACGGCGACCGGGCCGCCGCGTCGGCGGCCTGGTCCCGACCACCCCAGCTCAGGCGCGACCGCGCCGGGCCAGCTCAGGCGCGACCGCGCCGGAGGCCAGGTCGAGGCGACCGCGCCGGGGCCAGCTCAGGCGCGACCGCGCCCGACCAGCTCAGGCGCGACCGCCGAGGCTGGCGGTGCCGATGATCCAGCCGGTGAGGAAGCCGTAGCCGGCGCCGGTGCTGGCGTCGCGCAGGGCAACCAGCAGTGACGGATCCGGGCCGAGCAGCGCCGACAACACGGCGGCGAGCCCGCCGGCGAGCACGTACGCGGCCCAGCCGGAGAGGAACTGGCTGACCGAGCCGGGCACCCGGGCCACCTGCGCGGCGGGCAACAGGTAGAGCAGGGCCACCGCGAGGACCACCAGCAGCACGGCCCGCAGGTCGGCTGCGAACAGGCCGCCGGTCTGCCCGTCCGCGTGGAGCCGCCAGGCCGGCCACGCGAGCAGGCGCAGGTAGAAGGCGCCGGCCGAGTCCGGGTCGGTCTGGGTGGCGGCCCAACCGGTGTACGCCGGACTGCCGCAGATCCCGACAAGCAACAACACGGCGAGCGCGCCGGTGCCGGCCGCCGTGCCGTACCGGCTGACCGGGCCGGAGCGGTGGAAGATCGACGCCATCCGCCCAGGCCCCGAACCTGTCGTCCGGGCGGACCTGGGCTGCCCCGAGCGGCTCAGTGCTTCAACAGGTAGTCGATGAAGGCGGCCCGCAGCAGCGGCGCGGACTCCTCGTAACCGTGACCGGTCAGCTCCCGCCACAGCGCGTTGGCCTCGTCGATGGTCGGGCCGATCGAGTTCGGTGCGCCGTCCAGCACCGTGGCCTCGTCCGCGTTCGGCAGGTGCCGCAGCACCGACCAGTAGAACTTGACGTCGCGACGCTCCCGGGCCAGGGCGAACGCCCGCTCCCGCAGCTCCTCGGTGGACAGCGCGTCGAGCTCGGCGAACGAGGTTCCGCCGGGGGCGGCGGCAGGTGTGTCGGTCATGTCGCCGAGCCTAACGGTCGAGATCAGCTCCGGCTCGGCGGACGCCACCGTGGTCACCGCTCGTCGGCGTCCCACCGACGCCGGTTGTCCTCCCAGCGCGGATCCCGCCACGGGTCGACCGGTTGCGGCGCGGCCGGCGTCGGCAGCGTCGGAGGCCAGTTGTCGACCGACTGCGACTGCGGCATGGTCCAACCCGTGCTGATCGTGCCGTCGGCGAGCGGTTCGGGTTTGTCGGTGCTGCCGGGTCGGGGTCGACCGAACGTCTCGACCAGCCGGGTGACCAGCAGCCCGGCACCCAACACGGCGCCGCCGACCGCCCAGGTGCTCAGCGTCCAGCCCCGTTCCGGCGCGTACGCCTGGAAGACGGTGACCAGGCTGACCGCCAGCACAATGCCGAACACACCGCCCCGACGGCCGTACGCGCTGGTGCCGCCGAGCAGGGTCACCCCGATCGCCAGGACCGTCCAGTCCAGCCCCGAGGTGGGCGCGACCGATCCGGGGCCCGCGGCCGACCCAGGGCTGTTGGCGGCGATCAGCACACCGGCGAGGGCGGCAAACACGGTGGAGCCGACAAGCGCGGCCCCGGCGACCACGGCGGCGACCGCGCCCCGCCGGCGGGCCGGATCGGCGACCGGCCGATACCGGCCGACCAGCCGGCGGATCGCCCGGATCGCGCCGAACAGCCCGCCGAGGATGGCCACCGCCGCGAAGCCGGCGAAGAGGTATCCGGCGCTGCGCCCCGGGTCGTAGTCGCCCTGCACCAGCACGGGCGCCGAACGGCGCTCGATGAACACCACCACACCGGCCGCACCGGCCAGGCTGGCGGCCCACGCCGGCACGTGCAGCACCACCACGACCAGCGCCAACGCGAGCCCACCCAGCGCGGCGACCGCCACGGCCGGACCGACCGACGCCGGCAGGCCCCGATCACCCTGCTCGGCGTAGTGCAGGGCGGTGGCGACCGCGACCGGCCCGACGGCCAGGTTCGGTGCCGCGGTACGCAGGCTCAGCCCGGCAGCCAGGGCGAGCAACCCCAACCCGACCGCGTCGACGAGCAACGTGCGCAGGTTGTCGGCGCGCAGGGCGGCCTGGTCCTCCCGCCAGAGCAGCCAGCCCAGGGCCGCCAGCCCAGCCAGCAGCACGAACTCCCAGCCCAGCTGCACGCCGACCCGGTCCCGGCCGGGCTCACCGTGGGTGGGGTCGTCGAAGACGTTCTCCAGAACGGCGGCGGGCACCCCGGACGAGGGCTCGGCCGAGCGGTCCCGGCCCGCTTCTTCGTACCCCATGACGCCGCCTCCCCAGTGGCCCGGCCGTCCCCGGTCCGGCGCGCGGACGGACCGTGGGCGGCCCTTGCTCTCCGATCGCAGGCACCGTACCCGCGCCCGGAGCCGGGCGTAACCCCCTGCTCAGCGCTGGCCGGGACGACTCTCCCGTGGGTCCTGCTCGCGTTCGTCGTCCGGGGGTTCCGGCACCCGGCAGGAGCGCTCCAACCACAGCGCGGCACCCACCAGAGCCAGCGAGGCGAGCAGGCCCCCGCCCGCGGCCGGCCGATCGTCCAGGGCGGCGCGGGTGGTCTCCAGGAAGAGCCAGCCGGCGAGCCCCGCGTAGAAGCCGGCGAAGATGGCCGCGGCCAGCGCCGACGCCTTGGCCAACACCACGAAACGGGCAACCAGCAGTGGGTTGACCGGGTCCCGGCCGGGCTTGCGCTCGATCCGGCCCCGGGTGTTGATCGCGGCGTACGCCTCCAGCACCGCCAGCCCGGCCAGCGTCACCACCGGCAGCCAGGGCAGCCGGGGGATGCCGCTGTAGTAGAGGGAGCTGATCAGCAGCCAGGCCACCGCCGCCGCGGCCAGGGCGGCCACGACCAGGGTCGAGATCCGGGTGGGGCCCATCCGGGACCGGTCCGGGTCGGACCCGCCCGGTGGTGGGGACTTCGCCTGCGTCATGCCGGCCGACTCCGCTCGGTCATGACGTCGACTCTAACGCCAACTCCGGCCGGGGACGCAGTTCCAGCGCGTCGGCGGCCGCGGGGCCGGTGGTGAGCAGGTCGGTCAACCAGCCGTGACCGGGCAGCCGACCGTACGGCTGGATGTCAATCCACGGCCGCAGCACGAAGGCGCGCAGGTGCGCCCGGGGGTGCGGCAGGGTCAGCTCCTCGTCGTCGCTGAGCACCGGCTCGTCGTCGTCGCCCCAGACCGCGATCACGTCCACGTCGAGGGTGCGCGGCCCGAACCGTCGCCGCGGGTCACGCACCCGGCCGGCCGCGCGCTCCGCGCCGCGAGCCCGCTCCAGCCAGTCGCGCGGGGTCGCGCTCGCGTCCTGGGCGAGCAGCACCGCGTTGAGGTACGCGGGCTGGTCGGCGTCGCCCCACGGTGGAGTCTCGTACACCCCGGAGAGCACGAGTACGGCGTCGCCGAACGAGGTGACCGCCGTGCGCAGGTGGCCCAACCGGTCGCCCAGGTTGCTGCCGAGCGACAGCACCGCCCTGGTCACTGGGCCCGCGTCCGGGTCATGGTGACGGCCACGTCGGTGAAGGTGTGCGGCACCGGGGCCTCCGGCTTGTGCACGGTGATCGTGGCGGTGCCCACCCGCTCGTCGGCCAGGCAGACCGCGAGGAGTCGATCGGCCAGGGTCTCGATGAGGTTCACCGGCTCGCCGGTCACCACCGCGACCAGGCGTTCGGCCAACTCGCCGTAGTGGACGGTGTCGGAGACGTCGTCGCTGGCCGCCGCCGGAGCCAGGTCCATTTCGAGGACGGCGTCGACGACGAAGTCCTGTCCCTGGGCCCGCTCGAAGTCGTACACCCCGTGTCGGCCGTGGGCCCGCAGGCCGGTCAGGTGGATCCGGTCGGTCGTCATCGCCGTACCTCCTGCTCGTGATCGTGTCGTGCCCGCTCCTTGTCGTGCGACGGCACGGCCAGGCGCGGGCTGCCGGTCGCGACCCAGACCGCGAGGGCGTCGGCGGTGGCCCGCACGTCGTGCACGCGGACGCCCCAGGCTCCCGCGGCGACCGCCAGCACGCTGGTGGCCACCGTGGCCGCCTCCCGCTGGGCGGTCGGTCGGGGGGTGCCGTCCGGGGCCGCGAGCAAACCGCCGAGGTACGACTTGCGGCTGGCCCCGAAGAGCAGCGGACAGCCGAGTTCCAGCAGCTCCGGCAGACGGGCGCTGAGTTCCCAGTTGTGCGCGGCGGTCTTGGCGAAACCCAGCCCCGGGTCGACGATGATCCGATCAGCGGCCACCCCGGCGGCCAGCGCCGCGTCGATCCGTTGGGCCAGCTCGGCCCGGACGTCGGCCACCACGTCGGTGTAGTGGGCCAGCTCGCGCATCGCGCGGGAGTGGCCCCGCCAGTGCATCAACACCCAGGGACAGTGCGCGTCGCGAACCACGCGGGCCATGTCCGGATCGGCCAACCCACCGGAGACGTCGTTGACCACCGCCGCCCCGGCGGACAGGGCGGCCTCCGCCACCCGTGCGCGGCTGGTGTCGATGCTGACCACCACCCCGGCGGCGGTCAGCTCGCGGATGACCGGCAACACCCGGGCCACCTCGGTCGCGGCGTCGATCCGCTCGGCACCCGGCCGGGTCGACTCACCGCCGATGTCGACCAGGTGTGCACCGGCGTCGCGCAGACGGACGCCGTGTCCGACGGCCGATTCGAGGTCGGCGTACCGTCCGCCGTCGGAGAAGGAGTCCGGTGTGACGTTGAGGACGCCCATCACCACCGGGCCCGAGGCCCGCACCAGATCGGTCACGACTAGACGGTACCGGTCGCGGCGGCGGCGCCACTCGACCCGGGTCGGCTCCCCCGACCAACCCTGACGTGCGCATTAGAACAGGTGTACGATCGGTCATCCGGGCAGCATCGGGCAGCCTCTTCGCGGCTTGTCGCAATCCGGGGCGGCCCGTACGCTTTGGAATCGGCCAGCATCGAGATGGCGAAGCTTGGAGGGAGGGCCGAAGCGGGGAAAATCCGCCCAAACCTCGCCACGCTACGTGGTGAGTAACGAACGCAGGGTCAAGAACGCTGCGCCCTGTGGAGCAGATTTCCGCCAGGCTCACCTTTTGCACCGCCGCGGCACCGCCGGCCGCGCTATGGGGAGGTTCCAGTGATCGCCTTCGAGCTCATGGAGACGGCGTCGTCCGGCGTCGCCCACGCGCTCTCCACCCTGGCGTCGACTCCGCTCGCCGAGCC
Source organism: Micromonospora sp. NPDC048898 (assembly GCF_043198035.1). Taxonomy (NCBI): domain Bacteria; kingdom Bacillati; phylum Actinomycetota; class Actinomycetes; order Micromonosporales; family Micromonosporaceae; genus Micromonospora; species Micromonospora sp. NPDC048898. Next base: position 282,439 of record NZ_JBICUF010000005.1, read on the forward strand.
GGCACCGAAGGGGATCGACACCAACAGTGTGGTCACCTTCTTCGCCAGCAAGATCGCGCCGATCCTGCTGGCCGTCCTGGGCGTCATCTTCATCGGCCGGGCCAGTCGGGGTGAGATCTCCAAGGTGCTGACCAGCTCCGCGATCGCGATCGTCGGGCTCGCCTTCATCGCCGGCGCGGCAACACTCTTCTTCGTCGGCGATTACCTGATCGACCTGATCTTCGAATAGGCGCGTTCACCAGATGCGGCTGCGCACCGACGACGACATCTACCGGGCCCGCCTGGTCTACCTCGGGCCGCCCGGTTACACCCTTCCGGTCCACCTGCCCTACGCCCAGTACGGGCTCTTCATGCTGCTGGTTCCCCTCTACATGTTCATCCACTGGCTGTTCACGTTGACGGTCGAGCTCTTCCCGGCCTGGGAGATCGCGCTCGCCATCGTGACCACGTCGTTCATCTTCCGGCACGTCGACCCCGACCGGCCGGCGCGGGTGGTCATCCGCACCGCGCTGACCGACTGGCGACGCACTCGGGAGCCGGCGATCGAGCAGCGCGACCCGCGCCTGGTCGGCAGCCGGATCAGGATCCGGGAGGAGCTGGCATGACCGGGCGTACACCGATCGGTCCGTGGCGCGACGCGGGCAGGGCCTGTTTGATAAGGGCGGTCGAGCCGAGGCGGAGTCCGGGCGGCGATCCGGCACGGCGCGGTTTCGTCCGGATACCGGTGTTGCATCCGGACGAAACCGCAACGCCGCCGGTCGTCGTCCGGGCCCGCCGCAGGCCGGCCAGTCCTGATGACACAGGCCCCAGGAGCCTTCCGCCAGGTTCGAGGGCTGTCGCATGAGTCGCTCGTCCACGCCGGGTCCCCCGGCCGGCCACTCGGCCGTTCCGGCCGGTCACCGTGCGCAATCCTTCGACTACGCCGAAGACGAGGACGAGGTGGCGCTCGACCCCGCGCTGGTGACGTCGCCCGGCCACGGTGCGGTGGGGGTGTTCCAGGCACCCCGGCCGGTCCCCCGCCGGACACCACCCGCCGAGCCCAGTGCGGTCTCGGCCGGCGAGAACGCCGACATCGACTCCCCCTTCCTGGACCTGTTCGGCGGGGCACGGCCCAACGCCGCGCGAGCCCTGCCGGCCGGCCCGAGCACCCGGGAGCAGCAGGCGATCCCAGCCCAGCCGCCGACGGCCAGCCCGGCACCGGCCCGCCCGGTTCCCGAGCTCGAACCACCGTGGACGCCCGACGACCAGCCCCGCAGCGGCCGCCGGTCCGTCGAGCCACGACACGGCGGCGGTCACCCGGCCAGTGAGTCCCGGGTGCCGCATCAGGCCGGCGATCGGCTGCCGATGCTCCGGCCATCGGATGAGCCCGACCCCGCCACCACCACGCCACCGGCAACCACCGGACCGGTCAGACCACCGGCAGCCACCGGTCCGGTCAGCGGCCCGGCGAGCACCACGCCGGGCAGCCGTTCCACGGCCGCGCCACTCAGCCGGCCAGCACCCCAGTCCGGCCGACCGGCAGCTCAACCGGCCCCGGCCGAGCAGCCGCCCAGCATCGGTCGCACGGACCGGCCGGCGCTGGAGGGCACGGGACGCCGCGCCACCGAATCGGACCGACCCGGGGGCTCCGGCACCGAGCCGAGCGGGCGGGAGATCGCCCCGCCCCGGCAGCGGGCCGCCAGCCGACCGGACCGACCGACCAAGCCAACCCGGGTCCGCGCCCCGAAGATCAAATTCGGGGATCGGGACCCGTCGGTCGAGCTGGCCATCACCGAGATCGCCGGCCACCTGACCTTCACCCCCAACACCGTCACCGCCTGGTATTGGCTGCCCGAGGTCCGCTGGGCATTCCGGCCGGACGCCGAGCGGGAGGCGCTGCTGTCGGCCATCTCCGAGCAGTACGCCGGCCTGGCGGGCTTCCGGCTGCACCTGCGCCGCACCACCCGGCCGTTCCCCGCCGACGAGTGGGCGCGCACCATCGACGCACACACCCGCGCACCCCTCGCCGACGTGCCCGGCACCACCAGCTGGGCCGATCACCTGGTCGCCGCTCAGCGGCACCTGATGGCTGTCAACCACGCCGAGGGACAGACCTACCTGGGCGTCACCTTCGCCCGGCGGTCCCTCGGCGACTCGCTCACCGAACGCCTGCTACGCACCTTCGGCCGGGGCACCGCCGAGGGCGAACGCCGCAAGCTGGGTCGCACCGTGGAGCAGTTCGACGAGGTGCTCGGCGCGTTCGGCATGCGCGGCCGGCGGGTCACCGCCCAGGAGTTGGAGTGGCTGCTCTACCGCTCGGTGGCGCTGTGCATGGCACCGCCCGGCACGCTCTCCCCGGTCACCGACGGGCGCTGGGAGCGCGGTGACCTGCTCGCCCTCACCGAACAGGTCGAGCGCTACCGCACCCCGTACGGCTCGACGGTGAAACTCGTCAACCGGATGACCGGCGAGGAACGGCACGTCGCCGTGCTCGCCGTGGGCCGGATGGAGCCACTGGAGATCCCCGAGCGGCACGAGCCCTGGCTGCACTTCCACGAGCGGCTGCCCTGGCCGATGGAGATCTCCACCCGCGTCGACATCCTCGGCTCCGGCGACTCCTTCCGCAATCTGGAGCACCGGCTGCGGATGATCCGCTCGCAGCAACTCGACTACGCCGAGCACGGCATCGACGCACCCCCGGAGCTGGAGCGGCTGGCCAAGCGCGCGCTGGTGATCGGCGACGAGATGACCACCGGCCTGCCGGTGGACTCGGCCCGTGCACACGGCTGGCACCGGATCGCCGTCGGCGGCCGGACCAGGGAAGAGTGTCTGGAGCGCGCCCGCCGGCTCATCCAGCTCTACTCCCGGGAGCTGCGCATCTCCCTACAGCACCCGAAAAACCAGGACTGGCTGGCCCGCGAGTTCATCCCCGGCGAGCCGATCGCCAACACCGGCTACGTCCGCCGCATGCCGGTGCCGTTGCTCGCCGCCGCGCTTCCCCAGGCCGCCTCGAACGTGGGCGACCGGCGGGGCGACCTGATCGGCCGGACCGCCGGCACCTGCCGCCGCCCGGTCTTCCTCGACCTGCACTTCCCCATGGAGGTGCGGGAACGCTCTGGGCTCGCGGTCTTCGTCGCCGAACCGGGCGGTGGCAAGTCGACCCTGCTCGGCGCATTGGGCTACCTGGCCGCCCGCAGAGGTGTCCAGGTGACCCTGCTCGACCCGTCCGGGCCGCTGGCCCGACTCTGCGCGATGCCCGAGCTGCGACCGTACTCCCGGGTGTTGAACCTGACCGGCTCGGAGCACGGCACCCTGGCGCCCTACTCACTCATTCCCACACCACTGCGCAGCGAGTTCGCCGCCGGCGCGGCCGGTGACCGGGAGTTCGAGATCGCGGTCTCCAACGCCCGAGCCGAGCGTCGGATGCTGGTCCAGGACATCTGCATGATGCTCGTTCCGCCGCAGGTGGCCCGGGAGGCGTCGACCGCCACCCTGTTCCGGCACGCGGTCCGCCAGGTCCCCGCCGAGGAGACGTCCACCCTGGACGACGTGGTGAGCTGCCTCGGCCGTCTCGACGACGACGCCGGCAAGGAGTTGGCCAACCTCCTGCTGGACACCGCCGAGATGCCCCTGGCGATGCTGTTCTTCGGCCGGCCACCGGAGGGGCTGCTCGGCGCCGACGCCGCACTCACCGTGATCACCATGGCCGGCCTGCGGTTGCCCGACCTGAAGATCGAACGGGAGTACTGGTCGGCCGAGGAGGCGCTGGCGCTGCCGATGCTGCACACCGCGCACCGGCTCGCCGTCCGCCGCTGCTACGGCGGGTCGATGTCGTCGCGCAAACTCGTCGGCCTGGACGAGGCCCACTTCATGGAAGGCTGGCGATCCGGGCGCTCCTTCCTGGTCCGGCTCGCCCGCGACTCCCGCAAATGGAACCTCGCCGCGCTGGTCGCCTCGCAGAACCCCAAAGACATCCTCGGCCTCGACGTGCAAAACCTGGTCTCCACAGTCTTCGTCGGCCGGATCGCCGAGGACGCCGAGATCGCCTCCGAAGCGCTGCGGCTGCTGCGGGTGCCGGTCAACGACGGGTACGAAGCCACCCTCGCCGCACTCTCCGCCGCCGACACCAGCTCGTCCAGCCGGCTCGGCTTCCGCGAGTTCGTGATGCGTGACGTCGACGGGCGAGTGCAGAAGGTCCGCGTCGACGTCTCGTACGTCGAAGGGCTGCTGGACCACCTCGACACGACGCCCGCCGCGATCGCCGCAGCGGCCGGAGTGCTGCCGAGCATTCCCCTGCCAGACCTGGAGGCGTGACATGGCGAGGGCTTGGGCAAGGATCGGGTCGTTCCTGCTCGCCCTCGGCGTACTGGCCGGGGCCACCGTCACCTGGCCGCTGCTCGGCGCGGAGGTCGCAGTCGCCGCACCGCCCGTCGCCCAGGCCCGCGCCGACCTCTGCACGACCGCCGAATGGCAGGCCGACTTCCGCGCCTGCGTGGGCAAGTTGCAGGCGGTCAGCGAGGACGAGGTCAAGTGCCGCAACGCGCCGACCCCGGGTACGCCGGACTCCGGACTCGCCGGCTGGTTCGCCGCCGCGCCACCAACAGAGGCGGGGAACGGAGTAGCTGGTCGGTACAGCCTCTATGGCTACGCGGGCTACAGCTACAACACCTACGACATCGAGGGTGGATGCGCGTCGAGCGTGCTTCATCCGGACTACAAGTTCACCACCACGATCGCGAACGGCGAGTTCATGGCCGCTACGGCCATCATCGGCGCGTCCAACGCACTCAGAGAGCGTGCCTGGGATCCCGGTTCGATGTGGGGTTGGGCCGACCCGCTGGTGGAGCAAGCAACCAAGGCCGTATACGAGAAGGTATTCAGCGTCTTCGGGATCGTCACTCTTTGCGTAGTGGGGCTGTACCTCCTCTGGCGCTCCCGCCAGTCGGACATGAGCAACGCGATGACCACTGCGGGATGGGCTCTGCTGGTTATGGTCGCGGTCACGGCGCTGGCCGCCTGGCCGGTCAAGTCAGCAAATGTCGCCGACGGTGCACTCGTCACCAGTCTCGGGGTGGTGCACGACGCCGTCGGCCCGCAGGCAAAGGAACCGGCACCCGGGCGATGCATCGACCCTAACCGGTGCCAGGATCTCAGGACCCCTGCCGTCCGAGCCAGCGATACCGCGACCGAGACCATGCTCTATCGGAACTGGATACGGGGAGTACTCGGCTCGGCCGACAGCGAAACCGCTCGCAAGTATGGGCCGGCACTCTACGACGCCAAGGCGCTGTCCTGGGACGAGGTCGAAAAGCTGCGCGCCAACCCAGCCACCCGGGAACCCACGATCAAGGCGAAGCAACAGCAGTGGGCGCGGGTGGCCCAGCAGATCCAGACCGAGGACCCGGAGGCCTATGAATACCTCCAGGGAGTACGGGACATGGAACGGGTCGGCGCGGGGTTCATCGCCGTGCTGGCCTCGGTGCTCTTCGCCATGTTCGACCTGACCGCGTCGCTGCTGGTCCTGCTGGGTTTCCTGATCTTCCGGTGGGCCGTCATCGCGGCACCCATCCTGGGCACGGTCGGCCTGCTCCGGCCGGCCAGCGCCGGGCTGCGGCGCTTGGCGAACGCCGTGGTCGCCGCGGTCTTCAACATCGCCATCTTCGGCACCGGGGCCGCGATCTACCTGTTTGCGGTCGATCTGATCATGAGCACGCCCACCCTGCCCGGCTGGCTTCAGGTGGTGCTGGTCTGGCTCTGTGGGGTGGTCGGCTGGCTGTTGCTGCGGCCGTACCGGCGGATCACCCAGCTCGGCGGCAAGGACAGCAGCGAGGCGGTCAGCTCGGCCGGCTCCTGGCACCGTCGTTTCTTCCGGGACATGCGTGTCGCGGCGCGGCTCGACGTGGTCGAGCCCGGCGGCACGGCCGAGCCGGCGGGTGGGCGCCGTCGGTCGCTGGACGCCGAGCAGACCCGGCTGCGCCCGGAGGCACGCAGGGAGGACCACGTGTCGACGCCAACCGCACCGCTGGAGGCCCAGCCTCCGGGCAACGCACGCCCGGACGGTCGGGAACGCGCCGATGACGCCACCAGCGAGGAGACCGGCGCCAGGAGAAGTCAAGTCCCGCCCCAGCCTCGGCGTCGGCAGCCGGCGGCCTGGACCGAACCCGAGGTGCCGGCCGAGAACCCGTCGTTCGTGGTCTACCGGCCAGGCTCCACGGAGCGTGCGCCAGACCGCACCGGACCGCGGGTGCGCTCAGAGGCCCGGTGACGGCGATGCGACGGGCCCTGGAGTTCCTCTTCACCCGGGCGCTACGGTCCCGACTGGGGGTGGCGCTGGTGATCGCAGTGCTCATCTTCGGTGTGATCGGGGCTGCCCGCCTGGTCTCGGGTCCGCCCGATCCGGCGGACGGGCTGAGTAACCGGCCGGAGCGGCCGATCACCACCGTGGACCCGACGGCCGGTGACGACGGGGTGACGTCCACCGAGGCTCCGCCGTCGCCGATCACACCGGCGGGCGCCCGCACACCCGAGCAGACCGCCGACCGGTTCGCCACGGCCTGGATCGGCCGGCCCGGCGTGGCCGTCGATCAGTGGCAGGCTGGCCTGCGGCCGCTGTCGACGCCAGCGCTGACCGAAAAGCTGGCCGGCGCCGACCCGGGCGGGGTTCCGGCCGAGAAGGTCACCGGACCACCGGACGTGCGGGCACGCACCGAGACGTTCGTCGAGGTGTTGCTGCCGCTGGACAGCGGTCGGCTTCGGCTGGAATTGGTCGCCACGAAGGACGGCTGGTTGGTCGACGTGGTGGATTGGGAGCGGCTATGAGCGTCGCCGGGAGCGCGGCTCCCCTTCGTCGGCCATTGCGCATCGGAGTGATCGCCACGATGGTCACCGGGGTGCTGCTCCTGCTCTGCTGCACCGGCGGCACCGCGGCGTTCTTCCTCAGTGGGCTAGGTGGCGACGCGGAGAACGGTGACACCCTTGCCGGTTGGGGGTGTGGCCCGGTCCGCCCGGTGGACATCGCCGGCGAGTTGCCGAGGTTCAGCGAGTACGGCGACGCACAGGTCCGCAATGCCGCGATCATCATCAAGGTGGGCCAGGATCTGGGGGTGCCCTCGCGAGGGTGGGTGATCGCCCTGGCCACCGCGATGCAGGAGTCCGCCCTGCGCAACCTGGCGAACAGCGACGTTCCGGCCTCGCTGGCCCTGCCGCACGAGGGCGTCGGGGCCGACCACGACTCGCTCGGCCTTTTTCAGCAGCGGCCGGGGTGGGGTTCCATCGCGGAGCGGATGACGCCCGCGTACACGGCTCGCAAGTTCTACGAGAAGCTCGTCAAGGTGCGGAGCTGGCAACGCCGGCCGCTGACCGTGGTGGCGCAGCAGGTTCAGGTCAGCGCCTATCCGGACGCGTACGCCAAGCACGAGGAGTTGGCCAGCAAGCTCGTCGACGCCCTGGCCGGCGGAGCAGCCCGCACCGTCGAGATCAACGGCAAGGCGGTGTGCAACGCGGCCGAGCGCGGCGAGATTGCCGCCTCCGGCTGGACCGCACCGATCCCCGGCGATGTCGGTTCCGGATTCCGGACCGCCGACCGCCCCAGCCACAACGGGGTCGACATCGGGGCGGCCAAGGGCATCGAGATCCGAGCCGCAGCAGCCGGGCGGGTGCTGGTGGCCCATTGCGATCCGGACAAGGGTGGACGGCGGACCTGCGACGTGGACGGATACCCCGGCAAGGGTGGCTGCGGGTGGTTCGTCGACCTGCTGCACGCTGGTGGCATCATCACCCGGTACTGCCACATGGTGGTCCGCCCCCGGGTCGCACCGGACCAGATCGTGCCGGCCGGCGAGGTCATCGGGCAGGTCGGTAGCAGCGGAAACTCGTCGGGCCCACACCTGCACTTCGAGGTGCACCTGCGCGGCGACCGGTCCAGCCGCGGCGCGATCGATCCGATCCCGTTCATGCGCGAGCGGGGTGCCCCGCTGCGCGCCGCCGAGTGAGGCCAGCGCGGGCATGACCGGACCGCTGCCGGACCCGTTCGCCGACCAGCCCGACTGGGCGCCCCGGCCACCCCGCCCGCTGGCTGTCGTGCCCGCCACCGAACGGGTGGAGCTACGAGGGCGACGGGTGCTTGTCGGTCTGCCGGGGTTGGGCTGGCGGGGAGACCTCCGCGCGGACGACCGGGTCGTGCAGAGCGCCCGGACCTACGTGCCCGTGATCCCCGAGCACGAGTGGTACCGAGCCGAGGCCGACCAGATCGAGGTGTTCGCGCCGCTGGTGCCGGTGGAACGGGTCTGGGTGGAGACTGTTGGCAGCCGGCCAGAGTCCGAGGCTCCCCGCGAAACGGGCATGCGATTGGTCTCGCTGGACGGCCCCGCACACCGAACCCCGACACCCGTCTTCGAGGCCGACGCCCTCACCGGCCGTCGGGTGGTGCATGTCGAGGGCGGTCTGGAGCATCGCGACCTGCGAGCAGTCACCGAAACCTACTCCGGTGCCGAGGGGGACATCTGCGTGCGGATCACGCCGGAGGTGGAGTGGTACCGCTGGGCCTGGCGCGGCCAGTCACCCACCACGTTGGAGGTTCCAGTCCACCTGCTGTGGATTGAATAACGTCAACCTATTTTGACGCCCCCACAGACCCGCCAGTCTTCCTGTTTCCTCACGTCGAACTGCCAAGTGTCGGTCAAGCTCTGCTGAATACCGTCGACGGTGGCGCTGCGGCGGATTACTGTCGCGACGGAGGCCGTATCACCTTCGTCCTTGACGTCAAGGCTGCCCCAGCTGACCAGAATTGTGACGTCAAGTTCCTGCTCACGGGTAAGCAGGTCGGCTCGTAGCGAGCGAAGCGGCTCCAGGTTGGCGCCGCCCTCGCAGGTGAATAGGTTTGCTCGCGCATCGTTACGGTCGACGAGGAATGCACGCAGATAGTTGTCCACCACCACGTCTGGCGCGCTGCGGTCCGGGGCGGACGCGCGGTGGTACAGAACGAGGCCCGTGACGAGCCCGCCGAGGCAGAGCAGCGCGAGCACCCCGGCGACGACTGTGAGCACCGTGCGCATTCGGCGGCGCGGCGGCTGCGACTCCGGCGGCCCCGGGGCGGGCGGCAGTTGCTCGGGTGGTGTCCGCTGGGCCGGTACGCGGGAGACCTGGGAACCGGCGGGGGGCTGCACTGATTCCACCTCCTGACGTTATCGGCTGGACGGCCCGGAGCCAATGCCTCAGATCCAGCGGATCGTGACGGACCCCTACCCATCGGTGAGATCCACGACATCACCGGCGCAGCGCCGTGGCACCTCCCGGAGGAGCAGCCTTGACTGGGATACCGTCTCTGCTCGGGAGGGGTTGCCAACCTCGGGCAGAGGGGGTGGACGCGGTGGCCGGTCCGAAGTCACGCACGAACCGCGCCGCGGCTCTGCATCGCCGGGCGGCGGCTGTCGCGACCGCTGCCGCCGGGATTCTGGACGAGACGCGGCCGGCCCCTGCCGACCAGCGCCGCCAGTACGAGCTGGCCGATCGCCTTCGGGCGGTCGCCGCGCGGTTGGCCCCGGGTTGGTCGGGCGCTGCGTTGGATTCCCTCACCGTGGACTCGCCGGCGGGTGACGGCCCTCCGCCGTTCGTCCGGGTCGGCACGGCGGCACCGTTGGACGACGCCCGCTTTCCGGCGTTGGTGCCACTTGTCGGCACGGGTCACCTGAGCGTGGACGCCGACGCTCGGGAGCCACGGGTGGCCGGGTTGCTCCGGGCCGTACTCCTGCGGTTGGTGGCCGCGACTCCGGCGGGCGCGCTGTTGGTTCGCGCGGTGGATGCCACGGGTGCCGCGCTGGCACCGTTCGGAGCGCTCGCTGATGCTGGTCTGCTGCCGCCTCCGGCGGTGGACGTGGCGGGTCTGCGTGCGGTGCTGACGGAGGCGGAGCAGTGGGTCACTCCGGGGGCGAGTGGGCGGCGCCGCCACGACCGCACGCTGTTGCTCGTGTTCGCCGCTCTGCCGGAGTCGACCGGCCCGACCGATCTGGCGCGGATCGAGGCGCTGGCCGAGCAGGGGCCTGCCGCCGGCCTGCACCTGATGGTGGCCGGGTGGCATCCGGCCGGTCCGCACGCGGTTCGGGCACCGCTGCCGCGCAGCACACCGCTGGCGCTGCGTAACTCGTACGCGCTGCTCGGTGACCCACCGTCGTCGTCCTTTGCCGGTCCGGGGGCGGATCCGCCGGGCGGGTTGAACTCACCGGTCTTCGTGGAGTCGGACCCGCCGGCTGACCTGGTCGACGCGGTCTGTCGGCGGCTTGCCGCGCAGGTGGAGGCTGGCTCGCGGTTGGGGTTGGCGGCTCTGCTGCCGCCAATGGGTGACCGGCTGTGGGAGTCGGATCCCACGGACGGGTTGACCACCACGGTTGGCGATGCCGGCGGGCGGTCGGTGCCGCTGGGCTTCACCGAGCTGACCCCGCACTGGCTGGTCAGTGGGCGGTCCGCGGCGGGTCGCGCGGCGTTCCTGACCACCGCGATGCTGGGCCTCGCCGCCCGTTACGGCCCGGACGAGCTGATGCTCTACCTGGTGGATCTCGGCGACGGTGAGTCGTTCGTGGAGTTTCTGCAGACCGAGCGGGACCGGTCGTGGATTCCGCAGGTGCGTGCGGCGGCGATGGCCGCCGATCGGGAGTACGTGCGGGACCTGCTCGACGAGTTGGCGGCCGAGGTGCAGCGTAGGGCGGAGGCTGGGGCGCGGGCTGGCGGCCAACGTTTCGCCGAGCTGCGTCAGCATCAGCCGCTGCCCCGGATCGTGTGCGTGTTGGATAACGTGCCGCTGCTCTTCGCCGAGCGGGACCGGCTGGCCACCGAGGTGGCCGCCCAGTTGGACGGGCTGGCTCGGGCCGGGCGGGCGTACGGCGTGCACCTGGTGTTGGCCGGTGCGGGCGAGTTGGGGTTGAGTGCCCGCGCGGAGAAGGGGCATCGGGATTCGGTGCTCGGGCAGTTTCCGGTACGGGTGGCGCTGCCGGGCGGCAGTCCGGTGCTGGAGCCGACGAACGACTCGGCCGCGGGCCTGCCGGTGGGCAGTGCGGTGGTGAACACTGCCGGCGGGCTCGGTGGCCCCCGGGGCGCGATCCGAGGTCACGAACGACTGATCCGGCACCCCGATCCGCAGGACCACCCGCAGGTGGTGGAGGGGCTTCGGCGCGAGCTGTGGGAGGCCCGTCCGGCCGGGTCGGTGCCGCCGGTCGTGTTCGCCGGGTACGCCCGCCCTCTGCTCGGCAACGATCCGCGGCACCGGGCGGCGTTGGCGGGGCAGTCGCACGGGCCGGCCGCCCTGCTGGGCCGCGCCGTGGATGTGGCCCGTTCGACGGTCGCCGTACCGCTGGGGCCGGCTGCGGGCCGCAACCTCGCGGTGCTCGGATCGGATGCGGCGGCGGGCGGGCTGTTGGCGACGGCAGCTCGCAGCACAGCAGACCATCATGCGCCGGGCACCGCCCGCTTCCTGGTGGCGGCACCGGACCCGGGCGCCCGGGCGCTGGCGGAGGCGTTGACCGCGGAGCTGGCGACCCGGCATTCGGCCGAGCTGGTGGATGTGCCGACGCTGCTCGCGGATCCGGCCGACGACCTGCCGACGTATCTGGTGGTCTTCGGTCTGGACCGGCCGGGCCCACGGGAGTTGCCGGTGGACCGGCTTCGTGCGCTGCTGCGGGACGGGCCGCCGGCGGGCCGGCACCTGCTGGGCTGGTGGCGTGCGGTGCCGCCGTTCGCCGCACTGCTCGAACCAGCCGGCGAGATCGACAAGCTGGCCGCCGTGGTCGTGCTGGACGTGCCGGTCGCGCAGCTCACCGCGGTCTTCGGGCGGCCGGTGGAGTGGCGGGGTCGGCACGACCGGGCGGTGCTCTGGGACGGTCCGGACGAGCGGGGCACGGTCCTGGTGCCGTTCGCCGACGAGGCCGGGTGATCCGGTGGCGCGGGCAGGGGGTGTCGAGATGGGTCCGAAGGCGACGGTGACCGGGCCGGGGCGGCAGCGGGTCCCCACGGCGAGCGAGGACGCCACGCAGACGACGGTCGAGCCCAGCTCGGCCTGGGCGGAATACCTGGCCGCGGCCCGCCAACTGGACGGGGTACGCCGCAGTGCGGCTGCCGCCGCCGGTGAGCAGGCCCGGTCGGCCCAGACCGCCCGGGAGGAGTTGACGGTGGTCCGTACCGGGCTGGCGAGCCAACAGGAACGGCTGCGCGAGCTGGGCGTACCAGCGATTTCCCTGGTGCCGTCGCCACCGGAGCTGAGCGAGGCGTCCCGGTCGATGGCGGGCGGCCCGGCGGCCGTGCTGGCGGCGCTGCGGGTCGCGCGGGGCCGGGCCGAGGCGGCGGACGCGACACTGGCCGCGCGGCGCCGGTTCCGACCGGGGGCCTGGCCCGCGCGGATGCGCAACCTGCTGGTGTACGGACCGTTCGCGCTGGTGGTGCCGCTGATCCAGGTTGCGGTGTACGCGGCGACAGGAGTGGGAGCGGCAAGTGTGGCCGCGTTGATCTGTGGGTTGCCGATGCCGGCTGTCGCGTTCGTCGCCGGCTGGGTGGGCATCGGGCGGTTGTTCCGCGTGAGCCCCGCCGAGCGACTGGACCGGACGGTGCGCTTCGGCGCGCTGGTGTGCCTGGTGCCGGCGGTGCTGGTAACGGCCGGCCTGCTGCTGGTCCTGCTCGCCGGCTGATCCGCCGGTCCGCCGGAGACGTGCCGGGACGAACCGCCCGGCTCGTCGGGGACGGCAGGGGGGACGCATCTGGCGGGGACGGGCCGGAACGCAGTGGCCGGCCGCCCCGGAAAGGGTCGGCCGGCCGTCGTGCATCGGAACGTCAGCGGGGGATGATCAACGCCATCGCCTCGGCACGGGACTTGGAGTCCGTCTGCAGGATGCCGCGCACCGCCGACGTGATGGTCTGGGCACCGGATTTCTGGATCCCGCGCATCGCCATGCACATGTGTTCGCATTGCAGCACGACGACGACGCCACGTGGTGCGAGTTTGCTCATCAGCAGGTCGGCGACCTGCGAGGTGAGCCGCTCCTGAACCTGGGGTCGGCGAGCGAAGACCTCGACGAGTCGGGCCAACTTGGACAGGCCGGTGATCCGCCCATCGGGGCCGGGGATGTAGCCGATGTGCGCGCTACCGCGGAACGGCAGCAGGTGGTGCTCACAAAGGCTCATCACGTCGATGTCCCGGACGATCACCAGCTCTTCGTGGTTGGCCTCGAAGGTGGTGCTGAGCACCTGAGCCGGGTCGACGCGCAGGCCGGCGAAGAGTTCGGCGTACGCGCGGGCGACCCGGGCCGGGGTCTGCTGGAGACCGTCCCGGTCGGGATCCTCGCCGACCGCGATCAGGATCTCGCGGACGGCCTTCTCGATCCGGCCGAGGTCGACGGCGTCCTCCACCGGGCGACCGGTCAGCTTGCCACTGATCAGCCGCGCGGCCACGTAGTCCAACTCGTCGTCGCCGTCGGGTTCGGTCGCGGAGACGGCCAGCTCCCGGTGAGGGGAGCTGGCCGTCGGGTCGTTACTCAGTGCGTACCGTCCGAGTTGTTGGACGGTGCCCCACCGCCGACCGACGCCTGCGCGCCGTCGGCCTGGGCCTGCGCCTTGAGCTTGTCCTTCTCCGAAGGGGTGAGCACGGGCGGCTCGGTGGAGGGCTGACGCTTGCCGAAGCCGTTGTACGGCGCCAGCGGCGGGCGCTTGACCACCCGGGAGCAGATCCGCGCCATGTCGGCCGTGGAGAGGGTTTCCTTCTCCATCAGCTCGAGCACGATGTTGTCCAGGACGTCCCGGTATTCCACCAGGATCTCCCAGGCCTCGTCGTGCGCCAGCTCGACAAGTGCCCGCATCTCGCCGTCGATCTCGGCGGCCACCGAGTCCGAGTAGTCCCGCTCGTGGCCCATGTTGCGGCCGAGGAACGGCTCGTCCCCGCTGGTGCCGTACTTGATCGCGCCGAGCTTGGAGCTCATGCCGTACTGGGTGATCATCGCGCGGGCCAGTTGGGTGGCCTTCTCGATGTCGTTGCCGGCACCGGTGGTGGGCTCGTGGAAGACCAGCTCCTCGGCCGCCCGGCCGCCCAGCGCGTACGCCAGGGTGTCGATCATCTCGGCGCGGGTCTGGGTGTACTTGTCTTCGGTGGGGAGCACCAGGGTGTGGCCCAGCGAGCGACCACGGGACAGGATCGTCACCTTGTGCACCGGTGCGGCGTGCGGCAGCGCCCAGGCGACAAGCGCGTGCCCACCCTCGTGGTACGCGGTGATCTTCTTTTCCTGGTCGCTCATGACGCGGGTCCGACGCTGCGGACCGGCGACCACCCGGTCGATCGACTCTTCGAGCGAGTCGTTGCTGATCGCCCGCTGGTCCTTGCGAGCGGTGAGCAGTGCGGACTCGTTGATCACGTTGGCCAGGTCGGCGCCGCTGAAGCCCGGGGTGCGCCGTGCCACCGCGTCGAGGTCGACGTCGGGGGTGAACGGCTTGCCCTTGGCGTGCACCCGCAGGACGGCCTTGCGGCCCTCCATGTCGGGGGCGTCCACCGGGATCTGCCGGTCGAACCGACCGGGGCGCAGCAGCGCGGGGTCGAGGATGTCCGGCCGGTTGGTGGCCGCGATCAGGATGACCCCGCCCTTGGTGTCGAAGCCGTCCATCTCGACGAGCAACTGGTTGAGCGTCTGCTCGCGCTCGTCGTGACCGCCACCCATGCCGGCGCCACGGTGCCGGCCGACGGCGTCGATCTCGTCGACGAAGACGATCGCCGGGGCGTTGGTCTTGGCCTGCTCGAAGAGGTCGCGGACCCGGCTGGCGCCGACACCGACGAACATCTCCACGAAGTCGGAGCCGGAGATCGAGTAGAACGGCACCCCGGCCTCGCCGGCGACCGCGCGGGCCAGCAGCGTCTTGCCGGTGCCGGGCGGGCCGAACAGCAGCACACCCTTCGGGATCTTGGCGCCCAGAGCCTGGTACTTCGCGGGGTTCTGGAGGAAGTCCTTGATCTCGTGCAGCTCCTCGACGGCCTCATCGGCACCCGCGACGTCCGCGAAGGTCGTCTTCGGAGTGTCCTTGGTGATCATCTTCGCCTTGGACTTGCCGAAGTTGAGCACCCGGGAGCCGCCGCCCTGCATCTGCGACATGAAGAACAGCAGCAGGAGGACGAGCAACGCGATCGGCAGCAGGTTGACCAGCAGGCTCACCCAGATGCTGTCCGAGGAGACCTTGGCGTCGGCCGGACCGGTGACGCGGTTGGCCGCCTTGGCGTCCAGCACCTCGTTCCAGATCTCGTCGCCGACCTGGTACGGGAATTGAGCCTCGATCTTGTTGGTCTCGGTCTTGCCGAACTTGGTCTTCTGGGCCAGGTCCAGTTGGAGCGTCTGCTCCTTGTCCTGGAAGACCACCTTGTTGATCTTGGCGGTGTGGAGCTGATCGAGCGCAACGGAAGTGTCCACGCGGTGGTAGCTGGGACCAGCGGTGAACAGCTGACTGAGCACAACTGCGCCGAGGATGACCAGGATGATCCAGACCACCGGTCGGCGGAAGAAACGCGTACGTTCCATACTGTTGTCGAGCGCCGGAGCGCCCGCATCCTCCTGATCGACGTCCTGACCATCTGATTGGTGTCGCCGCGGTGAGCGGCGGCCGGAGCTGCCATGCGGGGCGGCCTCGACCCCCGAGGCGCCAAAACTGCCGCGCCGCGGTCATTCGACGGTACACCGTGTACGCGAGGAGCGAGCTCGCGAGCCCCGCACTCGGCGCACCTTTGATATCGATGGCACGCACCGTGGGCAGGCCCACCAGCCCCGCGACCCGCGTACGGCGGGTCCGGCTGGAACCGGCGTGGCGGGGAGTCCGGCCCGGCCACCTGGCGGCCCGGTCGAGCGGCCGAGAGGGGTCGGGCGCGGAGTAACCTCCGGGCCACCGGGTCCACGGTAGTCGCAACAGCTGAGAGCGCGCTGAACGTCGGCTTGATGGGTGCCGATGCGAGTCGACCTCACGCTCCTCCGGGCCCGCCCGGAGGGTCGCGGCGGGCGTCAGGAGCGGGCGTAGACCTCGGGCTTGAGCACCCCGACGTAGGGCAGCTCCCGGTAGCGCTCACCGAAGTCCAGGCCGTAGCCGACGACGAACTCGGTGGGGATGTCGAAGCCGACGTACTTGACCGGGACCGGCACCTTGACCGCGTCCGGCTTGCGGAACAGCGCGACGACCTCGACGCTCGCCGCGGAGCGGGACTCCAGGTAGCGCAGCAGCCAGGAGAGCGTGAGCCCGGAGTCGACGATGTCCTCGACGACCACCACGTGCCGACCGGCGATGTCCCGGTCCAGGTCCTTCAGGATGCGGACCACCCCGGACGAGGTGGTGCCCTGGCCGTACGAGGAGATGGCCATGAAGTCGAGCTCGGCCGGGGGGCCGTTGCGGCCCAGCGCCCGGGCGAAGTCGGCCATGAACATCACCGCGCCCTTGAGTACGCACACCAGCAGCAGGCCGTCAGTCACGTGGGAGTAGTCGGCGGAGACCTGCTTGGCCAGCTCCGCCGTCTTCTCGCGAATCTGCGCCTCCGAGATGATTACGTGGTCGATGTCGGCGTCGTACCAGGAGCCGTCAGCCATGACTCCTAGCCTGCCGTACGTCGGATGGCCTCCGTCGGCGGGGCCGCACCTTTCGGCGCGGTCCCGCCCGGGATTTTCTGGGCAAATGATGCTAATCGCATCAGTTGGTGCGTGACCGCCAGCGGCGACCGCCGTCGCTGGGCTTCCAGTCGGCCGAATCGTGACTGTCGGCGGTGAGGCCGGCCGCCGAGGCGGCGACGAGCAGGACAAGGAACAGGAGGAAGAACAGGAACTCCATGGCGGCGCTCACTTTCGCATGATTGCTGTCGGTTTCGCCGCCGGTGCGCACCGGACTGACACCAGTCTCCGACCACTCACCCCGATCAGACAGTGGCAGTGATGCCACTGAGCATCGATTTACTGCCACCACTGGGGTTACCCTCGTCACATGCTCCGGTCCGTTGCCGTTCTCGCCCTCGACCAGGTCGCCCCCTTCGAGCTCGGCGTGCTCGCCGAGGTGTTCGGCACCGACCGAACCGCCGACGGTTTTCCCGGCTACCGCTTCCAGGTGTGCAGCCCGGACGGCGCTCCGGTGCGTACCTCGTCCGGCTTCCACCTCACCCCGCACGCCGACCTCGGCCCGGTCGACGAGGCCGACCTGGTGGCCATTCCCGCGCACAGCCAGGGCACCAGCGTCCCCAGCCCGGTGCTCGACGCGCTACGGCGGGCCGACGCCCGCGGAGCGCACCTGTTCAGCGTCTGCTCCGGGGCCTTCCTGCTCGGCGAGGCCGGGCTGCTCGACGACCGGGAGTGCACGACCCACTGGCGGTACGTGGACGAGCTGCAACGCCGGCACCCACGCGCCCGGGTGCGCTGCAACTCGCTCTACGTCCAGGACGGCCGGCTGCTCACCAGCGCCGGCACGGCCGCCGGCATCGACGCCTGCCTGCACCTGATCCGCCAGGAACACGGCTCGGCCACCGCGACCCGGCTGGCCCGGCGGATGGTGGTCCCGCCGCACCGCGACGGCGGCCAGTCCCAGTACGTCGAGGCACCCATCCCGAAGGCGCCCGAGGCGCCCACCCTGGAGCCGGTGCTGGAGTGGCTGATGGGGCACCTGGACCGAACGACCACCGTGGAGGAGTTGGCCGCCCGCGCCGGTATGGCACCACGCACGTTCGCCCGCCGGTTCCGCGCCGAGACCGGCACCACCCCACACGACTGGCTCACCAACCAACGGGTGCTGCTCGCCCGACGGCTGCTCGAAGAGACCCCGTTGAGCGTGGAGGCCGTCGCCGACCAGTCCGGCTTCGGCGACGCCGCGGCGCTACGCCACCACTTCACCCGCCGGGTCGGCGCCACCCCACACAGCTACCGGACCACCTTCCGGGACCGGGCGCACAGCGGCTGAGGCTGCTCGGCACCGGCTCGTAGCGCCGGATGACCCGGGCCGGCGGCCGACCGATGCACCCCTTTGCTCTGCACCCGCCCGTGCACCGCGCACGGTCCGTAACTGGCGCATGGGCGGGTGCAGAGCAAAGGGCCCGCAGGGGTGGTGGGCAGGGGTGGTGGCCGGGTGGTGGGGCGGGTCCCCGGCGGGGTGCGTTAGAGGTGTCGATCGGCGACGGATCAGCCGGGACTCAGCGGCGACAGTCGGCCGCCGCGGCGGAGCACCCCGACACCCCCGGGCAGATCGGTCGGGCCCTGGCCGTGCCAGTCGGTGACCAGGGCGTCCAGGGCGGCGACGTGCCGGTGCGACAGCGCTCCCGGCGAGGCACCCAGCTCACGCGCCCAGGAGTGCAGCACCCGGCCACGCACCGCGGGAGCCAGACCGGCCAGCGCGGGCACGGAGAGCCCTCCGTCGGGGCACCGTGCCGCAGCCAGCGCCGCCGCCGCCACCTCGTCGAGCGCGGCGTTGTCCGCCGCCACCAACCCGGCGGTACGCGCGAGGTTGTCCACCACGCCGGGCCCGAGCGCCCGCACCAGCGCCGGCAGCAGGTCGGCCCGCACCCGGGAGCGGGCGTACGACGGGTCGGTGTTGTGCGGGTCCTGCCACGGGCTCAGCCCGAGCACGGCACACGCGGCGCGAGTCTGCTCCCGACCGATCTCCAACAGCGGGCGCAGCAGCGGCACCCCGCCCAGGTCCCGCCGGGCGGGCATCCCGGCCAGCCCTCGGGGGCCGGCACCCCGGGCGAGCGCCAGCAGCACCGTCTCCGCCTGGTCGTCGCGGGTGTGACCGGTGAGCACCGCGACGGCGTGCTGCTGCCGGGCCACCTCGGTCAGCGCCTCATAACGCGCCTCCCTAGCTGCCGCCTCCGGCCCGCCCGGACGCCCGGCCACCTCCACCCGCACCACTGTCGCCGACGCGAAACCGACATCGGCGGCCCAGGCGGCCACCGCCTCGGCACGCTCCGCGGAGCCGACCTGCAGGTCGTGGTCGACAGTGACGAGCAGTGCGGCGCGGCCCAGCCGAGGCGCCACGAACGCGGTGGCCGCCGCGAGGGCGAGCGAGTCGGCTCCGCCGGAGCAGGCGACAAGCACCGGCCCGCCGGACGGCAGGCCGGTCAGGGCGCGACGGACCGCCACCCGGATCGCGGCCACTGGCGGGGCGAGCGCGGCCACCGCTGGAAAATCAGCCAGCGGCCGGGACGGTGCCGGCCGGGCCGTGCACCCGGGCCACCCAGGCATCCGGGTCACCCAACTCGGACAGCCGGGGCAGCGTGAGCGGCGAGTTGAAGATCGAGTTGAACCCGTCCATGCCGACCCGCTCCACCACGCCGTGCACGAACTTGCGTCCCTCGGCGTACTGGCGCATCTTGACGTCCACCCCGAGCAGCCGGCGGATGGCCTTCTCCAGCGGGTTACCCGCCTCCCGGCGTCGGTTGAACGACGCCCGGATCTGCCCCACGCTCGGGATCACCTGCGGGCCGACACCGTCCATGACGAACTCGGCGTGCCCCTCCAGCAGGGTCATCAACGCGGTGAGCCGGTCCAGCACGGCCCGCTGCGCCGGGGTCTGCACGATGTCCAGCACGCTGGTGCGGCTCTCCGGGTCACGGACCGCCTCGGACAGCGTGGCCACCCCCCGCCGCAGCCGCTCCACCAGGTGTTCGCTCCCGCTGGACGAAGCGTCCACGAACGCCTGCACCTCGCCCAGGAAGTAGCCCCGCATCCACGGGACGGCGGTGAACTGGGTCCGGTGGGTGACCTCGTGCAGGCACACCCAGAGCCGGAAGTCCCGTGGGTCGGCACCGAGCTTGCGTTCCACCTCGACGATGTTCGGGGCGACCAGCAGCAGTTGACCCGGGTCGGCCGAGAAGACCTCGTACTGCCCGAGCACCCGGCCGGAGAGGTAGGCCAGCACCGTGCCGGCCTGCACCCCGGTCAGCCGGGACCCGACCGCCTCGGTCAACGCGCCCGGCTGCTTGTCGCCGGACAGCCGGCTAACCAGCGGAGTGATCACCTCGCGGAGACCCGCGATGTTCGTCGCGGCCCAGTCACGCCTGTCGACCACCCGGACCGGCGGATGCGCCACCTGCGCCCGCAGCCCCGTGTAGTCGGCCACGTGCCCGGCCGCCTCCTCGGTCAGCCGGCGCAGGTCGCCGACCACGTCGGTAGCCTCGGCATACGACACCCGGGGGCCCGACTTGCTCAACGCCCCCGCGGTGGCGGCGGCCAGATCCCAGTCCACGAACTGCGCCATGGACCCACCGTACCCGCGCCGCGACACCCCGGCCCGGGCTCGCGCCCCCGATCGACAGCGCTGGCGGCCCCGACGGGGACCGGAGGCCCGAAGCGGTGCCGGTCAGCGGCAGCCGCAGCTCGCCAGTGCGGCGGCGATCCGGTCCAGCGCCGGTTGGGCGGTTTCCTTCTCGCCCGGCACCTTGTCGGTGAGCACCGCGAAGGTGAGTAGCCGACCATCGGCGGTGGTGACCAGGCCCGCGATGGAGTGCACGGCAGTCAGTGTGCCGGTCTTCGCCCGGACGCTCCCCGCCCCGCCGGCGGTGCCGGCGGTGTTGCGGTAGCGCTCACCCAGAGTCCCGGACCAGCCGCCCACCGGAAGACCGCCGAAGACACCTGCCAACTCCGGATGGTCCGGGCTCGCCGCCAGTCGGATCAGGTCGGTCAGCAACGACGGGCTGATCCGGTTGTTGCGGGACAAACCGCTGCCGTCGGAAAGCGCGATCTCGTCGGCGGGGAGGCCCAGCTCGGCCACCTCCGCGTCCATCGCGGCAGCGCCGCCGTCGTACGAGGCCGGCTGGTTGCGGGCCAACGCGACCTGACGGGCCAGTGCCTCGGCCACCAGGTTGTCACTCTCGCTGATCATGATGTCGACCAGCCGGATCATCGGCGGCGACAGCACCACCCCCAGCTCGGTGCCCGCCGCCGGGGTGCCACCGGCCGCGGCGGGCGCCGGGGCCGTGCCACGCTTCACGGCGTCCGAAGGCACACCGAGCAGCCGGGCGAACGACCTACCGGCGGCCAGGTCCGGCTCGGCGAACCGCTCCGCGGCGCCGTGTGCGACGCCCGGGTCCCGGCGAGCGCCGTCGGTCATCAACGCCGTCACCGCGCCGCCGGACCCGCCGGTGGGGATGTCGTCGTCCCAGCCCGGGCCGTAGACCGGGCCGGAGTAGACCGAGCCGTCGACTGTGACACTGGTCGGGGCGGTGCCGCCGAGCGCCGTACGCACCTGGGCGGCCAGATCGTCGAGCCGCGCCGCGCCCGGGTAGTAACCCTTCTTGTTGATCGCAAGGGTGGGATCGCCGCCACCGATGATCACCACCTCGCCGGCCTTCGCGCCGGCCACCGCGCGGGTGGGGATCCGGTAACCCGGTCCTCGGGCGGCCAGCGCCGTCACCGCCGTCGCCAGTTTGGTCACCGAGGCGGGCACGGTGCCGTCGTCCGCCCCCTTGGCGAACAGCGTCTGGCCGGAGACGACATCGGCCACCGAGACGTTCACCCGAGGGCCCAGGGCGGCGACCCCGACCAGCGGGTCGAGCGCGGCACGAACCCCGTCCGGGGTGGGCAGCGCGGCGTTCGGGTCCGGGCCGGGCAGCACGTCGGCCGGGTCCGGCTCCGGGGTCACGCCTGCCGCGTTCGGCGGCGACCCGGCGTCGTCGCCCAACCATCCGGCGACCGGACCAGGTCGGACGACGACGACGCCGACGCCGGCGAGCACCAACAGCAGCACGACGGCCAACACCACCGGCAGTCGCCGTCGACGAGCCGGGGCGACGGGCGCTGGTGCCGGCGCGGCACCGGCGGGCGCGGGCAACGCGGAGATCGGCGGACCCAGCGGTGGGACATCGGCACCACCGGCGGTCGGGCCAGGCCACGCGCCGGGCGGAGCCGGGCCCACCGGCACCGACGCGCTGCCACGCGACGGACCACCCGAGGTCGCGCGGGGCGGAGCCGGGCTCACCGGCACGGACGCGCTGCCACGCGGCGGGCCGCTCGTCGGCCGGTCACCGCCGACCACCGGAAGGCGGCCGTTGTTCGGGGTGGGCGGGGGCGAGCCGGCCGGCGGGCGCCAGGGCAGCGGCGGGGTCGGCTCGGCGGCCGGGGTCGTTGGCTCGGGAGCCCGTGGAAGGTGGGCCTCCGGCACCGGAACCCGCCCCGTGGCACCACCGGATCCGGATCGTCCGGTACCGTGCCCGGAGCCCCCGTCCGGGCGGTAGTGTGAATCTTCCCTCCCCACGACCCCCTCCTCCCCCAGCGAAAATCGGCTTGGGTGACACTACTTCGGTCCGAAGACTATGCGGCGGCCGGAGTCGGCGGGTGGGCATTCACCTGTCCGGAGGGGCCGCCAGTGGTTCCGTTAGCCAGCGTGGGCAGACGAGGGAGCGTGCAGATGGATTTCGACGTGACGGTTGAGATCCCCAAGGGTCACCGGAACAAGTACGAGGTGGACCACAAGACCGGCCGGATCCGGCTGGACCGCACCCTCTTCACCTCCACTCAATACCCGGCCGACTACGGGTTCATCGAGGGCACTCTGGGCGAGGACGGCGATCCGCTGGACGCGCTGGTGCTCGTCCCCGAGCCGACCTTCCCGGGCTGCCTGATCCGCTGCCGCACCATCGGCATGTTCCGGATGACCGACGAGAAGGGCGGGGACGACAAGGTCCTCTGCGTGCCCTACGAGGACCCTCGCCAGGAGCACCTGCGCGACATCCACCACCTCGGCGAGTTCGACCGGCTGGAGATCCAGCACTTCTTCGAGGTGTACAAGGACCTGGAGCCCGGCAAGTCGGTGGAGGGCGCGACCTGGGTCGGCCGCACCGAGGCCGAGGCCGAGATCCACGCCTCCTACCAGCGGGCCCGCGACGCCGAGGCGCGCGGCGAATCCGCCCACTGACGACCGCTGACGCACCGGGCCCGGGGGCCGCTCAACCGAGCAGCCCCCGGGCCCGGTCGTACAGGTCGAGCACCGCGCACGCGATCGGCACCACGGCGACCACCAGGGCCGTGTCGGTGAGATCCGCGACCCTCCCGAGGTACGGCGAGACCGGCCGGCGGGCGTATCCGGTGCCGCCGGCGGCGGCCACCAGGGCCAGCACCGCACCGCCCAGGACCAGCGCCAGTCGCCCGGCGTCGTCGGCCCGGTCGACGAGCACCGCGCCCAGCACGGCGTAGCCGGCCAGCCCGGCGAGCACAGTCGGCACCCGGTGCCGCAGTGCCACGAACAGCCGCGACCGCAGCAGCAGCACGGCCGAGGTGACCGCCAGCAGCACCCGGCCGGCCGTCGCGCCGGCGACACCGAGTACGACCGCCGCGACCACCGCCAGCAGCGCGTGCCCGATCAGCATCCCGGTGAGCACCTCCTCGGTGCGGGTCACCGCGGCATGTACCCGGCTCCGGTCCGGCAGGTCCCGGGCCCGTTCCGGCCCTTCGGTGGGGGTCGCGGTCGGCAGGGTGATCGGCGGCAGGGGCAGCTTGCCCAGCCGGATGGCCAGCAGCGGTATCACGCCGATGGCGAAGACGAGGGCACTGAGCAGCACCGCCGCCGTGCCGGCCGGGGTCAGCAGCAGCCCACCGAGCGCCGCCCCGGCGCCGAGCAGGCCGACCGTGACGCCGGCCACGAAGACCCGCAGTCGGCTGGCCACCCCGAGCAGGCCGATCAGCGCCACCAGCAGCAGCGCCACCGCACCGGCCAGCAGCTCGGGTGCGCCCAGCCAGCGGGCCGGCCCGAAGGGCCCGACCGGGTCGCCGGAGCCGACCGCGAGGGCGCCGGCCATGAACGCGTACGGCAGCGCGTAGCCACCGAGCGTTGCCCCGGCGGTGCCGTCGCCGTTGGCGCGGGAGGCCACCGTGCCGGCGACGGTGAGCAGCAGCGCCACCGCGGCGGCCACCAGCCAGCCGGCCCGGTGCGCGGGGCCGCCGACGAGCAGGGCGAGCAGCCCGACGGAGAGCGGGACGGCGGCACCGGCCAGACCGGCGGCCCGGGTGGCGGTGGGCGACCAGGCACCGCCACGGCGGCGGGCACCGTCGGCGATCGCCTCGACCACGTCGTCGTACTCCAGCTCGGGCCAGTGCGCGCGGGCCGGCACGAGGTGCAGCACCTCGCCGTCGCGGACGCCCTGGGGCAGTAGCGCCTGTGCGGTCGTGAGCAGCGCGCCGTCGGTGCGGCGGAGGACCCACCCGCCGTGCTGTTCACCGTCGTCGGCGAGCCCGACACCGGCGTGTCGGAGCACGTCGGGCAGCAACTCGGCCAGGGGCACCTGCTCCGGCAGGGCGACGTCCACCCGTCGTTGCGGCGCGCTGATGGTGACGCGGGCCAGCCCGGTAGTCATCGACTGGTCTCCATATCGAGGGGGATCGGAGGCTGCGCGGACGACAGGACTTTACCTACCATGAGTCCGGTTCGGGTTACCCAGCGCTGTCAGGAGGTCGGTTGTCCACCGTCGTCATCAAGCGCCCGCCGCGTCGACCGGCGCCGGAGATCCCCGCTGGCGAACTGCCGGTCGAGGCGCCGCCGGAGATCCCCGTGGTTGCCGGCGGGCGGTGGCAGCAGATGCTCATGCTGCTGCCGATGCTCGGGGGCACGGTGGCGATGGCGATGATGTTCGGCCGGGGCGGCGGCGCCTACTCGTACGTGGTGGGTGGGATGTTCGGGCTCTCCTCGCTGGCGATGCTGGTGACCTCCTGGGGCAGCGCCTCCGGCACACCGAAGAAGTCCGAGATGATGGCCGCCCGCAGGGAGTACCTGCGCCACCTGGCCACGCTGCGGCGACGGGTCCGCCGCACCGCGGGACAGCAGCGGGCCGGGCTCTACTACCGGCACCCGGACCCGGCCGGGCTCTGGTCGACGGTGGACAGTCACCGGGTCTGGGAGCGGCGGCCCGCCGACCCGGACTTCGCGGTGGTGCGGGTCGCCGTCGGGCCGCAGACCCTGGCCACCCCGCTCGTCCCACCGGTCACCCGGCCGCTGGAGGAGTTGGAGCCGATGACCGCCGGCGCGCTGCGCCGCTTCCTGGACGCGTACTCCGTGGTGCCGGACCTGCCGGTGGCCCTGTCGTTGCGCAGCTTCGCCCGGGTGCACGTGCGAACCGCCGGCCGGAGCGGGGGTGGCACCCCGACCACCGGCGGGCCACCCACCGGCGACCCGGCGGCGCAGTCGCTGGTCCGGGCCGTGCTGACCCAGCTCGCGGTCTTCCACGCCCCCGACGAGCTGCTCGTCGCGGTCTGCGCCGGGCCCGAACGCCGGGCCTGCTGGGAGTGGGTGAAATGGCTTCCGCACGCGCACCATCCGAGCCGCACCGACGCGCTCGGCCCGGTACGCCTGGTCACCAGCTCCGCCGCCGGGTTGGAGCGGCTGCTGGCCGACGTGCTGGCCAGTCGGTCGCGGTTCAGCCCGGCCGGTCCGGCCACCGACGGCCCGCACGTGGTGGTGGTCCTCGACGGCGGCGACCTGACCGGCGCCAGTGACCTGACCGGTGACGGCGGCATCGACGCGGTCACCGTGCTGGACCTGGACACCCCGCCGCCTCGGCTGCTCGACAGGTACGCGCTGTTGCTGGAGTTGCACGGCCGACGGCTGCACTCGTGGTCGTCCGACGGGCACGCCGAGGTGGGCACCGCCGACCAGCTCGACCTCGCCGACGCCGAGGCGATCGCCCGGCGGCTGGCGCCGCTGCGGCTCGCCGGCGCGGCACGCGGACCGGACGCCCCGCTCCAGGCCGATTTGGGTCTTCCCGAACTACTCGGGCTCGGTGACCCGGAGAGCTTCACCGCCGAGCAGGGCTGGCTGCCGCGCTCGGCACGGGACCGGCTGCGGGTGCCGATCGGGGTGGGCGCGGACGGCGGCGCCATCGAGCTGGACCTCAAGGAGTCCGCCCAGGACGGGATGGGCCCGCACGGCCTGCTCATCGGGGCGACCGGCTCCGGCAAGTCCGAGTTGCTGCGCACGCTGGTGCTGGGGCTGGCCGCCACGCACAGCTCGGAACAGCTCAACTTCGTGCTCGTCGACTTCAAGGGTGGCGCCACCTTCGCCTCGTTCGACCGGCTGCCGCACACCGCGGCCGTGATCACGAACCTGGCCGACGCGCTGCCCCTGGTCGACCGGATGGTCGACGCGATCAACGGGGAGCTGGTCCGCCGCCAGGAGCTGCTGCGCCGCGCCGGCAACTTCGCCAGCGTGCGCGACTACGAGCGGGCCCGGGCGGCCGGCAGTCCACTGGCTCCGCTGCCGTCGCTGCTGCTGATCTGCGACGAGTTCTCCGAACTGCTCTCCGCCAAGCCCGACTTCATCGACCTGTTCGTGCAGATCGGCCGGCTGGGCCGGTCGCTCGGTGTGCACCTGCTGCTCGCCAGTCAGCGGCTGGAGGAGGGACGGCTGCGCGGGCTGGACACCCACCTCTCCTACCGGATCGGTCTGCGTACCTTCTCCGCGTTGGAGTCGCGCACCGTGCTCGGGGTGCCGGACGCGCACGAGCTGCCCCGCTCGCCGGGTCACGGCTACCTGCGCGCCGGCACCGACCCGCTGGCCCGGTTCAAGGCCGCGTACGTCTCCGGTGCCGTCCGCCGGCGGTCCGCGACGGCCGGTGTCACCGCCGAGGGGGGCGCCCGGCTGCTCACCTTCACCACCCACGTTGTGCCGGTGCCCGAGCCGGCGACCCCGGTCGTGCCCGTCGTGGCGGAGGAGGAGGACCGGGAGACCCTGCTCGACCTGCTGGTGGACCGGCTCGTCGGGCAGGGCCCGCCGGCGCACCAGGTCTGGCTCCCGCCGCTCGGTCAACCGCCGGCCCTGGACGAGCTGCTCGGCCCGGTCGAGGTGGACCCGAAGCGTGGGCTCACCGTGGGCAACCCGGAGCTGCACGGCTCGCTCGGAGTGCCGCTCGCCGTCGTCGACAAGCCGTTGGAGCAGCGCCGGGACCTGCTCTGGCTGGCGTTGGACGGCGCCGCCGGGCACGTCGCGGTGGTCGGTGCGCCGCAGAGCGGCAAGTCCACAGCCCTGCGCACGCTGATCTGCGCGTTGGCGCTCACCCACACCCCGGCCGAGGTGCAGGTCTACTGCCTCGACTTCGGAGGCGGCGGTCTGGCCGCGCTGCGCGACCTCCCGCACGTGGGTGGGGTGACCGGCCGGGCCGACCCGACCGCCGTACGACGCACCGTCGGCGAGATGACCACGCTGCTGGCCGATCGGGAACGCCGCTTCGCGGAGCTGGGCGTGGAGTCGATGGCGGTGTACCGGCAGCGCCGGGCCGCGGCGGGGACGACAGGCCAGCCCGGGGCCGATCCCTTCGGCGACGTGTTCCTGGTAATCGACGGTTGGAGTACGGTCCGCGGCGAGTACGACGACCTGGAACCGCTGGTCACCGACCTGGCCACCCGGGGCCTGTCGTACGGGCTGCACGTGGTCGCCACCGCGCTGCGCTGGCTGGACTTCCGTCCGGCGATCCGGGACCTGTTCGGCTCGCGGCTGGAGCTGCGCCTCGGTGACCCGTCCGACTCGCTGGTGGCCCGGCGTGCCGCCGCCAACGTACCGGAGCGCTCGGGGCGGGGGGTGACAGCGGAGGGCCTGCACTTCCTCACCGCGCTGCCCCAACTGACCGGCATCGGGGACACCCCCGATCTGGTCAAGCGGGTCGCCGGCAGTTGGGACGGGCCGCCGGCGCCCCGGGTCCGGCTGCTCCCGCCGGTGCTGCCGTACGCCGATCTGGACCTCGCCGCGACGAGCGGGCTGCGGTTGCCGATCGGGATCGCGGAGGCGGACCTGCGTCCGGTGGTGCTCGACTTCGCCACCGAGCCACACTTCGTGGTCTTCGGGGACTCGGAGTGCGGCAAGTCGTCGTTCCTGCGGGCGCTGGCCACGTCGATCATTACCCGGTTCACTCCCGAGCAGGCCCGGGTGATCCTTGTCGACTACCGGCGCAGCCTGCTCGGTGCCATCGAGACGCCGCACCTGATCGGGTACGGCACCGCCGCGGCGCACACCGCCGACCTGGTCGAGTCGGCCGCCGGTTACCTGGAGCGGCGGGCTCCGGGGCCGGAGGTCACCCCGCAGCAGTTGCGCGACCGATCCTGGTGGTCCGGGCCGGAGCTGTTCGTGCTGGTGGACGACTACGACCTGGTGGCCGCCGGGCCGGCCAACCCGTTGCGCGCGTTGGAGGAGCACCTGCCGCACGCGCGGGACGTCGGGCTGCACCTGGTGCTGGCTCGCCGGTCCGGTGGTGCGGGCCGCGCCCAGTACGAGCCGATCGTGCAGCGACTGCGGGAACTCTCCACCGCCGGTCTGGTGATGGCGGGCAGCCCGGAGGAGGGTGCACTCGTCGGCCCGGTGCGGCCGGGGCCGCTGCCGCCGGGGCGTGGTCGGCTGGTCACCCGACGGGAGGGCGTACGCCTTGTTCAGCTCGCGCAACTGCCGCCGCAATGACCTGACTCGCCGGTTCTTCCCGTGACGGGTGGGGAAACCGGTAATCTCCGATCGTCATGGTTCCGTCGGGATGAATGGCTGGGGATGTGACAGGGGTGCGGCACAGCGGTCCGTCGGCGGCCCGACGGGCGACCGTCCGGGCGTTGCTCGGTGTGGCCGCGGCGCTCACCGTCGTGGCGCCGACCGCGGCGGCCGTGCCCGTCACCGCGCCCAGCCGTGGCGGGCAGCTTGCCGGCGCGCCGCTGGCGTTCGCCCCCGGCGACACCGTCGCCCGCACCGACCAGGTCCGCGACGAGCAGTGGCAGCTCGACGAGTTGCAGGCCGAGACCGCCTGGCGCAGCTCGACCGGGCGGGGCGTGACAGTCGCCGTGGTCGACTCCGGGGTGGACGGTAGTCATCCCGACCTGGTCGGTCAGGTGCTGCCCGGTCAGGATCTGGTCGGCCCCGCCGGGGGTCCGGGCCCGGATCCGGTGGGGCACGGCACGACTGTCGCCGGCCTGATCGCCGGCCGCAAGGACGACAAGCGGGGCGTGGTCGGCCTCGCACCGGACGCGCGGATCCTGCCGGTCCGGGTGCTCGACGAGGACAATCGCTACGACGACGCGCTGATCGTCGCCCAGGGGGTTCGCTGGGCGGTCGACCACGGCGCCCGCGTGATCAACCTGTCGTTGGGCGGCAGTGGCGACAGCCCGGCCCTGGCGGCGGCCCTGGACTACGCGTTCGTCCGGGACGTGGTCGTCATCGCCTGCACCGGCAACCTGGCCACCTCCACAAGCACCAAGGTGTGGTATCCGGCCCGTGAGCCGGGCGTCGTCGCGGTCACCGGCCTGGAGCGCAACAGCGAGAACCTGTGGTCCGGCTCAATCACCGGCCGGCCGACGGTGCTCAGCGCTCCCGCCACCGGGCTGGTCGGCGCCAAATCCCCGAGCGGGTACTGGCGGGTGCAGGGCACCAGCTTCGCCGCACCGCTGGTGGCGGCGACCGCCGCGCTGGTCCGGTCCCGCTATCCGCAGATGCCCGCGGGTGAGGTGGTCAACCGCTTGCTGGCCACCGCCCGGGATCTTGGTCCGACCGGTCGGGACGACCGCTTCGGGTACGGGATGGTCGACCCGGTTGCCGCGTTGACCGCCCAGGTGCCGCCGGTGACCGCCAACCCGCTGGACGACCAGACGTCGCCGGGTGTGACCGGCTTCGGTGCGGCTCCCGGCTCGGCCGACGCCTCGGTGTCCGGCGCCGGCAGCGATCCGCTCGGTCTCGCCGCTCCCCATCAGCAGACCCGGTGGAGGGCCCGGGCGGCAGGTGGCCAGGACACGTCGGCACCGGAGCAACTGTGGACCGGGCTCGTGCTCCTCGTCGCGCTGACCGGTGGCGCCACCCTGCTGGTGCGCCGACTCCGTCAGCGGTCCCGTTGACCGAGGGCTGACCGGCCGTTCGGTGGGGTAGAACGGTTCCCATGAACGCGCCCGGCCCACGTACTCTCGGCACCGCCCGGCACCCGTCCTGGCGGCACCGCCGACTCGACCCGGACCATCCGCTGGGGCTGCGGCTGACCCTGGCCGCGACGGCGGCCTTCCTGGTGCTTGTGCCCTTCACGCTGCTCGCGCTGCTGGTCCTCGGCACCTGGGCGCCGCTGCACCGGCTGGACACGGCGGTCACCGACGGGCTGCACGGCTATGCGCTCGAGCACCCGGCCTGGGTCGTGCTGATGCGGATCTGGAGCGAGGTGTTCGCGCCGATGCCGCTGCGGGCCGTCACCCTGCTCCTGGTGATCTGGCTGCTGCGCCGGGGAGCCCGCCAGCTGGCCCTCTGGGTGACCACCACCATGGTGGTGGGTGGGTTGTTCGGCCCGTTGCTGAAGCTGCTCGTCGGGCGGGACCGCCCGGAGCTGTTGGACCCGGTGGCGCGGGCCGCCGGCTACTCGTTCCCCTCCGGTCACGCGCTGAACGCCACCCTGACCGCCGGGGTGCTGCTGCTGGTGTTCCTGCCGTACGTCGGCCGGGGAGTGGCACGGGCCGCGCTCTGGGTCGCCGCACTGCTGCTCACCGTGGTGACCGGGTTGAGCAGGGTGGCGCTCGGTGTGCACTTCACCAGCGACGTGCTGGGCGGTTGGCTGCTCGGTGTGGCGGTGGTCGCGGCCACCACCGCCGCGTTCACCAGTTGGCGTGCGCACACCGGCCTTCGGCCGGTCCAGCCGACCCGCGACGGCGTCGCTCCCGAGGTCGAACGGCACCCCGGGGCGGTCTGAGGCCCGCGCCCGCCCCCAGCTGACCCCGTTCGGCGGTCAGGTGCACTCGCCGGTGCCGACCTGCCGGTTGCGTTCGGCACCGGCCAGCGCCACCGGGCGGGCCTCGGCCGCGGTCACCGCGAAGCCGGTGTTCGGATCGTCGGCCACCGCCGCGAAGATCACGCCGAGGACCAGGCCGTTGGCGGACAGCAACGGCCCCCCGGAGTTACCGCTGCGGACCAACGCCCGGATCGTGTAGACCTCCCGGGTCACGTCCTTCGCGGAGTAGATGTCCGGTCCGGTGATCTGGTCGACGTCGCGGACCCGCGCCGACTGGGCGTTGTAGGGGCCGTCGAGCGGAAACCCGAGCACGATGGCGTCCGAGCCGCTGCCCGCGTTGCCGGCGGCGAACCGCAGGGACGGGCCGGGCAACCCGGGCACGAGCAGCACGGCCAGGTCCCGGTCCGGGTCGTAGACCACCACCTTGCCGTCGTACCGTTCGCCGCCCAACTCCACGGCGACCGAGCGGGTGCCGGCGACGACGTGCGCGTTGGTCATCACCCGGTCGTCGGCGTACACGAAACCGGAGCCCTCGATGCGACGTGAGCAACTGGGCGCGGAGCCGAGCACCTTGACGACCGACCGTTGACCGTTGACCACCACCTGCGAACCGGCCAGCGCCGGGTCGGGCGGGTCGACCTGCCGGGCCCGGGTGGGCGCGAGGTCACCGAAGACGTCCGGGAAACCGTCGGTGTCGAGCGTGTCCTGCAACGCCGTGGTGAGGTCGTGGGCCTCGTTCGGCAGGACCCGGTTGACCACCGTGATCAGCGCGCTGTTGCGCACCGCCGCGGCGATCCAGGGCACCGCGGACGAGCCGAACGGCACGGCGATCAGCCAGGCGAACAGGAGCACCGCGAGCAGTGAGACGACCGCCCCGCCGATGTCGTCGGCCCGCCTGCCCACGTCACTGGTGATCGTCTTACGCAGGCGTGAGCCGAGCCAGCCGGCCAGCGCCTGCCCGATCACGGCCAACCCGAAGATCACCACCAGCGAGATCAGCACCCGGGCGACCGGATCCACGAACTGCCTGGCGAACAGCGGCCCGAGCTGGAGACCCAGCAGGAGACCCAGGAAGAACCCGGCGAGCGACAGGATGCCGATGGCGAAGCCCTGGCGGTATCCGCTGATCGCGAACAGAAGCATGAGCAGGAGCAGGAGCAGATCCACGACGGACACGGGTCAAGCGTACGGGCAGTGCGCCCGCCGGATGACCATCGCTTGCGGAAAGTGAGGTTGCGGTCAGCGCAGGGCCGTCTCGTCGGCCTCGTCGGTGCCCGCCGACGGCGCCGGCGTGGCACCGCTGGGCGGCAGCTCCACCACCCGACCGCGCGGCCACGGACGGGCCCAGCCGCCCATCTCCAGGAGGGTGGCCAGCACCCCGGCGGTGAAGCCCCAGACGAGCATCCCGCGCGCCGAGAACGCCGGGCCGATCCAGCCGCTCGGGTGGCGGACCCGCAGCCGATTGGCCGGGTCGACCAGCTCGCTCACCGGCAGGCGGGCCACGTGCGCCACCTCGGCCGGCTCCCGAGGGTGCACCGGGTGCGGGTCGTGCCACCAGGCCAGCACCGGCGTGACCACGAAGTCGCTGACCGGGATCCACAGTTTCGGCAGCTCGGCCAGCACGGTCACGCTTGTCGGGTCGAGGCCGACCTCCTCGTTCGCCTCGCGCAGGGCGGTGGCGCGGACGTCGGCGTCCTCCGGGTCGGCCGCACCCCCGGGAAAGGCCGGCTGGCCGGCGTGGGTACGCAGGGTGGCGGCTCGTTGCAGGATCAGCACGTCGGGCCCGGCACCGGGCTGCTCACCGAGCAGCACCAGCACGGCGCTCTCCCGACCGCCCTCGGCCGGGGTGGTCAGCCGGGTGAAGTCCTCGGCACGGGCGGTGCCGAGCCGGGTCAACAGGGGCTCGATCCACTCGGGCGGTCGACGGGTCACGCCGGCACCACCAGACCGAGGTGCTGGCGGACCAGCTTGGCGAGCTGGGCGTCGTCGAGCGCCCCGGTGGCGTCCACGTGCCGGATCCGGCCCTGCGCGTCGACGAACAGGGTCAGCGGGAAGGCGTTGCGCCTCAACTCCCGTTGCACCGCGTCGCCCTGGTCGACCAGGATCGGGAACCGTACGCCGAAGTCCTCGCCGATGGACCGCGCGCCGTCCCGGCTGTCCCGGGTGTTGACCCCGACCACCTGGAGTCGGCCGGCGGCCCGCTCGCTGAGCCGCTGGAAGGCGGGCAGCTCCGTGCGGCACGGCCCGCACCAGGAAGCCCACACGTTGATCACCGCAGGCCCGGCCACGTCCCGCAGGGCGACGGGGGCACCGCCGGTGAAGCAGGGCAGCGTCAGCTCCGGCAGCGCCTGCCCGCCACCGGCGGGGGCCGCCGCAGAGGAGATCGCCGCACCGGGCGCCGCCGCGCCGGAGGTCGCCGTGCCGGACGCGCCGGGGGATGCGGCGGCGGGTGCGGTGTTCAGTGTGGCGCAGTCCCGGAACGGCGAGGGTCGTTCGGCGGCGGCCGGGCCGGGGGCCGGATCGTCGTCGGCCGTGCCGCCGGTGCACCCGGTGACGGTCAGCAGCAGCGGCAGGATCACCAGGGCGAGACGCCGGCTCGTCGCACCCGCGCCGTGGCGGCGGCTCACGGCACCTCCGCCGTGACCGCCTGGGCGGGCACCAGCTCCGGATCGACCCCGGCGGCCACCGCCAGGTCGCGCGCCCGGGGGCCCTTGAGCAGCTTCGCGGCGGCGGCCGGCTCGGTCGGGCCGGTGCCGTACGAGGGGCAGAGCTTCGCGAGTGTGCAGGCGCCGCAGGCCGGTTTACGGGCGTGGCAGACCCGTCGCCCGTGGAAGATGATCCGGTGCGACAGCATGGTCCAGTCGCGCTTGTCGTACAACGCGCCGACCGCGTGCTCGATCTTGACCGGGTCGGTCTCGCCGGTCAGCCGCCACCTGTGGACCAGCCGCTGGAAGTGCGTGTCGACGGTGATGCCGGGAACGTCGAAGGCGTTGCCGAGGATCACGTTGGCGGTCTTGCGGCCGATCCCGGGCAGCGTCACCAGGTCGGCGAGCCGGCCGGGGACGCTGCCGTCGTACCTGTCGAGAAGCGCCTGGCCGAGCTTGATCAGCGAGTCGGTCTTGTTTCGGTAGAAGCCGGTCGGCCGGATCAGCTCCTCCATCTCGCCGCGGTCGGCTCCGGCGTACGCGGCGGCGCTCGGGTAGCGGGCGAAGAGCTTCGGGGTGACCTCGTTGACCTTCTTGTCCGTGCACTGCGCGGAGAGGATCGTGGCGACGGACAACTCCAGGGCGCTGGAGTGGTCCAACTCGCAGTGCGCGTCGGGATGCGTCTCGGCCAGCACCCGGCCGATCTTGCGGGCACGGCGTTTGCGCCCGAGGTCGGTCTCGCTGGCACCGGGGGGACTACTGGTCACGACGGTCAGCCTACGTCGCGCCCCGGACGTTCCTCCTCGGGTCAACCGCCGGCTGGCGGGGAGATCTTTCCCTGCCCGTCGAACCGGGCGCCGCTCTTCGGGAAGTCGCTGCGGCTCAGGTCGCCGATCAGGCCCAGACCACGGTCGTTCGAGTCCATCGTCGGCTTACCGGCGTCGTTCATGTACGTCGAGGTGAACGAGCCACCGGCCCAGCTGCCGTCCGGTTTCAGCGACACCTTCAGCACCCCGCCCCAGCCGAGCCGGCCGTCGTTGCTCAGCGAGTTGCCACCGCCGGCGAAGTTGCCGAGGCTGTAGGCGATCAGCCGGCCCCGGTAGAACTCCATGCCGCGCAGCACGTGCGGCCCGTGCCCGACGATCAGGTCCGCACCGGCGTCGATCATGGCATGCGAGAACCTGACCGGGTCGCCCCGGTTCTCGCCCAGGAACATCTCCGTGCCCGGCTTCACCCGGGTCTTCTCCGCGCCCTCGCCACCCATGTGCACCTGCACCACGACCAGGTCGGCCATGGTGGCGGCCCTGGCGACCACAGTCTTCGCGCCGGCGATGTCGACAAGGCTGTTGGACCAGGCGTACGACGAGAAACCGGCCACCGCGACCCTGACACCCTTGACGTCGACCACGGTGATCTGGCCCGGCGCGCCGGTGTGCTCCAGGTCGTACTTCTCCAACGCCCGCTGGGTGTTCTCGTAGCCCTTCGGCCCGTAGTCGTTGCCGTGGTTGTTGGCCTGGTTGAGCACGTCGAAGCCGGCGTCGCGCAGGTGGGCGGCGTACTCCGGTGGGGCCCGGAACTGGAAACAGCGTGTGGAGTTGGCACCGCACTTGCCGGTGCCGGTGTCCACGGTCAGCGGCTCCTCCAGGTTGCCCATCACCAGGTCGGCCTTGAGCGCCTCGGTGACCGAGGCGAAGAAGCCCTTGCCGCCGGCGGCGGGCAGCCGGCTCGGCGCGTTGCCCATGATGATGTCGCCGGTGGCGGAGAGCGAGATGGCGCCACCGTCAGTGGAGGGGGTCGGCCCCTCCGGATCGGCGGTGGCCACCGGTGCGCCGGTGCCACCGCCGCCGGCACCGGGCTGCCAGACGGATGCCTCGCCGCCGGAGTCACCACAGCCGGCGACGAGCAGGGTGGCCAGCAGCGCGGCGAGGCCGAGGGCGACGCGGCGCCGCAGGCGGGACGCGACGGAGGCGGGAGCATACATCGCTCGCGACCCTACCGGGCTCCAAACTCGCCGACGAGAGCCGATCGGTCGGAATTTCAGCCGGACACCTGCTCTGACCAGGGCACGACCGCCCGGACACCCCCGGCGCGCACCGCGGCGTGCACCGCTCGGGCGAGCGGGGCACCCCAGGTGGAACGCGGCCCGCCGTACGCGGCCTCCGGCCCGTCGACCGGGCAGAGCACGGTGACCGCGTCGGTCGGCGTGCCGGTCCCCGGCAGCCCCAGCTCGGTGATCGCCTGGGCCTTCGCCTCGGTCGCCGTGGCCACCGCGTTGACAAGTGCCGAGTCGGCGAGCCGGGCCGGTACGTACACCACGATGTTGATCGTGCCGACGCGCTCGGCGAGCGCGGGCGGAGCGGGCGCTGCCGCGAGCACCGGCGTGCCGAGCCCGACCGTCGCCCAGGCCCGCACCCCGGTGTCGGTCCGCGCCACCACCTCGGCCACGTCCACGCCGGTCAGCAGACCGACGCCCGGCCCGTCGAGCGCGAGGCCGGCGGCGAGCGCGGCCAGGTGGGTGGCCGGGTCGTCCCGGTCGTACGACATCGGGACCGTCGCGTTCAGCACCCAGTGCCGAACGGCGATCCCCCCGCCGAGCGGGGCACTGCTGACCGCCCGCAGGGGCCCGTCGGCGCGCCAGACGAGCAGGGGCGTGTCCCGCCCGTCCTCGACACGACTGGTCAGAGTTGGCTCGCTTAGCACGTCGGGCAGGTTACGCCCAACGATCAAGATTCCAGGGGCGACCTCGGATTCAAGCTCACGTGCGCCTAGACTTGGCGGCGCGCGAGGGGATCAGCGGACGGCGGCCCCGGCCGACGGACGGCACGCGCAACCGGAGGTGCGCGATGGACGAGGTACTGGCCCGCAGCGGGATCTTCCAGGGTGTCGACCCGGAAGCTGCCGAAGCGCTTGCCAAGGAGATGGAGACGATCGAGGTCCGCAAGGGCGAGATCGTCTTCAATGAGGGCGAGCCCGGTGACAGCCTCTATATCCTGCTGTCCGGGAAGATCAAGGTTGGTCGCCGCGCAGCGGACGGCCGACAGAACCTGATCGCGGTGATGGGGCCGTCGGACATGGTCGGTGAGCTGTCGCTCTTCGACCCGGGTCCGCGTACGGCGACCGCCACCGCGGTGACGGACACCCGGCTCGTACGACTGCGCAAGCAGGCGCTGCGGCCGTGGCTGGCCAACCGCCCGGAGATCGCCGAGCAACTGCTCCGCGTGCTCGCCCGGCGGCTGCGACGGACGAACGACTCGCTCGCCGACCTGATCTTCACGGACGTGCCGGGTCGGGTCGCCAAGAACCTGCTCCAGATGGCTGGTCGGTTCGGCACCCGCGACGGCGGCGTCCTGCGGGTGACCCACGACCTCACCCAGGAGGAGATCGCCCAACTCGTCGGTGCCTCCCGGGAGACTGTCAACAAGGCGCTCGCCGACTTCGCCTCGCGCGGCTGGCTGCGACTGGACGGCAAGAGCATCATCATCCTGGACCCGGAGCGCCTGGCCCGGCGCGCCCGAGTCTGACCCGGCGCGCCGGGCCACCGCCCGGCGGCCGTGACGTTCCGGCCCGGTCCGCGGCACGCGGACCGGGCCGGATTTCACCGTCTGCCCGTAGCGGAATCGCTGGACTCGGCGCAGCGCCAGCACCCAGGGTGGGCGGATGCCGAACCGGGTCGCTGTCCTCTCCGACATCCACGCGGTGCTGCCCGCGCTGGAGGCCGTGCTGGCCGAGCCGGACGTCGCCGCCGCCGATCTGATCGTGCTCACCGGGGACATCGCGGCCGGTCCACAACCGGTCGAGGTGCTGGACCTGCTCGCTGATCTCGGCGACCGGGCCTGCTGGGTGGGCGGCAACGCCGACCGCGAACTCGTCGAGGCCCGCGCCGGCCGCCCCGCCTCCATCGAGGTGTCGAACTGGGCCGCCGAACAGCTTCGCGACGACCAGTTGGATCGGCTGGCCGCACTCCCGCTGACGGTGACCCTGGAGATCGACGGCCTGGGCCCGGTGCTCTTCTGCCACGCCACCCCCCGCGACGACGAGGAGGTCGTTCTCGTCGACACCCGGATGGGACGCTGGGCGGAGGTGTTCGCCGCGGTGCCGGCCGAGGTGACCACCGTGGTCTGCGGCCACACCCACATGCCCTTCACCCGGCTGGTCGACCGACGTCTGGTCGTCAACCCGGGCAGCATCGGCATGCCGTACGGCGGCGCGGGGGCGTACTGGGCGCTGCTCGGACCCGGCGTGCAGCTCCGCCGTACCCGCTTCGACGTCGACGCCGCCTGCGCCCGGGTGGCCGCCGACTCGACCTTCCCGGACGCCGCCGAGTGGGCCGACGAATACCTGCGGTCCCGGCACGGTGACGCCGAGGCGCTCGCCGTCTTCGCTCCCCGCGACGGCCGCTGAGGCCGGGTCCGACCCGGTCGCCTCCCCACCCGTCCCTGGCCCGCGCCGGACCCCGTCCAGGGCTGTCCGGGACAGTCCCGACCTGCGGCTGTTCTTCCCGGACGTGGTGGGGACGGCTGTCATGGAACGAATGGGCGCCGGCCGCGTTGTCGGCGCCCACCGGCCCGGTCGTGATCCGGGCCGGCCGCCCTGGGCGGCGGGTGACCGTGGCAGGCGAAGGTTTGGAGGGCAGTGATGGGTACCAGGCGTGCGGGATGCCGTTCCACGCGGACCGGCTGGCTGTTGGCGCGGTGGGCGGTGGTGGTGCGCGGTTGGCTGGTGCCGCTTGTCGCGGTGGTCGCCGTCGCGGCGAGCCTCATGCTTGTCGCCCCGGCCCCGGCGGCGTCGGCTGCGCCCGGAGAACCGGACGAGCGCCCGGCTGCGGCCAGCCCGACGCCGGACCCGGCCGAATCCCGCAACGCGATGTCGCGAGCCCGGCGGATGCTCGCGCAACTCGGTTACGACATCTCGGCCCTGGGCTCACCGACCCCGGACGACCCGAACTACCTGAAGAAGATCATCGCGGACCAGGTCATCACCAGGGTCCAGGGGTGGGTGGCGGAGGGCAAGACCGGCTTCAGTCTGAAGGACCTCCACCCCCTGGTCCAGGACGGCGAGGCGATCTACCGCAAGTCGCAGAAGCGCCTTACGGCCCAGCGGAAGAAGCTTGAGAGAAGCGAACGAAAGCTGACGAGGCTGACGGAGATCGCGAGGGACACCACCCGGTCGCCGGAGCAACGGGCCAAGGCGGCGGCCAAGTTGCCGAAGATGCGGACGGACGTGGCCAACAACCGTCGCAACCTCCGCGATGCGACGCCCACCAAGCCCGACTACGACGGGAACGTCAAACGGCTGCGGAACACGCTCAAGGATCTGGACCGTGAAATCGCCAAGGCCGAGCGGAGGGGTGCTCTGCCGGGCGCCAAGAAGGAGCTGGCGAAGAAGCGCGACGCCGTCCAGAAGAAACTGGCCGAGGCCGAGGCGGAGAAGGCCGACTATGACCGCCGCAGAGGCGACGACGGCGACACCTCCGGCACCACCGCCCGTAGCCCCAAGGAACCGAAGGGGCCGAAGAAGCCACCGACCGGCGCGACCAGGACCGCGCCGAAGGGACCCCAGTCCGCCGGCCCGAAGGTGACGCGTCCATGGTCCTCGGTGCTCGGGCGGCGCGGCCCGCGGGTCGACAGCGGGGCCAGCGAACTGATCGGCCAGGGCATCGCCGACGAGATCCGCAAGCACGGCCAGGTGAAGGACGAGAAGCTGCTGCACCGTGCCATGGAGGATCCGGCGCTGCGCCAGCGCATCATCGCCGACTACCGCGAGTACCCGGAGCGCAGCCCGTGGGAGAAGACCAGGCGTGACTTCGACGGCTCGAAGGGCTTCCGGCAGACCGAGGCACTGCGGCTCGGGCCGGCGCTGGTCAAGTACGAGGAGGCCGAGAACATCGCGAAGCGGTCCAGGAACGACCGCAACTACCTCCAGGCCCACCGGGATTGCGGCGGCTACGACACCTGCGTCACCGAACGCACCCGCAAGCTCCGCGAGCTGAACACCAAGCTCAAGAAGCAGGCCGACCGATCCAACAACGACCCCGCGTACCTCCAGGCCCGCAAGGAATGCGGCGGCTACGACACCTGCGTCACCGAACGCACCCGCAAGCTCCGCGAGCTGAACACCAAGCTCAAGAAGCAGGCCGACCGATCCAACAACGACC
>NZ_JBICUF010000005.1:321988-426270 GCF_043198035.1 Micromonospora sp. NPDC048898
ACGGACCCCGCGTACCTCCAGGCCCGCAAGGAATGCGGCGGCTACGACACCTGCGTCACCGAACGGACCCGCAAGCTCCGCGAACAGAACGCCCGCAACACCAACAACGGACCCACCACCAAGAAGACCACCACCGGCAACAAGACCACACCCAAGAAGACCGACACCACCAAGAAGACCGACACCAAAAAGACCACCACCAGCACCAAACGCGCCAACCAGTCCAACAACGACCCCGCCTACCTCCAGGCCCGCAAGGAATGCGGCGGCTACGACACCTGCGTCACCGAACGCACCCGCAAACTCCGCGAACAGAACGCCCGCAACACCAACAACGAGCCCACCACCAAGAAGACCACCACCGGCAACAAGACCACACCCAAGAAGACCGACACCAAGAAGACCGCGGACACCGACAAGGGCGCCAAGAAGACCGGTGGCAAGTAGGGCGGGAACAGGCGGTCAGGAGCAGCCGATGGTCGTTCTCCGCGGGGCATCACCTCGACCGACCACGACCACCACCCGGAACGTCCGAGTGGCTGGCCGGAGTGCATCACCGCTTGAAGAGGAACACCTGCACGTTGTCGTTGGAGCACGACACCTGGGCGATGGCCGTGCCCGCGGCCCGGCCGCCGCCGATCGGACCGATGCACCTGTTCGGTGCGGTCGTGGCGTGCAGCCGGTAACCCTGGCCCCCGCTCGTCTGGACCGGTTCGAGGATGAAGCGTTGGTCGGGGCGGTTGCAGTAGCTGCGTGGCGCCACCAGCTGCCCGTCGACGGTGGACGGTTGGCCGCTCGGGTCGGGGTCGACCTGCAGGCAGCCACCGCCTCCGGACGGGTGTGCCCAGTAGATCTGGTACGTGTTCGAGTCGACCTTCCGCAGTTCGCTGGTGGCCGGCTCGGCCTGGGCGCAGGAGACGAGCGTCGCCACCTCCGGGCGGTCGTTACCCGGCTCCGGACCCACGCCCACGCAGTACGACTGCGCGACGGTGGCTGCCGGCATCATCCGGTACTGCCCCGCGGCGGGCAGCGTGGCGGCCGCCTTCGTCTGCGCCGCCTGGGGCGCACTCGACCTGGGTGCACTCGACCTGGGTGCACTCTGCGCGGGGCTGGTGACCGCCGGCGCGGCGCTGGCGCTGGTCGGGGGCAGGCTCGGACTCGGGCTGGATGTCGGCGCGCCAACGTCCGCGGGTGGCAACTGCACGTCGACGTCGAGGCTGGCCGTCGGCTCGGCGAACACCAGCGGGGGATCGTTCCCGGCGTCGGGATCGCGCAGGGTCCGGACCACGATGCCACCGGCCACCACGATCAGCAGCAGCACCAGTACGCCGAGGAGTGCGCGTGTCGGCCGGCCGAACCGGAAGGCCAGCGGCGGCACGAAGTCCCGCAGCCGCAGTGGTGCGGCGGCAGCATCGACGTTCGGGGCACGTTTGCGGTGCAGCCCCGCCCAGGCGCTGTTGCGCCGGCCCTTCACGGCCGTCGCCAGCGGCCCATCGGCGTAGAGGAGGGGACGGACCGGCCGGTCCTCGGTCGGCGTCGACTCGTCGGCGGCCGGCTCGGGCCGCCCGCCCGCCGGGTCGGGCTCGCGGCTCAGGGCGGACTCGTCACCCGGCGCGCGCTCGCCCGTGACAACCGGACTCGGCCCGGCCGCGATCGACCCGTGCGACGCACCGACGCTCGCCGTGACGGCGACAAGCTGGTCGGCGGCACCCCGCGCATCCG
Organism: Micromonospora sp. NPDC048898; assembly: GCF_043198035.1. Classification (NCBI taxonomy): domain Bacteria; kingdom Bacillati; phylum Actinomycetota; class Actinomycetes; order Micromonosporales; family Micromonosporaceae; genus Micromonospora; species Micromonospora sp. NPDC048898. The sequence goes on from NZ_JBICUF010000005.1 coordinate 323,711, forward strand.
CGACGAGCGGCCCACCGGTCCCCCGCGTGTCGGCGACCTGCCCACCCGCACCCCGCGCATCCGCGACGAGCGGCCCACCGGCACCCCGCGTGTCGGCGACCTGCCCACCCGCACCCCGCGCATCCGCGACGAGCGGCCCACCGGCACCCCGCGTGTCGGCGACCTGCCCACCCGCACCCCGCGCATCCGCGACGAGCGGCGCGCCGGCAGCCGCCGCGGTGGCGACAGGCTGCCCACCGGCCGCCGGGTCGCCGGTGCGATCCGCGGTCTCGGCTGCCGGCGGCTTCGGGCCGTCGAGCCCCCAACCGGGTTCCGACGCCAGCTCGGCCGGCAGGGGTGGCACCGCGTCGAGCAACCCCCACGGCGGGCGGACCCTCGGCTCGTCGACGAACGAGTCGGCATCGGCCATGCCCGGGTCGGCTGCGACGGCGACGGCGACCGGCTCGGGCTGACCGGCGGTGGCCGCGGCGAGCACCTTGCGCGCGGCGACCCAGTGGTCCACCGTGTCCTGATCGCCTCCGCAGGCACGGACGAACGCCGCGACAAGCGTCTCCCTCGGCAGGTTGGCCCGGCCCAGGGCGGAGTTCAGGGTGCTGTGTGGGAGCACGTCGCCGGCATCCCGCGCCCTCTTCGACACCTGTCGAATGGTCAGCCCGGACCACTGCCGCAGCGCGCGCATCTGAGCCACGAACTCGGCAGCCGAACCGGCGGTCGCCGGGTCGGGTGCTGTGCCGTCGGTGTACTGATCGTTCGCCATTGACCGTTCGTCCCCCGCGTCTCTGCCAGCGCGCCCACAGCCATGCGGACCCGATTCAAGCTGATCGTTCGGCGTACCGCTACCTCGTCCGGCTCAAACCAGAACAACCTCCACAACCAGGACGGCCTGCGGACCTGGCGGCTGGCCGCTGCGGCGCGGACACCTCGGCGGCGAGGGGTACGACAGCCAGAAAAAGTCAGTCTTGACTGTTTGTTTCGGAGGCCGCAGGCTGTTCCCGTGTCCACCACATCGACGCGTGTCCCTCAGCAGGAGCGCAGCCGGGCCACCCAGGCCCGCCTCCTGGAGGCGACAGTCGACTGTCTGGTCGAGCACGGCTGGTCCGGCACCACCACCACCGTCGTCGCCGCCCGGGCCGGGGTCTCGCGCGGCGCCCAGTTGCACCACTACCCGACCAAGGCCGCGCTTGTGACAGCCGCCGTGGCACATCTCGCCGAGCGCCGGGCCGACGAGTTGCGGGTGGAGGCCGAGGCACTGCCGGCCGGCCCGCAGCGGCTGGACCGGGTGATCGACCTGCTCGGCGTGGCGTTCACCGGGCCGCTGTTCGTGGCGGCTCTGGAGCTCTGGGTCGCTGCCCGCACCGATCGCGAACTACGGGACGCCCTGGTGCCGCTGGAGGCCACCGTCGGCCGGGAGATGCATCGGCTCACCGTCGCCTTGCTCGGCGTCGACGAGCGCCGCCCCGGAGTCCGCGAGGCGGTGCAGGCCACCCTCGATCTGCTCCGCGGGCTCGGGGTGGCCAACCTGCTCAACGACGACTCGACCCGCCGCACCGCCCTGCTGAGCACCTGGAAGCGTCAACTCGCCACCCTGCTCACGCCCTGACCGCTGGCCGCGCCGGCCAAGACCGACCGGAGGCACCCATGGTCGACCAGACCGACCTGCTCGCGGACCTCGCCGCCGAGTCCGCGCAACTGGACAACCTGGTGGCGCCGCTACCGGCGGTCGACTGGGCCCGACCGACCCTCGCGCCGGGCTGGAGCATCGGGCACCAGATCGCCCACCTCGCCTGGACCGACCAGGTGTCGCTGCTGGCAGCCACCGACCCCGAGGCGTTCTTCGCGACGGTGACGGCCGCGCCGGACCCGACCCGAATGGCCGACGCCGGTGCCGAGGAGTTCCTCGCCCCGCCCGCGGAGCTGCTCGTCCGTTGGCGGGCCGGCCGGACGGCGCTCGCCGCCGCGCTGGCCGCCGTCCCGACCGGCGAGAAACTGCAGTGGTTCGGCACCCGGATGTCGGCCACCTCGATGGCGACCGCCCGGATCATGGAGACCTGGGCACACGGTGTGGACGTGGCCGACGCGCTCGGCGTCGTCCGACCCGCCAGCGACCGGCTCCGGCACGTCGCGCACCTCGGCGTGCGTACCCTCGGGCAGGGCTTTGCCGCCCACGGCCGGGACGCACCGACGACGCCGGTCCGGGTCGAGCTGGTCGCGCCCGGCGGTGACATCTGGACCTGGGGGCCGGCGGACGCCGCCGACCGGCTGCGCGGGCCCGCCCTGGACTTCTGCCTGCTGGTCACCCAGCGCCGACACCGCGCGGACCTCGCCCTGGTCGCCACCGGGCCGGTCGCCGAGGAGTGGCTCGACGTGGCGCAGGCGTTCGCCGGGCCGCCGGGTGGCGGCCGGCAGCCGACCGGCCGACACGGAGTGCCGGCATGATCCGGATCGGCAACGCCTCCGGCTTCTACGGCGACCGGTTCACCGCCTGGCGGGAGATGCTCGACGGCGGCGACCTGGACGTGCTGACCGGTGACTACCTGGCCGAGCTGACCATGCTGATCCTCGCCCGGGATCGGCTGCGCGACCCCGACCTGGGCTACGCGAAGACGTTCCTGCGTCAACTGGAGACGTGCCTCGGCACCGCCCTGGAGCGCGGGGTGCGGATCGTGACGAACGCCGGCGGGTTGAACCCGGCCGGCCTGGCCGCCGCCATCACCGCACTCGCCGCCCGGCTCGGCCTGCCGGCCCGGATCGGGTACGTCGAGGGCGACACCATCCAACGGCCGGACGCGTTGAGCGCGAACGCCTACCTCGGCGCGTTCGGCATCGCCGCCTGCCTCGACGGTGGAGCGGACGTGGTGGTCACCGGCCGGGTCACCGACGCCTCGCTGGTCGTCGGTCCGGCCATCGCCCGGTACGGGTGGGGCCGCGACGACCTCGACGAACTGGCCGGGGCGACAGTCGCGGGGCACCTCGTCGAGTGCGGCGCACAGGTCACCGGTGGCAACTTCAGCTTCTTCACGGAGCTGCCCGACGGCGGGCACCGACCCGGTTTTCCGATCGCCGAGGTGCACGCCGATGGTTCGACGGTGCTCACCAAGCATGCCGGCACCGGTGGTGCGGTCACCGTGGAGACGGTCACCGCCCAGCTTCTCTACGAGATCGGGGGGCCGGCGTACCTGGGGCCGGACGTGGTGACCCGACTGGACACGGTGACACTGCGCCCCGACGGGCCGGACCGGGTCCGGGTCTCCGGTGTCCGCGGTACGCCGCCGCCGGCCACGCTCAAGGTCGGCGTCAACAACCTCGGCGGTTTTCGCAACTCGATGACGTTCGTCCTCTGCGGGCTCGACATCGAGGCGAAGGCCGCGCTGGTCCGGGGGCAGGTCGAGGAGGCGGTGGGCAAGGGCGGGTTGGAGTTCACGCTGGCCCGGACCGACCACGCCGACGCCGCCGACACCGAGGCCGCCAGCGCGCTGCTGCACGTACACCTGCGCGACGGCGACCGGGCGCGGGCCGGGCGGGCCTTCTCGGCCGCCGCGGTGGAGTTGGCGCTGGCCTCGTACCCGGGCTGCACGCTGACCACCCTGCCGGGCGACGCGACACCGTACGGCGTCTTCACCGCCGACGCGGTGCCGCAGACCGCGGTGGCGCACGTCGCGGTACTGCCCAGCGGTGAGCGGGTGCCGATCGCCCCGCCGATCCGCACCGCATCCGCCGCCGCCGCTGTCGCTGCCTCGGACGGGACTGTCCCGTACGGCGCCGCGGCGGTCGATGGTCCGACCCGGCGCGGGGCGCTCGGCGAGGTGGTCGGCGCACGCTCCGGGGACAAGGGTGGGGACGCCAACCTCGGCGTCTGGGCGCGAACCGACGCCGGGTACGCGTGGCTGCGCAGCTGGTTGACAGTCGAGCGGCTGGCCACGCTGTTGCCGGAGACCGCGCCGCTGTCGGTGCGGCGCTACGAGTTGCCGAACCTGCGCGCGCTCAACTTCGTGATCGAGGGACTGCTCGGGGCGGGGGTGGCCGCGTCCACCCGGTTCGACCCGCAGGCCAAGGCGCTCGGCGAGCTGCTGCGCGCCCGGATCGTCGACCTACCCGCCGAGGTCGCGCCGTGAGCATCGTGGACACGCCGGAGCGGCGGCACCACCGAGATCATCGCGAAGGGCATGGGCCTGTGAGCGCGAGGAGTGAGCCGGGTCTGCGAGCCCCGCAGTCGCGAGCGAAGGAGGCACCGTGAGCACCCTGGACAGCGCGATCGACCCGGCGGCGCCCGGGTACGTGGCGAACCGCACTGCACTGCTGGAACGCCTGGCCGAGCTGGATGCCGCGCTGGACCAGGCGCGAGCCGGTGGCGGCGAGAGGTACGTGGCCCGGCACCACGAACGCGGCAAGCTGCTCCCCCGCGAGCGGATCGAGCTGCTGGTCGACGCGGACAGCCCGTTTCTGGAGTTGTCGCCGGTCGCCGCGTACGGCACCGACTTTCCGGTCGGGGCCAGCGTCGTCACCGGCATCGGGGTGGTCGAGGGCGTGGAGTGTCTGATCGTCGCCAACGACCCGACGGTACGCGGCGGTGCGGTCAACCCGTGGTCCCTCGCCAAGACCCGGCGGGCCGGTGAGATCGCCCTGGCCAACCGGCTGCCGATGGTCAACCTGGTCGAGTCGGCCGGGGCGGATTTGCCCAGCCAGGCGGAGATCTTCATCCCGGGTGGGCGGGTGTTCCGCGATCTGACCCGGCTCTCGGCGGCGGGCATCCCCACGGTCAGCGTGGTCTTCGGCAACGCCACGGCCGGTGGCGCGTACGTGCCGGGGATGTCCGACCACGTGATCATGATTCGGGACCGGTCACAGGTCTACCTGGCCGGGCCGCCGTTGGTGAGGATGGCCACCGGTGAGGTCACCGACGACGAGTCGCTGGGTGGGGCCGCGATGCACGCCGGCACGTCCGGGCTTGCCGACTACCTGGCCGCCGACGAGCGGGACGGAATCCGGCTGGCCCGGCGGTGCGTACGCCGGCTCAACTGGCGCAAGCAGGGCCCGTCGCCGCGCACGGCGGTGCCGCAACCACCGAAGTACGACCCGGAGGAGCTGCTCGGCATCGTCAGCGCCGACCTGAAGGTGCCGTTCGACCCGCGCGAGGTGCTGGCCCGGATCCTGGACGGCAGCGACTTCGACGAGTTCAAGCCGGCGTACGGGGACGCGCTCGTCACCGGCTGGGGCGAACTGCACGGCTACCCGGTGGGCGTGCTGGCCAACGCGCGGGGGGTGCTGTTCAGCGCGGAGGCGCAGAAGGCGGCCCAGTTCATCCAGCTCGCGAACGCCGCGGACACCCCGTTGGTCTTCCTCCAGAACACCACCGGCTACATGGTCGGCACCGAGTACGAGCAGCGCGGCATCATCAAGCACGGCGCGCTGATGATCAATGCGGTGTCCAACTCGACGGTGCCGCACCTGACGGTCAACCTGGGCGCCTCGTACGGGGCCGGCAACTACGGCATGTGCGGCCGGGCGTACGAGCCGAGGTTCCTGTTCACCTGGCCGAACGCGAAGTCGGCGGTGATGGGCCCGGCGCAGCTCGCGGGGGTGCTGTCCATCGTGGCCCGGCAGGCCGCCGCCGCCCGGGGGCGCTCCTTCGACGAGGAGTCCGACACCGCGATGCGGATGATGGTCGAGCAGCAGATCGAGTCGCAGTCGGGCGCGCTCTTCCTGTCCGGCCGGCTCTACGACGACGGGGTGATCGATCCTCGGGACACCCGTACCGTCCTCGGTCTCTGCCTCTCGGCGATCCACAACGGACCGGTGCGGGGTGCCGATGGTTTCGGCGTCTTCCGGATGTGAGGGGTTAGAACTGTGATCACCAGACTTCTCGTCGCCAACCGGGGCGAGATCGCCCGTCGGATCTTTGCCACCTGCCGGACCCTCGGCATCACCACCATCGCGGTGTACTCCGACGCGGACGCCGACGCGCCGTTCGTCGCCGAGGCCGACCTGGCCGTGCGCCTGCCCGGGAACACGCCCGCCGAGACGTACCTGGACATGGTGCAGATCCTGCGGGCGGCCCGCCGGTCCGGCGCGGACGCCGTGCACCCCGGCTACGGCTTCCTCGCCGAGAACGCCGAGTTCGCGACGCGGGTCGCCGACCACGCCGGGCTGACCTGGGTCGGCCCGCCGGCCAAGGTGATCGCCGCGATGGGCGACAAGGTGGCCGCCAAGGCGCTGCTCGCCGACGTGGGCGTGCCGATGTTGCCCACCTGGACCGAGGCCGACCAGGTCACCGACTACCCGGTGCTGGTCAAGGCCTCCGCGGGTGGCGGCGGCCGGGGCATGCGGGTGGTCCGCGACCCGGACGGGCTCGCCGAGGCCGTCGCTTCCGCGCGCCGCGAGGCGGCTGCGGCGTTCGGCGACGGCACGGTCTTCGTCGAGCGGTACGTCGAGCGCGGCCGGCACGTCGAGGTGCAGATCTTCGGCGACACCCACGGCACGGTGGTGGCCCTCGGGGCGCGCGACTGCTCGATCCAGCGCCGGCACCAGAAGATCGTCGAGGAGGCTCCCGCGGTCCTGGCCCCGGAGCTGCGGGCCCGCCTGCACGAGGCGGCGGTGGCCGCCGGCCGTGCCGTCGACTACGTGGGCGCCGGCACTGTCGAGTTCCTGCTCGCCCCCGACGGCCAGTTCCACTTCCTGGAGATGAACACCCGTCTCCAGGTCGAGCACCCGGTCACCGAGGCGGTCACCGGGCTGGACCTGGTCCGGCTGCAACTGCTGGTCGCGGAGGGCGAGCCGCTACCGTTCACGACGACTCCGCCGGCCGACGGCCACGCGATCGAGGTGCGGCTGTGCGCCGAGGACCCGGCCCAGAACTTCCGCCCGGCCACCGGCACCCTGCACCGGTTCGCGATCCCCGGGTTGTCCGGCGAGTTCACGCCGACGAAGGGCCTGCGCCTGGACTCCGGCGTGCTGGACGGCTCGACCGTGAGCGTGCACTACGACTCGATGCTGGCCAAGCTGATCGCGTGGGCGCCGACCCGCGCCGAGGCGGCCCGGGCGTTGGCCGGTGCGCTCGCGCGGGCCGAACTGCACGGCGTGGCCACCAACCGGGATCTGCTGGTGCGGGTGCTGCGCAGCCCGGAGTTCGGCGCGCTGGAGGTCGACACGGGCTTCCTCGACCGACATGCGGAGGTGTTCGCCCCACTGCTGCCCGCCGACCTGCTTCCGCTGGCCGCTCTCGCGGCGGCGCTCGCCTCGGCCGCCGCCCGTCGCGCCGACGCTCCAGTGCTGGCCGGGCTGCCGTCTGGGTGGCGCAACGTGCCGGCCGTCGCCCAGGTCAGCCGCTTCACCGGCCCGGACGGCGAGATCGAGGTCCGCTACCGGCTCGACCGCAGGGGCGGGCTCGCCGGGTGGTCCGTCGACCAGGGCGCCGCCGATCCTGCCGGCCCCGGCCCCGAGGCCGCCGACCGCAGCGCCGCCGGTCCTGGCGTCGAACGGTCGGCTGTCGCTCTGGTCGAGTCCGTGCCGGACCGGGTGGTGCTCGACGTCGACGGGGTGCGACAGGCGTTTCGCGTACACCGGGTGGGGTCCGAGGTCTTCGTGGACGGCCCGGCCGGGGCGGCGAGCCTGGTGGAGCTGCCGCGTCTTCCGCTGCCCACGGCGGAGGTGGCGGCCGGGTCGCTGCTCGCGCCGCTGCCCGGCGCGGTGACCCGGGTGCACGTCGAGGTCGGCCAGCGGGTCGCGGCCGGCGATCCGCTGCTCACCCTGGAAGCGATGAAGCTGGAACATCCCGTGCTCACCCCGACCGACGGCGTGGTCGCCGAGTTGCCGGTGCCGGCCGGTGGTCAGGTGCGCACGGGTGCCGTGCTGGCCGTTATCGAGGAGGACGCCCGATGACCTTCGACCTCACCCCTGAGCAGGACCAGTTGCGCGACGCCGTGCGGGCGTTGGGTCGCCGCTACGGCCACGGCTACTTCGTCGAGAAGGCCAAGGCCGGCGAACACACCACCGAGCTGTGGGCGGAGGCGGGACGGCTCGGCTACCTGGGGGTCAACATCCCCACCGAGTACGGCGGCGGTGGCGGCGGCATCACCGAGCTGGCCATCGTCTGCGAGGAGTTGGCCGCCGCCGGCTGCCCCCTGCTGCTGCTGGTGGTCTCCCCCGCGATCGCGGGCACCGTGCTGACCCGGCACGGCACCGAGGAGCAGCGCAAGCGGCACCTGCCCGGCCTCGCCGACGGCTCCCAGAAGATCGTCTTCGCGATCACCGAACCGGAGGCCGGTTCCAACTTCCACCGGCTCGGCACGGTGGCCCGCCGCGACGGTGACGGCTGGCTGCTCAACGGACGCAAGTGCTACATCTCCGGCGTCGACGAGGCCGGCCACGTGCTGGTGGTGGCCCGTGTCGCCGTCGAGGACGGCCCGGCCGGCTCAGGGGACGCCTCTGGGCAGCGGCTGAAGCCGGCGCTGTTCCTCGTACCGACCGACGCCGCCGGGCTGACCCGCTCGAAGCTGGACATGGAGATCGTGTCCCCGGAGAACCAGTTCCTGCTCTACCTGGACGACGTGCGCGTGCCCGCCGACGCGTTGCTCGGCGAGTCGCTGGACGCCGGCCTGCCGGCGCTCTTCGCCGGGCTCAACCCGGAGCGGATCACGGTGGCGGCGATGGGGGCCGGCACCGGCCGGTACGCCATCGAGCGGGCCAGCGGGTACACCGCCACCCGCAAGGTCTGGGGTGGCCGCAGCATCGGCTCCCACCAGGGCGTGTCCCATCCGCTGGCACACGCGGCGGTGCAGGTGGAGCTGGCCCGACTCATGATCCAGAAGGCCGCCACCCGGTACGACGCCGGCCGCGACCTGGAGGCCGGGGTGGCCGGCAACATGGCCAAGTACGCGGCCGGGGAGGCCGCCGCGCTCGCCGTCGACACCGCCGTCCAGGTGCTCGGCGGGGCCGGCATGACCACCGAGTACGGGGTGGCGACCCTGCTCGGCGCGGTACGGGCCAGCCGGATCGCCCCGGTCAGTCGAGAGATGATCCTCAACTTCGTGGCCCAACACGTCCTCGGCCAGGACAAGTCCTACTGAGCCGGGCGGCCGGGCCGGCCCGGCCGGGTGATCGACTCGGTTTCCGTGAATCCGGGGTGTCCGAGGCCCATCGACGCCCCGACTTTCAGGAAACCGAGTCGATCACCTGCGGCCCGTGCCCCGCCTACGCCGGCTCCGGGCGCGGACGCTCGCGGCGGTGCAGGAGGGCCACGGCCACCGCGAAGAGCAACACGGGCGCCAGCACCAACGTCGACCACTGCGCCCAGGTGAGCGCGTCGGGCACACCGTCGTGAGTGGACCGCTCGAGGTAGGTCCCCGTGGTCTTGAGCCCCACCCGGGTGAGCAGCAGCGTGACGCCCACCGGGACGACGAGCGCGAGCAGGCGCAGTCGGAGCGCCGTCGGCGTCGACAGGATGACGAGGGCGAAGAGCAGGTATCCCGCGATCAACAGGATCGCCTCGACCCGGCCGACACCGGAGGTGAACATCCACGTGCCGTAGATGGGTGACGTCGAGACGTCAGCGCCGGTCACCAGGGCGACGCTCGGAGCACCGACGCTGACAAGCGTCGCCGCCGTCAGTGTGCCGAGCCGCCAGCGGGCGAGGACAGCCGCGCCGGACCGGGGAGCGCGGAGGGCGAGTGCCAACGGGACCATCGCGGCGAGTACGACGGGCCAGATGTCGAAGACCGTCGTATACCATCCGTAGGCCTCGGCGACCCGAACCACCTCGAACGCCACGCCGCCGACGGCGATCGCCGCCGCCGCCCGCCCCCACCCGAGTGCGGCAAACACCGCCACGACGAGCCAGAGCGCCGCCAGGGGACCACCCGGCCAGAGGACGAACGGTTCACCGATCCCGTCGGGATAGCTCTGCGCGTACATGCTGAGGTGCAGCACCGGAACGCGCGCGGAGCGCACGAACAGCAGCAGCGCGGCGATCAGGCCCAGCACCTGCGCCGCGTCCCGCCACGCGTCGACCGAGAACCGGGTGCCGACCTGCCGGATGTGCGCCCGAACCGCCCCACCGAGCAGGGCGGACACGTCTCGTGCCAGGGGCTTGCGCTGGCCCGGCGCGGCGTCGTCAAGCAACACCCCGATCAGTTCGTCCTCGTACTGGCGCCGGTACGCGCGGGGGTAGCAGGCCAGCAGCCGCCGGTAGACCTGGTGCAACGTCACGCCGCACCGCCTTCGACGATGAGGCCGGCACGGCGCAGCCGCACGCTCGCCGCGTCGGCGTTGCTCCGCAGGCGTGCCGACTCCTCGGCCAGGCGTTGCACGCCGGCGGCGGTGAGTCGGTAGTAGCGGCGCAACCTGGACTGCACCTGCTCCTCGCGCTCCACGTCGACGAGTCCCTCGGTGCGTAGCCGGTCCAGCGCCGCGTAGAGGGTGCCGGCGCGCAGGTCGACACGTCCGTCGGAGATCCTGCGGACCTCGTCGAGGACGGCGTACCCGTGCCGTGGGGCCTCGACGAGCGCGGTGAGGATCAGATAGGTCGATTCATGCAGGGAAGCCTTAGCCATCGTCGCAGTATATACAGTCGGAATGTATATGCAGGGACCACCACCAACCCTCGCGGTGTCAGTCCGGGATCCGGCAGGCGGCGTCGATGCGGTGGACCGGGCGGACCCGGCGGCCCATGCCCTCCAGCAGCGAGTCCTCCACGTGGAAGTCGCGGATGCGCAGCCGGTACCGGGGCAACTCCTCCTCGCTCGGGCAGAGCACCTGCGCGCGGACCAGGTCGACTGGCACGTACCGCACGCCACCCCGCTCCTGGAGGATCACCATGTTGACGTCGTCGGTGGTGATCACGTGCCCGCGTACGTCCTCGGTGGGTCCGTTCTCCACGCCCACGGTCGTGACCGTCAGCGGCAGCACAGGTGTGCTGATCACCGGCACCGCGGCCCAGACCAGCATGGCCAGCACCGCCACCTCGGTCACCGATGCCAGCGGCCGGATCACCAGACCGGGCAACGGCCCCGCGACGAACAGGGCCAGCAGCGGTGGCACCGCGAGAAGCGCCAGCACCAACAGCTCACCCTGCCTGCCGGCGTCGCGCAGCGTGGGCAGCAGCAGCCAGGCGTACCCGGCGAGCAACACGACGATCATGAGCAGCCGGGGCACCACCCGTTCGTGCAGCCGCCCGGGGCGGAACTGGAACGCGGCCGCGAACGCCGGCAGCAGCAGCGGCAGGTAGAGCAGCGGCCAGGTGATCAGGGCGAGCAGAAAGCTGGCCAGCACCACCCAGGCCGGGGTGAGGTCGGCCCAGCGGGCGAAGAGCGGACGCCGGCGGGCCCCCGGTGGCAGCCGGTCCGCACCGACGGCCAACACCGCCCCGAGCGCGAAGACGGCGACCATTCCGGTGGAGAGCAGCCGGGCCGCCGTGGTCAGGAAGCCGGCGAGCAGGTTGACCGGCCCGACGTTGGCCACCAGCAGCAGCGTGGTCTGCAGCTCGCCGCCCGCCTCCACCCCGAGGCGGAGCACGGAGAAGATCGCCGGTACGCCCACCAGCGCGGTCCAGAAGGACTGGCTGGCGCGGGCCTGCCGCTCGGCCGGATCCCAACGGACCCGCCCGGGCTCGACCTCGGCGGCGACCGGATCGGCTGGTTCGGAGACCGGCACGCCAACCGGCCAGCCGACCCGATCCGCACCGGCAGCCGGTGCGGCCGTACCCGCTGCTGGTGCGGCCGTGGCCGTACCGTCGAAGGCCGGCGCGACCCCCGCAGCCGGCACGGACGCGCGGGGTGGCGGCACCGGGCCGTCCGCGCCGGTTGCGGTCGGCGCCGTGCTCACTTCGACGGCGCCTTGTCGTCGAAGTCGACAAGGCGCGGCACCTTCAGCGGCTGGGGCTGGCGTTTCTCCACCTTCAGCCACGGGCCCAGGGTGCGGTTGTACGCGCTCTGCCAGGGCGTCGGCTCCCCGTTGCGGCCCTGCTCGTAGCTCTTCTGCAGAAAGAACGCGACCAGGTCGCGTAACGCGGGGTCGCCGATCGGCACGCCGATGCCCAGCAACTCGCTGGTGCCGAAGGGCATGTCCACGACCTCGAACTCCTTGGGATAGGTGGCCAGGAACCCGGCGAGGATCGTCTCGTCGGAGCTGACCGCGTCGTACCGGCCGGCCCGGATGCCGTCGACGCAGTCCCCGACGTCCTTCACTACGAATGTCCTGACCTGGTGCTTCTCCAACTCGGCCTCGGTGGTCGAACCGCCGCTGGTACAGACCTTGTAGGCCGGGTCGCGGAGATCCTCGATGGTGCGGATCTTGCCCTTGAGACGGACCGGCACCATCACCTCCTGCGTGGTGACGAAGTACGGCCCGGCGAAGCTGACAAGCTTCTCGCGCTCCTCGGTCATCGAGAAGCTGGACACCACGAGGTCGACGGTGCCGCCCTGCAGCGCCGGGATGCGGTTCTCGGTGGCCACCGAGACGAACTCCAACCGCTGCTCCCCCTCGTAGCCCAGGGAGGCTGCGATGTACCGGCCGATCTCGACGTCGAAGCCGACGTACCGGCCGTCGCGCAGCTCGCCCAACAACGGCTCGTTGTTGGCGACACCGATGCGCAGTTTCGACTGCCCGTAGATGTGCGATTCCCGCAGTTTCTGCTGTACGGACGGCAGGTCGGGATCCCGCCGGCTCTCGCAGCCGGCGGCGGCTGCCAGGGTGAGGGTGAGGGCGACCGCCAGCGTCGTCGCGACCGAGCGGAGCCGGGATCGGGAACTGCGCACGTTCATGGGTGACCTCGCTGACGGACCAGCCTGCGGAACACCCAGGGTAGCGACTCAAAGCTCCTCCGTAGCGACGCCGACCGGGCACGTCGGACGGACCGGCGCGGCGACGGGCTCTCCGGTTGACAGCCGCCGATGTCACGACATGCTGGACGGGTGAGTCGATTGTCCAGGCCCGATGCGCGGACGGTGGCGGTGCTCGCGGCGCTGGGGGCCCTCGCGCCGTTGGCCCTGCTTGTCGTCTGGCGCCGACAGGACCTTCTCGGCGTGGTCCTCGCCCTGCTCTGCGTCCTGCTCACCATGGTCGCCGGGGTCGCCTTGTCCGCCGCTCGGCAGGCCGACGATCCGGAGCCGGAGGACCGGGCGGCGACCACCGGGCCGGCGGAGCTGATGCCGTACGGGATCGACGCGGACACCCTCGACGCCCTGGACAGTCGGGACGCCCTGCGGGCGGTGCGGGACCGGCGCCGCGGGTCGGACGGCGTCAGCGGTCGGTGAGGGTGGGCGCGGCGAGCGCGTCCACGCCCCGCCCGGCCAAACACCGGTAGGTCCGGTCGATGCTGCCGTCGACCGGCGGGAGCACCTCCAGGTGCCAGCCGCTCGGCTCGGCGATCCCGGTGGTCACCCGGAACGTCGTGGCGCTGCACACCTGTCGCACCGGCACGGCGGTGACCACGTCGTCGTAGTCCGCGCCGACCAGGGACACCGGCAGGATCCCCTCGGCGTACGTCTCCCAGGTGTGCCGACCGGTGCAGGACAACCGAACCGCCTCGGCGCGGTTGCCGCGGATCCGCATCGGACCGAAGCATTCCAGCTCGGGCAGGCACCGGGCGCCCTCGGGCAGGGCGGTCGGCGTACCGGGGCCGGTCGTGCAGCCCGGCAGCGGCCCGGTCGCCGGTGCGGCCACCTGGCTCACCGTCGGGTTCGGGGTGGGCGTCGACCCGTGGTCGGCGAACCAGGCCCCGGCGGTCGCCGAGCCGGCGAGCGCGAGCACGCCGGCACCGCCGAGGAACCAGCGCCGCCAGCGTCTGCCACCGGGAAGCACCCGCTGGGTGTCCTCGATGGGCGGTCGGGGCGCCGGTTTGCTGGCCGCGTACGGGCCGGGGCGGGTTGCGCCACCGCTGACCGGCGCGCCGCTGACCGGGGCCGACGGTGGACCGAGCGGCAGGTTGACCAGCAGGTCGTGCAGTTCGAGGGCGGAGGGCCGCTCGGCCGGGTCGTTGGCCATGCCGGCGCGCAGCACGTCGACCAGCTCGTCCGGAACACCCGGCAGGGCGGGCAGCGGCTGGTTGAACATCTCCAGGACGGTGACCAGGCTGGGGTTGCGCTCGGACTGCCAGCGGGGCGGCCGGCCGTGCATCACCGCGTAGAGGGTGGCGCAGAGCGCGTACACGTCGACGGCCGGTGACGGCGGACTGTGGCTGAACATCTCCGGCGGCGCGTACGCCGGGGTGAGCACCTCCAGGGTGACCGAGGCGTCCCGGTGCTCGGCGAGCACGGCCAACCCGAAGTCGGCGAGCACCGCCGAGTTGAAGTGCGAGTGCAGGATGTTGGCTGGTTTCACGTCTCGGTGCAGCACCCCGGCCGCGTGCGAGTGGGCCAGCGCATCGGCGATCTTGATGCCGAGGTCACGGGCCTCCACCGGGTCGAGCGGCGAGGTCCGCATCCGTTCGGCGTACGAGCCGTCGCAGAGCTCCATGATCAGGTAGGGGTGCTGATCGACGGTGACCCCGACGTCGAAGAGGTCCACCACGTGCGGGTGTGACGACATCCGTCCGGCCGCCCGCGCCTCGCGCAGGAAGCGGGCCTGATCCCGCTCGCTGTCCAGCGTCCGGTTCTCCACCTTGACGGCGACCTCGCGACCCACCGAGATCTGGGTGGCCTGGTAGACGGTCGCGTACCCACCTCGGGCAAAGACCCGCAAATCGGTCAGACCTGGCACGATCGGCATCGGCAGGCCGCCGGTCGGAGTGTCGGTCACCGCTCGAAAATACCCAACCCGGCCGGCGACTCAGCGCACCGCGTCCGCCGGAGCGGCACCGGCCGGACCGGTACCCTCCGCGGACCGGGCAGCCGTCCCGGCACCGTCGGACGAGACGTCTCCACCGGCCGACGCTCCCCGCCGGGCGTCCAGGCGCAGGCCGACGGCGGTGGCCAGGGCTCCCAGACCCTCCCAGGCCGCCACCCCGAAGAACCCGCCCGGAGCGATGTCGGAGAGCACGGCGATGGTGAAGACGGTGAACGTGACAAGTCGGAAGACCACGGTGAACCGGTAGAACGCCCGCCACTCGGTGATCGTGGCGAGCAGGTAGTAGACACCCATGTTGAACGCCGCCATCGAGGACGCCACCAGGAACGTGCCGGTGTAGTCACCGACGGCACGCGTCTGGGGCACCTCGAGCCCGAGCATGCGCAACTGCGCCTCCGGCCAGAGCAGCCCGACCGCACCCATCACCAGCGCCAACACGCCGAAGACCGCGATGGTCCAGCCCGCGATGGAACGCGGCAGCTTCATGAAGGGCCTCCCCAGGCACGGCGACGGTCAGCACTGTGGACCGGCACACGGTGGTGACACGCTAGCCGCTCACCCCGACCGCCACATCCCCAGAACCGGCAAAAACCCTGCCCGCACCCCGACACCAGATTGATCAAGAGCTTTCGGTCACCGGCGGGCCACTTTCCGACGAGAAAAGTCAGGCCAGGCGGGCGCGGAGGGCGTTGGCGGCGGCGCGTTCACTGCGCTGCTCGGTCGCGTACGCCAGGCGGACCGCCTCGTCCGCGCAGGACCGGGCCTCCTCCGGGTGACCGCAGGCGGCCAGCGCCTCGGCCAACACGCTGGCCGCGATCACCTGGCTGCGCACGTCCTCGGCCGGCGCGGTGACCGCCCGCCGGGCCCAGTCCAGTGCCTGCTCCCGCTGACCATGGGCGAGCAGTGCCGCCGCGTACTGGGCCATCGTCTGGCGGCGGGAGAAGAGCAGCGAGGGTGCGTTCGCGGCGGCCGTCGCCACCGGGGCGAGCAACCCGACGGCGGTCGCCGAGTCACCGGCGGCCAGGCGGGCCGTCGCCAACAGCACCCGGGGTGCCACCTGGGCCGGGGCCTGCGGGTTGTGCGGCTCCACGGCCGTCAGCACCGCGCGGGCGACCCGCTCGGCCGTCTCGCAGTCGCCCAGGTCCAACGCCACGAAGCCGCGCAGCGCGCCGGCCATCCCGGTGAGCAGCGGGTGGGAGGTGCGCTCGGCGTACGCGAGGGCGTCGGTGAGCAGGTCCGCCGCGTGCTCCGGCTCGCCCAGCCCACGCGCCACCACCGCCCGGACCACGAGCGCGAACCCGCGCCCCCAGTCGTCGGAGACGGCGGCGAACTCCCGGTACGCCCGACGGGCCTCCCGGTCGGCCTCGGCCAGGTCGCCCAGTTCGGCGGTGGCGAACGCCGCCACCGCACGGAGTGTGCCCACCGCCCACGCCTCACCGACCCGCTCGCCGAAGGGCAGGAACACCTGCGCCATCCGACACGCCTCCCGCAGTCGGCCGGCGAGCAGCCGGGCGAACGCCGTGGTGCCGCGCAGCCAGGCCCGCCCGTACGGGTCCTTCAACTCGGCGAAGAGCCGGGCGGCCCGGCCGAGGACCGCGTCGGTGCCGGCGAAGTCACCCCGGGTGGTGGTCACCCAGGCCAGGTTCTGTAGCGACCAGGCCTGCCCGCGCCGATCCTGCGCACCGAGGCTGACCTGGTACGAGGCAGCCAGCCGGCTGCTCGCCTGACTCAGCCGCCCGGCCACGAAGTCGGCCATGCCGAGCCGGCGCATCGCCGTCGCCCGCTGCACGGGCAGCCCACCCGCCGTGGCGACCTGCAACGCCTCGTGCCAGGCGATCATCGCCCGGCCCTGGTCACCGAGGGTCTCCTGGGCCTGCCCGGCGAGCAGCAGGGCACCGACCCGGGTGGCCTCGTCCCCCGCGTTCGCGGCGATCTTCTCCGCGTACGCGAGCGCGTCGGCGACGCGGCCGACCTGGAGCAGCGCCCGTGCGTGCACCACCCGATCGGCCGCCGGCACACCGTCGCGGGCCAGCTCGGTGGCGCGCTCGGCGTACTCGACGGCCAGCACCGGCTCACCGGCGGCCAGTGACCGGCGGGCGGCCCGGCCGAGCGCGGCGACGCCGAGCGGCACCACCGCCCGGGCCGGCGCGTCCGGGCGCAGCTTCACCGCGTCGGCGAGCGTGGCGGCCCGCTCGACGTGCGTGGCCACGAAGTCGTCCCGGGCCTCGTCGGTGAACCCGCCCGGCGCTCCGGTCGCGGCCCCGTCCACCGGCGCCGCCCAGCGGGCCAGGGCGGCGTGCCGCTCGGCCAGCTCCGCCTTGCTCACCCCGGCGTACGCGGCCTCCCGCATCAGCGGGGTCGCGAACGAGTAGCCGGCCCGGGAGCGGTGCAGCATCCGGCGTTGCAGCAGCTCCTCGACCGCGCGGTCGAGCTCGACGGCGACCACTGCCGACGGTCGACCGTCGCGGCCGGCGCGCTGCTCACGCATCGCCTCCAACGCACCGGTCGGCACCGTGTCACCGATCACCGCGGCATCGCGCAGCACCGAACGGGCGTCCGCGGGCAGCGCGTCGATCCGGGCGGCGAGCACGGCGGCGAGGTCGCGGGAGAGCAGCCGACTGCCCAGCGAACCGGGAACCAACCGCCAGCCGGCCGCGGCGCTCTGGTCCCGCTCGCCGGCACCGGACCGTTCCACCGCGGTGCGGACACCGCGCGCCGTCTCCGTGGTGAGCGCCCCGCGCTCGATGAGCAGGGTGACCAGCTCGGCCAGGTAGAAGGGGTTGCCCTGGGCGGTGGCGAGCAGCCGGTCCGCGTCGGCGGGTGGCAGTTTGCCGCCACCGAGATAGCTGGTGAGCAGCCGTGCCGCGTCGGCACCCCGCAGCGGCGGCAGCGAGTGCACCTCGGCGTCCGCGACCCGGGTCAGCGCCCCGGCGGTACGCACCAACTCGGGGCGGCCCAGCAGCAGCACCAGCACCGGGCCGGTGAGCCTGGACAGGGCCAGCCCGAGGGCGCCGATCGTCTCGGCGGTGGCGTCGTGCAGGTCGTCCACCACGATCACCAGTGGCGCCTCCGAGGCGAGCCCACTGAGCAGGTCGGCGACCGCGTTCGGCACCACCTCGGCATCCGCGGCCGGGGTGCCCGAGCCACCCCACTCGCCGGTGTCGGTGCCCGCGTGCGCCGGGAGTTCGGCGTAGCCGAGCAGGGCGAGCAGTTGCTCGGTGGCGATCGGCGCGGTGTCCGCGGCGGAGCGGGCGAGCCGCTGCCCGAGCCGGCGCAGCCGCTCCTCCACCGCCGGACGGGTCAGCGCGGTGGACGCGTCGCTGGGCAGACCGACGGCGGCCCGCACCAGGTCGGCCAGGGGCGCGAGCCTCCGCCGCTCCCCGAACGCGGCACAGCGCACCGAGAGCACCCGGGCTCCGGTGTGCGCCGCGTACCGGCCGGCGCCCACGTCGTACCCGGCGGCGAGGCGCTCCACCTCGGCGGCGAACCGGGACTTGCCGATGCCCGCCTCGGCGGTCATCAGCAGCACGCGCGGGTCACCCTGGTCGATCACCTCGGCGAGCCGCCCGGCGACCCGGCCGATCTCCGTCTCCCGGCCGACGTACGGGGCCTCGTCGCCGAGCCCCGAGCGGGTGCCCGGCGCGTCCAACAGACCCAGCAGCTCGTACGCCTCGACGGGCTCACGCTTGCCCTTGAGCCGCAGCGGGCGCAGTGCCCGCCAGGAGGACACGTGCCGGGTGGTGGCGGCGGTGCGCCCACCCGCGTAGACCGCGCCGACCGCGGCGGCGTCGGCCAGCCGGGCGGCAGTGTTCACCGTGTCGCCGATGACCGTGTACTCGATCGCGGCCTGGATGCCCGCGATGACGTCGCCGGTGTTCAACCCGACCCGCAGCCCGAGCGGCGCGCCGCCGCCCCGCTCGTCGTCGAGCACCCGGCGGACGGCCCGCTGCATGGACAGGGCGGCACGGACCGCCCGTTCGGCGTCGTCCTCGTGCGCCACCGGCGCACCGAAGACCGCCATGATCCCGTCGCCGGTCAGCTTGTCGACGTGCCCGCCGAAGGTCTTCACGGCTCCGGCGAGGGCGGCGAGCACCCGGTCGGTGACCGCGCCGACGCGTTCCGGGTCGAGATCCTCCGACCAGGAGGTGAACTCGGACAGGTCACCGAAGAGCACGGTGACCACCCGGCGCTCGGCCGCCGGCAACGTCGCGGCGGCCGGCAGCGCGGCACCGCAGTTGTGGCAGAACCGGGCACCGGGAACGGCGACGGTTCCGCACACGGGGCAGGTCACGTGTGCTCCAACCCACTGACCCCGGGCGCGGATTCCCCGGTGCCGACGCCCAGATACTCCAACTGCGCGCGGACCGACCATTCGGCCGCCCACCAGAGCGAGCGGTCCACGTCCGCGTAGACCGCCGCCACCACGTCGGCGGGCGTCCGGGCGCCGGCCGCGACGGCCGCCCGGACCTGGTCCAGCCGGGCCCGGCGGTGGGCGAGGTAGAAGTCGGCGGCGGCGGCGCAGTCGGCCAGCGCCGGGCCGTGCCCGGGCAGCGCCGGGATCCCCCGGTACGCGGACAGCAACTCCAGGCTGCTCAGGTAGTCACCGAGGTGCCCGTCCGGGTGGGCGACCACGGTGGTGCCCCGGCCGAGGATGGTGTCACCGGTGAGCACCACCCGCTCGTCGCCGTGCTCGACCAGCAAGCAGACCGAGTCGGCGGTGTGCCCCGGAGTCTGCAGCAGACGGATCGCCAGACCGAAGCCGCCGAAGTGCTCGCCCGGCTCGGTCAGCGGCTCGCCGCCGATGGTGTGCGCCGGGTCGACGGCGAGGACGTGCACGCCGCCGAGCAACTCGCTCAGCCGGGCCGCGCCCTCGGTGTGGTCGGCGTGGCCGTGGGTGATCAGGATCAGCCCGACCGGGCCGTGCTCGGCGATCCGGGTCAGGTGCCCCTCGTCCGCCGGCCCGGGGTCGACCACGATGCCGGACTCGGCCGCCGGGGCGCGCAGCACCCAGGTGTTGGTGCCGTCGAGGGTCATCGGCCCCGGATTCGGTGCCCGCAGCAGTGAAACCCAGCGGGGCAGATTCTCGGCAAGCGCCGCCACCGCCCCCGTCACGTGCCCGCTCATGGCTGCGATCGTACGACCCCGCCCGCAACCCCCCGCGATCTTGCACTTGCGCACCCTGATTCATCCCTGTTCGGGGCTTTCATCCGAGCGGAAAGTGCAAGATCGCGGGGTGGGGTCAGGCGACCTCGACGATGAGTTCGACCTCCACCGGGGCGTCCAGGGGCAGCTCGGCCACCCCGACGGCGCTACGGGCATGGCGGCCGGCCTCGCCGAAGACGGTGCCGAAGAGGTCGGAGGCGCCGTTGATCACCCCGGGTTGACCGGTGAAGCCGGGCGCGGAGGCCACGAACCCGGTCACCTTGACCACCTTGACCACGTTTTCCAGGCCGACAAGCGAGTCGACCACGGCCAGCCCGTTCAGCGCGCACCGCTGGGCCAGGTCCTTCGCCTGCTCGGCGGAGATCCCGGCGCCGACCTTGCCGGTCGCGAGCAGCTTGCCCTCGGCGAACGGCAACTGGCCGGAAACGTACACGTGCTGCCCGGACTGCACGGCCGGCACGTAGCTGGCCACCGGCGGCACGACCTCGGGCAGGTCGAGCCCCAGTTCGGCGAGCTTCGCGTGCGGACCGCTGCTCACGCCTTCGGCCGCTTCAGGTAGGCGACCAGCTGGTCCGGGTTCGGTCCGGGGACCACGGCGACGAGCTCCCACCCGTCCTCGCCCCAGTTGTCGAGGATCTGCTTGGTCGCGTGGACCAGCAGCGGGACCGTGGAGTATTCCCACTTCTGCATCGCTGAAGGGCTCCCTCTCGGTGCGGCATCTTGTTCGAGGGACAGCCTACGGTCCGCTGGCCGGACGAGGCGCGGGACGCTGCTCCGGCGCGGCCGGCGACTCCCCGCAGCGCCCTTCGTGCTCGTACCCCTGGGGGCAGCGGGACCGGTCGGGCAGCAGCAGGTCGCAGAAGACCCGGTGCCGGTTGTTCTGGTCGTCGGCGTTGGACACGGTGGTCTCACCCGCGTCCAGCTCGGGCAGGAAGCCCAGGGACACCGCGACCCGGCCGGCCAGCACGGTCGCCGCCGCCAGACTCGGCACCCGGATCGGCAGGTGGATGACGAAGCCCGGCTCGTCGTCGTCGCGGGCCCGCTCGGCGAGGTGGCTCGGCGCCCGGGCCGTCTCCGCCTGCTCCGGCGTCCGGCGGTACGACCGTTCGTTGACCGGCTGGCCGCCGATCGGCCCACCGGCCTCGAACAAGGATCCGGGCCGGCGCGCCCGGTCATTGGTCGGGAAATGGGTGCGAGGGATGTTGTCCACGTCGCGCATGCACTGCCTCCGGTCGTACCGCTCGGATCACTCTTCCGGTCCGGACCCATTCGTCCGTTCCGCCCCCCGCGCCGGGACGAAGGTAGGTCGGTGGCCGCAGCCCCGCCAGCAGGACGCGCCCGAATGGTCACCCACAGTCACATATGCGACACACGGCAGGTAAAAAGCCCGATGGCGCCTCCGCGGCCGGTCCCGGCCGGCCGAATCGGTTCGCAGCACGGCGCGGCACGGGAAACACCGCCGCCGTCATCGACCGCTACCCTTCCGGTCGGGCGGTCGCGCAGCGCCCGGCAGCCCGCTCGATCACGCTCGACGCCTCCGGTGGCGGCGGGCGCCGCACTCCTGGGGGAACACGATGACCCAACCGCCCAGCGGCGACCAGGCCGGTCCACCCGCCCTCCCGCCGGCCCAGCCGGACCCCACCGACCAGCCCGGCAGCCCGACCGTCCCCGCCCAGCCGGCCCCCGCCGCGCCGTCCGGGCAGCTCGCGCTCCCCGCGCCCCCCGCACCGGCCGCGCTCCCCGCCCCACCGACCGTCCCCATCCAGCAGGTCTTCCCCGCACCGACCGGTGGGGTCGGCGCCACCGGTACGCCGAGCGGCCCCCCGGCCGCGACACCGACCCAACCGGGCACCCCGGCCATCCCGCCACCACCGCCGGAGTACCCGCCCTATCCGGGCGCGGCCGAGCCGAAGAAGAAGCGCGGCCTGCTGATCGCGGCGATCGCCCTGGTCGTGATCATGGTGCTCTGCGTGGGTGGTGGAGTGTTGGCGTTCCTGACCCTGCGCAACACCGAGACCGGCGAGGGTGCCAAGGAGCCCGCGGTCGCCGTCGACGAGTTCCTCACCGCTGTCTACCGGGATCGCGACGCGACCAAGGCGGCCAACCGCGTGTGCGCCGCGTCCCGCGACGACGGGAAGATCGCCGCGAAGGTCGCCGAGGTGCAGAAGTACGCCTCCGAGTACCAGAACCCGCGCTTCCGGTGGACCACCCCGAAGGTGGACAACCAGACCGGGGACCGGGCCACCGTCTCCACCCGCGTCACCATGACCACCGCCGACGAGAAGGTGGCCGACCAGGACCTGCGCTTCACTGTGGTGCAGAAGACGGGTTGGTGGGTCTGCGAGGTCGCCTGACCACCGGGCGTGGATAGGCTCGTCGCGTGTGTGCAGCTGAGCGGCCGGTCGACCCGGCCGGTACCGGATGGTCGGCCCGCCTCCACGTGGTGACCGGCAAGGGTGGCACCGGCAAGACCAGCGTGGCGGCGGCCCTGGCCCTCGCGCTCGCCACCGGTGGTCGGCGCACCCTGCTGGTCGAGGTCGAGGGGCGGCAGGGCATCGCCCAACTCTTCGGCATCGACCCGCTGCCGTACGAGGAGCGACACCTCGCCGAGGCACCCGACGGCGGTGAGGTGCGCGCCCTCGCGGTGGACGCCGAGGAGGCGCTGCTCGAATACCTCGACATGTTCTACAAGCTGGGCGCGGCGGGCCGGGCGCTGCGCAAGCTCGGCGCCATCGACTTCGCCACCACCATCGCGCCGGGTCTGCGGGACGTGCTGCTCACCGGCAAGGTCAAGGAGGCCACCACCCGCACCTCCGGGCAGCGGCGCGCGTACGACGCGGTGGTGCTGGACGCCCCGCCGACCGGGCGGATCGGCCGGTTCCTCAACGTGACGGCGGAGACGGCCCGACTGGCCAAGGTGGGCCCGATCAAGACCCAGAGCGAGGGGGTCGCCGCGCTGTTGCGCTCCCCGATGACCGCGGTCCACGTGGTCACGCTGTTGGAGGAGATGCCGGTACAGGAGACGGTGGACGCGATCGCCGACCTGACCGCACTCGGCTTCGGCACCGGAAAGGTGATCGTCAACGGCACCCGGCCGCCGCTGCCCGCCGGCCAGGCGGTCACCGCTGCGGAGCTGCGGCGTGGGCTGGTCGCCGCCGGGTTGCCGGCCGATCGGGACACCGTGGCCGGTCTGCACGACGAGGCACGTGACCAGCTCATCCGGCGCGAACTGGAGGATTCGCTCCGCGCCGACCTGGTGGAGCTGGGGCTGCCGATGATCGAGCTGCCGTTGTTGCCCGACGGGGTGGACCGGGCGGGGCTCGCGGCACTGGCCCAGGCCCTCGTCCGCGCCGATTGACTCACACCTGAGCCCAGCACAGGCGCGTCGGCCCACGCGGCCCGATACGCTCGATTGGTGCCTTCCGAAGACGCGGCGCCGCAGCTGGACGTCGACCAGATCCTCGCCGACCCGGGCGTACGGATCGTCGTGTGCTGTGGCGCGGGCGGGGTGGGCAAGACGACCACCGCCGCGGCGCTGGCGCTGCGGGCCGCCGAGCACCACGGCCGGCGCACGGTGGTGCTCACCATCGACCCGGCCCGCCGGCTGGCCCAGTCGCTGGGCCTGACCGAGCTGGACAACACTCCCCGCCAGGTCAAGGGGATCGACGTCGAGGGCAGCGGCGGCGAGCTGCACGCCATGATGCTGGACATGAAGCGCACGTTCGACGACGTGGTGCTCCAGCACACCGATCCGACGAAGGCCGCGGAGATCTTCGCGAACCCGTTCTACCAGGCGATGAGCTCGACGTTCGCCGGCACCCAGGAATACATGGCGATGGAGAAGCTCGGCCAGTTGCACGCCCGGGGCGAATGGGACCTGATCGTGGTGGACACTCCACCGTCCCGCTCGGCACTCGATTTCCTGGACGCGCCGGCCCGACTCTCCCGCTTCCTCGACGGCCGGATGCTGCGGCTGTTGCTGGCACCGGCGCGCACCGGCGGCCGGAGCATGTTCAGCCTGGTCACCGCCTCGTTCGGGATGTTCTCGAAGGTGGTGCAGAAGGTCCTCGGCGCGCAACTGCTCACCGACCTGTCCGGCTTCGTGGCCGCACTGGACTCGATGTTCGGCGGTTTCCGACAGCGGGCCGAGCAGACGTACCGGATCCTGCAGGCAGGGGAGACGGCCTTCCTCCTGGTCGCGGCCCCGGAGCCGGACGCGGTCCGGGAGGCCGCCTACTTCGCGGGCCGCCTGCGGGAAGAGCGGATGCCGTTGGCCGGCCTGGTGCTCAACCGGGTGCACCGGCTCGCGGTGCCGGAGCTGGACGCCGAGCAGAGCCGGGTCGCCGCCGAGCGGCTGACCGAGCTGGGTGGGCACGAGGCGACCGCCGACGTGCTGCGGGCGCACGCGGCGCTTGCTCGTCAGGCCGTACGCGAACAGCAGGTCGCCGCGCGGTTCACCGAGGCGTTCCCCGCGGTGCCGACGGTGTCGGTGACGGCGCAGCCCGCCGACGTGCACGACGTCGACGGGCTACGGACGATCGGCGCGGCGATCAGCCGGCCGTGACCGTCGTCAGTTCGCCGCACTGACGAGGATCTTGTCCTTTCCGGCCTTGTCCTTGCTGTTCTTCTTCATCGCGGCCTCGAACATCTTGCGCCAGCTCGTCACCTGCGGGTGTCGACGCAGCAGCGCCCGCCGTTCGCGTTCGGTCATGCCGCCCCACACACCGAACTCGATCCGGTTGTCCAACGCGTCGGCCAGGCACTCGTACCGAACAGGGCAGCTCCGGCAGATCCGCTTCGCCACGTTCTGTTCGGCGCCCTGTACGAACAACGCGTCCGGGTCCCCGTTCTGACACGCCGCCAGCGACGGCCAGTCAGTGATCATGCCCATGTGTACACGTCCCCCCTTGCAGTACCTACCGACCTCGTCGATGCACGCCAGCCGGCAATTCCCCCCGATCGCCCGGCTCGCCTTCCCCAAGGCGGCACGGACGACATGTGGCGCTGTCGCCGCCCCCATCATGCTCTGTAGTCGACTGATTACGCAACGTTGTCGACGAAATCCATCATTTCGGACAGTCCCGGCTTCCCGGGCCTTCGACCGCCGGTTACCCCGCCGAGGTCGGCGATAACGCTGCGCCGCCTCCTTCGATCGGAGGAGACTCACGCCAGTCACCCGCAACCGAGCACCGGGGGTCGTGCGTTTAGCACAACGAGGGCAGCGCGCGCAGGAAATGGGGAAAGAACGCCCCAGCGCCCCTCGTTCCCTACTCGCGTACCCTGTCGAGGTGACCTGGATGCGGAAACGTGACCACAATGTGCTGACCAACGCCGCATCGCTGCTGGTGTGCGGCCTACTGGCCGGTGTGGTGGTCGCTGCGGCGGCCTTCCCCGCGGTGGCGATGTCCGGCCTGGCCGCGAAGGCCGGCGCCGAGACATTCGGCGCCCTGCCCACGGAGCTGACGGTGGCCCGCGCGCCACAGATCAGCTATCTGTTGGCCTCGGACGCCAAGACACCGCTCGCGACGATGTACGACGAGAACCGGCGCGACGTGAAGCTCGCCGACATCTCTCCGTACATGCAGAAGGCGATCATCGCGGCCGAGGACCATGAGTTCTACAAGCACAACGGCGTCGACATCAACGGTGTCGCCCGCGCGTTCGTCAACAACCAGAACGACGGCAGCCGGCAGGGCGCCTCGACGCTGACCATGCAGTACGTCCGGCTGGCCATCGCCTACTCGGCCACCCACCCGGCCGACGTGGTCGCGGCGACCGAGGACACCAGCGCCCGCAAGCTCCGGGAGATGCGGCTGGCCCTCCAGGTCGACAAGGAATTCTCCAAGGACGAGATCCTCACCCGCTACCTCAACCTCGCCTCGTTCGGCAACGGCGCGTACGGCATCTACGCCGCCAGCCAGGTCTACTTCGGTAAGCCGCCGAGCAAGCTCAAGATCGAGGAGGCGGCGCTGCTGGCCGGCATGGTCAAGGCGCCCACCACGAACGACCCGACCACCGAGACGGGTTACCCGCTCGCCAAGGACCGGCGCGACTACGTCATCCAGAACATGGTCGACATCAAGGCCATCACCCAGCAGGAGGCCGACGCGGCCAAGGCAGTCGAGCTGAAGGTGAAGGACAAGCGCACCCCGAACGGCTGCATCGCCGCGAACGTCAACAGCTGGGGCTTCTTCTGCGACTACTTCTACCGCTGGTGGATGCAGCAGGAGACGTTCGGCTCGACCACGTACGACCGGGAGCGGCGGCTGAAGAGCGGCGGCTACACCGTCGTGACCTCGATCGACGTCCAGGCGCAGAAGGGTGCCGACAAGGCGGTCCGCAAGGCCAAGAGCGAGAAGAGCAAGGAAGCCGCCATGGTCGCGGTGGTCGAGCCCGGCACCGGCCGGGTCCGGGCGCTCGCGGTCAACCGGCAGTTCAAGCTGGACGACCCGAAGAACCCGACGAACAAGATCTCCAGCGATCCGGCGAAGAGCCGGAGGGGCATCCGGGGCAACTACCCGGCGACGGTCAACCCGCTGCTCAGCGGCGGTGACGGCATCACCGGTTACCAGGCCGGCTCGACCTTCAAGATCTTCACCATCGTGGCGGCGCTGGAGAAGGGCATCCCGCTCAGCTACAGCATGAACGCGCCGCAGCAGTTCAAGTCGGAATACATCATCAGCCCCAGCAGCAAGGCGGCGTGCCCCGGCACCCACTTCTACTGCCCGACCAACTCCGGCCTGAAGGCCGGCGGCCCACAGAACATGTGGACCGCGTTCGCCCAGTCGGTCAACACCTTCTTCGTCCCGCTCCAGCAGCAGGTCGGCGCCGAGAACGTGGTCGACGCCGCCAAGCGGGCCGGCATCCAGTTCCGCACCGACGAGGATCTCCGACTCAGTGGCACCAAGCAGGACGCGCACCAGTGGGGCGCGTTCACCCTCGGCGTCTCGCAGACCACCCCGCTGGACCTGGCAAACGCGTACGCGACCCTGGCGGCGGACGGCAAGTACTGCGAGCCGATCCCGGTGCAGGAGATCCGCGACCCGGACGGCAACAAACTGGACATCGCCAACCCGCGCTGTGAGAAGCGGTTCAGCACCGACGTGGCCCGAGCCGCCGTGGACGCCGCCCGTTGCCCGGTCGGCGACAACTCCGAAACCAGCAAGTGCGGCAGCAGCCGCACCGCCGCCGGCGTGAAGGGCATCGTCGACGCGCCAGTGGCCGGCAAGACCGGCACCACCGACTCGGAGAAGACCGCCGCCCTGGTCGCGATGACCAAGCAGTACTCGGTGGCCGGCATCATGGCCGACCCGGACTGGCCGCAGACCAACGTCAGGATGAAGCACAGCGACAGGGACGGCATCAACCCGCCGGTGTACGAGACGCTGCGGGATGCCATGAAGGGCAAGGACCGCATCAAGTTCGAGCCACCGGGACAGAAGATCACCGAGGGTGACCAGCGCAGCATCCCCGGCGTGAACTGCATTCCGGTGGACCAGGCGAAGTCCCGGCTCAAGGATGCCGGCTTCGAGCCGGTGGTCTCCGAGGCCAAGGTGCCGTCGTCCTGCCCGGCGGGCACCGCCCACGGCACCAGCCCGGACGGGCGCACCATCAAGGGTGGCGTGGTCACCATCCAGGTCAGCAACGGTGGTGGCGGCGGCACGCCGGGCAACCCCGGTGGTGGCGGGCAGCCCGGCGGTCGACCCGGGGGCCGTCCCGGCGGCTGAGTCGACGAGTAGGACACGACGGGCGGGCACCCACCACGGGTGCCCGCCCGTTTCCGTTCGTCCGGACCAGCGCCACCCGCCCACGCTCCTGGGAACGCCGACCGGGATGCCGGTGGGTCAGAGGCCGAGCTGTCGGCGTACCTCGGCGGCCACCCGACCACCCTCGGCCTGGCCCGCCACCGCGGCCTGGGCCGCCTTCATGGCCGGGCCCATCTGGGCCTTCCCGGTGAAGCCGCCCGCGGCGAGCGCCCCCGACACCAGCTCGGTCAGCTCGGCATCGGAGAGCTGCTTGGGCAGGTAGCGGTCCAACACCTCACCCTCGGCACTCTCCTTGGCGGCCTGCTCGGCGCGGCCCGCGTCGGCGAAGGCGGTGGCCGCCTCCCGGCGCTTCTTGGCCTCCTTGGTCAACACCGCGAGCACCTCGTCATCGGAGAGCTCGCGCTTGGCCTTGCCGGCGACCTCGGCGGTGCCGACGGCGGCCAGGGCCATCCGCAGCGTGGAGGTGGTCAGCTCGTCGCGCGCCTTGAGCGCGGAACGCATGTCGGCGGTGAGGCGGTCCTTCAGCGTGCTCATGGACGGTCAAACTACCCTGAACGGCATGCGAAAGCGCACACTATTCCGTCTCGCCGCCGGAACCGCCACGGTCGGCGCCGCCACCCTCGCGTACGCGTCGCTCATCGAGCGCAACATGTTCACCCTGCGGCGGTACGACGTGCCGGTGCTGCCGGCCGACGCGGAACCGCTGCGCGTGCTGCACCTGTCCGACCTGCACATGATGCCCGACCAGGCGCGTAAGCAGCGCTGGGTGGCGTCGCTGGCCGCCCTCGACCCCGACCTGGTGGTGGTGACCGGCGACAACATGGCCCACCCGGGCGCGGTCCCCGGAGTGCTGCGGGCCCTGCAACCGCTGCTGGACTATCCGGGTGCGTTCGTGTTCGGCTCCAACGACTACACCGGGCCGGTGCTGAAGAACCCCTTCACCTACTTCCTGCCCGACCGGGAGTACACCGAGGGCGTCGAGCTGCCCTACGAGGACCTGCGCCAGGTGTTCACCGGCGCCGGCTGGGCCGACCTCAACAACGCCCGGACCACGCTGAAGGCCGGCGGCCGGCAGCTCGACCTGGTCGGCGTGGACGACCCGCACATCGACCGGGACGACTACCCCACCGTGGCCGGGGCGGTCTCGTCCTCGGCCGACCTGTCCATCGCGCTGACCCACTCCCCCGAGCCGCGGGTGCTCGACCAGATGGCCGCCGACGGCTTCGGGCTGCTGCTCGCCGGGCACACCCACGGCGGTCAGGTCTGCGTACCGGGGTACGGAGCCCTGGTGACCAACTGCGGCCTGCCCCGCTCGATGGCGCGCGGTCTGCACCGCTGGCCAGGGTCGGACTCGTGGCTGCACGTCTCCGCCGGCCTCGGCACTCACCCGACCGCCCCGATCCGCTTCGCCTGCCCCCCGGAGGCCAGCATCCTCACCCTCATCCCCCGCTAACAGCCCCCGGCCCTCGCTCCCCGCCCGTCCTCGCCCCCGCCCGTCCTCGCCCCCGCCCGTCCTCGCACGCCCCGGCCCCGGCCCTCGCCCGCGGCCCGGACCAAGATCCACACAACATCGGGGACTCTGCTGCCTCGGCGTGCCGTGAGGCAGCGACACCGCTGAAGTTGTGCGGATCTTGGGGGTCCGGGCGGCGGGGGTACCGAGTTTGACCATCCGGGCGGGTGGGCTACTATTTGTCGGCACGCCTCGGGGTGTGGCGCAGCTTGGTAGCGCGCTTCGTTCGGGACGAAGAGGTCGTCGGTTCGAATCCGGCCACCCCGACCAGAGGTCAGAGGGCACATCCGATCCATGGATGTGCCCTCTGGTGCTTCCTGGGTGACTAACTGAGTGACTACCGCTCCGGGGTGAGCGCGAAGATGCGATCCATCGCGACCGCGCCACTCAGTAGCACCGGCCGCAGTTGATGCCGGTAGACCTTCTCCGTGACCGTCGTGCCGGAGTGCCCGCACAGGTCGGCGATGTCTTCCAGGCTCACGCCGCTACTCGACAGCACCGAGACGAAGCTGTGCCGCAGTTCCCGGGGTGTCCACTCGGCGGCGGTCAGGCCGGCCTTGGCGGCGACCCTACGGCAGGCTCGTCGGCCGTTTGCGGCGTCCAGAGCGCGACCGGTCGCGGTGGCGAACACGAGGTTCCGGGGCTGCCAATCCTTGCCGGCCTTCTCCCGGTCGCGCTGTTGTAGCTCCCGGTGGCGACGGAGGGCGACCACACATCGGAGCGGTAGTGCGAGCGTGCGACGTGACTTCCTGGTCTTGGTGTCCCCGCCGGCCCGGACCGAGTGCCACACGCAATAGACGGCGGCACGGGCGGATCATCGTCGGGCCGCCCGGCCAGGTCGACATCCTCCCACGTAAGCGCCCGCAGCTCCTCGGTTCGCGCGCCCGTCAGCAGGAAAGCACCACGTAGGCGTAAAGGCGCCCGTCCTCGGCGGCGCTAAGGACCGCCTTGGCTTGGTCGAGCGTAAGCGATTTCGAGGGACGCCCCTCCTGACCTTTGGGTATCGAGCAGAGAGCCACGACGTTTCGCTTCACCTTGTCGCGAGCAATTGCCCGATTGACCGCCCGATTTAGGCAGGCGTACAACTCGCGTAGGGTGCGGGTGCTGAGGGTTGCCACTTTGTCGGCTAGCCACCGGTCAACATCTTCCTCGCTGAGATCGCGCAGTTTCCGCGCGCCCAACTCAGGATGGATGTGTCCACGGCAGAGGCAGCCGCACTTGTCAGCCGTGCACTTCGCTACTCCGCTCAGCCCGTAGGCAAGCCAGTCGTTGACGGCGTCCGCGACGGCAAAACCCTGGGGAGCGAGGACCAGCCCGTCTTCGTGGTCGCGCAGCACCTCCTTGAGCTTGCTCTTGGCTTCTGTCTTGGTCTTGCCGCTTCCCCGGCGGACGATGCGCTTACCAGCCGGGGTGTAGCCGGTGGTGACGGACGCGATCCACCGCTGTCGTGACTCGTCCCAGTGCAGGCCGCCATCTCCGCGACCTCGGCGCATGGTCATCAGGCAGCCTCCTTCATGCTTCCGCGCTCAAGTAGCGCGACGTAATCAGCGATCGCTTGGGCGGGTATGAGGCGAGCACGCCCCTAGGTGACTGACCGGAGACGACCGGATCGAAGCTGTTCATAGATCACGGTGCGACTCATGGTCGGGCGTCGTTTATCACCCAGTCGCTTCCGAGCGCTCCCTGACGGAATCCGAGTTGGTCGCCTGTGAGCTGGCGGTGCAGTCGATGTGGGCCTTCACCGACGCGGTTACTCGCCAAATTGAGCGCGGCAAGGATCCTGAGGTGTCACCGGAGTACGGGTGGCGCTACCTTCGGTAGAGCAATCCTGCGAACCAGCGATCTCATGCCAGCCCTAGAGCAAGCGTTGAAACCCTCCATGATGTGGATCGAGGTTGAGCGGTGAGCATCAATCAGCCGGTACTAGTGGTTACCGACATGCAAAATGGGTTCGTGCGCGAGCAGTCGGCGCACATCGTGCCGATCGTAGTCGACCTTGTCCGACGTGGCAGAAGGCCGGGGGCGACACATTTTTCACACGTTACCTGAACTATCCGGGCAGCCCTTTCGAACGCTTCTTTGGCTGGTGCCGACTGCAGAACTCCCCCGATATCGACATCGCCTCCGAGCTGCATCCATACATCGAACATAGAACCGTACTGGACAAGAAAGTCCACAGACCGTTTACGTCTGAAGGCGTAGAGCTATTTACGCGACGAGGGTGGAACGAGTTCTACTTCTGCGGTATCGCGACTGAGAGCTGCCTCTTGAAGGTCGCTGTGGATGCCTTCGAACACAACCTGACCCCATGGCTTGTTCCCGATGCTTCGGCCAGTCACGCAGGCCCCGAGGCCCATGATGCAGGGCTGCTCGTAGCTCGCCGCTTCATCGGCCCCAAGCAGGTGATCACACGAGCCGATGTGCCAGCCGCACTTCTTGGCCATTAGAAGACTCCACGAATAAACGCCCCCCCCCCCCCCGAGCGAATTGACAGGAAGACGCCTCTTCATCCCAACCTATAGCAGTGTCGTCCTGACTGAGTGAGTGCTGGAGGTCTCGACGTATAGGACGCTCTTGGCATCGTTAGGGGCGCCAATCTCGATTTCTGATCCCCACACCCCTCACTCTGGAGCAACTACTACCGCCCACGACTCGTCAGCTACCTTGCGTTACCACGACGTGCCGCGGCGGGCAGGGCTTGCCAGGTCTGGCACAATAGAGCGGTGCTGACAGCAGTAGACCTCTTCTCCGGCGCCGGCGGCATCAGTCTCGGCTTGACAAGGGCTGGGTACAGAGTCTTGCTGGCATCCGACCTTCATCCCGAATACAGCGCCACCCATGCTTCCAACATGCCTGACACCGTGTTCAAGGTGGGCGACATACGGAACTGGTCCGACGATTGGCTCTTGAAGCAGACTGGCTTACTCTCAGAAGAGTTGGATCTCTTAATCGGCGGCCCCCCTTGCCAGGGGTTCTCCATCATCGGTAGCCGAGTGACTCACGATCCACGAAACGACTTGTTCAGGGAGATGTTCCGGCTAGCCCGCGTAGCACGCCCTAAGGCGCTCGTGATTGAGAATGTGCCTGGGCTTACCACGCTCGCGAAGGGCGCATATCTCTCTCACATTCTCGAAGGATATGCGGAACTCGGCTATAACGTTGACTATGCCGAACTGCTTGCCGCTCAGTACGGAACTCCGCAGATGCGTCGGCGCATGGTCTTTGTTGGTTTCCGCAAGGATCTAGGTTTGCGAGCCGGCCTTGGCTTCCCCGCGCCTCGTAGAGGCAACAGAGGAATTGGTGAGCTGCCAGCGAACCTCACCGTGTCCGCCGCCGACGAGGCACAGTTTGTGAACACACGAGAGGCCTTGGGCGACCTGCCACCTGTGGCTGCCGGAGATTGCGTCGGCACCTATGTGGGACCTCCGGCCACGGAATACCAGCGCGAAATGCGGGCGGGTCTACGGTCGGAGCTCTTCAACCACTACGCTGCCAGTCTTTCGCTAGCGAACCTAGCGCGGCTACAAGCGCTTGCCCCCGGCCAGGACTGGCGTGACCTTCCGAAGGAGCTGCTGCCGCCATCGATGCAGCGTGCACTTCGGAAGGATCACACCAGGCGGTATCGACGGATGACCTGGGAAGGAGTTCCTAGGTCGGTCATTACCCGATTCCGCGACCCCAAGACTGGCGAGTACACCCACCCTGACCAGGATCGAACACTCACCATCCGGGAGGCTGCTCGGCTGCAGGGGTTTCCCGACTGGTTCATCTTCTCGGGAACAAGGACCAGTCAATATGAGCAGGTAGGAAACGCTGTACCCGTCCAGCTCGCTCAGGCAATCGGCGAGGAGGTAGCAGCGGCGCTGAGGCAGACAGCTACGTTTGTCTTACCGAAGTCCGCTAAACGGTATCTACGGGTGCCCGACACTGCCGCCCAATGCCTTCCTTTTGACCTTCTCGATCAGGTCAGCTCGTAAGAAGCTTGTAGCTACACCGCTGGAGGTTAGCGCCTCCTGATAGTTGGACAGCGTGGTCCTGATCGCCTCGACGAAAATCAACGGCAATTGGCCATCGACTCCAACCGTCTCTGCGTAATCGAAGCCAACGAATGTTATATCCCAGTCTTCACCGACGGCCACGGGCTGGAAGTTTACGCGCTTGCGGAGTTGCCGCAGAATTGCATGTTGGGCTATGACGTAAAGGGGAACACCTACCTCTCGCAGGTATTCGCCCTTCATTGCTACTTGCGTTCCCAACCTCTTGTGGACATTGCTCATGTTGATGCCGTAGGCGACCTTGTCCGCGCGCCCCTTTGCTTCAGCCTCGGTGCTGAAGTACTCTCGCCACTTCTCAGTGTTGTGATCCTCAAAGGCCCGCCAAGCTGGGCCGACGCCGCCCCCCCTAAGGTCAATTGCTTGCGACTCGATTGCGATTAGATCGACGCCACCCTCCGCCGCCGTCGAATCGGCAAAGGCTACGTAATCCAAGCTCAGCCTAGGTTCGGATGTTGCCGCCACCTCCGCCACCACGGTGGCATCTGCAGCTCCGAAGTGATCCTCTACCGCCCATCTAATCGGGTCACCGTCTAGCCTGTGATCACACACCGCGTAGGTTCTCGCAGTCCCGAGATCCCACTTTGCCGCATAGGTGACGGAACAGTAGCCGTACTTGTATTGGGCATACTTTTCGCATTGTCCGCCGATAAACGGGCACCGCTTGTGGGTCCGAGCGAACTCGGCTGCGGGCAAAGAGCTGCCGTACGGATACCCGAAAGCTTCGACGATCGGGAAGGCTTGAACTCGCGGAGGACGTCTCTGGCCAGGAGGCATCCGGACACCGTACGGCAGTGGGTACTCTTCAGGCGGCCGGCAGGGATGATCCACTCTTACCCGGCATACCCGTCCGAAACGCAATCCGCGAGGTTGCCGCCTCTGGAGACTTGGGCCAGCGAGAGATTGAGGAGACCCACGGACCGCACGTCCGCTGGCATACTGCAAGGCTGCTAGCGAAATCGAATGGGGAGCACATGGCTAGAGCGGCGAGCAATGCCCAGACGCTTCTGATGCGGATCTTCGACTCGTGGCGCGAGGAGTATCTGCCGGACAGCGACCCAGGGACGGCGTTCGAGATATTTGCATCGGAGCTTACGCTCCGCCCTTATGGCCTTGGGCTGGACGAAGTGGCAGCCGGCGTGGTTGGCGGTGGTCAGGATGGCGCGGTCGACTCCGTGTATGTCTTCTTCGACGATACGCTCTTGGACGAGGATTCCGAGGTTTTGCAACCCAAGAGCAGGGCAAGCGCATTCGCTCAAGAGCGCTCGCTGGAGCTTTGGGTTATCCAGGCAAAGCGCACTCCGGCCTTCTCGGAAGGCGCGCTCGATAAACTCGAAAATACTCTTCGTCGCGTACTGGACCTTCGAACGCCGCTTGAGGATCTCGAAGTACTTTACAACCCCTCGCTTCTGACCCGTTTTGGCTTCTTCAGAGACGCATGGGAGAAACTGCTGGTTCGCAGGCCACGCCTTAGCGTCAACGTGGTTTATGCGACGCCTGGCGACAGGAAGGACGTAACCCCGCAGGTAGAGGGCAAGATCCTGGCACTGCGTCAAGTGGTAGCGACACAAGTGCCTGACGCAAGAGTGGGCGTTGAGTTGCTAGGGGATGCTGAACTGCTGGCCCGATACAACGAACGGCCATCTTACACGCTTGAAATGAGGTACCAGGAAGCTGCAACGAGCGGAGACTCGCATGTAGCGCTAGTGGCCTTGTCTGATTACTTCAACCTTATCGTCGACGAGAATGGGCGGTTGCGTCGCCATCTCTTCGAGTACAACGTCCGAGACTATGAGGGAAACGTTTCAGTTAACCTCGAAATCCGCAAGTCACTTAACAACGCAGACGGCCCAGAGTTTTGGTGGCTGAACAACGGCGTGACCATCCTCTGCAGCGAAGCGACTAGCGCTGGCAAGAAATTCTCGCTTTCCGATATCCAGATTGTTAATGGGCTTCAGACCAGCCATGAGATCTTCGAGGCGCTTCGCGATGATCCTGGGGTTGTCGGGGCCGGCCGAATGCTGTTAGTCAGGATCATTGTAACTGACAATGCCGCGGTGCGAGACCAGGTTATTCGTGCAACAAATCGCCAGACCAGCGTTAAAGACTCCTCGCTTCGAGCTACAGACGAAGTGCAGCGCAACATCGAGAACTACCTTCTGACGAGAGGGTGGTACTATGATCGCCGTAAAAACTTCTACAAGAACGAGGGGAAAGACGCATCCCGCATCGTAAGCATTCCGATGCTAGGTGCAGCGATGACCGCAATGGGACTCTTTCGTCCCGACATGGCACGGGGCAAGCCGTCATCACTCCTCAAGGCCGACGAAGACTACAAAAAGGTATTCAATGCCTCGATCGACCTACCCATTTACTACTGGGTCGCGAAGATGCAGCGTCGAGTGGATGCTTTTATCGTGTCAGAGCCAGCCAACGCGTCGATACAGCAGAAGAGCAATCTCAAGTTCCACCTTTCGATGCTGGTTACTGAGAGCTTGAATGGCGGGCCTGTCCGCAATCCGCAGCAACTCCGTCGTGTCGCCAGCGCAGAATTGGACCTGCCCGATGAGGAACTTCAAGAATTGTTTGAGAAACTCAAGATTTGGGCGGGCGGTTACATGATGGATGAGGAACCAATCCTAGAACGGGCGGCGAAGACCCAGCGGTTCACTGAATATCTGCTTGAACGTGCCCGGGAAGCGCGGGCCGGCTGAGGCCAACAGATATCAACGCTGTTGTTCCTGCTAGTGGCGTTGCGTGACCAACTGAGTGACAACCGGTACGCATACCAGCAGACACCAACGAACGGTGGGGAACTTCATAGCGCGGCAGAACGGGCCATACCGCCTGGTTGGGAAGCCATAATCATTCGTTCGGGACGAAGAGGTCGTCGGTTCGAATCCGGCCACCCCGACCGAGGTCAGAGGGCACATCCGATCCATGGATGTGCCCTCTGGTGCTTTCCGGCTGATCAACACCATGGCATTGATCACGTATCGTGCTGCCGGTGTCCGACCAACCGGCGCCGAAGCCCAGCCGCAAGGCCACTGTCGCTCTCGTCCTGGCCAGCGTGAGCCTCGTGCTGTCTCTGGTCACGTGTGGCTTCGTGGCCGTGACCGGGCTTGAGACCTTTGCTGATTCGCTTCAGTCGTCGCCGCGGCCAGCGAGTGCGTCGGAGGTCGAAGCCATCGCCCACGTGACCTTTCCGCCTGGCACGGTGCTCCTCTCGGCAGCCCAGAGCAACGGACTGGAGACCCACCTGTCGGCGAGGTTCCGAATCCCTCGCGCGGCTCTCGACACCTTCCTGACCGACGGAGGCTTCGCCGCCGGGTTGACCCCCGGACTACGCGCCGTCACCAAACAGGACGACGTCGGCGGAGGAGACACCTGGCACCCTGAGACGGCTGTTCGAGTCTCCGGAATTGACGAAGAGACACCGGGACCCAACGGCACCTACCGTCGCCTGCTGGTGGATCTCGACAGGGAGGACGCCGTGACGGTGTACCTCTGCGCGAGCCGGCCCTGATGTCCGAGGCTCGCGCAGACCGCTGACGGTTCGCCGCACTGCCACGCACGGATCCCTCGCCGTCGACACTTGAGACGGACACCTGGAATCAGGACCGAGCGCGCCCTGCCTGCCGAAACCGCCACCAACATAGGTACTTCTGCCGATCCCCCGAGGCAGTGGTTCACCTAGCGTCGGCAGCACCACTACCGTCCGAGGGGGAACACACATGACCACCGCACTCGACTTCGACGCCGTGAAGACACGCCAGCAGGTGACCTGGGCCAGCGGCGACTACGGTGCGGTCGCCGCCCTCATCCATCCGATCTCCGAGTCGCTGGTGACGGCGGCCGACCTGTCGGCCGGTGCCCTCGTGTTGGACGTGGCGACCGGCTCCGGCAACGCCGCCATCGCCGCCGCCCGCTGCGGCTGCGTCGTGACCGGCGTCGACTACGTACCCGGGCTGTTGGAACGGGGTCGTCAGCGGGCGGCGGCGGAGCGGCTCCCGGTCGCCTTCGTGACCGGGGACGCGGAGCACCTGGCGCATCCCGACGGGACCTTCGACGCGGTGCTCTCCGTCGTCGGCGTGATGTTCGCCCCGGACCAGCAGCGGGCAGCTGCCGAACTGGTCCGGGTCTGCCGGCCCGGCGGCACGGTGGCGCTGGCCTCGTGGACGCCCCAGGGGTTCGTCGGCGAGTTGTTCCGCACGGTGGCGCGGCAGGTGCCGCCACCGCCGGGGCTGCGCGCGCCGGTCGAGTGGGGCGACGAGGCCCGGGTCCGCGAGTTGCTCGGCGGGGCCGTGGGCGACCTTCGGGCGGTACGCCGGGAGTTCGTCTTCCGCTTCGGCACGCCGGAGGAGTTCGCCCTCTTCTTCCGGGCCAACTACGGGCCGACGTTGAAGGCGTTCGAGGCGCTGCCCGAGGAACGGCGACCGCAACTACACGCCGACCTGGTGCAGCTGGCCCGTACGCACAATCGGGCCACCGACGGCACGGTGCGGATCCCGGCGGAGTACCTGGAGGTCGTGGCGCGGCGGACAGCCGACCCGGTCTGACCGGCCCATCGGAAGATCATCTATCCGTTAGACCGGCTACCCAGCCGGCCGAACGGTGGTTGCCGCCCAGCATCAGCGCACGGTTTGATCCGCCTGATCATCCGTTCAGCAGGCGGAGGACGCACGGGGAGGACCATCCACTGTGACCAGATTCAGGCCACGCCGTGCCGTCGTCAGCGCACTCGCGCTGACGCTCGGCCTCAGCGGGCTCAGTCTCATCTCGACCACGAGCGCCGCCGTCGCGGCACCGCACTACGACGACCCACCGGCCGTGCAGGTCGGCTGGACCGACTCGGCGACGCCGAAGAAGGCGTACCCGATCGACAGCAACACCAACATTCCGCTCGGCACCTGGCAGGACGACGCGGGCAAGAGCCACACCTCCCGGGTGTACGCCACGTACGACCTCTCGGCCCACGAGGGCAAGAAGATCTACGGTGCCAAGGTCTTCCTCGACGAACGCAGCGTCGCCGACTGCAGCAAGCGGGCCGTCGAGATCTGGCGGACGAAGCCGGTCACCTCGACTCCGACCTGGAACCGGCCGCCCGCAACGCTCGCCAAGCTCGGCGAGGTGCTCACCCCTCCGCAGATCTGCCCCGGTGCCATCATCACGTTCGACGTCGGCGCGGCGGTGCAGGACGCGGTGGCACACCGGCAGCGGTACATCACCTTTGAGATCCGGGTGCCGGAGCAGTACGAGAGCGACGCCTCCTACGGCCGGCGATTCCACCCCTACCGCGGTGTCCAGCTGAGCACCCAGTTCAACTCGGTGCCGCAGATCGACAACGCCCACCTGTACAACGGTGGCCTGCCCTGCACCCAGTTGGCCCCCTACCCGCGCATCGGCGGGTTCGCCAGCACGTTGCAGGCGGTCGGCACCGACGCCGACGAGTACGACGAGCGCTCGGTCAGGACCGAGGTCGCCATCTGGCCGAAGGCCACCCCGGAGGCCCGGCAGGTGTTCACCGGCGAGCACGGCCAGTCCGGCCGAGCCAACACCGTCAACCTGCCTGAGGGCACCCTCACCGACGGTCAGTCGTACGTCTGGCAGGCCCGGGTGACCGACGGCGCGGACTACTCGCCCTGGTCGAAGAAGTGCTTCTTCACCCACGACCGCACCGCTCCCAGCGCGCCCACCGTCACCTCGTCCAACTACCCGCCGGACACCACCGGCGAGTGGGGGCCGGTCGGTGTGCCGGGCATCTTCACGTTCTCCGGCAACGGCAACAAGGACGTCGCCGGCTTCGAGTACTCCTGGCTCGGCCTGGGCGTCCACGGCTGCTCGGCCAGCGGTGACCACGGCCAGTGGGAGTGCCACAACCCGCTCGACCAGCCCGGAGCGGTGCGCTTGCAGACCCCGGGTGGGTCGGCCACCGTGACCATCAATCCGCTCCACTCCGGCCCGCAGCGGTTGAGCGTGCGCGCCATCGACCTCGCGGGCAACGTCTCGGAGACCGTGACCTACAGCACCTTCATCGCCCCGGGCGAGCCACAGGTGCAGGTGGAGAACGGTCGGCCCGAGTGGGGCCAGGAAGTGTTGCTGAAGTTCGTCCCGGCTCCCGGTGTCAACGTCCGGGATTACGAGTTCGTCCTCGACGGCGGAGAGCCGCAGACGCGGGACGCCCAGGAGGATGGGACGGCCTTCTTCAGCTTCGTCGCCACGAACCCGGACGGGCACCGACTCACCGTCCGCAGCCGTAGCGACAACGGGTACGTGTCGCCGGAGAGCCACTGGTTCGCGTACTTCGATCCCGGCCCGGGGGTGAAGTCCGACGTCTACTACTCACCGGACGGTTCGCCGGTCGGCGGGGTGGGGGTCGAGGGCACCTTCACCTTCTCTCCGCCGCCGGGTTGGACGGACACTGCGGCCTACCGTTACAGCTTCAACAACGCCGAGGCGACCGAGGTGGCAGCCGACGCGAACGGCCGGGCCACGATCACCTGGGCACCGACGGCCAGCGGGTTCACGGACCTGACCGTCTACGCCGTGCGCGCGGACGGCACGGTCAGCGACTACCCCAACTGGTACTACTTCGACGTGGCGGCCTCGACCGCCTGACATGTCCGACGGGGGCGGCTGCTGGTGTGGCCGCCCCCGCCGGTCAGTCCTGCCGTTCGGTGCGCTCGATCTCGGCGAACGCGGCGGCCAGGTAGTCGTCCAACGGCACGCCGGTCGCCGTCAGCAGATCGGCCACCAGCAGCGGTGCGTGCCGGGCCAGGGCGGACGCGTCCGGCGGTGACTCGTCACCCTCGGGGTCGTACACCCCCAGTGCGCCGGCCAGCAGGACGAGCACCACGTGCGGGTCGACGTCCGAACGCCACAGTGCGGCCCCCTGCACGCAACGGGTCAACACCTGGCGGATGTCGTCGCCGGCCAACCCGTCCGGATGGCTCTCCTCCAGCAACAACCGGACCACCCCGCCGAGCACCAGGCCGGACCGCTCGTCGGCGGCGAGCCCGACGACCGCATCGTCGTACGCCTGACCGTCACGTGCCTGGGCGGCGGCGACGGCCACGGTGGCGGTCACGGCGATGGCGCGGGCGGTAGCGGGCAGATGTCGCCAGGTGCCGGTCATCGGGTCAGCATCGCAGACCCGGCCGACGTCGCCGGACCGCGGGAGAGTCGGGTGGATCATCGTGGGATCGGTCACCCGTCGGGCTGCTCGAAGGTGCGGCGCGGCCGAAAACGAGTCGCGTGGTGTCACACCCGACCAACAGAATGCCGGTCATGCTGCGCCGCGCTCTGCCCCGCCGTTCGGAAGCCCGCCGGATCCTTGTCGGCACCCTCCTGTCGGCGATCGGGCGCGGTCTGACCCTGCCGTTCCTGTTCATCTACCTGACCGACGTACGCGGGCTCACCGACACCCGCGCCGGGCTCGTGATCGGCTGGTACGGCGCGGTCACCCTGGCCCTGTCACCGCTGGGCGGGACGCTGATCGACCGGTTCGGCGCTCGCCGGGTGGTGGTGCCCTGCCTGCTGATCGAGGCGGCCGGCACCGGCTCGCTCGCACTGGTCCACTCGACCGGTTCGGCCCTGCTGGTGATGACGGTGATCGCCGTCGGCAGCTCGGCGATCTGGTCCGGGCAGAACACGATCCTCGCGTCGTTGACCGACGACGGCGAGCGGCAACGCGTCTTCGGGCTGAACTTCGCCCTGCTCAATCTCGGTATCGGCATCGGTGGCATGACCTCCGGCGCGATCGTCGACACCGCCCGGCCGGGCACCTTCCAGGCGATCTACCTCCTGGACGCGGTGACCTACCTGCTGCCGGCGCTGATCCTGCTCACCCTGCCCGGCGTGGGCCACCGACTCGGCAGCCGTCGCGGCGTCGACGAACCATCACCCGGCGGCTACCTGACCGTGCTCCGCGACCGCCCGTTCCGACGGCTGGTGATCTTCGGGTTGGTCCTCACCACCTGCGGCTACGCGCAGGTCGAGGTGGGCTTCGCCGCGTACGCGGTGCGGGTCGTCGAGGTGAACCCCCGGGTGGTGGCGTGGGCGCTCGCGGCAAACACCGTGATGATCGTGCTCGCGCAACTGCTGGTGATCCGCCGGATCGAGGGGCGCAGTCGCACCCGGGCACTGGCAGTGGTGGGTGCGGTGTTCGCCGCCGCCTGGTTGGTCCTCGGCGCGGGCGGCCTGGTCAGCGGTGAGAGCGCCCTGTTCGCCGCCGTGTGCGTGGTGGCCTGCTCGGCGATCTTCGGCTTCGGCGAGACGATGCTCTCGCCGGTGATGCCCGCGCTGACCAACGCACTGGCCACCGACGAGCTACGCGGCCGCTACAACGCCATGAGTTCGATGATCTTCGGGGTCAGCGGTGTGATCGGCCCGGTGACCGCCGGCCCGCTCATTGGCGCCGCGAACGGCATGGTCTGGGTGGCGACGGTGGTCGGCGGCTGCCTGGTCGCCTCACTGGTCGCGCTCTCCCTGCGCCGCCTGCTCAGCACCGAGCAGGACGGCCTCGCGACCACCGCCCCGGCATCCCCCGCCCCCGCGCCCACTCCAGCCTGACCTCCAGGCGCAAACAGGCGCGGGCACTGGGACGGGCACGCGCAGGG
Source organism: Micromonospora sp. NPDC048898 (assembly GCF_043198035.1). Classification (NCBI taxonomy): domain Bacteria; kingdom Bacillati; phylum Actinomycetota; class Actinomycetes; order Micromonosporales; family Micromonosporaceae; genus Micromonospora; species Micromonospora sp. NPDC048898. The sequence continues at coordinate 365,595 of NZ_JBICUF010000005.1, forward strand.
GACGTCGGCAACGGATGCGGGCACGGACACGAGCAAGGGGCGTCGGGAACGGGCACCCGCTGACCGGACGCGGACATGGGAAGTCGGGAACGGGTCGGGCCCCGGAGCGGGTGCTCCGGGGCCCGATGATCGCGAGGTCGGCCGTCAGGCGGCGGGGACCTCGGCGGTGGTGCGGATGCGGTCCAGCGTCGGTGCGGAGACCGGCGACTGGGCGGTCAGGTACGCAACGAACGCGTCCAGGTCGATCTGGCCGGTGACCCGGTTGGTCCCGCCGGTGAGGGCGCTGAAGCCGTCACCGCCGCCGGCCAGGAAGTTGTTCACCGTCACCCGGTAGGTGGCGGCGGTGTCGACGGCGGTCCCGCCGAGGGTGAGGCTGCCCCGGACCACACGGGTGCCGGCGCACGGGTCGGCCACCGTGCCGGTGGTGCCGTTCGGGTCGACCACATAGCCCACGGTCGACGACGGGTACAGCGTGCGGTTGGTGACGAACTGCTGTTCCAGGACGCAGTAGAGCTGTGCGCCGGTCAGGTCCAGTGTCACCAGGTTGTTGGCGAACGGCTGCACCGTGAACGCCTCCTCGTAGGTGACCGGGCCGGCGTCGAGGTCGGCCCGGACCCCGCCCGGGTTCATGAGGGCGGCGACGGCGCCCTGCTCGTCGTCGGTGGCGGCGAGCTGCGCATCGGCGATGAGGTTGCCCAGCGGCGATTCGCCCAGACTCGTACCGAAGAGGGTTTCCTGGCTCCGGGTGATCGCCTCGCTGGTCACGCCGACCTCGCGGCCGGCGACCGGGCCGAGCACCGTCTTGTAGTGGTTGATCAGTGCGGTCTGCTTCGGGTCCTTGGCCACGTCGCGGGTGACCACGACGTTGTTCGCGGCGGCGGAGACGACGTCACCGGACCGGCGGTCGATCTTGAGGTCGATGTCGGTGACAAGGCGACCGAACGAGCTGGCGCTGGTGACCAGCTTGCCGTTGATGTCGCAGTTGTACGCCTGGTGGGTGTGCCCGCTGACCACCACGTCGATCGACGGGTCCATCCGGTTGGTGATGTCCACGATGGGCCCGGTCATGCCGACGCAGTCGTTGATGCCGCCGGTCGCCGCCTGGGTGCCGCCCTCGTGCAGCAGCACGACGATCGCCTGTACGCCCTTGCGGCGCAGCTCACGAGCGTACCGGTTGGCGGTGTCCGCCTCGTCGGCGAAGGTGAGGCCGGCGACGCCCTCCTGGCTCACGATCTGCGGGGTGCCCTCCAGGGTCATCCCGATGAAGCCGACCTTGACGCCCTGCACCCTGTGGATCGCGTACGGTGCCAGCAGCGGCTTGCCGGTGGCGGTCTTGAAGGCGTTCGCGGACAGGTACTTGAAGCCGGCGCCCCGGTAGGGGGTGCCGTCGGCGCAGCCGTCCACCGGGTGGCAGCCGCCGTTCTGGATCCGCAGCAGCTCGGCGGCGCCCTCGTCGAACTCGTGGTTGCCGACGCTGGCGTAGTCCAGCCCGGCCATGCTCAGCGCCTCGATTGTCGGCTCGTCGTGGAACGCGGCGGAGAGCAGCGGGGACGCGCCGATCAGGTCGCCGGCGGCGACGGTGATCGTGTTCTTCTTCTTGGCGGCGGCGCGCAGCTCGGCCAGGTGGGTCGCCAGGTATTCGACGCCGCCCGCGGGCTGCCCGGCGATGGTGCCGCTGGACCCGCTCGGTGGTTCGAGGTTGCCGTGGAAGTCGTTGAGGGCCAGCAGGGTGACGTCGACCGGCTTCGGCCGCGCGTCGGCCTGCTCAGGGCTGGTGGCGACCGCGCCGAACGCGGCCACCGCGAGCGCGGTCAGGCCAATGGCGGCCCGTCGCATCCCGGTTATGGACATGGATCTCCTTGTGAGAATCGGCGCACGTGGGGCCCGGTCTCTGGGTCGACCGGGCCGCCGCGCGACACCGTCGTAAGGGTCGCGGTTGGCGGCGGTTAGGTGATGGCCGCCTGCCCCGAAAGCCTCTCATCCGGACGCCGCCGGGTCGACCCGGAGCTGCGGGTACGCCTGCGACAGGTGTTTACCGCGGTCTGGCAGACATCGTCGTACCCAGGGTCTAGAAAGGACGGGACGGTGAGCGCGGACGGAGGCAGCATCGTGAGTGAGACGACACCGACGGTGGAGCAGGTGCGATCGGCGGACGGCACGCCCATCGCGTTCGAGCGGTCCGGTGCCGGGCCCGCGATCGTCCTGGTCGGCGGCGCGTTCAGCGATCGTGGTGCGACTCGTGAGCTGGCCGCGGCGTTGGCACCGGATTTCACCGCTTTCGGCTATGACCGCCGGGGCCGGGGCTTCAGCGGCGACACCGCGCCCTACGAGATCGGTCGCGAGATCGACGATTTGGCGGCCCTGATCGCGGCGGCCGGTGGTTCCGCCGCCGTCTACGGGATCTCCTCCGGTGCGGTCCTGTCCGCCCTCGCCACCGCGCAGGGCCTTCCGGTGACCAGGTTGGCCCTGTTCGAGCCACCGTTCCAGGTCGGTCCGCACGTGGGCGTCTGGAGGGATCTCACCGCGCGCCTCATCGAGCTGATCGCCGCCGACGACAGGGACGGCGCGGTGCAACTCTTCCTCAGCGACTCGGTGGGGCTGCCGGCGGAGGAGATCACCAGGATGCGGTCGCAACAGATGTGGGGCGGGCTTACCGCAATCGCGCACACCCTGGTGTACGACTCGATCGTCACCGCCGGGGGGCGACTGCCGGCCGACCGGCTGGCGGCCATCACCGTGCCGACGCTCGCCGTGCACAGCACCGGCAGTCCACAGTGGCTGCGGGACGCGAGTGGGGCGGCGGCCGAGGCGGTCCCGGGTGGCCGGTCCATCAGCCTCGACGGTGGTTACCACGACGTGCCGCCGGCGACGCTGGCTCCCGCGCTGCGCGAGTTCCTGCTCGGTTGACGGCCACCGACCCAGCGACCCGACCGACCCGGCGGGCCAGCCGGCACAGCGGACCAACCGACCCAGCGGGTCAGCCGGCGGCCAGCGGGTCAGCCGGCGGCCAGCGGGTCAGCCGGCGGCCAGCGCCTCGGTGACCAGGGCGGCGACGGCGTCGGGCGGCCAGGCGTCGGCCACGCCGGGCCGGGCGGCCAGATAGCTGGTGATCCGCTCGGCCGGCCAGTCGTGTGCCTCACGCAGACCGCGGGCGATCATCCCGAGGTAGATGGGCGCGGGTGGCCGGCACCGCACGGCCGACGCCCCCTCGGGCGCGGTGAAGGTGAGCAGGGGAACGCAGCCGTGGCTGCCGGGGCAGACCAACGTCTCGTACCGCCCGGGGCCGAGTGTCGCCCGCCCGTTGGCGACGGCCGCCTCGATCGCGGCGTCGGTCGCGGGGACCAGGGCGGGGGCCAGGTCGGCGGCACCCGCCGGACGGTACATCTCCTGGGCGGCGATGTCGGCGAACTGCTCCCTGGTGACCAGGTAGGCGCGGGCCGCGGCCTGGCCTGGCAGGTGCGGATCGTAGAAGGCCATGCCTCCGGTCCAGGCACGGGACTCGCCGGCGAAGTAGATCCCGCCGGGCAGCGACACCGGGACCGACCGGCTCGGGGGGCGCCGGTCGCGGCAGCCCGGGTACGTCCGCCTCCCGCCCGGCGGGCAGCCGCCACCGATGTACCACGCCAGGCGGGCGGCCTGCATGTTCGAGCCGTACGCGACGTACCAGAGCACGACGGGCACCCTCAGGACGTGCAGGTCTGACCGGCCGAGTGGCTCACCTGCACGGTGTGTGTCACGCAGCCGCCCGCCTCGACCAGGTGCAGCAGGAAGGCGGTTGGCTCCTCGACCCAACCGATCTGGTCGTCGGGGTTCATGGTGAGCGTGGCCTGTCTCCACGTGCTGGGTGCCACGGTGAGCACCGTGCCCGCGTACCCCGTGGTCACCGGGCGGTGCAGGTGGCCGGCGGCTACCCGGACGACGTGCGGGTGTCGCCCGATCACCTCGGCGAGCGCGTCACCGTCGGCGAGCCGGATGGTGTCGGCCACGGGTATGCCGACCGCGATGGGCGGGTGGTGCAGGCAGAGTACGGCGGGCACCTCGGGTCGCCCGGCCAGCACCCCGTCGAGCCAGCCGAGTTGTTCCTCGCCGAGTTGGCCGCCGTCGCTGCCGGCGACGAGCGAGTCGAGCACCACGACAGTCGCCGCCTCGTGGTCGACGTGGTAGTAGGCGGAGAAGCCGCCGCCGAGCCACGGTGTGCCCCCGAAGGCGTCGAGCAGTGCCTCGCGGTCGTCGTGGTTGCCGGGGGCCAGGTACACCGGCAGTGGGAACCGGCCGATCAGCTCGCGCAGCGCCTCGTACTCGTCCGGCCGGCCGTGATCGACCAGGTCACCGGTGATCACCACGCAGTCGGGGCGGGGCCGCACCGCCAGCACCCGACCGAGTGCACGGTGTAGCCCGGCGGCCGGCGCGGCGGCGAGCAGACCGGTGGTCAGGTGCGGATCACTGAGCTGAGCGATGAGCATGGGCGGCTCGCCTCCTCGGTGTCGAGGGCTTCACGCTATCGTCGGGCGCGCAGTCGCGGGGTGTGACCAGATCGGGCCCGGCACCGTTTCAGTAGCCGGCGAGCTGCGGGGCCAGCGCGACCGTGACGAAGCGGATCGCCCGGCCCAGCAGGCACGTCAGGGCGAAGGCGGCCGGGCGCATGGGTGTGCGTCCCAGGTAGACGCTGGCGGCCAGCAGCGGTGGAAAGCCGGTGACGGCGCTGACCAGGAGCATGCCGTTGGACTGGCGGGGGCGTTCCAGCACCTCGACGAGTCGCGCTCCGGCTGCCTTCGGACGCGCCAGCACCGTGCCCAGTCGGCCCGGATGCCGCGGCGCGGTGGCCGGGCGTCTGCTGAGCCGCTGTCGCAGCCACGTCGAACGGATCGCGCCACGCGCACCGAGGAAGATCAGGACCTTGCCGACGGTCTGACCGGCAGCGGCGGCCACGCCGAGCGCCACGGGTGGCGTGCTCGTCGTCGTCACGGCCGCGATCAGGTACGGCTCGGCCGGGGTGAACGGCAGGAAGGCCGACAGCAGCCCGACGGCCGCAGCCACCAGGACGGCGATCATGGCCGGGTGTGCGGGAGGCCCGCCGGCAGCCGGGCGGCGCAGATCAACGAGACGACCTTCACCGCGGCGACCCCGACGGCGAAGGTGACGGCCACGGCCATCGGCGCGAAGATCGCCAGCAACACCACCGCGGCGGTGTTCAGCGCCTTCGCCGGGGGAGACCAGTTCCACAGGTAGATGCGGTGGTCGACGCTGGCGAAGTAGTTCGGGCTGAGCAGTGGCCACCGCAGGAACATCAGGCTCAGCAACTGGTCGATGACCATGAACTGGACCAGGAACACCGCGATCGGCAGGGCTGTGGCGGGCCGCAGCACGATCAACGCGGCGGCACAGGCCGACGTGCAGGCACGGTCCGCGACGATGTCGAAGACCGCCCCGGTACGCGTCTCCTGGCCCAGCGCCCGCGCGGCGACACCGTCGAGGATGTCGCCGATCCAGTAGACCAGGTAGGCGGCGATCAGCAGGTGCGCGCTGCGTTGGCTCAGCGCCGCCACGGCGAGCCCGACGGCACCGGCCGTGCGTACGGCGGTGATGGCGTTGGGGACGTTGAGCAGCGTGACCGGCGGGCTGAGGCTGAGGGTGGTCATTCGGCGTCCTTGAGGATGCGTTGCATGTCCGCGGTGCGCCGGTTGAGGTCGGCCAACTGCGCGCTCACGTCGGCGAGCAGGCGCTGTGTCTCGGCGGCCTGCTCGGCGTACTGCCGCTGGAGCTCGCCCGCCAGCGCGGTTCGCGTGCGGACGCCCGCGTACCAGACACCCGAGATGATCAGGGCGGCGACGACGACGAGGAAGACCGAGGCGGTGACGTCCATCTAACTGTTTCCATTCGGTACGGCATCGCCGTCTCCGGCGGTGCTCAGGGTCGTGGCGGCGGCCGCCACCACGTCGGGCGTGAGGTGCAACGAGAACGGCGTCGTCTCGTAGTACTTGAGTGCCTTGCCGTCTTCGGACAACTCCAGATGCGCGGTGACCAGCCCGGCCTTCTCCAGCTTTTTCAGGTGCACCTGCAGCAGTGCGCGGCTGATGCCCAGGTCACGGGCGAGCTGTGAGACGTAGACACGGCCGCCGGTCAGCGCGGCGAGCACCCGCAGTCGGTGTGGGCTGGCCAGCGCGGCGAGGACCTCGACCAGCCGATCACCGCTCAGCTCACCCATAGCTCACCTTGGCTCATGCCAACTATTATTGGCATGCGCAAGCGCGATCGTCAACTGTAACGCCCGATGACACCGCCCACAGGCTGTGTCCACAGCCTGTGGATAGCACGTGTGTACGAAGACGGCCGTTCCCGCCACCGTGAGTACGCTTGATCGCGCGGCTCGGCGCCGGCCGGGCCCCTCCCCTACCTGGAACGACGTGCGAGTGGATCATCAGCGAGTCATCCGTGACGTCACCGTCCACCTCCCGATGGCGTCGAGCGTGGCGGAAGCCTGTCGGTGGACGGTCACCGCGCTGTCCCGCCACACCCCCGCGACCATCTCCGTGCTACTCGCGGTCCACGACCGCCTGCGGTGCGTCGCGGCGACCGGGGCGTGGCAGGTCTTCGCGACCGTGCCGGCACGAAGCGGCATCGTCGGGCGGGTGTACGCCACCGGCAGCCCCGCCGTCGTTGAGGACGTGACAGTCGACCCGGACTACCTTCCGGTACGCCCGGACGTGACCACCGAACTGTGCGTACCGGTGCTGGACCCGACGGGCCGGGCGATCGGCGTGCTCGACCTGCAGTGGAGTGAGCCAGCCGACCTGGAGCTGTGGCGCGGGACGACGCAGCGGCTGGCCGACCGGCTCGGCGCGCGGATCGCCGCCCTCGGCGGCCCACCCGAGGAGAGCCGCAGCGAGAAGCTGCTCCGGCACACCGCCGCACTCGCCACCGCGCTCACCGAGGCAGAGCTGATGGGCGCGGCGGCAAGCGCCGCCCGGGAGGTCTCCACCCTCTCCACCGCGGTGCTCCTGCTCGCCGGCCAGCTCAGCCCATCCCCGGTGACGTCGAACGACCTGGAGACCCGGATCCGCGCCGAGCTGACCGAGGCCGGCCCGGCCGCCCTGGACCGGATGGTCGACCGGGCACACCGGTACGGCGCCGGATACACGCTGGGCGAGGCGGGGCACCCCCCGACCGAGGACTACCGGCCGCTGACCCGGGCGGGGGTGCAGACGCTTGTCGCCGTACCGGTCGGGCCTCCGGAGGCCGGCGGGGTGCTGTTGGTCGCCGACGAACGCGCCCTGCGCCCGGACCCGACCACGGTCAGCCTGATGGAACTGCTCGCCGGGCAGGCCTGGACCAACCTCGACCGGCTCCGCACGCTGGCCCGACTACGGGAGCAGGCCAGCTCCGACCCGCTGACCGGGTTGCGGCACACCGGCCCGTTCGGGCAGCGGATCGCGGCGGCGACCCCGGGGCGTACGGCGCTGTTGGCGATCGACGTGGACGGCTTCAAGATCGTCAACGACACGTACGGCCACCAGGCCGGCGACCGGGTGCTTGTCGGGTTGGCCCGCGCTCTGGAGGAGGCGCTCCGGCACGGCGACGAGCTGTACCGGATCGGCGGTGACGAGTTCGTCGCGGTGATCGAGGTGAGCCGCCCCGAGGAGGCGGTGCGGATCGCCGAACGGCTGACCGAGGCGGCCCGACGCATCGGCCGCACGATCAGCGTGGGCGTCGCACTGCCCCACCCCGGCGAAACCCCCGACCGCACCCTGAAGAGAGCCGACCAGGCCCTGTACGCGGTAAAACGCCAGGGCCGAGACGGAGTCCTCCTCTCCGCCGCCTAACCCACCCCACAACCCCCGCCCCCGCCCCCGCCCCCGTCGGCGTCGCCGTCGGTGTCGATCAAGGAGTTGTGGTGCCCCGCAAAGGGCCTAGAGCTGGATAATTCACCCACCACAACTCCATGATCGACCGCGATGGCGGGGCGCGGGGCGCACGCGAGCACGGCCGGGGCGGGGCACGGTGGGGCGGGGCGGGGCACGGTGGGGTTAGGGGGTTCTTAGCTCTTTGGCTAGGAGTTCGGCTATTTGGGCTGTGTTGAGGGCTGCGCCCTTGCGGAGGTTGTCGCCGGTGACGAAGAAGTCGAGGGCGCGGGGGTCGTCCAGGGCTCGGCGGATCCGGCCGACCCAGGACGGGTCGGTGCCGACCGCGTCGATCGGCATCGGGAACTCCCCGGCGGCGGGATCGTCGACCAGGATCACCCCTGGCGCGTTGCGCAGTGCCTCGCGGGCGCCCTCGGCGTCCACCTCGGTGCCGAAGACGGCGTGCACGGCCACCGAGTGGCCGGTGACCACCGGCACCCGGACGCAGGTGGCGGACACCTTGAGGTCGGGCAGACCGAGGATCTTCCGCGACTCGTTGCGGATCTTCATCTCCTCCGACGACCAGCCGTCGTCGGCCGCCGAGCCGGCCCAGGGCACCACGTTGAGCGCCAGTGGAGCCGGGAACGGGCCGAGGTCGTCGCCGACCGCCTGGCGGACGTCGCCGGTGCGCGAGCCGAGCGCGCGGTCCCCGGCGACCTTGGTGAGCTGGTCGTGCAGGATGTCCACGCCGGCCTGGCCGGCACCGGAGACCGCCTGGTAGGAGGCGAGCACCAGCTCCCGCAGGCCGTACTCGCGGTGCAGGGGCGCCACCGCGACGATCATCGCGAGGGTGGTGCAGTTGGCGTTCGCGATGATGCCCCGGGGCCGCTCGCGGACCTGCTCGGGGTTGATCTCCGGAACGACGAGCGGGACGTCCCGGTCCATCCGGAACGCGCCGGAGTTGTCGACGGCGATCGCGCCGCGGGCGACGGCGATCGGCGCCCACTCGGCGGAGACCTCGTCGGGCACGTCGAACATCGCCACGTCGACCCCGTCGAACGCCTCCGGGGTCAGCGCCTGGACGACGACGTCCTCACCTCGGCAGCGCACCCGCTTGCCGACCGAGCGTTCGGAGGCGAGGAGCCGGATCTCACCCCAGACGTTGCGGCGCCCGGAGAGCAGCTCACACATCACGGTGCCGACGGCACCTGTCGCTCCGACCACGGCGAGGGTGGGCAGCGCCGTCATCGGCGCTACCTACCTGTCCCCGCGTAGACCACGGCTTCGGTATCGCCGCCCAGCTCGAACGCGTCGTGGATGGCGCGGACGGCGGCGTCGAGGTCGGTGTCGCGGCAGACCACGGAGACCCGGATCTCGGAGGTCGAGATCATCTCGATGTTGACCCCGGCCGCGCCGAGCGCGGCGAAGAAGCCGGCGGCCACACCGGGGTGCGAGCGCATGCCGGCGCCGATCAGGGAGACCTTGCCGACGTGGTCGTCGTAGAGCAGGCCCTTGAACTTGACCGGCTCCTGGATCTTGCTGAGCGCGGCCATCGCGGTCGGACCGTCGGCCTTGGGCAGGGTGAACGAGATGTCCGTCCGGCCGGTGCCCTCGGTGGAGACGTTCTGCACGATCATGTCGATGTTGATCTCGGCACCGGCGACGGTGTCGAAGATCCGCGCGGCGGCACCCGGCTCGTCGGGCACCCCGACGATCGTGATCTTGGCCTCGCTGCGGTCGTGTGCGACCCCGGTGATCAGTGCCTGCTCCACGGAAGGGTCCTCCATCGATCCGGTGACCATCGTGCCGGTGTTGGTCGAGTATGACGAACGAACGTGGATCGGCAACCCCGCCCGCCGGGCATACTCCACGCTACGCAGGTGCAGCACCTTCGCGCCGCACGCGGCCAGCTCCAGCGTCTCCTCGTAGGTGATCTGCCGGATGTGTCGGGCGTTGGGCACGATCCGTGGGTCGGCGGTGAAGATGCCGTCCACGTCGGTGTAGATCTCGCACACGTCGGCGTGCAGGGCTGCGGCGAGCGCCACGGCGGTGGTGTCCGAGCCGCCCCGGCCCAGCGTGGTGACGTCCTTGGTGTCCTGCGAGACACCCTGGAAGCCGGCCACGATGACCACCGACCCCTCGTCGAGCGCGCCCTTGAGCCGCCCGGGGGTGACGTCGATGATCCGGGCGCGGCCGTGCACCGAGGTGGTGATCACGCCGGCCTGCGAGCCGGTGAACGAGCGGGCTTCGTACCCCAGGTTGTGGATGGCCATGGCGAGCAACGCCATGGAGATCCGCTCCCCGGCGGTGAGCAGCATGTCCAGCTCGCGGCCCGGCGGCAGCGGGCTGACCTGGTTGGCCAGGTCCAGCAGCTCGTCGGTGGTGTCCCCCATCGCGGAGACCACCACCACCACGTCGTCGCCGGCCTTGCGGGCGTCGACGATGCGCTCGGCCACCCGCTTGATCCGCTCGGCGTTGGCGACGGAGGACCCGCCGTACTTCTGCACCACGAGTGCCACGACTGTGCACTCCCTCCCAGCGACCCTGAGCGTGCCGACGCCGCCGGAACCGGGGCCGGCGGCGCGTGTCAGACCCCTTGAGGGTAACCGGCGGGTAACGACCCCGGGTCAGGTGATCCCACCATCCGGCCCGTGCGAGGCCGGCCGGGCCGGTCCCACCAGCTCCGGCGGTACGCCGAAACGGCCACGTCCGACACGCCGACACGAACCGGTACGCGCAGGTCGCACCCGACGGCCCGCACCCACCAGAATGGGCCGGTGCCCGTCCTCACCCGCTCGGCCGGCCGCGTGCTCGGGCCGCTCGTGTTCGCCCTGCCCGCTCTGCTGCTCGCCTGCACCGACGCGCAGCCGCCGACCCCGCCGCCCGCCGATCCGGGGCCGGTCGCGGTGGACGCCGCGCGCGACGAGCTGGCCACGCTTGCCGCAGCCGCCCAGGATCGCCACCTGGTGGCGCAGTACGTGTACGCCGAGACGGGCAAGCCGGACCGCACCATCGCGTTCACCAGCGCGAACGACGGCAGTTGGCGGGTCGACGTGCCGGGCGGCGCGTTGGGTGGCACCGCCGACATCTCGATGGCCGCCACGAGCGACGGGCTGTTCCAGTGCGCCCTGCCCTCGGCCGGCCGACCGGAGCCGGCGAGCTGCGTACGCCTCGGTGAGCGCGACGACGCGATCCCGCGCCGGGCGGACCCCCGGGTCCAGCACCTGCTCACCGACTGGCTGGACGTGCTCACCGACCGCCGCTCACCACTGGCTGTGGCGTCCGCCAACCCACCCGAGGGCCTCACCGGCACCTGCTACTCGGTGGACTCCACCTCGGCGTCGCTCAACGCCCCGCTGGACGTGGGCATCTACTGCTACGACCGGGACGGCACACCGACCGGTGTACGGACCGAGGCCGGGACGCTGAGACTTGCCGCACCGCCGGGTGCGGCACCGGCCACCGTGCAGTTGGCGGGGCCGGTGGTCGTCGACCGGGATCCGCTCGACATCGCGGCGCCCCCGAGCCCCGACCCGTCGGGCAGTCCCAGCGCGGGAACGCCCTGATCTTCATCCCGTTACGGGTGGTCTTGCCCACATTTGACCAACGCGAGCAAGGGGGCGAATCGCCCATCGGGAACACTTCACCCATGGCCGATCTCACTCCGCTGCTCGCCTTCCGCTGGAGCCCCCGCGCCTTCGACCCGAACGCCGAGTTGACCCCGGACGAGGCAGCCTCGCTGCTGGAGGCCGCGCGCTGGGCGCCGTCGACGGACAACGAACAGCCCTGGCGGTTCGCCCTCGGCCACCGGGACGACGACACCTGGAAGCGGATCCTGATCAATCTTCCGGCCGACGACCAGGGGTGGGCCCGACACGCCGCGACCCTGGTGGTCGGCGCGCACACCGGCGGCGACGCCGAACGGGCCGCGTACGACCTCGGTCAGGCGATGGCCCACCTGACCCTCCAGGCCACCGCGCTCGGCCTGCACGTGCGACAACTGACCCGCTTCGACCAGACCGGCCTCGGCACCGAACTCGACCTGCCCGGGGGCGTGCGCCCGCTGGTGGTCGCCGCCGTCGGCCGCCTCGGCGACCCGTTCGCCCTGCCGGCCGATCTGCGCGCCAGGGAGACCGGCCTGCGACACCGCCGCCCGGTCGCCGATCTGCTGCTGCGCTGACCGACAGCCGACTCACCCGCCGCTGGCCCGCAGCAGGACCCGCGCGGCGTCGGTGTTGCGGTAGAGGACGTGTCGGCCCTGTCGAGACCGGGTGACCAGGCCCGCGGCGTGCAGGGCGGCCAGGTGCTGGGAGACGTTTCCGGCGGACATCGCGGCGAGGCGGGCGAGGTCGGTGGTGGTCGTCGCCGTGTCGAGCAGGTGCAGCAGCGCGGCCCGGCCGGGGCCGATCACCCGGGCCAGCGGGTCGCCGGGCGGCGGCCCGGCCGCCTCCCAGAGCGTCCCGACCGCCCGAACCGGATAGACGCCGGCCGGCAGCGAGTCTTCCAGCAGGTTCCACAGGACCCGCCGGTCGGTGAACACGCCCGGATTCAGCGCCAACCCGCGACCACGGAGATCGAAGTCCCGTTCGAACGGGTCGTCGCTGACCACCCGGTCACCGAGCCAGCGCAGGCTCGGGTGGAGCTGCTCGAACAGCCGGCCGGCACCGCCCTCGGCGAGTTGCGCGGCCCGGTACGCCACGTCCGCGTCGAGCAGCGCGCGCATCCGGGGCCAGTCCGGGACGATCGCCTCGTCGTGCCAGACCCGCACCGCGTCGACGAGTTGCGGCAGCAACCCGACGGGGTCGGTGAGCAGCGCCCGCCCGAACGGACCCAGCGGCCGACGCGGAGTGGTCGCCAGCAGGTCCTGGACCACCACTGCCGGCGGCGTCGCGGCGATCTGGTCGAGCTGCTCGGCCATCTGCGCGTTCGGCCGGGCCGCCGGGGTGAGGAAGTCGGGCAACCACCGACGAGGCAGGGTCAGCTCCACGAGCGGTCGGACCCGGGTGGCCACCTCGGGTCGACGCAGCGTCGCCCGGGCCCGGTCGATCCAGGGCAGGTGCACCGCGTAGCGGACCGGGTCGGCGAGCGCCCACATGCTCATGACCGTCTCGTTGGCCGGCGACACGGCGAGCCGCACTCCTGCCACGTCGGCCAGGCAGAACCGCAACTCGGACACGCGCACCCCCGGAGCAGGATTCGGTTCAGCCTAAAAGAATCGACCGACCTCGTGGGGGCCCGGTTCACTCACCGCCATGGGGACCAGAGACACCATCCGCGCCGCCGTCCGAAACGTCGTACCGCCGGCCGGGCTGACCCGTGCCCTGGCCGTACAGGCGATGATCAGCGCCGTCGGTAGTGGCCTGTTCCACGCCGGCAGCGCCGTCTTCTTCACCCGGGCGCTCGGGCTCAGCGCCGCGCAGGTCGGGCTGGGGCTGTCCATCGCGGCGGGGGTGTCGCTGCTGGGGACCGTGCCGCTGGGCGGTCTCACCGACCGGTACGGACCGCAGCGCGTCTGGGTGGTCGGGATGGTGCTGGACGCGGCGCTGTTCGCGAGCTACCCGCTCGTGGGCGGCTTCGCCAGCTTCCTCGCCGTGGTGGTGGCGTTGGCCGCCGTGGACGCCGCGACCGGCGTGGCCCGGCAGGTCTACTCGATCAACGCGTTGCCCCCGGCCGAACGGGTGACGGCGATGGCGTACCAGCGTTCGTCACTGAACGTCGGATTCGGGCTGGGCGCGGTGATCAGTGGCCTGGTGCTGGCGGTGGACACGATCGAGGCGTACCGGGGAATGGTCTGGTTCATCTCGGCGGTCTTCCTGGTGACGGCGCTCTTCGTGCGGCGACTGCCCCGGCTGCCGCAGGTGACCCGGCCGACGGAGCCGATGAGTCGGCTCGCCGTGCTGCGCGACCGCCCGTTCCTGGCGGTGACCCTGCTGTCCGGGCTGCTCACCGCGCACCAGACGCTCTACCTGACGGTGCTGCCGCTGTGGATCCTCAGCCACACCGACGCCCCGAAGACGGTGATCGCCGGACTGGTGCTGCTCAACACGGTCCTGATCGTGCTGCTCCAGGTACGCGTCAGCCGGGGCGCCGACACCGCGCCGGGCGCGGCCCGGGCCTCCCGCCGGGGCGCCCTGCTGATCGCCCTGTTCTGTCTGGTCCTGCCGATCTCCGGAGTCACCCGGGGCCCGCTCACCGTGGTGGTGCTGGTGGCCGCCGCGACGTTGCTGATCCTGGCCGAGTTGATCGAGTCGGCGGGCTCCTGGGGGCTCACCGCCACCCTGCCGCCGGCCGCCCAGCGCGGCGCTTACGTGGGGGCGTTCCGGCTCGGCAAGCAGCTGCAGTACCTGGTCGCTCCGGCCGCGTTGACCGCGCTCGGAGTGAGCACCGGCGGGTGGGGTTGGTTACCGACAGCAGCGATCTTCGTGCTGATCGGAGTGGCTGTCGTACCCGTGGTGACCTGGGCCGAACGGACGCCGCGGCTGGGTGCCGAGGCCCCGGAGCCGACCAGGACACCAGTCCCATAGTCCGGACCAGCCTTTCCACCCTCCGTTCCATCACGTAGGGTGATTTGGTCATGTGGCGGGCGCTTCTCCTCCTTAGCCGCCGCGACGAGGCCTGACCGGCCGGCACCTCGTCGCGGAGTCGCATCGCGCCGTCCAGCACATCCGATTTTCTTCTCGGCGCCGCCGCGCATCGTCGCCCGGCAGCGCGCCGACACCTTCCGATCTGCTGACGCCACATGTTCCAGGGAGCACTCCGAGATGGCTCAACCTGTCACCGACGCCGAGACCGATCCGATCGCCCGGCAACGCCCGAGCCGGATGCCGTACCACCGCTACCAGCCCTACGGGGAGCAGTTCCGGGTGGAGCTGCCGGACCGCACCTGGCCCACCCGCACCGTCGACGCCGCTCCCCGCTGGTGCGCGGTGGATCTGCGCGACGGCAACCAGGCCCTGATCGACCCGATGTCGCCCGAGCGCAAGCGCCGGATGTTCCAGCTGCTCGTCCAGATGGGCTACAAGGAGATCGAGGTCGGCTTCCCGTCGGCCAGCCAGACCGACTTCGACTTCGTCCGGCAGCTCATCGAGCAGGACATGATCCCGGACGACGTGACCATCCAGGTGCTCACGCAGTGCCGGGAGCACCTGATCGAGCGGACGTTCGAGTCGCTGCGCGGCGCGAAGCGGGCCATCGTGCACTTCTACAACTCGACGTCCACCCTGCAGCGGCGGGTGGTCTTCGGGCTGGACCGCGACGGCATCGCCGACATCGCCACGAGCGGGGCGCGACTCTGCCAGAAGTACGCGGAGATCCACACCCCGGACACGGAGATCTTCTACGAGTACTCGCCGGAGTCGTACACGGGCACCGAGCTGGAGTACGCGCTGGAGGTCTGCTCCCGGGTGATCGACGTGATCGACCCGACCCCCGACCGGCCGCTGATCATCAACCTGCCGGCCACCGTCGAGATGGCCACACCGAACGTGTACGCCGACTCGATCGAGTGGATGCACCGGCACCTGCCGCGCCGGGACAGCGTGGTGCTGAGCCTGCACCCGCACAACGACCGGGGCACCGGGGTGGCCGCCGCCGAGCTGGGCCTGCTCGCCGGTGCGGACCGCATCGAGGGCTGCCTGTTCGGCAACGGCGAGCGCACCGGCAACGTCGACCTGGTGACGCTGGGCCTCAACCTGTTCTCCCAGGGCATCGACCCGATGATCGACTTCTCGAACATCGACGAGATCCGGCGAGCTGTCGAATACTGCAACCAACTGCCGGTGCACGAGCGCCACCCGTACGCGGGCGACCTGGTCTACACCGCCTTCTCCGGCTCCCACCAGGACGCCATCAAGAAGGGGTTCGACGCCCTCGCCGCCGACGCCGAGGCCGCCGGTGTGCCGATGGACGAGCACCCGTGGGCCGTGCCGTACCTGCCGATCGACCCGAAGGACCTGGGCCGCACCTACGAGGCGGTCATCCGGGTCAACTCGCAGTCCGGCAAGGGCGGCATCGCGTACATCATGAAGAGCGAGCACCAACTGGACCTGCCGCGCCGGCTCCAGATCGAGTTCTCCGGGGTGGTGCAGCACGTCACCGACCACGACGGCGGCGAGGTCGACCCGGGCGCCATGTGGGAGATCTTCGCGACGCACTACCTGCTCGACCACCAGCCCGACCCGGCGGTCCGGCTGAGCGGCTACACGATCGGCACCACCGACGGCAAGGTCGAGATCGACGCCCAGGTCGTCGTGGGCACCGAGCAGCACTCGCTCGCCGCGGTCGGCAACGGCCCGATCGACGCGTACGTGAACGCGCTGCAGTCGGTCGGGGTGGGCGTGCGGGTGCTCGACTACCACGAGCACGCGCTGTCCTCCGGTGGGGACGCGCAGGCCGCCGCGTACGTGGAGTGCGAGGTCGACGGTCGGACGGTCTGGGGCGTCGGCACCGACGCCAACATCGTCACCGCCTCGATCAAGGCGGTCACCAGCGCCGTCAACCGCGCCCGCGGCTGATCACCCGCGCCGCGTCCCCGAGGTGGTCTCCTACCTCGGGGGCGTGGCCGCGGGCAGCGAGTGGCAGGGCTGCGACGGTGGGGCCGCGCGGGGCGGCCGGTGCACCAACACGAGGGCCAGCACCGCCCCGGCCAGCAACAAGCCCACACACCAGACCATGGCACCCCGGAACGCCTCGGTCAGCTCGGCCTTCTGCGCGTAGCCGCTGCCGGACAGGCCGACGAGCAGCGGCAGCGCCGCCACCGCGAGCAGACCGCCAGCCCGGGACGCGGCGTTGTTGAAGCCGCTGGCCACCCCGGAGAACCGGTCCTGCACGGCGGCCAGCACCGACGCGGTCAGCGGTGCCACCACCAGGGTCAGCCCGATGCCGAAGAGCAGCACCCCGGGCAGCACGTCGGTCCAGTACGACGCGCCCGGCCCGACGCCGCGCAGCAGCAGCAGACCGACCGCGGCGATCACCGGCCCGACGGTCAGCGGCAGCCGGGGGCCGATCCGCGCGGACAACGCGCCCGCTCGGGCCGACCCGGCCAACAGCAGCAGGGTCATCGGCAGCAACGCGATGCCGGTGCGGAACGCCGACCACTCGACCACGTTCTGCAGGTAGACGGCGAAGAAGAAGGTGAAGCCGCCGAGCGCCGCGTAGACGACCACGGTGAAGATGTTCAGCACCGAGAAGAGCCGGCTGCCGAACAGCCCGGTGGGCAGCATCGCGGCGTCGCCGCGCCGCCGTTCCAGCAGCACGAAGGCCACCGCGGACAGCACCCCGACCAGCGCCGCGATCAGCACCGGGGCCGAGTCGAAGCCCCGCGCCGGGGCGTCGACAAGGGCGTACGTGACACCGGCGAGCGCGAGCGCGCCGAGCAGGGCTCCCCCGATGTCGAACCGTCGGCGGGTCCGACCCGGCCCCGCCGTCCGGGAGGCGCTCTCGTCCCGGCTCTCCGGCACCCACCGGATCGTGGCCAGCACCACCAGCACGGCGATGGGCAGGTTGAGGAAGAAGATCCAGCGCCAGGACAACGCGTCGATCAGCCAACCACCGATGAACGGGCCCAGCGCGGTGGACACCCCGGACAGCCCGGCCCAGGCGCCGATCGCCCGGCCCCGGTCGTCCGGGTGGAAACTGGCCTGGAGCACCGACAGCGAGCCGGGTGTGAGCAGCGCGCCCCCGGCGCCCTGGAGGAACCGGGCCGCGATCAGCCAACCGGTGCCCTGAGCCAACCCGCACAGCACCGAGGCGGCGGTGAACCAGACCACCCCGATGAGGAAGACGCGTCGCCGACCGAAGCGGTCCCCGAGTGCGCCGCCGAGCAACACGAACGCCGCGAGCATCAGCAGGTAGCCGTTGACGGTCCACTGCAGATCTGCCACGTTCGCGCCGAGGTCCTGCCCGAGCTTCGGCAGCGCCACATTGACGACAGTACTGTCGAGGAAGACCATGCCGGAGGCGAGAACGGCGGCGAGCAGCGTCCCCCGGCCGGCGGAGGTGCCCATCCGGAGGGCGGAAGCCGGTGCGGGTGCGGTCATCACACCAATCTGCCTTGCATCATGTGGGAGACGCCACGAAACGCCGAAACCATTCCCGGGTACTGTGCGCAATCGCCGGGAGACCGCAAGCTGGAGAGGTGTCGTCTGTGCGTACCAGATCAGGACCGCGAGTGGCGGCGACCGCGCTCGCCGCGGCGCTGGCGCTCGGCGCGGCCGGTTGCGTCCCACCGGACGAGCCGGACGTCCCGCCGCCGAGCGACGGCGGCAACGCCACGCAGCAGCTCGGCCAGCTCACCGTCGCCACCGCTGGCTCGATGAAGGGCTACAGCCGGGACCACTTCCCGCACTGGCGGGACACGGGCAAGAACTGCGACGTGCGGGACAGCATCCTGCAGCGCGACGGCAAGGACGTGAAGCTCTCCGGCTGCAACGTGGTCGGTGGGCGCTGGGAGAGCGTGTACGACGGCCGCAGCGCCGCCGATCCCGCCGATGTGGACATCGACCACATGGTGCCGCTGGCCAACGCGTGGCGCTCGGGTGCCGACGAGTGGGACGACCAGAAGCGCGGCGACTTCGCCAACGACACGACACGTCCGCAGCTCATCGCGGTTTCCGCGTCCTCCAATCGGGCAAAGGGTGACCAGGACCCGTCCCAGTGGAAGCCGGCGAACCGGGAGTACTGGTGTAAGTACGCCGAGAGCTGGGTGACGGTCAAGCACTACTGGCGGCTCACGGTGACCAGCGCCGAGAAGGCCGCCCTGACCGACATGTTGGAGGGCTGCTCAGTGGGAGGCGATTCGTGACCGCCGCCGAGGCGGGCGGCCCGGCGGCCGCCGGCATGACCGCGGACGGCACCGCCGAGACCCCCGCCGCCGTGCCGGGTGCCGGCATGGTCGCGGATTCCGGTGGCGGGGCCGGCCCGCAGAGCCGCACCAGCGACATCGTGCCCGGCCCCGGCGGCGTGATGACAGATGAGGTCGGCGTCGTCACCGGCGACCTGACGCTGCGCACCGAGTACGCGGACGGCAAGGTCACCCTGCGGGTGCAGTACAAGGACGCGGACGAGTGGTATGTGGTGACCGGCACGGCGGTCGCGCTTGCCGATCCGGCGGGGCTGGACGCGGTGCACGGCGTCGCGGTGGGCCTGCTGCACCGCCCCGAGGGCTGAGCCACCCGAATCACCTACCCGTCCCAGGGGCCGTCCGTTCCCGGACGGCCCCTGGCGGCGTCACGGGGTGGGGATCAGCTCGCCCGGCGGGTCGACCGGGCCGGTGCCCTCGGTCGGGCGGACCAGTTCCACCTCGACCTCGTGCGGCCGGATCCGGCCGGCGGCGATGTCCTCGGCGAAGTGACAGGCCACCCGGTGCCCACCGACCACGTCGCGCAGTTCCGGCCGCTCGTCGGCGCACCGGGTCGGCTGCGCCCACGGGCACCGGGTGTGGAACCGGCAGCCCGACGGCGGGCTGGTCGGCGAGGGCAGGTCACCGGCGAGCAGGATCCGCTCCCGGCGGTCCTCCACGAGCGGGTCGGGCACCGGCACCGCCGACATCAGCGCCCGGGTGTACGGGTGCATCGGCTCGCGGTAGAGGTCGTCGCTGGACGCCTCCTCCACCAGCCCGCCGAGATACATGACGCCCACCGTGTCGGCGATGTGCCGCACCACCGCCAGGTCGTGCGCGATGATCAGGTAGGTCAGGCCACGCTCGTTCTGCAGGTCTTCCAGCAGGTTGAGCACCTGGGCCTGGATCGACACGTCAAGCGCGGAGACCGGCTCGTCGGCGACGATCAGGTCCGGGTTGAGCACCAGTGCGCGGGCGATGCCGATCCGCTGGCGCTGGCCACCGGAGAACTCGTGCGGATACTTGCCGAGGGCCGACGCGGGCAGGCCGACCGCCTCCAGCGTCTCGCGCAGCTTCCGGTTGGTCTCGGCCTTGTCGCCGGCCAGCCCGTGCGCCTTGAGCCCCTCCACCAACAGCGACTCCACCGACTGTCGGGGGTCGAGGCTGGAGAGCGGATCCTGGAAGATCATCTGCATCCGGCGGCGGGCCTTGCGCATCGCCTCGCCCTTGAGCGCGCGGACGTCGGTGCCGTCGAAGACGATCTCGCCCTCGGTCGGTTCGACGAGCCGCAGCAGGCCGCGACCCAACGTCGACTTGCCGCAGCCCGACTCGCCGACCAGGCCGTACGTCTCGCCCTTGCGGATGCTCAGCGACACCCCGTCCACCGCGTAGACGTACCCGATGGTGCGGTCGAAGAGCAGGCCGCTCTTGATCGGGAAGTGGACCTTGATGTCGCGCAGCTCGATCAGGGGTTCGGTCTGTTCGGTCATCGGACCGCCACCTCCTCGGAGACGGGGTTGTTGCAGCGGAGGTCGCCGCCGGTGGCGGTGGGTTCGAGCGGCGGCGGCCCTTCCAGGCACGCGTCCACGACGTTGTCGCAGCGCGGCGCGAACGCGCACCCCTCGGCCCACGGGATGTTGTCGGAAACCGACCCGCGGATCGCGTGCAGCCGCTCACCGCGCGGTGAGTCCAGCCGGGGCACCGAGTTGAGCAGCCCGTGCGTGTACGGGTGCCGGGCGTGCGCGAACAGCTCGTGCCGTCGGTTCCGCTCGACCACCTTGCCGCCGTAGAGGACGTTGACGGTGTCGCAGAGCCCGGCCACCACGCCCAGATCGTGCGTGATCATGACAAGTGCGGTGCCGGTCTCGTCGACCAACTGCTTGAGCAGGGTGAGGATCTGCGCCTGGATGGTCACGTCGAGCGCGGTGGTCGGCTCGTCGGCGATCAGCAGCCGAGGCTTGCAGGCCAACGCGATGGCGATCAGCGCGCGCTGGCGCATGCCGCCGGAAATCTGGTGCGGGTACTCGCTGAGCCGCCGCTGCGGGTCGGGGATTCCGACCGCGTCGAGCAGGTCCCGCGACTCGCGCAGCGCCTGCTTGCGGTCCCGGCCCTGGTGACGTTCCAACACCTCGGCCACCTGGACCCCGATCGGGATGACGGGGTTCAGCGAGGAGAGCGGGTCCTGGAAGATCATGCTGATCTCCCGGCCGCGTCGGTCACGCATGTCGTCGGGTCGCAGCTTCAGCAGGTCGGTGCCGTCGAAGAGCACCTCCCCGGTGACCCGGTTACCGCGCTTGGGCAGCAGGCCCATGATGGCCAGGCTGGTCACGCTCTTGCCGCAGCCGGACTCGCCGACCAGGCCGACCGTCTGCCCCGGCTCCACCGTGAAGCTGACCTTGTCCACGGCGGTGAAGGGCCGCTCGCCGCGCCGCTGGAACACGACGCTCAGGTCACGGACGTCGAGCAGGCTCATCGGGTCACTTCCTCACTGCTGTGGTCCTTCGCTCGCGACTGTGGGGCTCGCAAGCTCACTCCTCGCGCTCGCCCGAGACGGGGTCCGGGCGCGCTGACAGCGCTCACCGTGGTCACCGCCGGTTCTTCGGGTCGATCGCCTCGCGCATCGCCTCACCCAGCAGGGTGAAGCCGAGCGCCACCACGATGATGGCGAGCGCGGGGTAGTACGCCAGTTCCGGACGGACCTCGAAGTAGCGCTGGCCGTCCACACCGAGCATCAGGCCCCACTCGGCCCGGTTGATGTCCGGGTCGCCGAGGCCCAGGAAGGAGAGCGCGGCGGCGTCCAGGATGGCCACCGCGAAGGTCAGGGTGGCCTGCACGATCACGGCGGTCAGCGAGTTGGGCAGCATGTGCCGCAGCACGATGTTGCGCTCCTTGACGCCGAGCGCGCGGGCGGCGAGCACGTGGTCGCTCTCCCGCTGGGCCAGCATGGAGCCGCGCAGCAGCCGGGCGAAGATCGGCACGCTCACGATGGCCACCGCGAAGATGACTGTCCACTGGCTCGACCGGCTGGCCATCGCGACCAGGGTGATCGCGAGCAGCAGGCTGGGCAGGGCCAGCATCACGTCGGTGAGTCGCATCAGGACCACGTCGACCCAGCCGCCGAAGGCACCGGCGATCGCGCCGAGCAGCACCCCGAGGGCGAGACCGATGAGGGTCGCGAGGACGCCCACGAAGAGCGTCTGCCGGGCGCCGTAGATCATGCGGGACAGGAAGTCCCGGCCGAGTGGATCGGAGCCGAACGGGAATCCACTGCTGGCCCCGGGGATGGTGTCCACGGTGAGGCCCTTGGTCAGCTCGTCGAAGCGCTGCACCGGGTCGTGCGGTGCGATCAGCGGGGCGAAGATCGCCACCAGGACGAACAGCCCCACGATCACGGCTCCGACGACGGCGACCGGGTTGCGCCGCAGCCGGCGCAGGGCGTCGCGGACGAGGCTGATCCCGCCCCGGTCGGAGGCACTCGCCTGGGCCAACTCGTCGAGCCGGGCCTTCTTGCGGTCGCCGAGCAGGCCGATGCTGCGCTCGCTCATCCCGGGACGGGGCTTGTCGTTCCCGGGGCGGGGGGCCGGCGTGCCGGCCTGGGTGGTCGGGTCACTCATCGCACACGCACCCTCGGGTCGATGAAGGCGTAGGAGAGGTCGACCAGCAGGTTGACCACCACGAAGACCAGCGCGGCGAGCAGGATGATCGCCTGGAGCACCGGGTAGTCCCGGCCGCCGCTGATGGAGTCGGTGATCAGCGTGCCGATGCCGCCCCAGTTGTAGACCTTCTCGGTGAGCACCGCGCCGGAGAGCAGCGCACCGGTCTGCAGGCCGATGGTCGTGACCACGGGCAGCAGCGCGTTGCGCAGGATGTGCCGTCCACGGATGGTGCGGTGGCGCAGGCCCTTCGCCTCGGCGGTCCGTACGTAGTCCTCGTTCAGGACGTCGAGCACGCTGGCCCGGGTGATCCGCACGATCACCGCCAACGGGATGGTGGCGAGCGTGATCGCCGGCAGGATCAGGTGCCACAGGGCGTCCGCGCTCGCGTCGAACTCCCGGGTGAGCAGGCCGTCGAGCACGAAGAAACCTGTGACGTTCGTGTTGTCCAGACCCGTGGTGAGCCGCCCGGACGGCGGGAACCAGTGGATGTTCTGGGTGAAGACGTCCTTGAGCAGATAGCCCAGGAAGAAGATCGGGATGGAGATGCCGAGCAGGGTGCCGGCGATGGTGAGGTTGTCCGGCCAGCGTCCGCGCCAGCGGGCGGCCAGGTAGCCGAGTGGCACACCGAGGCCGATGGCGATGATCATCGCGGCGAGGGCCAACTCGATGGTGGCCGGGAAGGCGCGGCTGATGATCTCGGTGACCGGGTCACCGGTCCGGATCGAGTTGCCGAAGTCGCCGGTGAGCACCCGCTGCATGAACTTGCCGTACTGCACCAGGATCGGCTGGTCGTAGCCGAGCGCCCTGGTCAGCAGCTCGCGGCTCTCGGGCGTGGCCCGCTCGCCGAGCAGCGCCTCGACCGGCCCTCCGGGCAGATTCCGCAACCAGACGAAGATCAGCGCCGACAGCGCTATGAGGGTCACCACCAGCTGCAACAGGCGGCGGACTATGACTCGCAACATCTCTCACACACCAGACTCTCAAAGATCGCGGATCGGCCCGGGCCGGGAGGAACCCCGGACCCGGGCCGATCACGCCTACGGCCTCAGCCGAGGGACGTCACTTGCTGATGCTGACCGTGTTGAATCGCTCGTCGGTCAACGGGCTGGCCACGAGGCCCTTGACGTCCTTGGTGACGACGATGGCCGGCGGGGCGTGCCAGAGCGGAACGGCCGGCAGCCACTTGGTGGCGATGTCCCGGTTGACCTGCTCCCAGGCCGCCTTCTTGCCCGCCTCGTCGACGGTGCCGTCAGCCTTGGTGATGGCGTCGAACATCTCGGTCATCGACTGGTCCCCGAACTCGGCCTTGCCCCGGCCGAAGAACGTGCCGACGAAGTTGCCCGGGTCGTTGTAGTCACCCGTCCAGCCGAGGATGTGCAGGTCGTGCTTGCCGAACTGCTGCACGTCGTCCTTGAAGCCACCGTTCCACGGGCGAGGCACACCGTTGACCTTGATGCCGACGGCCTGCAGGTCGTTGGCGAGGACGGTGAAGATCTCCTGCGGGTTCGGCATGTACGGCCGGGTGACGTCCGGCGGGTAGTAGAAGTTGAGCGTCAGACCCTCGGCGCCAGCGTCCTTGAGGAGCTGCTTGGCCTTCTCCGGGTTGTAGTCGTACTTCTGCACGTCCGGGGCGTAGCCGAGCACGGTGTCCGGCAGGAACTCGTCGGCGACCTTCGCGCCACCCGGGCCCTTGGTCTGCACCAGCTGCTGGCGGTTGAGGGCGTAGGCGATCGCCTGCCGCACCCGCAGGTCCTTCAGCTTCGGGTTCTTCTGGTTGAGGCCGAGGTAGAGGATGTTGAACGCCGGGCGGTTGACGACCTGGAAGCCCTCACCCTCGAGCGCCTTGCGGTCGGCCGGGGCCGGGAAGTCGATGCCCTGCACGGTGCCGGCACGAAGCTCCTGCTTGCGGGTGCTCTCGTCCTTGATGATCTTGATGATCATCTTGTCCACCTTGGCCTTGTCGCCAAAGTAGTCCGGGTTGCGGTTCAGGGTGATCTCGTTCTTGGCCTTGTCCCAGCCACCGAAGGTGAACGGGCCGGTGCCGACCGGGTTGGTGGTGGCGAAGGCGCTGTACTCGAACGAGTCGCCGTTCTGCTTCACCGTGTTGGCGTCGTACTTCTTCAACGCCTCCGGGCTCGCGATCGACAGCGAGGTCAGCGCGAAGGCCCCCGGGAAGGCACCCTTGTACTGGTTCAGCGTGACGACCGCGGTGCCATCGCCCTGCGCCTCACACTTGTTGTAGACCGGCTTGCCGGCGGACTCGCTCTCGTTCTTGGCGAAGCCCCCGAAGACGTCCATGTAGTAGATCATCTGGGACTGGGCGGCAGCGCCCTTCATGTTGTACCAGCGGTCGAAGTTGAAGCAGACCGCGGCGGCGTTGAACGGCGTACCGTCGTGGAACTTCACGCCCTGGCGGAGCTTGAACGTCCAGACCTTGCCCGCCGGGTCGTGCTCCCAACTCTCCGCCAGACCGCCCTGCAGCTCCGCGGTGCCCGGCTTGTGGCTCACCAGGGTGTCGAACATCTGCCGGACCGGCCGGAACGACTCACCGTCATCGTTGAAGATCGGATCGAAGTTCTTCGGGTCACCGGCACCCGCGAAGATGAAGGTGCCGCCAGTCTTGGCCTCGCCACTGTCGCCGTCGCGCTCGCTCTTCGCGCAGCCGGCCGCGCCGACCGCCAGAGCGGCAACGGCCGCGATGGCCACGGCCGTTTTAAGCCTTCTCGCCTGCATCTCTCACCTCTGTCATGCGCATGACCACGCCGAGCTGTGGCTCGGTCCGTGTGCGGGAGGCTATGACATGTCACACGCGAAGCGGAACGGGCGTTAGGCAATCGCTACCAAGCCGACACCTTGGGCCGGGGTCTGACAGTCGACGGCACGGCGGACACAGGTGGCGACACATCGATCCGTGCCGGGCCGGACACCGAAACGGGGGCGGCACCGTCGGTGACGGCACCACCCCCACGGGTACGACTCAGACGGCCCGGCGACCCTCGAAGGCCCGGCCCAGGGTGATCTCGTCGGCGTACTCCAGATCGCCGCCGACCGGCAGCCCGCTGGCCAGCCGGGTCACCGCGATGCCCATCGGCTTCACCATCAGCGCCAGGTAGGTGGCGGTCGCCTCACCCTCGGTGTTCGGGTCCGTGGCCAGGATCAACTCCCGGACCCCGCCGCCGCCGAGCCGGATCAGCAACTCCCGGATGCGCAGGTTGTCCGGACCGATCCCCTCCAGCGGATTGATCGCGCCGCCCAGCACGTGGTAGCGACCGCGGAACTCACCCGTCCGCTCGATGGCGACCACGTCCTTGGGCTCCTCCACCACGCACAGCACCTCGTCGGTGCGCCGTGTGTCGCGGCAGATC
Organism: Micromonospora sp. NPDC048898; assembly: GCF_043198035.1. Lineage (NCBI taxonomy): Bacteria > Bacillati > Actinomycetota > Actinomycetes > Micromonosporales > Micromonosporaceae > Micromonospora > Micromonospora sp. NPDC048898. The sequence continues at coordinate 391,291 of NZ_JBICUF010000005.1, forward strand.
CGGCACTGCTCGGACTCGGCCACATTGTAGCAGGTCGTGCAGAACCGCACCAGCTCCTTGACCTTGCGCAGCGCGCCGGCCAGCCGGTTGACGTCGGCCGGATCCGCCGACAGGACGTGGAACGCGATCCGCTGAGCGCTCTTCGGGCCCACGCCCGGCAGCCGGCCCAGCTCGTCGATCAGGTCCTGGATGGCACCTTCGTACATCTGCCGGCTCAGAAACCGGGCAGGCCGAGGCCGCCCATGCCACCGGCGACCGGGCCCATCTTGCGCTCGGTCAGCTCCCGTGCGGCCTCGGCGGCGTTGTGCACGGCCGCGACGACCAGGTCCTCCAGCGTCTCCACGTCGTCCGGGTCGACGGCCTTCGGGTCGATCTTGATGGCCTTCAGCTCACCGGAGCCGGAGACGGTCGCGGTGACCAGCCCACCGCCGGCGGTGCCGGTCAGCTCGGCCTCGGCCAACTCGGCCTGGGCGGCGGCGATCTGCTGCTGCATCTTCTGCGCCTGCTTCAGCATCTGCTGCATGTTCGGCTGTCCACCTGGGCGCACGGATGGCTCCTTCTCGCACTCGTCTGCTCGGCCGCCGCCCAGCCTATCCGCTGGGACCGACCACACCCCGCCCGGTGCGCGCCCCACGCCGAGCCCTCCGGGTACGGCTGTCACTACCCCGAACCGGCCGGCTGCGCGTAGTGCGCCGAGACCCGCCGCCCTGGTGTGCTCGACGGCATGAACCTCAACCGCACCGGCCGGGTCGGCGCGCTGTGCTGGGCCGGAGCCGCACCGATCTTCCTCGTCGCCAGCCTGGTCACCGGCCTGCGCTGGCGCGAGCCGACCTACAGCTGGGCCATCCACAACATCAGCGATCTCGGCAACGCCCACTGCGGCATCTGGGACACCACCAGACCCCGCTACGTCTGCTCACCCTGGCACCCGCTGATGAACGCCGCGATGCTGGTCACCGCCGTCCTGCTCGCCGCCGGGCTCCTGCTGACCTGGCGGGTTCTCGGTCGCGGCGGCGTCGTGCGCTGCGCGCAGGCGCTCCTGTTGCTGGCCACCGTCGGGTACGCCCTGGCGGCCCGCTATCCGGCCGACGTCAACGAGAACCTGCACGTCCTCGGCGCATTCCTGATCATGGGACTGGGCAACGTCGGCCTCCTCGTCGCCGGCTTCGCACCACGCACCACCACGCTCGGCCGGTGGCGAGGTCTCACCGTCACCGCCGGGGTCGTCGCGCTGATCGGAACTCTGCTGTTCTTCAGCCAGCAGGCCGTCGGAATCGGCGTAGGCGGCACGGAACGCGTCGCCGTACTCCCCTTCCCCCTCTGGGCCTGCGCCGTAGGCGTCCTACAAGCCGAAATCCCCGCCCAGCCCCCGTCCGCCCCCGCTCCGGTCCCCGCCGCCGTCGATCAAGGAGTTGTGGTGCCTGAATAGGTCAGCAGCGGGTGGTTTGTCACCCACCACAACTGCATGATCGACGAGAGCGGGGGCCGGAGCGGGGCCGGGCTTAGCGGGCGTCTACTTCGTTGATCTTTTCGGCGCCGAAGGTTTCCCGGAGCAGCCGTACCGCCTGCTCCTCGCTGGACTCCCGGGCCGTCTTCTCGTCGATGACCTCGTCCAACGGCTCGTCGCCCGGGTCGAACCCCTCAAGGGCCGGCGTCGCCGCTGGCGCAGCGCCACCCGGCCGGCCACCGCGCGACGGGCCGTCGAAGTCCGGGTCGTAGGGCGGTTCGCCCGCCCACTCGGCGTCCGCGACGGGCCGGGCCACCGCTCCGGTACGCGCACCGCGCCCCGCCGCCGCCGCGCGAGCCGCGGCGATGGCGCTGCTCACCGGTGCACCACCGGCTGTCGCCGGCTGCCGGGCCGCCGGTGTCGGGTTACCCCGCCCGCCCGGGTTGCCGCCGCTCGCCGAGCCGGGGCGACCTGAACCGCCCGGCCCGCCACCGCCCGGCCCGCCACCGCTGGTGCTGCCACCGTTCGGGAAGCCGCCGTTCGGCCCGCCGCCGTTCGGGAGGCCGCCGTTCGGAGCGCCACCGTTCGCGCCGCCGCCGCCGTTCGGGCGGGTCGGGGTGGGTGCCGATCCGGGGCCGCCCGGTGCGGCGGCAGAGCCTGGGTCGTTCCCGGCCGACGCGCCGCCCGGACGGGCGGCCTCCGGCCAGTCCTCGTCATCTGTCGCCTCGGCGGCGGGAGCGCCACCTCCGGGGAGGGCCGCCTCCGGCCAGTCGTCCTCGTCGTCCGCCGACGCGACGGGCTGCGCCGCGCCCTGTCGACCCGAAGCGCGACCATCTGCCGACCCGGCTGGCTGAATTCCGCCCTGCCGACCCGAACCGGGACCACCTGCCGACGCGGCAGGCTGCGCCGCGCCCTGCCGACCCGAACCGTAACCATCTGCCGACGCGGCTGGCGGCGTTCCGCCCTGCCGACCCGAACCGGGACCACCGAAGCCTTCGCCGCCGTCATCGGCACGCGCACCCGGGGCACCAGGCACGCCACCATGGGCACCCGGGCCGGCAGCGCCGCTCGGGTTCGCCCCGGCGGCCGACCCACCCGGCAGACCAGCAGCGCCGCTCGGGTTCGCCCCAGCGGACGACCCACCCGGCAGCCCCGCCGCGCCACTCGGATTCGGTGCGGCGGGAGGTGCGCTCGTCGGGCCGGCGGCGGCATTCTCGTGCGGGGCGGCAGTCGGAGTCGACGCGGGGACGGCGGGTCGGGCCGGTGCGGCGGATTGCGAACGCTGCGGACCGGACAGTGACACGCCACCGCGCTCACCGGCGACCTCGCAGCGGATCTGCCAGCGCCCGCCCAGCTCCTCGTAGAGCGCGTCGGTGAGCACCGCCGCGTGATCGGCCATCATCTTGGCCAGCACTGTGGACTTCACCGTCAGCACCAGCATGTCGCCGTCGAGTTCGCGGACCACGGCGTCGCGCATCAGGGCGGCGATCCGCTTGTTGGTCCGGTTGACCTTGCCGACCACGTCGGGCCAGACGCGGCGGACCGCGACGGCGTCCAGCGCGGCGGGCGGCGCACCAGGCCGGGGCGGCTGCGGCGTGGCCGGGTCGGGGAGCACCGCCGATGGCGGTACGACGCGACGGGGGGCCGGGCCGGCGGGCGAGACGGGTGCGGACCCGGCGACGGCCGACGCACCGGGTGACGCCGGGATCGGCGAGTCGGCAGCCGAGACGTGCGAGGCCGGCACACCCGAGGTAGGCGCTGGTGCGCCCGGGACCTGACCGGGTGGGGCAGGTACTCCGGAAACCGCGGGAGCACCCGGGCCCGCGCCGCTCTGGGTCGGGGACGCTGCCGGGTCGACCGCCCACGGCGGCGCGGAGGTGGGGGCGTTGACGGGTGCTGGGCTTGCGGCAGCCGGGACCGGGGTGCCCGACTGTGGGCGTACTCCTGGGTGGGCGGCCGGCGCGAAGCCGGCGGCGGCCGGCGGCGCGTCGGTGCCGACCAGGGTGAGCCGGCGTTCCATCCGTTCGAGGCGTTGGAGGAGGGCGCCGGTGGAGTCGTCCACGCCGGGCAGCAGCATCCGGGCGCAGATCAGCTCCAGCAGGAGGCGAGGCGCTGTGGTGCCGCGCATCTCCACCAGGCCGTCGTGCACGATGTCGGCGCAGCGGGAGAGGGTGGCCGGGCCGAGTTGCGAAGCCTGGGCGGCCATCCGCTCGATCTGGTCGGCGGGGCCGTCGATCAGGCCCTTCGCGGCGGCATCCGGCACCTGCTGGATGACGATGAGGTCGCGGAGCCGTTCGAGCAGGTCGGAGGCGAACCGGCGCGGGTCGTGCCCGGCCTCGGCGACCCGGTCGACGGTGGCGTAGGCGGCGGCGCCGTCACCGGCGGCCAGCGCGTCGCACATCTCGTCGATCAGCGCGGCGTCGGTGACCCCGAGCAGCGCGGCGGCCCGCGCGTAGCTGACGCCCTCCGGGCCGGCGCCGGCCATGAGCTGGTCGAGCACGGAGAGGCTGTCCCGGGCGCTGCCGCCACCGGCGCGGACCACAAGCGGGAAGACCGCCGGCTCGACGGCGACGCCCTCGGCCTGGGTGAGTTGCTCCAGGTACGGGCGGAGGACCTTCGGCGGGATCAGCCGGAACGGGTAGTGGTGGGTGCGCGACCGGATGGTGCCGAGGACCTTCTCCGGTTCGGTGGTGGCGAAGATGAACTTGACGTACTCCGGAGGTTCCTCGACCAGCTTGAGCAGGGCGTTGAAGCCCTGGGTCGAGACCATGTGCGCCTCGTCGATGACGTAGATCTTGAAGCGGCTGCTGGCCGGCGCGAAGAACGCGCGCTCGCGCAGCTCGCGGGCGTCGTCGACACCACCGTGGCTGGCCGCGTCGATCTCGATCACGTCGATGGAGCCGGCACCGTCGGTGGCCAGCGAGCGACAGGACTCACACTTGCCGCACGGCTCGGGGGTGGGGCCCTGCTCACAGTTGAGCGAGCGGGCCAGGATCCGCGCGCTGGAGGTCTTGCCGCAGCCGCGCGGGCCGGAGAAGAGGTAGGCGTGGTTGAGCCGCCCGCTGCGCAGCGCCTGCGACAGCGGCTCGGTCACGTGCTCCTGACCGATGACCTCAGCGAAGGTACGCGGCCGGTACTTGCGGTAGAGCGCCAGCGTCACTCGTCCCGCCTCCTCTCGACCGAGCCATTCTGCGCCGGTCGGGCGCGGGTGACCACCCACCACCCCGGGCAGCTTGGTCTGCGCGCGTTGATCGACTCGGCTTCCTGGCCGCCGGCCTCGACTTCCTGGCCGCCGGGCTTGATCGACTCGGCTTCCTGAAAACCGCGGTGTCGGCGTGGCCAGGACACCGCGACATCATGAATGTCGAGTGGATCAACCGGCCCACAGACAAAAAGGCCTCCCGTGCACCCGGCAGAGCTCGCTTATCCTTGCTGCCTTCCGGCCCTGGGGAGGTTCACGAGATACCGCCGCACGGGAGGTGCCGCCAAGCCTACCCGACCGCCGGTCGATCTTCAGGGGGTGGTGGGGTGGCCCGGCCGGCGGGGGCCTGTATCCTGGCTCGCGGAGGATTCGCCTAGAGGCCTAGGGCGCACGCTTGGAAAGCGTGTTGGGTTTACACCCTCACGAGTTCGAATCTCGTATCCTCCGCTCGCCTGAGCTGCACGAACGACAGGGCCGACCCTCAACGGGGACCGGCCCTGAGTCGTCTCTGCGCCGGCGTCAGCCCGGATGTCAGGCGCTTGCGACCTTGACCTCGCCGAATCGGCGCACACCGCGTTGATGTAGCGCGTGCTGGCGGTCGGTAGTGCTCCCCCCGATACCTGTAGAGCTGCCCCAGGTACGGGGCGGCGCTACCGACCCGGCCCGCGCTGCTCGGCGTCGACCTCGAATCCGCTGTTCAGCGGGTCACCACCGGCCGTGCTGCTCGCCCGGATCGTCCACCGCGGGGTTGGCGTCGCGCAGCTGCTGCCCGACGCGTTCGGCGATGGCCCGCGCCGCGGGCGAATCGGTCCCCAGCGTGTCGCCGATGATCTCCTGCGCGCGGTCGGCCAGTTGACGCTTGGCCACACCGATCGTGTTCATGATCGTCCGGGCGACGACGTCGGGCGCGACCCGTTGGACCCGCTGGCCGAGTTGTAGATCGACGAGCGCCCCCGCCGAGTCGACGGTGACCTCCACCAGCCCGTTGTCGTCGGCGGCCGTCACCCGTAGCTCCTGGATCCGGTCACTCATCGCGTCGGTGGCGCTCGCCAACTGGTCCAGACGCCCCTTCCACTCCGCCAGCCGATCCATGGCGCCGTCCGGGTCCAGGAGCCCTCCCGCGTGTGGAACCTCGGCAGTCATGTGTCCCCTCGGTCGCTCAAAGTGATCATGGTGAGCTGAGGGAGATTAACATGAACCGGCGTATATCTGAGGCGTCACAACCCGCCCCGTGGTCTCATCGACGTCGTGACCGAGGCGACGTGGCAGTGGGACGAGACCTTGTACGCGGGCAGCGCCCGCCACTACAGCGTCGGACGACTGCCCTACCCACCCGGTCTCGCCGAGGCGATCCGCAGCGCGCTCGACCTCGACGGCACCGGTCGGCTCCTCGACGTGGGCTGCGGGCCCGGATCGTTGACGCTGCTGCTCGCCCCCCTGTTCGAGGCGGCGGTGGGCGTCGACGCCGACCCGGACATGCTCGTCGAGGGGCAACGCAGGGCCAACGGCCTCGGGGTGACGAACGTCGAGTGGCGACACCTGCGCGCCGAGGCACTGCCGGCCAACCTGGGTACGTTCCGGGTGGCCACGTTCGCCCAGTCGTTCCACTGGATGGATCGTTCGCTGGTGGCTCGTCGCGTCCGCGACATGCTCACGCCCGACGGGGCCTGGGTCCACGTCGGCGCCACCACGCACCAGGGCATGGCCGGGGACGACCCACTGCCGTACCCCCGAGCGCCCTGGCCGGAGATCGACGACCTGGTCGCCAGTTACCTGGGGCCGGTCCGCCGGGCCGGCCAGGGGTTGTTGCCAGCGGGCACTCCCTCTGGTGAGGGCGAGATCATGCGCGCGGCGGGCTTCACCGGCCCCACCCGGATCGCCGTCGAGCAGGGGGTCGTCGTGGAACGCACAGTGGACGAGATCACCTCTGCGGTGTTCTCGCTGTCCAGTTCGGCGCCACACCTGTTCGCCGACCGGCTCCCGGCCTTCGAGGCGGATCTGCGCCAGCTCTTGACGACTGCCGCACGTGACGGCCGCTTCGCCGAGCGGCGAGGCGACATCGAGGTGGCGATCTGGCGCCCCTGACATCCGGGGCCGCCACGGGGAGCGTGCGCACGATGCGCGCCCGGTGAGAGGTGCCCCATCCGTGGGGCAGCTCTACAGGTGGTTGCGGGCACAGGTAGGTGCGGGCCCAGGTGGGTGCGGGCCCAGACGAGGCAGCACGGTCAGGCACGGGCGCGGGTCCAGGAGAGGAAGCGTTCGCTCAGGCTGGCCGGGTCGACGTCGGTGAGGTGTGCACCGGCCTCGGCCTGAAGTGTCGCCAGGTAGACGGTCAACGCCAGCCGATCGTGCCGGTACTCGCCGAGCAACCGCAGCTTCGCCGCCGAGCACGGCCAGGCGATGCCGCACGCCGCGCAGCGCCAGGTGGGACGGGCTCCCGGTGGCGGCGGCGGGGCATGCGCGGGCCTCCTTCGGCCTGGAAGGGGTGCCGCCCCGCTTCCCCGTCGGGGCGGCACCCGAACTGACGCCGACCACCGGGCCCCTGCGCCTCCACCGGCCACGCCGTCTTCTACGATTCACCCTCGGGCGCGTCACCAGACAACTACACCGCGTATCGATATGGTTTCCAGATATCAGAGACATCCGATGGAGGAGCCGTGAACGACGCGTTGCGGGTGGCGCTCAGCGACACCGGGCACACCGCCGAATCCCTCGCCGAGACCGTCGGCGTCGACCCGAAGACCGTGGGGCGTTGGTTGGCCGAGGGGCGCATCCCGCATCCCCGGCACCGGCTGGCGGCGGCGGAGGCCCTCCATAAGGACGTGGCGGACATTTGGCCGGACACTTCAAGACGTCGCGACCCCATCTGGTTCCGTTCGTGGCAGGAGATCGAGCGGGAGGCGGTGTCGCTGCGGTCGTACGAATCGACGGTTCTGCCGGGCTTGCTGCAAACCTCGGCGTACGCCCGCGCGGTGCTGAGCGGCGCGGGCCTGATCCCTCGGAGCGAGATCGAGCGGCATCTCACGGTCCGAATGGGCCGCCAGGGTGTGCTCAAGCGGGACGACCCGCCGCAGTTCACGGCGGTCATCGACGAGGCGGTCATCCGCCGTCCGGTCGGCGGCCGGTCGACCATGCGCGAGCAACTGCTGGCCGTGGCGGCGGCCTGCGCCGAGCCGCACATCCGGGTGCACGTGGTGCCCAGTGTGGTCGGTGCCTACGCGGGCCTCAACGGGCCGTTCGTGATCGCGCACAGCCATGACCACCGGGTCGCCGGCTACCTGGACAACCAACTCCAGGGACAAGTCGTTAGCGACCCGGACGAGATCGCGACCATAATGGCGGCATGGGAGAACGTGCGCGGGGAGGCGCTGTCCCACCGGCAGTCTGTCGATCTCATCACGGAAGTGGCGGAGTCATGGAGCTGAACGGCGCACGGTGGCGTAAGAGCAGCCGCAGCAGCGGCAACGGCGGCAACTGCGTGGAGGTCGTCGTCAACCTGGCCGACGTGGTCGGCGTACGCGATTCCAAGGACCCGACCGGCCCGACGCTCGCCTTCGCGCCGACGGCCTGGCGCGCGTTCGTCAACCAACTCGCCCGGCGGGCCTGAACGGGTCCGACGACTCGGTAACCCTCGACGGACGCGACCCAGCGAGATGTTGGACAGTCGATCTCATCACGGAAGTGGCGGAGTCATGGAGCTGAACGGCGCGCGGTGGCGCAAGAGCAGCCGCAGCAGCGGCAACGGCGGCGCGTGTGTGGAGGTCGCCGACAATCTGGCCGACGTGGTCGGCGTACGCGATTCCAAGGACCCGACCGGCCCGACGCTCGCCTTCGCGCCGACGGCCTGGCGCGCGTTCGTCAACCAACTCGCCCAGCGGGCCTGAACGGGTCCGACGACTCGGTAACCCCTCGACGGACGCGACCCGGCGAGATCTTGGACAGATCCCGACGTCCGGCCACCCCGAGGACCAACGTGGCCAACGCATCCCCCGGGGATGACTGTCGAAGCGTAGGGAGACGGCGATGAGAGTGGTCTTCGTGCACGGTGCCTGCGTCCGCGACGGGGAGTGGTGGTGGTCGCGGGTCGCGGACGCACTGGGAGCCGACGGGCTGGGCAGTGTCGCCGTCCGGCTGCCGAGCTGCGGCGAGGTGGCGGGTGCCGCGTCCGACTTCGCGGCGGACGTCGCGGAGACTCGACGGGTGCTGCGCGAGGTCGGGCCGGCGGTGCTGGTGGGGCACTCCTACGGCGGGGTGGTCGCGACCGAGGCCGCCGACGCCGGCGAGGTCGCTCATCTGGTGTACGTCAGCTCGTTCCTGCCGGACGTCGGGCAGGCCCTTGCCCACCTCGGCCCGGCGGAGCCGGCCCCCCACCTGGAATTCTTGCCGGACGGCACATTTGGCGCGCGACGCGAGTTGGTGCGCGAACTGTTTCTCCAGGACTGCGACGAGCAGGCGGTCGAGGGCGCGGTCGCCCGCCTGACCTGGCAGGACGCTTCGGTGCTCGCCGCCCCGGTCCGCCACGCGGGTTGGCGTCACCTGCCGTCGACGGCGGTCGTCTGCGCCGAGGACCGGGCCACACCTCCCGCTCTCCAACGGTCCCAGGCCGCCCGCGCGGCCCGAACTGTCGAACTACCCGCCGGCCACCACCCGATGCTGTCCCATCCGCACCTGCTCGCCGACACGGTGCGGGCCGTAGCGGTGCCGCCGGGACGGGCCTGACCACCACACGGGTACGGTGCCAGGCACCGACGGATCGCATCACCGTCGTACACATGTTCTATCCACAGGCTGTGGACGACGGAGAGATCGATGGGTTACCAGCTCAGCGCGGTGGTCGCGGACGCCGAGCTGCTTCGGGAGCAGACCGCCGAGCTGGATCACGCGGTCCTCGGCGAGTTGCGCCAGGACTTCGCACTGCTGCCGGTCACCCCGCAGTTGATTGTCGAGCTGACCGGGTCGCTGCCGGACTACGCGGCGGATGATCCCAGCGTCGCGCAGCCGTTCGGGCTGGTGCTGTCGCCGCCGCTTGTCGAGTTGCTGTCGGCCTGGTCCACGTCGGGGCCCGTGGCGTACCTGGAGGCGGAGTTCTTCGGCGGCGCCGGCTACCAGGCGGCGGCGGTGTGGCTGGACGGGGCGCTGTCGTGGGGCCCACGTTTCGACGATGTCTTCGACGCCCCGCGCGACAGGTGGCCGATCAACTCGGCGTTGACGCGGCTCGGCGTGGAGCCGGGTGCGTGGATCGACCCGTTCGCCGAACTGGGGTTGCACCTGGAGCGCAACACCGACGGCTGGTTGGCGCACGGGCGGCGTCGGCTCAGTGCCGACTACTGGGACGAACTGGTCGAGCAGTGGGAGGAAGACCGCTGACTACGCGGCCTGGCCGGCGAGCTTTTCGCAGAGCGCCCAGATGTTGTCGCGGTTGTGCCTGTCGAGGACCGCGGCGGGCCACGGGGTGCGCTGGGACCGGCTGTTGACGTAGGTCCGGTGCATGCCCTGTGCCTGCGGGCTGGAGGCGAGGTAGATGCTTGACCTCGACGCCTTGACCACCGCCCGGTGTCCGTAGAGGATCGGCAGCGCCAGACGGAGCAGCGGGACGACGGGCCGCGCCCACGTCGGGTAGGTGCTGCTGGTCAGGCCCCGGTTCATCGACGTGTACGCGTGGCCGGGGTAGGCCACGTTGAGGGTCACGCCGGTGCCGGTCAGGCGTTCGGCGAACGTGTAACTCATCGCCATCAGCGCCAGCTTGGTCTGGTTGTAGAACGACAGCCCGACGTAGGACTTCTCGCCCTGCAGGTTGTCGAGGTCGATTCGTCCGCGCGGAATGCCGCCGGTGATGTTGATGACCCGGGCCGCCGGGACACGCTTCAGCGCCGGCAGCAACAGGTGGGTCAGCAGGTACGGGGCGATGACGTTGGCGGCGAAGGCGGTCTCGATGCCGTCCTCGGTCAGTTCGCGTCGTCCCCTGGTCATGCCGACGTTGTTGATCAGCACGTCCACGCCGCCGTACCGCGCGGTCACCTGGTCGGCCAGTCGGTGCAGCTGGCTCCGCCGGGTCAGATCGGCGGTGAGCGTGTCGATGTTGCCGTTGCCGGTGTCGCGCTGGAGCTCCACTGCCGCAGCGGCTGCCCGACCAGGGTCGCGCCCGACGAGGACGACACGGGCGTCGAGCCGAGCCAGCCCGCGGGCGGTCTCCTTGCCGATTCCGCCCGTGCCGCCGGTCACCAGGACGGTTTTGCCGTTCAGCGTCATAGCTGTCGCCTCCCTCTGCTCAGGTCGACATCAATATACGACACCGAGTGACAGGTTCGACATGTGATGTTGTGAAGTAGACTTCGGTGCGTGGCTGACGGACTACGGGAACGCACGCGCCGCGCGGTTCGCGCAGAGCTCGCCCGGGTGGCGCTGGACCTGTTCGCGGCACGCGGGTTCGACGCGACAACTGTCGACGAGATCGCCCAGGCCGCCGGGCTGACCAAACGGAGCTTCTTCCGCTACTTCCCGGCGAAGGAGGACGCCGTGTTCGGCGGGGTGGACGTCACCGGCGAACAGGTCGTCGAGGCCATCTGCGCACGGCCCGCCGACGAGGACCCGTGGGAGTCCCTGCACCGGGTGCTGAGCCAGTGGGAACGGCAGATCCACACGTCGGAGCAGACGCTGGCCAGCCTCCGCCTGATCGAGTCGACCCCGTCGCTGCGTGCCCGCCTGCACCAGAAGCGGACGCAGTGGCGCCGACAGGTCAGCGACGCCCTGCGCGATCGACCGGGTGTGCGGCTCGACCCGTTCGACGCGGAGCTTCTCACCAACGCCGCGGCGGCGATCCTCGACACGGTGTCGCAGGAGTGGCTGCGCTCCGACGGCACCGCCGACCGAGCCGCGCTGCTCGACCGGGCCTTCGCATTTCTGCACCCGGCAGCCACCATCCGCGGACACCGCGACGATCCTTTCGCGACACACGCCGCAGGCCGCGCAGAAATACGGAGACCGGCAGCAACCTGAACGCTCCCGTCCCGTTGGGGACTGGGGGATTCCATGAAATTGCGACAATTTGCGTTTATTGCCACGCTGATGACGGCTGCCTTGATCGCTGGCAGCGGAGTGCCGCCGACCGGGCCGATCCCGGACGGCCAACCCGCCAGCAGCGTGGAGATCATCGACCTGAACGGCCTGCGCAACATCGAGTTCGGTGCCAGCGAGGAAGAGCTGACCCGACGCGGCATCCTGCTGACCACCATGGATGCATGCGGGCCGATGCTCGCCGGCCACGACACGGTCAGCCCGGTCTTCATGGAAGACAGGTTGGTGCTGCTCTGGGTCGGTGCGCCGATGCGGACACCGGAGGGCATCACCGCCGGGTCGCCCATCGACCAGGTCTGGGCCCGCTATCCGCTTGTCACCCGACTGCGCGCTCCGCACGGGACGCACCGCCTGGACGGGCTACTCGCCCGCAGCGGCGACCGCGCGTACCTCTTCCTGCACAACGGACGCACGGTCCAGAAAACCATCGCCGGGTACGCGGACTGGGCCCGCCGCCTCTTCGAGGAGGGTGCGGGCCCATGCTGACCGGCGCACCCGACCGGCCGGGCGACATCAGCGCAACGACCGCCAGAAGTCGTACGAGTGGGCTGCGGCGAAGCCCGTGGTGCCCGATTCCCCGCCCCCGGCGAACACCCGCACGTACGGGGCGGCACCGCGCAGTCGGGGCCAACCGGCCCGACCCGTCCGGGCGAAGTCGCTCCAGACCCGGACCATCTCGTCGGAGAGCCGCTGCTGGGCAGGCGTGAACGCCTCGGCGTAGTCGACGGTGAACAGGTACGGCAGTTCGGCGCAGTGGTACGCCCCGGTGGGGAAGGTCGGCTCGGGCCCCTTGGTGAAGAACGGCGCGTCGTCGTCGGCGAACTCGTACAGGTACGTCGGCACCCGCCGCGCGAACGCCAACGCCGCGGAGTAGATCGGCTCGGCGTAGTCGTGGTCGGTCAACACGGCCCCCAGCGTCTCGCTGGCAAACTGCTTGTCGTTGCGGGGATAACGGGCCAGCACCTCCTCCGCCCGGTCGCCGAACATTCCGCGTATTTGGTCCCGGTACTGATCGTCGGTGAGTGGGCACGACTCGGCCTCATCTCCCGGCTGCGGCTGCGGCTCCGGGCAGTTCAGTCCGCTGTGCTCCATGCCCCACACCACGAGGCGGGACTCGTCGCGATTCATCCCGGTCAGCACCGGCACCTGATGCAGTTTCCCGGTGGCCAGCGCGTGGGCCGGGTCCACCGGCAACGTGCGGCCGTCGACGACCGGGCCGAGGTCGACACCCGCACCGGGGTAGCCGGCCGTTTCGACCAACTGGGCGGGGTCACGCCCGCGCAGGCAGGCGGCGACAGTGCCCGGGTCGGCGCAGCCGACGTTCCTCGCGAACTCCTCGGCCGCCCGTGCCGCCTCGACCCGGGTCTGCACCGGGTTGGCGCACGAGTTGCTCTGCAGGATCGCGCGGTGGAACAGGCCGGCGGAGCCCGGCGCGGCGAGGTGCGCGCAGACGCTTGTGGCCCCAGCGGACTGGCCGAACACTGTGACGTTGCCCGGGTCACCCCCGAAGGCCGCCGCGTTGCGCCGCACCCAGCGCAGCGCGGCCTGCTGATCCTGCAACCCGAAGTTGCCGGCGACCCCACCCGGGCCGGCCAGCGCCGGATGCGCCAGGAACCCCAGCGCGCCGAGCCGGTAGTTCACCGTGACGACGACGACATCGCCGTTGGCCGCCAACCGCTGCCCGTCGTACACGTCTCCCCTGCCGAACCGGAAGTCGCCGCCGTGCAGCCACACCATGACCGGTCGGGGTGTCCGTGCGGCGGTACGCGGGGTCGTGACATTCAGGTGCAGGCAGTCCTCGGAGTCCGCGGCACGATCCATCGGGAGCCCCTGCAGTTGGGCGCAGGCGGCACCCGGCTTCGTCGCGTCCCGGACACCGGCCCAGACCGGCCCCGGCTGCGGTGGTGCCCAGCGCAGCGCGCCCAGCGGCGGGCGGGCGTACGGAATGCCCTGGAACGACAGGTGGTCCGCCGAGACGCTGCCGCGTACCGTGCCCTGGTCGATGCGGACGACTGCCGCGCCGCGGCGGTCGTCGGTCGCCGCGGCCGGGCCGACGGCCATCGCCGGCGCGAGGAGCGCGATGGCGCCCAGCACGACGGCCCAGCGGGGGTACGGAATCCTGGTCATGACTCTCCTCATTCGGCAAATCCGGTACGGCGTACGCACCGCGTGGTGGTGAGCATGCCGATCCGTCAGTCGTTCGCCCAGAGGGCTCTAGTACGCCCAGCCGTGCGACCGGCGACCATCGACGGGACGGCCGTCGGCGCTCTAGTGCGCTACTGTCATTCCCGACCGCCGGGAGGGGCATCGTGACCGAGATCGACGACTCCACTCCTCCCTATCTGCGCATCGTCGGGGAGTTGCGGCGGCGCATCGCGGTGGGCGAGCTGGGCCCCGGCGACCGGGTGCCGTCCACCCGCCAGATCGTTCGGGAGTGGGGGGTCGCCATGGCGACCGCCAGCCGGGCGCTCACCCTGCTCCGCCAGGAGGAGCTGGTCCGGGCGGTGCCCGGCGTGGGCATGGTGGTGATCGGCCCCGAGTCGACGCCGGCCGGTCGGTCCGCGCGGGGCGACGCACGTCGACGGCCGGCCCGCGGGGTGACCCGCGACCAGGTGGTGCGAACCGCCACCGGGATCGCCGACGCCGAGGGGTTGGCCGGGCTGAGCATGCGACGCATCGCCACCGAGCTGGACGTGCCGACCATGTCGTTGTATCGGCAGGTCCGGGGCAAGGAGCAGCTTCTGCTGTTGATGGCGGACGCCGCCTTCGCGGCCCAGCGTCTGCCCCGGACGTTCCCGCCCGGGTGGCGAGCCCAGTTGGAGCTGCTCTGCCGGCTCCAGTGGTCGATCTACCGTCGGCATCCCTGGCTGGCCCAGGTGATCTCGGTGACCCGTCCGCTGCTGGCGCCGCACGCCGTCGCGCACACCGAATGGGCTCTGCGCGCCGTCGCCGGGCACGGCCTGGACCACCACACCCAGCTCCATCTGGTGGCGACTCTCGCCAACCACGTGCGGGGCACGGCGGTGAACCTGCAACAGGGGGCCGAGGCGGAACAGGACACCGGTCTGACCGACGACGAGTGGATGGTGACCCAGGCCGAGGTGTTGGCCGGCCTGTTCACCGCTGGTGAGTTCCCGCACCTGGCGCGGCTGTCCCGATCGGAGATCGATCTCAACGTCGACAGCCTCTTCGAGTTCGGCCTGCAACGCCTGCTCGACGGGGTGGCGAAGCTTCTGGGACCTTGACGGATCAAGTCCGTTTTGTGCTGTGCTATGCCAATATGGGGCGTTGAGAGGCTTTCACCCGTCAAGCGGCCCGAGGGAACATGGCGATCTTCAGCAGCACGGACACGTCCCCCAGGATCACCGGGATGTCCCGGGTCGCTTCTGCCCTGACCCTGGTGGGCGCGATCATCGCCCTGGCCGTGCTGGCCGTCCCGCGGAGCGCGAGTGCGGCCGAGTTGCCGGTGCCGCTGGGCGCCGCCGCCAACTTCGCGGTCCTCGCCGGCACGACGATCACCAGCACCGGGCTCAGCACGGTCAACGGCGACATCGGCGTGAGCCCGGGCACGGCGGTGACCGGTTTCCCTCCGGGCCAGCTCAACGGATCACTGCACTCCAACGACGCCGCCGCCGTCGCCGGCCAGACCGATCTGGCCATCGCCTACAACGACGCCGCCGGGCGAACGACCACCGAGGTCGTCTCGGACCAACTCGGTGGGACCACCAAGACCACCGGGGTGTACGAATCCGTGGCGGGCACCTTCAACATCACCGGCGATCTGACCCTCGACGCGGAGGGTGACCCGAACGCGGTATTCATCTTCAAGACCACCAGCACGCTCATCACCGGCGCGTCGAGCACGGTGAACCTGGTCAACGGCGCCCAGGCCTGCAATGTCTTCTGGCAGGTCGGCAGCTCCGCCACACTCGGCGCCGACTCCACGCTGCGCGGCAACCTGCTGGCCTTCACCTCGATCACCGTGGGCGCGGCGCTCCAGGTGGACGGCCGCACCCTGGCGATCAACGGCGCGGTCACCATGGACACCGCCACCATCACCAGCTCGACCTGCGCGGTACCCGGCGAGCTGTCGATCAGCGCACCGACGACAGCCGACCTGGGCAGCGCCGACCTCGGCGGAGTCGTGTCGGGAAACCTGGGCCCGGTCACGGTGACGGACGAGCGCCTGCTGTCCGCGCCGATCTGGACCGCCACCGTCGTCGCGACGGACTTCGTCACCAGCGGCATCCCGGTGCACACGATCTCCAACGCCAACGTCTCCTGCTGGTCGGGGCCCGCCACCGCCACCAGCGGTATCGGCACCTTCACCTCGGGCCAGCCCACCGCCGGCGACGCGGAGATCATCAATGTCGAACGGACGGCGTTCACCCTCACCAACGGCATCGGCAACAACTCGGCGACCTGGGACCCCGTCGTCTCGGTCCAGATCCCGCCGACCGCCGTCGCGGGCGCCTACACCGGAACCGTCACGTTCTCGGTCGCCTGACGGTGGCACAGCCGCTCCACGAACCAGCCTGGCCGGGGCGGCTCACCGCGGGCTGGGCGGCGATGGGCAGGCGCTCTCGGCGTAGGCGAAGAGGGAGTCGGTCGCACTTGCCCGGATCGATCTGCGCCGGATCATCGAGTCGGCGTTGATGATCTTGGCTGAGGCCAGTGGGTCCGGGCGCACCGGGCAGGCGTTGATGCGGTCGAGCAGCCACACCCGTTGCCCGCTTGGGCCGGTGCCGGGGCTGAAGGACAGGCTCAGGGCGGTGGTGCCGATGTACCGCGGCACCGGCAGCTCCTCCGGTGCCCGGGTCAGGCAGGACGGAGTCGTCTCGACCACCCGGACGTCGATCACCGTGCCCCCGCCCGGCGCGCCGCTCACCCGCACCGTCGAGCGTTGCGGGCGCACCTCGATGTGCTGCGGGTCGTCCCAGAAGCCCGCCGGTAGCCCGGAGACGTTCGGGGCGGGCGTGGGCGGGTTGGTCGGCAGCACCGCCTGGCAGGACCGGATGGCCCGGTTCGCCGCACGGAGGGCGGCGGCGTGGCCGTCGTCGCGGTGCAGCGCACTGAGGTACGGCCCGACATCCCCACCGGGAACCTGGGCGCCGAGCAGGATGAACAGCCGGGCCAGGTAGGCGTCGACCAACGCCGGACCCGGGCGGACCTCGTCGGCTGGTATCGAGAGCAGGTGCCGCAGCCCCACCGGGCAACGGCTGGCGAAGGTCGGCATGTTGATCACCATCGCCGCGGCGGAGATCGGGTCGTTGCACGCCCGTTCGAACAGGGCCCGCTCCTCCTGACGCTGCTGCCGCTCCAACGAGTCGGTCCGCCGCTCGATGTACCAGGTGGCCGTCGAGGCCAGGCCGACGAGGCATGCGGTGAGCAGGGCGGCGATCGGCCGGGCGGGCCGGCCGCGGCGGGGAGCGGCCGGGGCGTCTCCGGCGTCGGCGGCGCGGCCTGCGTCATCCATGTATCCCAGTACCCCCCTCGCAACCGCGTCCAGGGTAGCCGGGCACCACTACAGGTCACGCCCAGCAGCATCGAGGCGGCCGTGACGACCACCGCCACCAGCGGTCCGAGGGCGTGGGCGGCGATGTGCCGCAAGCGGAACGCCCGGCCGATCCTCGCGGATCTGCCGGGCGTTCTCGCACTTCGGAGCGGTGGCGGAGGGATTTGAACCCTCGGAGGGCGTTAACCCTCACACGCTTTCGAGGCGTGCTCCTTAGGCCGCTCGGACACGCCACCGCCGACGAGGGTACAGGACCGCCGGTTCCGACGCCGAACCGGTATCGCCCACGCCGGCCTGGCAGGATCTTTGCCATGAGTACGCACATCGGCGCGAAGCCGGGCGAGATCGCCGAGCGGGTCCTGATGCCGGGTGACCCGCTGCGGGCCAAGTGGATCGCGGAGACCTACCTTGAGGGCGCTACCTGCTACTCGACGGTCCGGGGCATGCTGGGCTTCACCGGCCGCTGGAACGGTGTCGAGGTTTCCGTCCAGGGCTCCGGCATGGGCATGCCGTCCGCCTCCATCTACGCCCACGAGTTGATCAACGAGTACGGCGTGAAGACGCTGATCCGGGTCGGCTCCTGCGGCGCCCTCAGCACCGACCTGCAACTGCGGGACGTGGTGGCCGCGATCGGGTCGTCCACCGACTCGAACATGAACCGGATGCGCTTCGACGGGTTGATCGACTACGCCCCGGTGGCCGACTTCGGGCTGCTGCGTACCTCGGTCGAGGTGGCCGAGCGGCGCGGCATCAGCATGCACGTCGGGCCGATCCTGGCGGCGGACGCCTTCTACATCGACCGGCCGGACCTCTACGACACCCTCGCCGACTACGGCGTGCTGGCGGTGGAGATGGAGTCGGCGGCGCTCTACACGATCGCCGCCCGGTTCAAGGCCCGCGCGCTGACCGTGCTGACCGTCAGCGACCACATCAAGACCGGCGAGAAGACCACCTCGGAGGAGCGGGAGCAGACCTTCAGCCAGATGGTCGAGATCGCCCTCGACACGATCATCGCCTGACCCGTCGGGCGGCCGTCACCGCGATGAGCGTGATGACTGTGCGGCATATTGATGCCGCACAGTCATCACGCTCTCATGCATGTAGCCGGCCCGCGCCGGCCAAGCCGCGACGACAGCCCGACCGGCACCACGCCGGCCCGACCGGCACGCCAGCCCGGCCGGTACTCCGGTCACACGGCGGCCAGCGCCTCCGTCGGCGCGAGGCGGGCGGCGCGCACCGCCGGGTAGAGGCCCGCGAAACCGCCGATGACCAGGGTCGCGCCCACTCCGCCGAGCATCGCCCAGGCCGGCACCACTGTCGGCCAGTCCTGGGAGAACGCGTACCCCGAGGTGACCAGGACACCCAGCAGCACCCCGCCGATCCCGCCGAGCGCGGAGAGCAGCAGCGACTCGGCGAGGAACTGGGTCCGTACCTGGCCGCGGGTGGCGCCGAGCGAGCGACGCAGGCCGATCTCGGCCCGCCGCTCCAAGACCGAGATCACCATGGTGTTCGCCACGCCGACCCCACCGACCAGCAGGGCGACCGCGCCCAGGCCCAGCAGCAGCCCGGTGAACGCGTCGTCGGTCGCCTCGGCGGCGGCCAGCGCGTCCGAGGGACGGGACACCTCGACCTCGTTCGGCGCCGCCGGGTTGGCGGTCGCGCCGAGCACCGACCGGACCGCCTCGACCTGCGACTCCCGCGCCCGGGTGTAGACGGTGGTCGGGTGCCCGTCGAAGCCCAGGTAGTCGCCCGCCGCCGGCCAGCCGACCAACGCCGAGGTGTCCAGCTCCGGGGCGAGTGGTGCGGCGGCGAGGACGCCGACCACGGTGAACGCCCGACCACCCAGCCACACCTGCACCTGCGGGTCGGCCACGGTGATTCCGAGCCGTTGCGCGGCGGTGGCACCCAGCACCACCGCCGGGTAGTGGGCGGTCGCCTCGTTGAGCCAGGTGCCGCTGGTCAGCTCGGCCCCGACCGTGCCGAGCAGGTCCAGCTGGGCGGCCCGGGTGGCGATGCCGCCGGTCTCCGCGGCCGGGATCCGGTCCGAACGGTAGACCTTGGCGTCGGGGACCTGCCCGGTCGCGGACACCTCGGTCACCGGGCCGATCCGCCCGATCATCGCGATCGACTCCTCGGGCAGTTGGGCGTCCGCCCCGAACAGGGTGCTGCCCGGCTCGACGGTGAGCAGGTTGGTGCCGAGCGCGTCGAGCGCCCGGTCCAGTTCCGCGCGGGACGACGACGAGATCCCGACGACCGCGATCATCGCGGCGATACCGATGGCGATGCCCAGCGCGGAGAGGAACGCCCGTAGCGGACGGGTGCGCAGCCCCACCCCGCCGACCCGCAGGACGTCACCCGGCCCCATCCGGGCCGGGGTGAGAGTCGACGTCGCCATCAGCCGACCCCACCGGGCGTGCGGGCCGAGTCGTGCCGCACCGCGCCGTCGCGCATCCGCACCTGCCGGGGCAGACCCGCCGCGATCTCCCGGTCGTGGGTGATCACCACGACTGTGGTGCCGGCCCGGTGCAGCTCGTGCAGCAACTCCAGCACGCCGGCACCGGACGCGGAGTCCAGGTTGCCGGTCGGCTCGTCGGCCAGCAGCACCGCCGGCTCGCCGACCACCGCCCGCGCCACGGCCACCCGCTGCCGTTCCCCGCCGGAAAGCTCGTGCGGCCGGTGCCCGAGCCGGTGGCCCAGCCCAACCCGGACCAACGCGGCCTCCGCCCGTTCGCGCCGCCTCCGCAGGGGTACGCCTGAATAGAGCAGGCCGTCTGCCACGTTGTCCACGATCGGGACACCGGGGGCCAGGTGGAACTGCTGGAAGACGAAGCCGATCCGGCTGGCCCGCAGGGCCGACAGCTCCCGGTCGGTCAACTTCGCCGCGTCGTACCCGTCGACGAGCACGCTGCCCGACGACGGCCGGTCCAGGGTGCCGATCAGGTGCAGCATCGTCGACTTGCCCGACCCGGACGGGCCGACGATCGCCACCAGCTCGCCGTAGCCGATCCGCAGCGACACGTCGTCCAACGCGACGACGTCGCCGGCGTACCGTTTGCTGACCCGGTCGAGCACGATCACCTCGCCGGTCATGTCGGCACCACCACTGTCGTACCCTCGGTGATGTCCGCGCCGGTGACCTCCACCCGGCCGTCGGCGAACAGCCCCGTGGTCACGGCGGCGACCCGGCTCGCCTCCCCGTCGGCGATTTGCACGCCGTAGCCGCCCTCGGCGAGGGCGAGAAGCGCCGACACCGGCACGGTGAGGACGTCCCGGCGCTCCGCGGCGGTGAACACGACGTCGACGCTGGCCTGGTCGAAGCCGGTGAGGGCCTTCGGATCGGCGACGGCGACCGTCACCTCGATCTTCGTCTCGGCGTCGCCGGACTGGCCGTTGGCTTCGGCGGCACCGGCCTGGATGACGGTCTCGATCGTGCTGACCGTGCCCCCCACGGCCCGGCCGTCCGGCAGCTTGACGCTGACCTTCGCGTCGCGCTTGGCCAGCCGCTGGTCGTCCATGTCCAACTCGACGGTGACCAGGCGGCTGGTGCCGGTGTGGGCGAGCACCGCCTGGCCCGGCTTCGTGAGATCACCGACGTCCGCCTGGTGACTCTCCACCCGGACCTCCCGGTCGGCGTAGACGATCCGCCCCGGCTCGACCCGACCGGTCTCGGCCAGGCCGAGGTCCTCCTGCCACTCCCGCACGGCGTCCGCGGTGGAACCGGTGTACTCGTCGTCGACGGTGAAGCCGGTGTAGCCCAGCGCCTTGAGGTTCCGTTCGAACTGCGCGACGTCGGCACCCTCCACCCCGGGGGCGAGGGTCCGGTACGCGGGCAGCCCGCCGTAGAGGAGCACCACCTCCTCGTTGTCGACCGAGTAGAGCGCCTGACCTCGGCGCACCGTCGACCCGGTCGCCGGCAACGCGGTGACGGTGCCGGTGAGTTTCGCCGTGGCGGTACGCGTCGCGCCGTACCCCAGCTCACCGTCGGCGGTCTCCGAGTCGGCGAGGGTCTGGCGGGTGACGGTCGCGGTGGCCGGCGCCGCGTTGTCGGCCTCGGCGCGGTCTGCGCCGCCGCCGAAGCCCACCGCGGCGGTCACGCCCACGGCGGCGACAAGCAGGACGCTGCCGCCGATGACGGCAGCGCGCAGCCGTGCGCGTCGGATGGCGCTGGTCACCGGCCACCCCCGAACTGTGGTGCGTGTTGCCGGCACTTCTCCATCGCGGCCTTCATGGCCGGGTCGCCGATGTCGATCCCGTTGCCGCCCGCCCCGATCCGGACCCGTCCGTCGGCGTCCGGGTCCGGGAAGTCCGGCACCCCGTTCTCCCGCATGCACTTGGCCAGCGTGCGCATCTGCTCGGCCTGCTCGGGGTTGAGCTGCGGGCCCTGCCCACCGTTGGGCAGCTTGTCCTGGCACTTCTCCATGGCCGCCTGGACCTTCTGCCGGTCCACGTTCGCGCCGAAGCGGAAGCCCGGACGGCCGCCGGCCTCCGGGTCGGGCATGTCCACCCCGTTCTCCCGCATGCACCGGGCGAAGGCGAGCTGCCGGTCCGAGTCGCTGACCGGCGCACCGCTGGCCGTGACGCTTGTCGTCGCCCCACCGGCCGTCGCGACGCCGCCACCGTCGTCGCCTCCCGCGCCGCACCCGCCCAGCGCCAGGGCGAGCAGGACGGGTATCGCGAGGACCTGTCGTCGCATGGTGTCCACCTCCGCTGTGGGTCCGACGTGATTCGTCGAACGTCGGCACCCAGTGCACGCCAGCGGGCGTATCCCCGGCGTTACCGTCGGCGGTTATGCCGCCGTTACCGCACCCCGAGGACGATGGAGGGGTGAGAGTGCTGGTGGTCGAGGACGAGATCGTGTTGGCGGACGCCATCGCCGAGTGGCTGCGGCGGGAGTCGTTCGCGGTCGACGTGGCGTACGACGGTGACGCCGCGCTGGAGCGGCTCGGTGTCAACGAGTACGACGTGGTGGTCCTGGACCGGGACCTGCCGGTGGTGCACGGCGACGACGTGTGCCGGGCGATCGTGGACGCGGGCGGGGAGACCCGGGTCCTGATGCTGACCGCGGCGGCGGCGGTCCGGGAGCGGGTGGCGGGGTTGGCGCTCGGTGCCGACGACTACCTGACCAAGCCGTTCGCCCTGGTCGAGCTGTCGGCGCGGGTGCACGCGCTGACCCGGCGTGCCCGCCCGGCGGCACCGCCGACGCTGCGTCGCGCCGGCATCCAGCTCGACCCGGCCCGCCACGAGGTACGCCGCGACGACCGGCACGTGGCGCTGTCCCGCAAGGAGTTCGCGGTGCTCGCCGAGCTGATGCGGGCCGACGGCGCGGTGGTCTCCGCCGAGGAGCTGCTGGAACGTGCCTGGGACGAGCACATCGACCCGTTCACCAACGTCGTCCGGGTCACCGTGATGAAGCTTCGCCGCAAGCTCGGCGACCCGCCGGTAATCGAGACGGTGCCCGGAACGGGGTACCAGATCCGATGAAACGCCTGACCATCCGTGCCCGCCTCACCCTCATCTACGGTGGGCTCTTCCTACTGGCCGGCGTGGTCCTGCTGGCCGTCACGTACGTGCTCGTGGATCAGCGGATGCCGCAGCCGTTCGGGGTGAAACTGAGCGACCTGCCGAAGACCACCCCCACGACGCCCAGCGGGCAGAACATCGACAATGTGCGCGCCCTCTTGCAGGAGGTACAGCAGGAGGCGAAACGCAACGCGTTGGAGTCCCTGCTCACCCAGGGCGGCATCGCGTTGGTCGTGGTGTCGGCGGTGGCGATCGCCTTCGGCTGGCTGCTCGCCGGCCGGGCGTTGCAGCCACTGCACCAGATCACCGGCACGGCCCGACGGATCGCCGGCGCGGACACCGCCGGCCGCGGCCTGCACGAGCGGATCGCGCTCACCGGCCCCCGCGACGAGGTACGCGAACTCGCCGACACGTTCGACGAGATGTTGGAACGGTTGGACCGTTCCTTCGACGGGCAGCGCCGGTTCGTGGCGAACGCCTCGCACGAGCTGCGTACCCCGCTGGCGCTCAACCGGGCCCTGGTGGAGCTGGCGGTCACCCGGCCGGAGGCGTCGGCGGAGACGCGTCGACTGGGCGAGTCGCTGCTGGCGATCAACGAGCGGCACGAACGGCTGATCGACGGCCTGCTGACCCTGGCCGACTCGGAGAACGAGCTGACCGAGCGTACGCCGATCGACCTGGCCGAGGTCTGCGCGCACGTCATCGACCAGGCGGGGAAGCAGGCCCCCGACGTCCCGATACGCCGGTCGCTCGCACCGGCCCCGGTCAGCGGCGACCCGGTGCTCGTGGAACGGCTCACCGTCAACCTGGTGGAGAACGCGGTGCGGCACAACCTGCCCGCCGACGGCTGGGTGGAGGTTCGCACCGGCCTGTCCGCCGACGGCCGGGCCACCCTGACGGTGACCAACACCGGCCCGGCGATCGCCGGCTACGACATCGAGATCATGTTCCAGCCGTTCCGCCGGCTGTCGCGGGAGCGGGTCGCCGGGGTCCGGGGCTTCGGGCTGGGCTTGTCGATCGTCCGCGCGGTGGCCCGCGCACACGGTGGCACCGTCGACGCGCAGCCCCGCCCGGCGGGCGGCCTGACCGTCACGGTCACCCTGCCGGTGGCCTGAGCCGGCGACCTCAGCGGAAGAAGGCGCGCAGGACGGCGGCGGTCTCGGCCTCCAGCACGCCGCCGTAGACCTCGGGTCGATGGTTGAGCCGGCGGTCGCGGAGCACGTCCCAGAGTGATCCGGCCGCGCCGGTCTTGGGCTCCCACGCGCCGAAGACGACTGTGGAGACCCGGGCCAGCACCAGCGCCCCCGCGCACATGGTGCACGGTTCCAGGGTGACCACCAGGGTGCAGCCGTCCAGCCGCCACCGGCCGGCCCGCTCGGCACCCCGGCGCAGGGCCAGCACCTCGGCGTGGGCGGTGGGGTCGCCGGTCAGCTCCCGTTCGTTGCGCCCGGTGGCCAACTCGGTCCCGTCCGGCCCGTAGAGCACCGCACCCACCGGCACGTCGTCCACGTCGGTGGCGCGCGCCGCAGCGTCGTCAGCGCCGGTGACGGCGACCTCCAGGGCACGGCGCATCCACAGCTCGTGGCGCTGCCGGCGGCCGACCGCACCCGGGTCGGCCAGGCCCTCGGAGGCGCCCGGTCCGGCACGCCCCACCGCACCGGGAGTCGGCTGCCCCGGTCGGATCGTCTCCAGAGCCGGGTCGGTCGCGTCGGCCGGCTCAGACCTCACGCAACTCCTCGACCTCGTCGGCACAGCCGAGCACCTGGCAGATCTCGGCGGTGACGTCCGCCGGCAGCATTCCCTCGTGCGTGCACAGGGTCAGCAGCTTCTGCGCGGAGATGCCCAGGTTGGCCAGCAGGTCGGCCTCACCCACCGGATCGGCCTCCGGATCGACGACGGGCTGCTCGCTCTCCTCGTCACCGGTGGTCACCGGGCGCGGCTCGTCGTCGCCGTCGAGCCCGGTTACCGAGGTCTTCAGGTCACCGACCAGCAGCGCGCCCAGCGGCGACTCCTCGGCGTACGCGGAGTCCGAGCCGAACACCCGCAGATCCTCGCCCTCGTCGAGACGCAGGATCACCAGGTACGCGTCATCGGCCTCGACGAAGAGCAGCGACACGTCGGCCTCCTGGTCGACGTCACGCAGCCGCTCGGCAACCTCGTCGATGTCGGTGGCGCCACGCAGGCTGACCTCGGCGGCGGTCCAGCCACTGTCGTCACGCACCACGGCCGCAGCGAAGTACGACACGGTCCCCCCAATAGCCCCTCGACACAGCGTCGACTCGTTACGCGTGCACGTTAGCCGGTCGGGTCGGCGGGCGACTCGTCAACGCCCCGAAGGGTCGGTCATTCCTGACAAAGTTGGATCAGCCGGTTACTCGACGACGGGTAGCGATGAGCTGGCGCAGACGCTCGGTGCGCTGCCGCTGTGGTCGGCTGCGCTGGCGTACCGCGCGGGCACCCGCCAACTCGGCCAGCAACTGCAGGCGACGGCGACTGCGATCCGGGTCCTGTCGCGGGGTGGTCCAGGCCATAGTGCCGAGCGTGCCGAGTCTCGGCGGCCACGTCAAGACGGCGTTCGCTACGCAGCCAACCGGGCACGCGCCGCAGTCGTCCACGACCGCCAAATCACCACGGCCGCCCGATCACCACAGCGGCCAGTCACCGCTGGTGGCCCAACGGACCACCACCACGGCGGCGGCGATGCTCCAGCCACCCGCCGTGACGATGGCGACCCCGGTGGCGACCCCGCGATCGCCGTAGCGGATCAGCACCAGCGCGGTCACCCACGCCAGCAGACCCGCCAGCACCGTCCACCACGCGTAACTCGTCACATCGGTGCCGAGCAGGCCGAACAGCAGCAGCCAGGCGGTCGCCGCGGCACCGCCGACGGCGACGCCACCACCGGTCACCGGGTGCGGCTCGCGGTAGGTCGGGCGGGACGGTGGCCCGGCGGGGAAGAGCCCCGAGGGGGTACGCGCCACCTGCTGCGCGACGACAGCCGGATCCGGGCCAGGATCGGGTCGGGCGATGGTCACCGTCGCTGCCCTCCCTCACGCGTGCCGCTCGTGCTCACGGTACCGGCTCTGCCAGGATGGCTGGATGCCCTCGCCGACGATCAGCCGCCGCGCGCGTCCGGCGTACCCGATCCTGCTGCTTCTCGCCCCGGTGCTGGCCGCCGGCTGCGCGACCACCCGGCCGGGGGTGCCGACCGGCGACGCCCCGCCGACGCCGTCCGCGGTCTGGGCGACCGCCGACCAGCCGGCGTCGCCGACGGCCACGCCGACGCCGACCGCGACCGGCCAGACCCGCCCGGCGCCGTCGTCGGCCAGGCCGTCGCCGACGACACCTCGCACCGGGCTGAAGCACGTCTTTCCGGTACGCGCCGACAACGTGGACTACCACCCGACGCACGGGGCGTACCCCGCCACGGACCTGTTCGCCGACTGCGGTGAGCCGTTCGTCGCGGTGACCGACGGGACGGTGCTGGAGGTGAGTCGGGTCGACCGGTACACCAAGCGTGGGCCGCAGGGCCCGGACAACGGCGGCCTGTCGGTGTCCCTGCTCGGCGACGACGGGGTGCGTTACTACGGCTCGCACCTGAGCATGGTGTCCAGCGGCGTCGACGCCGGTGTGCGGGTCCGCGCCGGGCAACAGCTCGGCAAGGTGGGGCGCACCGGCAACGCCAACAACGTCTGCCACGTGCACTTCGGCATCTCGCCGCCGTGCACCGGCAAGGACGGCTGGTGGATCCGGCGCGGTGTGCTCTGGCCGGCGCGGTACCTGGATTCGTGGCGGCGCGGCGACAACCGGGACCCGGCCGCCGAGGTCGTCGCGTGGCAGCGCAAAAACGGCTGCCCGAAGGCGCCCTGACATGGCTGGCGCCAGGGATCCCATCGCCGACCTGCGACGCATCGCGTTCCTGCTCGAACGCGCGAACGAGGCCACGTACCGGGTACGGGCGTTCCGGTCGGCGGCGAAGGCGTTGGCGGGTCTGCCGGCGACCGAGGTTGCCGCGCGGGCCGACAACGGCACGCTCACCGAGTTGGCAGGTGTCGGCGACGTGACGGCCCGCTGCGTGGCGGAGTCGCTGGCCGGCGAGGAGCCGGTCTACCTGCGCCGGCTGGTGGCGACCGAGGGCAGCGACCTGGATGCCGAGGCCACGGCGCTGCGCGCCGCCCTGAAGGGCGACTGCCACACCCACTCGGACTGGTCCGACGGCGGCTCGCCCATCGAGGAGATGGCGCTGGCCGCGGTGGAGTTGGGCCACGAGTACCTGGTGTTGACCGACCACTCGCCCCGCCTGACGGTGGCCCGGGGGCTGACCGCGGAGCGCCTGCGTCGGCAGCTCGACCACGTGGCGCAGGTCAACGCCGCGCTGCCGGAGGGGTTCCGGATCCTCACCGGGATCGAGGTGGACATCCTCGCCGACGGCTCACTCGACCAGGACGACGAGTTGCTGGCCCGGCTGGACGTGGTGGTCGGCTCGGTGCACAGCGGTCTGAAGGACGAGCGGTCGAAGATGACCCGGCGCATGCTGGCCGCGGTCGCCAACCCGCACCTGGACATCCTCGGTCACGTCACCGGCCGGATGGTGTCGTCCCGCCCGGCCGGGGTGACCGGTCCGGGCGACCGGGGGCACCGCGCCCGCACCAGGGCGGAGAGCGACTTCGACGCGGAGGCCGTCTTCGCCGCCTGCGCCGAGCACGACACCGCCGTCGAGATCAACTCTCGGCCGGAGCGGCAGGATCCGCCGAAGCGCCTGATCCGTCGCGCGCTGGAGGCCGGCTGCCGCTTCGCCATCAACACCGACGCGCACGCGCCCGGCCAGCTCGACTGGCAGCGGTTCGGCTGTGAGCGGGCCGCCCTCTGCGGCGTCCCCGCCGACTCGGTGATCAACACCTGGCCGGCGGAGCAGTTGGTCGCCTGGACGCGCGAACGGTCCTGACCAGCGCTCCCGCCCACCACGACACCTCAGGCACGGTTCGGCCTTGATCGACTCGGCTTTCTTGAAATCGGCCTGTCCCACTGCCTTGGACACCGCGACTTCAAGAAAGCCGAGTCGATCACGCGCCGGATCGAGCCGGCGCAGCGGCCCTCAGCGGCGGGCGGGCTCGCCGGCCCCAGACTCCACGGCCGCAGACTCGACGGCGGAGAACGCGGGCCCGGCCGCAGGCTCGACCGCGGGACCGGCCGCAGAACCGGCCGCGGAACCGGCCGCGGGACCGGCGGCGGGACCGGCCGCGGGACCGGCGGCGGGACCGGCGGCGGGACCGGCCGCGGAACCGGCCGCGGCCGCCAACTCGGCGGCCTCGGCGAACTCGGGGGCGGCCGCAGGCTCGGCGGGAGCGTTGACGCCGATCACCGGGCGGGGCTGCCGGCGGCCGAGCACGCCCTGCGCGACCGCGACCCCCAGCAGCACGATGAGCGCGCCGACCGGTTGGTGCCAGTTGAGCCGCTCGCCGAGCGCCACGGCTCCGATCAGCACCGCGAAGATCGGGATCAGGTACGTGACCGTGGACGCGGTGCTCGCGCCGGCCACCCGGATGTTGCGCATGTTGATGACGAAGGCGAGCCCAGTGCCGAGCGCACCCAGGGTCAGCACGCTGGCGACCACTCCCGCCGACAGTTCGGTGGGCAGCGGTGGCAGGCCGGCGACGAACGGAGTGACGATGGCCAGTTGCCCGGCCGCGATCAGCAACTGCGCGGCGGACAGCGACAGGCCGGAGTAGGAGCTGCCGGCGACGAACCGCTTCTGGTACGGGATGGCGACGCCGTAGCAGGCGGCCGCGCCGAAGCACATCAACTGCCCGGTGAAGTGCGCCCCGCCGATGCCCTCCCAGACCCCCAGCACCACCAGCACCCCGAGGAAGCCGAGCCCGAGCCCGATGGCGCGGCGCACGGTCAGCCGCTCGGTGCGGAAGACCAACACCGCCAGCGGCAGCACGATCAGGGGCGTGGTCGCGTTCCAGATGCCGGCCAGCATCGACTCGACCCGTTGCTCGCCGTAGCCGAACAGGGTGAACGGCACGGCCACGCCGAACGCGGCGACGACGGTGAGATGCCCCCAGACCCGGGGCTCGCGGGGAAGCCTGTCGCGCAGCACGGCGAGGACGATCAGCAGGGTTACCGCGCCAGCGACGACCCGGTAGAGGGTGAGCTGGACCGGGTGCAACTCGGCCACCCCGACCTTGATGAACAGGAAGCTGGAACCCCAGATCGCGGCGAGGGCGACGAAGCCCGGCAGCCAGGTACGAACCGGTGCCTTGTCAGGAGTGGTATCGGCAGTCACCCCTGACACTCTGCCGGAACCCACCGACAAAGTCGCGCGCCTTTCAGGCGTTGCGCCGCTCGTCACTTCAGTGGCCTGAACACGACAAACGTCGTCGACACGGGGGTGGGGTGGTCACGTAGGGTCGCAGCGTGGGACGAATCGATGAAATCGCCAACCGTTACGTGGCCGAGTGGGCGCCGTTGAGCCCCACCGGCGCGACCTTCGTCGGCATCGCCGGCCATGATGACCAGCTCGACGACCTCTCGCCGGAGGGTTACCGGGCGCGCGCGGACCTCACCCGCCGGACGCTCACCGAGCTTGAGGTGACCGAGCCGCAGACCGAGTCCGAACGGATCGCCAAGGAGGCCATGCAGGAACGACTCGGCCTGGACCTGGCCCGGTACGACGCGGGCGAGACGACGAGCGGCATCAGCGTGATCGAGAGCGGGCTGCACGAGATCCGCATGGTGTTCGACCTGATGCCGACGGCGACCAACGACGAGCAGGCCAACGTCGCCGCCCGACTCAACGGCTTCGCCGGCACGCTGGACAACTACAAGGTCACTCTCCGTGCGGCCCTCGCCGCCGGTCAGGTCAGCTCGAAGGTGCAGCTGATCGAGGTCGCCAAGCAGTGCGACATCTGGGTCGACCCGACCCAGGACAACTTCTTCCACGGGCTGGTCGAGCGGCTGGGCGCTGAGGGCTCGCTCGGCGCGGAGCTGCGTCGGGGCGCGGCCGCGGCGACCGCAGCGACCGCCGAGTTCGGCCAGTTCCTGCGTACCGAGCTGGCCCCGCACGGGCGGGACAAGCAGGCCGCCGGCCGGGAGCGCTACGAGCTCGCCTCGCAGTACTTCCTCGGCGCCAAGGTCGACCTGGACGAGACGTACGCCTGGGGCTTCGCGGAGCTGGCCCGCCTGGAGGCGGAGATGCGCATCGTCGCGGGGCGCATCGCCGGTTCCGGTGCCACCGTCGACGAGGCCGTGGCCAAGCTGGACGCCGACCCGGCCCGGACCATCCAGGGCAAGGAGGCGTTCCGGGACTGGATGCAGGCGCTGGCCGACAAGGCGATCGCCGAGCTGCACGGCACCCACTTCGACATTCCGGAGCAGGTCCGCCGCATCGAGTGCTGCCTCGCCCCGACCAGCGACGGCGCCATCTACTACACCGGCCCGAGTGAGGACTTCTCCCGCCCGGGCCGGATGTGGTGGGCGGTGCCGCAGGGCATCACCGACTTCTCCACCTGGCGAGAGGTGACCACGGTCTACCACGAGGGCGTGCCGGGTCACCATCTCCAGGTGGGGCAGACCGCTGTCCGGGCCGACCTGCTCAACCGCTGGCAGCGCCTGCTCTGCTGGGTGTCCGGGCACGGCGAGGGCTGGGCGCTCTACTCGGAGCGGCTGATGGACGAGCTGGGTTACCTGGAGGATCCGGGCGACAAGCTGGGCATGCTCGACGGCCAGGCGATGCGCGCCGCGCGGGTGATCGTCGACATCGGCATGCACCTGGAGTTGGAGATCCCGAAGGGCAACCCCTTCGGGTTCCACCCGGGCGAGCGGTGGACGCCCGAGCTGGGCTGGGAGTTCATGCGGGCGCACTGCCGGGTTCCGGACGAGAACCTGCGCTTCGAGCTGAACCGCTACCTGGGCTGGCCGGGGCAGGCGCCGTCGTACAAGGTGGGTGAGCGGATCTGGCTCCAGGCCCGCGAGGACGCCAAGACCCGCAAGGGCGCCGACTTCGACCTGCGGGAGTTCCACCGGCAGGCGTTGGACCTGGGCGCGCTGGGTCTCGACCCGCTGCGCCGGGCGCTGGCCCGGCTCTAGGGCCGGTGTCGAAGTCCTCGGTCGAGCCGAGGCGGAGTCCGGGCGGCGGTCCGGCAAGGCGGAGATTCGTTCGGATACCGGTGTTGTATCCGGGCGAATATCCAACGCGGCCGGTCGTCGTCCGGGCCCGCCGCAGGCCGGCCAGGGGCTTTGACACCGGCCCTAGGCCGGCAAAGGCTCCAAGCGCCGGCGGTACGTCGTACCGCCGGCGCTTGGAGCCGTGCCCGTTCAGCCGAGGGTCAGCGCCAGCGCCGGTCGGGCGGTCAGTCAGTCAGGACCCCGCGGCCAACCAGTCCTCGAGAAGGCGGTGGTCGATCGCGTCCACCCGCCCGAGGGTACGGCCGGAAGCCACCCGCTCCCGCAGCTCCGCCCGGGTGAACCAGCGCGCCTCCAGCAACTCCTCGCCGTCGACGCGTACCTCGTCGGAGCTGGCGGTGGCCCGGAAGCCCACCATCAGGCCGGCGGGGAACGGCCACGCCTGCGACCCCTGGTAGGTCACATCGGTGATGGTCACGCCCGCTTCCTCGGCCATCTCCCGACGGACCGCGTCCTCCAGGCTCTCGCCGACCTCGACGAAGCCAGCCAACGTCGAGAACGCGTCCTCGGCCGCACCCGCGTGCCGGGCCAGCAGGCAGCGCCCCGGCCGACCGGGTGCCTCGACCAGCACGATGATCGCCGGCTCGATCCGGGGGAAGAGGAGACGACCGCACTCCCCGCCCGTGCAGGTACGCATGTGCCCGCCGCCATCGGCGACGGCCGGCGCACCGCACGTCCCGCAGAACCGCTGCTGCCGGTGCCAGTGCAACAACCCTCTGGCGTACGCCTGGACGGCCGCGTCGCCCGGGTCGAGCCGCCCGACCAGCGCCCGTACGTCGACGGACCGCGCCGCCCCGGCCATCTCGGTGGCGGCACGTTCGGGGAGTGCGGACAGGTCCACGGCGAACACGGCAACGTCCCCGTCCAGCCCCAGGAACACCGTCTCACTCGCGGCGGACCGGACGAGAGACGCGCGCTCCGCGGTGAGCCGGACCGGCCCGTCCGCGTCGACGAGACACCGGTCCCGCCACAACGCCAGCACCACGGTTGTCGGCTCCGCGAGCAACGCGCTCAACCGGGTCGGATCGGTGCGTAAGGGGCCCGCCCGGTCCAGCCAACCGCCGCCGTACGCCAACACCCGCTCCGCAGTGTCCACCCGGCCACCGTGCCACGTCCCCGGTCGGTCGCCGGCACCACCCCCGTACCTCCGTGGGTGGTCCTCCCCGTGCTCTGCCGACGCACCGGGCGACACGCGGTAGCGGTGCCTGGCCGGCGCAGCCGAAGGACGGCCGGGCATTCGTTACCGTAGGTGCCTCCGGGAGGGCGTTACCTCCCGCGGCACCCTGGCGATCGAGGTTGCAGTGACGCTCTACGGCGAAAAGAGTCCGCCCGCCGACGACCGGCCCACCGTGCAGGTCACCGCTGTCACCTGGCCGGACGACGGACCGGTGACGGTGTCCGCCCCCGGTGAACTGCCCCAGGTGATGCCGCCGCCGGCCCAGGTGTGCAGCCCGGAGGGCGGCCCGAGTCGCCCCCGCCGGGTGCGGATGCTGCTCGCCGTCGGCGTCAGCGGCGGCGTCCTCGCCGCCGTGGCGGGTGCCGGAGCCTGGGCGTACGCCGGTGACGTTCCCCGCGGCACCAGCGTGCTCGGCACCGAGTTGGGCGGCCGGAGCCGCGCCGAGGCCGATCGGGAGTTGCGGGCGGAGCTCGAACGGCGGGCGGCGGCCCTCGCCGGTCCGTTGCGGGTCACCGTCGACGGGCGGACCGCCGAGATCAACCCGACCGACGTGGGGTTGGCCGTCGACGTGCCGGCGACCGTCGCCGCAGCGGCCGCGGCCGACGCGCACCCGGTCAGCCGTCTGGTCGGCTCCCGCACGGTCGACCCGGTGGTCACCGTCGACGTCGACCGGTTGGACGACGCGCTGCGTAGGGTGCTCGGCAACCAGGCCCAGGGGATGACGATGCCGGCAATCACCTACCAGGGCGTCACGCCGAAGGTCGTACAGCCCAAGCCGGGGCTGGCCCTGGATCCCCAGCGCTCGGCCGAGGTGGTCCGCGCCGGCTGGCTGGCCGGCACCCCGGTCACCGTGCCACTTGTGGAGCGCCACCCGGCGACCACGCCGGAGGAGTTGGACCGGCTGGTCACCGAGCTGGCCAAACCGGCGGTCGCCGCACCGGTCACCCTGCGTACCGAAAAAGGTTCGGTGCGGATCCCACCCGCCGCCATCGCGAGAAGCCTGCGGTTCACCGCCGACAAGACCGGCAAGCTGACCCCGTCGGTGGACGCGAAGCGGCTGCGTGCGGCGCTCGGCGGCGACCTGGCGGCCATCGAGGTGCCGCCGAAGAACGCCACGATGACCATCTCCGGTGGTCGGCCCACCACCACCGACGGGCGGCCCGGTCAGCAACTGGACATGACGAACCTGGGTCAGGGCCTACTGGCGGTACTGCCCAAGTCGGACGGCCGCGAGGTGACCGGCCAGCTGAAGCCGACACCACCGGAGCTGACCGCGGAGAAGCTGACCGGCCTGGGCATCAAGGAACGGGTGTCCACCTTCACCACCCGTTTCACCGGCGGAATGGCCTCGTCGCGCAGCCGGAACATCGCGACCATCGCCAGGCAGGTGGACGGCACCGTCGTCCTGCCCGGGAAGACGTTCTCGTTGAACGGTCACACCGGCGAGCGCGGTTACGCCCAGGGCTACCTGGACGCACCGGTGATCCTCGACGGCAAGTTGGTGCCGGGCGTCGGCGGCGGCATCTCACAGTTCACCACCACGCTGTTCAACGCCACGTACTACGCCGGGCTGGAGGACGTCCAGCACAAGCCGCACTCGTACTGGTTCGACAGGTACCCGGCCGTCATCGAGTCGACGATCATCTGGCCGGACCTGGACTTCAAATTCCGAAACAACACCGAGTACGGCGTACTCATCGACACCTCGTACACGTCCAGCTCGATCACTGTGTCGATCTGGAGCACGAAGATCTACGACAGTGTGAAGACGGAGTACGGGCCCCGCCGCAACATCACCACACCGAAGCTGATCCACCTCGAGCCCGGCCCCTCGTGCATCGCGACGAACGGCATCAACGGCTTCACCCAGGACGCCTTCCGAGTCATCAAGAAGGGCGGCAAGGTGGTCAAGCGGGAGAAGTTCAGCTGGCGCTACGACGCGGAACCCCGCTACGTCTGCGGGCCGAAGCCCTCCTGAGGTCGCGGTCAGCCCGCGGCGCCACCACTGCCCTGTTCACTGGGTCGGCCGCCCTGGGGAGGCGTTGGCAGCATGCGCGCCTCCTGCACGCGAATCTCGGCCCGGAACCGATGCGCCGCCGGGTGCCATATCTCCTCGAACGGGCCCATGACCTCGGCGCCGATACCGCGCCGACGCACACGGGCTCCCAGCCACCAGAGGATGCCCAGGATCGCCGCCACACAGCCGGCGAACACCAGCAGTATCAGAACGTCAGCCACACCCCGAACCTAACCCGAGGCCGCCAGACCTGGTTGCCGGCCGACGGGACCGCCAGACCTGGTTGCCGGCCGACGGGACCGCCGGACTTAGTCGACGGCCGACGGGGCCGCCGGACCTGGTTGCCGGTCGACGGACCTGGCTGGTGGCCCGAGGTCGGTCACCGACACCAGGCCGAAGTCCGCGCCCTCTATAAGGACATGCGGCCTTGCGCCCACCTCACGGTCCCAAGGGTCAAAACCCCAGTGCAGCCCAGGCCCGGCTGATCGACTCGGGTTCACTGATATCGGGCTGTCCCGCGCTCCCGGATGCCCCGTCTACCTGTTGATCGACTCGGGTTTGCTGAAATCGGGGTGTCCCGCGGTCGTGGATACCCCGATTTCACGAAAGTCGAGTCGATCAACCCGTGCGTGGTCGGGATCGCGTCGTAATCGGGGACCGTGCCGTAATCGGGGACCCTTGCCGGGTCAGGGGCACACCGGGGTAGGGCGGCTCGGGATCCGGGGCTCCGGCCGGGGGCGCAACCCGGATGCGGGAATGCAGATAGGGCCACCCCGGTATCGGGGTGGCCCTATCTGGAAGATTGTCCGGCGGCGTCCTACTCTCCCACACCCTCACGAGT
>NZ_JBICUF010000006.1:0-57192 GCF_043198035.1 Micromonospora sp. NPDC048898
TAGGGCCTGTGTCAAAGCCCCTGGCCGGCCTGCGGCGGGCCCAGACGACGACCGGCCGCGTTGGAGATTGGCCCGGATACAACACCGGTATCCGGACCAATCTCCGCCTTGCCGGATCGCCGCCTGGACTCCGCCTCGGCTCGACCGAGGGCTTTGACACAGGCCCTAGGGGTCGAGCTCCCGCCGCAGCCTGGCGAACTCGGCGGCCAGCGCCGGCAGCGGAAAGTGCGCGTTCAGGCCGCTGGGGTTGGGCAGCACCCAGACCCGGGCCGGGCCCAGCCGATCCGGCTGCGGACCCAGCCCGGCCCGGGGCCGGACAAAGGCGATCTGGTACGCGGTCACCCCGAGGATGGCCACCCACCGCGGCCGGTACCGCTCGGCCTTCACCGCCAACCCCGTCACCCCGGCCACCAGCTCGTCAGACGTCAGCTCGGCGGCGCGGGCGGTGGCCCGGTTGCTCAGGCTGGTGATGCCCAGGCCCTGACGCAGCAACTCGTCGTGCTCCCACGGGTGCAACTCCCGGTCGGTGAAACCGCCGCGGTGCAGGGCCGGCCAGAACCGGCTGCCCCTGCGGGCGAAGGGCAACCCCACGGCGGCGGAGTAGAGACCCGGGTTGAAGCCGCAGAACAGCACCCGTAGGCCGGGGCCGATCACGTCGGCCAGGCCCCGGCCGGCCGCCGCCGCCACCTCCTGCGGGGTCGGCGGCCGAAACGGCCCCGACCGCTGCGCGTCCACCAGTCCGATCCTGCCGTACGCGCGGGCACCGGACACGGCGCACGCCGACGATCACGACGTGGCACCCTCAGCGGATGCAGTCAGCCGACCACCTCGCCGCCAGCCGTTACGCCCGGATGCGCTGGAACACGCCGCTCTCACCGGAGCACGCCGCGCTGCTGCTGCGCCGACTCGACGTCCGCCCCGGCGCGCGCGTCCTCGACCTCGGTTGCGGTTGGGGCGAGCTGCTGCTGCGCGCGGTCGCCGCCGGGGGCGTGTCCGGCCCGGTGGCGACGCGGGGCGTCGGCGTCGACACCGATGGCGACGCCCTGGACCGGGGACGGCGGCTGGCCGCGGACCGGTCGCTGCACCGACACGTCACCTTCGTCGAGGGTGCGGCGGCGGCCTGGCAGGAGCCGGCCGACCGGGTCCTGTGCATCGGGTCGGCACACGCCTTCGGCGGCACCGGGGCCGCCCTCGACGCCCTCGCCGCCCTGGTCCGCCCCGGTGGGCGGCTGCTGTTCGGTGACGCCTACTGGGAACTGTCACCCACGGCGGAGATCGCCGAGGTCTTCGGCCCGGAGGTCGCACCCCTGCCCGGGTTGGTCGAGGCCGCCCGCGAGCGCGGTTGGCGGGTGCTGCACCTGAGCACCGCCGACCAACGGGAGTGGGACGACTTCGAGTCCACCTGGCTCGCGGGCCGTCAGGAGTGGCTGCTGACGTACCCGGAGGATCCCCGCGCGGCCGACGTCCGCGCGGAACTCGACGAGCGGTTGCGTCAGTACGTCGGTGGCTACCGGGGCGTCCTCGGCCTCGCCTACCTCGTCCTCGGTCGCTGATCGGCCCGCGTTGACACCACTGGATAGGCTGCCGGCGGTGAGCGTCAGACGTCGTGTCGCCCTGCCCGCGCGGATCCTCGTGGCCTGCACGGGCGCCGTGCTGGTGTGGCTGGTGCTCGGGGTTCTCCTCGACCGCGACTACGACCGCCCGACCCATGCCGTCGGGGCGGTCCTCACGACGGCGCTCGTCGTACCCCTGGTCGTGGTTGCCCGTCGCCGGCTCGACCGACGTCCCTGGGCCGGTCTCGGCCTGCCCTCGCTGCGGGCCGGTTGGCGTCGCCTGCTGCTCGGCATGGCCTGCTGGCTCCTCCCCGCCGCCGTCGGGTTCGCGCTCTGCCTCGGTCTCGGCTGGGTCAGGATCAGCGTGCGGACGTCCGCCGGGGACGCCCTGGGGGTGGCGGCGTTGCTGGTCGTGCTCGTCCTGCTGTTGGAGGCGCTGCCGGAGGAACTGGTCTTCCGTGGCTACCTGCAGCACAACCTCGCCACCCGGTTGCCGGCGTGGCAGGCCGTCATCGGGCAGGCGGTGCTGTTCACCCTGTTCGGGTTCCTCATCGGGGCCGCCCGGTCCGTCGACCGGCTCGCCCTGTTCCTCGTCTTCGCGCTTCTCCTGGGCACCTTCCGTGCCGCCACCGGCGACATCTGGGCGGGCATCGGCTTCCACCTCGCCTTCCAGACGGTCGCCCAGCTGTTCGGTGACGTCGGAGCGGTCTTCGACGTGACCGGGTCCGCCGTCCTGGGAGTCGTGGCCATGGGGGCCGTCCCGTTCTCGGTCGGCTGGCTGGTCGTGCGCCGCGTCTACCGGGACCGCCTCGACTGGCGGGCGCGCGAACCGGACCCGTACGCCGAGGCACCGCTCGACCGCCACGGGAGCGGTGTCTCCCCGAGCGGGTGAACGCGCCGAATCGTCGCACCTTGCCATGATCAACTCGCAGCGCCACGAGGTACCCGGCGAGAAGTCCCCAATCTTAGTCGGTGCACCCACAGCCGGCCACACGTCGCGCGCGGCACCGGCGCCAGCCGCGCCAGCGGGGACCCGGGCCGGTGAACGTGGGCTTGACGGGGCGCAGACATCGGAGGTTTACTGCGTCAGCGATGCCAGTCGATACAATTCGACCGTCCACAAGTGTCGGTCGGCGTGATCTGCTGGTCGCGCGCCCCATCCCCCCCCACCACCCCGCACCACCTCAGCCGAGCATCGGCGGCCCGGCTTCCGCACCACCGCCACTGTGGCCTTCGGCCTGCCCGCGTGCACAGCCTGAGGTCGCCGCTCAGCAGAGGAGCAAGACCATGCGTTCCCGTCCCCGCCTGTTGGCCCTCGTCACCGGCCTGGCCGTGTTGATGGCCGGCCTGGTAGCCCTGCCCACACAGGCCTCGGCCGCACCGCTGACCAAGGTCCTGGTGTTCAGCAAGACCGCCGGCTTCCGCCACTCGGCCATCCCCAACGGCATCGCCGCGATCCAGCAGCTCGGCTCGGCCAACGGCTTCACCGTCACCGCGACCGAGGATGCCGGCCAGTTCACCACCTCCAACCTGGCCCAATACCAGGCGGTGGTCTTCATGTCGACGACCGGCGACGTCCTCAACGCCAGCCAGCAGACGGCCTTCGAGTCGTACATCGCCGCCGGCGGCGGGTACGTCGGCGTGCACGCCGCCGCCGACACCGAGTACAGCTGGCCGTGGTACGGCGCGCTGGTCGGGGCGTACTTCGACTCGCACCCGGCGATCCAGACGGCGACCGTGAAGATCGAGGACCAGACCAACCCGTCGACGGCGCACCTGCCCGCCACCTGGTCCCGCTCCGACGAGTGGTACAACTACCGCACCAACCCCCGGTCCACCGCGCGGGTCCTCGCCAGCCTCGACGAGTCGTCGTACAGCGGCGGCAACATGAGCGGCGACCACCCGATCACCTGGTGCAAGGCGTACGGCGGCGGCCGGGCCTGGTACACGGGCCTCGGGCACACCGAGGCGTCGTACACCGACCCGAACTTCACCAGGATGCTGCTCGGCGGTCTCCAGGTCGCCTCGGGTTCGGTGAGCGCCGACTGCTCGCCGCGGACGACGACTCCGCCGACGACTCCGCCGCCCACCCCCGCCGGCTCCACCCTGAAGGCCCGCGCCAACGGCAAGTTCGTGAGCGCGCCGAACGCCACCACCGCGCTGATCGCCAACAAGACCTCCGTCGGGACGACCGAGCGGTTCGACCTGGTCAACCTCGCCAACGGCAACGTGGGCCTGCGCGCCAAGGGCAACGGGCAGTTCGTCGCGGCGGAAAACTCCGGGTCCTCCCCGCTGATCGCCAACCGGGCCAGCGCCGGCTCCTGGGAGACGTTCCAGCTCGTGCGCAACTCCGATGGCACGGTGAGCCTGCGGGCCACGGTGAACAACCGTTACGTCTCCGCTGACAACGGGGGCAACTCCCCGCTGATCGCCAACCGGACCTCCATCGGTCAGTGGGAGAAGTTCGACCTCGTCACCACCAGCTGACCTGGTTCCCAGCTCGTTCTCCACCACACCCCACCTGGTCGTGGCGCGCCCCCGCGCGCCCGTCCCCCGGTCGTCGAGAAAGGACGATCATGTTCTCGTACCCTCGGCGCTGGCCCCGGGTCCTCGTCGCGGCGGTCACCACCGTCGCGAGCGTGACCCTGGCCGTGGCCGCCGCACCGTCCACCGCGCAGGCGGTGGTCATCCCCGCCAGCGACTACCAGCAGGTCAAACTCGCCACCGGCTCGGCCGAGCTGGGTGAGGCCATGTCCCTGGCGGTGCTGCCCAACCGCTCGGTGCTGCACACCGCCCGCAACGGCGTCCTGCGGGTCACCGACGTGGCCGGCAACACCAAGACCTCCGGCACCCTGTCGGTCTACACGCACGACGAGGAGGGGTTGCAGGGCGTCGCCGTCGACCCCAACTTCGCCACCAACCGGTGGATCTACCTGTACTACTCGCCCGCGCTGAGCACCCCGTCCGGCGACGCGCCGACCACCGGCTCGCAGTCTGACTGGGACCGGTGGAAGGGGCACCTGCGGCTGTCCCGGTTCACCCTCAACAGCGACGACACGCTCAACATGGGCAGCGAGAAGATCGTGCTCCAGGTCGCCAACGACCGTGGGCAGTGCTGCCACGTCGGCGGCGACCTGGACTTCGACGCCGCCGGCAACCTGTACCTGACCACCGGCGACGACACCAACCCGTTCGAGTCGTCGGGCTACGCGCCACTGGACGAGCGGACCAACCGCAACCCGCAGTTCGACGCCCAGCGCACGTCGGCCAACACCAACGACCTGCGGGGCAAGGTGCTGCGGATCAAGCCGCAGGCGGACGGCACGTACACCATCCCGTCGGGCAACCTGTTCGCGCCCGGCACGTCGGGCACCCGCCCGGAGATCTACGCGATGGGTCTGCGCAACCCGTTCCGGATGAGCGTCGACAAGGCGACCGGTGTCGTCTACCTCGGCGACTACGGCCCCGACTCCGGGTCGACGAACTCCAGCCGTGGCCCGTCGGGTCAGGTCGAGTTCAACCGCATCGCGGCGCCCGGCAACTACGGCTGGCCGTACTGCACCGGCACCAACACCAGCACCGAGACGTACAACGAGTACACCTTCCCGTCCGGGCCGTCGCAGTCCAAGTACAACTGCACGGGCGGGCCGACCAACAACTCGTTCCGCAACACCGGCCTCGGCACGCTGCCCGCGGCGAAGCCGGCCTGGATCAAGTACGCCGGCGACTCCGGGTCTCCGTCGGAGTTCGGCAGCGGCTCCGAGTCGCCGATGGGCGGGCCGGTCTACCGGTACGACGCCTCGCTCAACTCCAGCATCAAGTTCCCGTCGTCGCTCAACGGCCAGTTCTTCGCCGGTGAGTACGGCCGTCGTTGGATCAAGGCCATCGCGGTCAACTCCGACGGCTCGCGCGGGGAGATCTCCAACTTCCCGTGGAGCGGCACCCAGGTCATGGACATGGCCTTCGGCCCGGACGGCGCGCTGTACGTGCTGGACTACGGCACCGGCTCGAACAACCAGGCGCTCTTCCGGATCGAGTACATCGGTGGTGGCAACCGCAGCCCGATCGCGGTCGCCTCGGCGAACCCCACGTCGGGGGCCAACCCGCTGACGGTCAACTTCTCGTCGGCCGGCAGCTCGGACCCGGAGGGTGGGGCGCTCAGCTACCTGTGGACCTTCGGCGACGGCACCACGTCGACGGCGGCCAACCCCACCAAGACGTACACCACCAACGGCACCTACTCCCCCACCCTGAAGGTCACCGACCCGACCGGCCAGTCCGGCACGGCGAGCCTGGTCATCACCGTGGGGAACACCGCGCCGACGGTGACGCTGACCACGCCGGCCGACGGGCAGCTGTTCAGCTTCGGTGACACCGTGCCGTACCAGATCTCGGTGACCGACCCGCAGGACGGCACGATCGACTGCTCCAAGGTGAGCCTGACCTACGCGCTGGGCCACGACAGCCACGCGCACCAGATCACCTCGAAGACCGGTTGCAGCGGCTCCATCACCGTCCCGACGGACGGGGAGCACGACTCCGCGGCCAACATCTACGGAGTCTTCGACGCCGCCTACACCGACAACGGTGGGCTCACCACGCACAGCATCAAGACCCTGCAGCCGAAGCACCGCCAGGGTGAGCACTTCAGCGCCCAGTCCGGTGTCCAGGCGACCGATCACACCAACGCCGAGGGTGGTCGCACCGCCGGGTTCATCGAGAACAACGACTGGATCTCGTACCAGCCGTACAACCTGTCCAACGCCAACCGCATCACCGTGCGGACGTCGTCGGCCGGCGCCGGTGGCACCATCGAGGTCCGGGCCGGGTCGGCCACCGGCACCCTGCTGGGCACCGTCACGGTACCGGTGACCGGTAACTGGGAGACCTTCGTCGAGTCGTCCGGCACGATCAGCAACCCGCCGAGCGCGTCGACCGCGCTGTACCTGGTGTTCAAGGGCGGGTCCGGCTACCTGTTCGATGTCGACGCGTTCACCTTCACCACCGGCACCACCACCCCCAGCGGAGGGATCACGCTGCGGGCGCAGGTCAACAACCAGTACGTGTCGGCCGTCGGCACCAACCCGCTGATCGCCAACAAGGCCAGCGTCTCGACGACCGAGCAGTTCGACCGGGTGGACGCCGGCAACGGCAACATCGCCCTGCGGTCGCGCGCCAACGGGCTGTACGTGTGCGCCGACAACGCCGGCGCCAGTCCGTTGGTCGCGAGCCGCACGACGATCGGCCCGTGGGAGACCTTCCAGATCATCAACAACTCGGACGGCACGGTCGGCCTGCGGGCTCTGGCCAACAACCAGATCGTGGCCGCCGAGAACGCCGGTGCGGGCTCGTTGATCGCCAACCGCACGTCGGTCGGGTCCTGGGAGAGGTTCGTCCTGACCAGCTAGGCGGCGGTACCCGGCCTGGTCGGCGGCCGGGCCGCCGTACGGCGGGAGTCCGGGGCGGGCGGTGAAAACCGTCCGCCCCGGTTCTTTTGGCGTGGCCACCGGCCCAGTGGACTCACGAGCCTGCGGGCACCCCGGCGTCGAGCTGGCCGATCATCGGGGCGAGAAGGTCGTTGAGCTCCCGGGCCAGCACCACCATGGCTCGGCGCGCCGTGGTGGCGACGTCGTCGTCCGGGCCGTCCGGAGCCGGTGGCAGCTGGTCCAGCGGCACCGGCGCCTCGACCTGGAGCATCGCCCGCAGGTGCGGGCTGCGGGTCTGGTCCTGCTCGGTCGGGGTCGTGTACTGGCCGAACAGCTGGGGCCAGTCCCGCCAGCCGCGGTCGCGCTGCCACTGCCTGGTCCAGGTCAGCTCGGCCGGCCAGCGGGACACCACCGTCACGGCGCACACCATGCTGCCGTCCCACGGGCTTCGCGCGCAGGTCGCCGAGACGATCCGCCGGTGCCAGCGGACGAAGCCGGGCGACAGAGCGGTGGCGACCCGCCAGGCTGTCGCCGCGAACTCCACAGGCGAGATGTCACCCCAGGTGTTGGCGAAGTCGTCGATCCGCCGCCGCACCTCGGCCTCGTAGCGGCCACCGGTGTCGGTGCCGTGCTCACGGTCGAACTGCTCGTCCAGCCAGAAGGCGCGCGGCTCGGACATCCCCACCCCCGGATTCGTGAAAGTTTTCTCAGACACGACGCGGTGCGTTCCGCAGTCAGGCAACCGTCACCGACCGTACACGACAGGACCACTGTGGATCGCCCGCCCGACCCTAGCGTGGGCGATGCGACGCCGGAGCGTGCTGACTCCGACCGCCAACCCCAGGGGGCTGTCCGGTGGCTTGACAAACACCCCGGTCCGGAGTGGACCATGCACCGTGCGAATCCTCGTGGTGGGTGGCAGTGGCCTGATCGGCGCTCATGTCGTGGACGTGCTGCGCGAGCGCGGCCATGCCACCACCACGGTGGCACGGACCGCCCAGCCGGGGGTCGACCACCTGCTCGACCTCGGGTCCGCCTCGGTCGAGGACCTGCGGCCGCTGCTCGCCGGTCACGACGGCGTCGTGTACGCCACCCGCACCGACGAGCAGCGGCCGCTGCCCAAGCCGATCTACCCGCGGTTCCGCCGCGACAACGTCGACCCGGTGGTGCGCCTGTTCACCGCCGCCCGTCTGGAGGGTCTCACCCGCGGTGCCGTGATGGGCTCGTACTACACCTATTTCGACAGGCTGCATCCGCAGTGGCGGCTCGCCGAGCGGCACACGTACATCAGGTGCCGGGTCGAGCAGGCCCGCGAGGGACGGGCGGCGGCCGGCCCGGATCTGCCCGTCGCCGTCCTCGAACTGCCCTTCGTGTTCGGTCGGGCCGGTGACCGGCTGCCGAACTGGGCCGGGCCGCTGGACCGGTGGGCGCGGTCCCGTACCCCCCTTGCCGTGCCGACCGGCGGAAGCGCCGCGGTGTCGGCACGCAGCGTCGCCGAGGTCACGGCGGACGCCCTGGAGCAGGCCAGCGGCGCGGACATCCCGGTCGCCGACGAGAACCTGACCTGGGGCGACATGATCGGGCGGATCGCCGAGGCGGTCGGCCGACGCCGCCGGGTCGGCCGACTGCCGGCCGGCGCGGCGAAGGCCGCGTTCCGCCTTGGCGGCGCGTTGCAGGGCCTCGGGGGCAAGGAGTCGGGCATCAACCTGAGCCACCTCGCGGACCTCCTGCTCGTCGAGCTGTTCGTCGAGCCGACGACCGGCCGGTCACTGGACTCCGCGCTCCGCGAGACCTTCCCGACGACGGCGCCAGCTGGTGCCGCGACGGCGGGGTAGCCGTATGTCGATCGAGACGCGCGGCGGAGATGCCTGGCCGCGCCTTCGTGTCAAGAGGCGGTAGGCGACGGGTCGCCCGCGCTCGACGGGGGTGGGGATGGTCGTGCGAGGTACGCGGTCTTGACGTCCGCCGAGAACCCGCAGGCCCGGTAGAAGCCGTGGGTCGCGGGGTCACGCGAGCCCGTCATCAGCATGGCCTTGTAGCAGCCGGCGTCCCACGCCGCCTGGAGCGTGCCCGCCATGATCTGCCTGCCGAGGCCCGTGCCGCGCCGCGACTCGTCGACGACGACGTTCTCGATGACCGCGTAGGGCGCCGCCGACCGGCTGAGGTTGGGGATCACATTGAGGTACGTCGTGGCGACGACGATCCCGTCCAGTTCGAGGACGAACAGGTGCAGCCCCGGTGAGCTGACGATCTGCTGGAAGGCCGCTTCGTCGGAGCCATCCGCAAGCACCGGATCGTCCGCGTTCAGTTGCCGATAGAGTCGGATGATCTGCTCGAAGTCGTCGAGCCGCGCCGCACGGAACATGCCCCGAAGCGTAGCCAGGACTGTTTTTCCCACTCACGGAAACTGGTCCTGTGGCAGTGTGTGGCGGTGCAGAACGTCGACATCCGTGCGGCCACCCCGACCGATCGTGAGTTTCTGGTCGACATGCTGGTGGAGGCGGTGAACTGGCTGCCGGAGCGCAACTGGTCTCGCGAGCAGATCCTGGCGAATCCCGCGTTCGCGCACTACGTCACCGGGTGGATGCGGCCCGACGACGT
The DNA here is from genome assembly GCF_043198035.1 of Micromonospora sp. NPDC048898. Lineage (NCBI taxonomy): Bacteria > Bacillati > Actinomycetota > Actinomycetes > Micromonosporales > Micromonosporaceae > Micromonospora > Micromonospora sp. NPDC048898. Next base: position 9,581 of record NZ_JBICUF010000006.1, read on the forward strand.
CGGGGTGGTCGCGACGCAGCCGGCTGGCCGGCCGGTCGGCGCGGCCTGGTTGCGGCACCTGAGCGCCGCCGATCCGGGATACGGGTACGTGAGTGACGACGTGCCGGAGCTGACCATCGGCGTGCTGGAATCGTGGCGGGGCCGAGGTGTGGGTCGGGTGTTGCTGCGCGCCGCCCTGGACGTCGCGCGTGCACGCCGCACCGACCGGGTGTCGCTGAGCGTGGAGCGGGCGAACTTCGCCGCCGGGTTGTACGCCGCCGAGGGGTTCCGCACGGTCGAGTCGTTCGAGAACGCGGACACCATGCTCGCCGACCTTCGGGCGTGACCACTTCGGCGGCCCTCAGCCGAGTTGTTCGGCCAGTCCGACGATGATGCCCTCGGGGCCACGGACGTAGCAGAGCCGGTAGCTGTCCTCGTACTGGGCCAGCTCACCGACGAGCTCGGCCCCGTGCGTACGGAGGCGGGCGATGACGTCCTCCACGTCGTCGACGGCGAACATGATGCGACGGATGCCCAGCGTGTTCGTGGGGGCGTCGGTCGACTCGGCACGGATCGCCTTCGGCGTGTGGAACATCGCCAGCTCGACCTTGCCGTGGCCGTCCGGGGTCCGCAGCATCGCGACCTCCTGCCGGACGTCGTCGATCCCGATCACACGCTCCACCCAACGCCCCTCGACCGGCCGCCTGCCCTCCAACTCCATGCCGAGTTCGACGAAGAACGCGATGACCGCGTCGAGGTCGTCGACAACGATGAGGACGTTGTCCATCCGCTGGATCGCCATGGCGGGTCTGCCTTTCTGCCGTGCGGCCACACCGGCCGCTCACCACCGGGAGACGGAACCGCCCGGCCGTTCTCGACATGGGTCGTCCGGGCCGTCACGGTCTCCGCGTTTCCGAGGACTGTTTCGCGCCTGCCAGCGGCAGGAGCACCGCTCCTGGCCTGCCCGGCGACGCCGTGGAGCATCAGCATCGCAGGCCCGACCGGGCCCTCCCGTGCGCCTCGTCGTTGCCGGTGCGAGACTCGGATCTATGCGGGATGCCGAGCCCACTGCCGACGAGACCGCCTTCTTCACCGCACTCGCGAAGCTCGTCCCGGATGTTCAGGACTGGTACCACCAGGACGAGGACGGCACCCTCTGGATGATCGCGTCGTACGACCTCCTCCGGGAAAACCGGATCCACCAGACCCTGCGGCTCGACTATGACGGCAAGAACCTGCGTGGCGGCTGGAGCCCGGCGTGTCTCAACTGGGACGACGGCGTGCGAGCCGATGACGCCCTCATCAACACCGCGGGCCCGGCCGGGCTGCGGCTCGACTGTGTCGATCCAACGACAGATGCCGCCGCGGCGGCGGCATGGTTCCACCGCCACCTCAACCGCGGGCAGGCGCATCCACGCTGAGGCTCTGCCAGCGGTGCTGTCGGGTACGGGTTGGAGCGGCAGTGCCTGCGCGGCCCGGCCGGGCAGGGAACAATGGACGTCGCTGCCGGTGGTGCGCGGATGTTCGGCGGGCACCCGATGCTCGCCAACGCTGTGGGAGGAGGACGCGATGCAGGCGATCCGGAAGGTCCGCCATCGACAGGCCGACGTCGACGGGCTGGAGGTGTTCTTCCGCGAGGCGGGGCGCGCCGGTCAGCCGACCGTACTGCTGCTGCACGGCTTTCCGAGTTCGTCGCACACCTTCCGCGAGGTCATGCCCACGTTGGCCGACGTCGCGCACGTGATCGCGCCCGATCTTCCCGGCTTCGGCATGTCGTCGTCACCGACCATCGACGCGTACGACTACACCTTCGAGAACCTGTCCCGGACGATCGAGCACCTCCTCGACCAGCTCGGGGTGGACCACTTCTTCGTCTACCTGCACGACTTCGGCGCACCCGTGGGCTACCACCTGGCCACCCGCGACCCCCATCGCATCCGCGGCCTCATCGTGCAGAGCGGCAACGCGCACGACGACGGCCTCGGCGAGCAGTGGGACGACGCCAAGGCGTACTGGGCCGACCCGAGCGACCAGCAGCGCGCCAAACTGCCGGACTGGTTGACCTTCGCCGGCACCCGGGACCAGTACCTCGCCGGGCTGCCCGAGGGCGTGCGCGCCCTGCAACCTCCCGAGTCGTGGCACCTCGACTGGGAGCGCATGCGTCGACCCGGCAACATCGACGCCCAGTTCGCGCTGTTCACCGACTACGCCAACCACGTCGCCCGCTTCGCCGAGCTGGCCGAGTACCACCGGGCCCACCAGCCGCCGGCGCTGGTGCTCTGGGGACGGCACGACCCGTTCTTCGACGTCGACGAGGTTCTGGCCTACCACCGGGCTCTCGCGCGCATGGAGGCGCACATCTACGACGGCGGCCACTTCCTGTTGGAGACGCACGCGGCCGAATGCGCCGACCTCATGCGAACGTTCGTGCTCGACAACGCCTGAGCCGCCTCGGTGTCACTCAGCCGCAAACCCGCGCCTCGTCGGGCCGCCGGGAACGGTGGCTGAGCGACCCGGGATCGAGGCGTAGGGTGGCGCGGTGTTCTCCGTCGGCACGCGTGACTCGATCCGGGAGCGGTTGCTCGCCGCAGCCGACCGTGACCCCGCCGTCGTCGGGGCCGCGGTCACCGGATCCCACGCCGTCGAGGGCGCAGACCGATGGTCCGACATCGACCTGGTCCTCGGTATCGACGGCGCACTGGATTCGGCGCTGCACCGCTGGAGCGACCTGCTCTACCGCGACTTCGCCGCCGTCCACCACTGGGATCTGCCGTCCGGCTCGTCGGTGTACCGGGTGTTCCTGCTTCCCGGCATGCTCGAGGTGGACATCGGGTTCACCCCGGCCGCCCAGTTCGGGCCGCGCGGTCCGACCTGGCGTACCGTCTTCGGGCATCCCGCACCGGCGCAGGAAGAGCCGTCCCCCGGCCGGCGGACCCTGGTCGGGATGGGTTGGCACCACGCCCTGCACGCGTGGATCTGCATCCAACGACACCGCTGGTGGCAGGCCGAGCAGTGGATCAGCGCCCTACGCGGCCAGGTTCTCGCCCTGGCCTGCCTGCGCCTCGGTCATCCCACCAGCTACGCGAAAGGCGCCCACCTGCTTGCCCCGGACGTGACCGCGCCGCTGCACGCCACCCTGGTCCGTGCGCTCGACGAAGCCGAACTCACCCGCGCTCTGTCCGCGGCGACGGCCGCGCTGATCGCCGAAATCACGCTCACCGATGCGGCGCTCGCGGCCCGCCTCGCCTCCACACTGAACGATCTGCGCGTCGATGGCCGGCCGGCCGGCTCGTCCATTGCGCACCGTTAGGGCCTGGTTCATCGGTGACCCGGCGGTCCCGCTCCGCGGCGGCCACCGATGGTACGCGTCGTCCGTACGATCCTGGACATGCCTGATCTCGCCGCGCGGTTCGCCCAGCTCGCCGACGAACACGAGGCCCGCAAGCGGGCGGCGACCGCGCTCGTCGAGGGCTGGGACTGGTACACCTGGCCGGGTCTCGATCTGCGTCCGTTGCACTTCGAACGGGACCTGCTCAAGCCTGGGCGTCGTCTGGATGCCCGTCCCCCGACAGATCGGGACGTGCTGCGTGTCGGGTTCGACGCCCAGGGCCGCGTGGCCGTGGTCGAGGAGTACAGCGGCTTTCTCCACGGCACGCTGCACTACGAGACGTTCTACCGCCACGGCGACGAGGTCGTCGAGGTGGCGCACTTCGGCACAGACGACCCGATCCACCTGCACGAGTACCGCTTCGAAGGCGGGCTGATGCGCACGGCCACCATGGTCGCGCGACGCGGCTCGGGGCGAGAGTCGTACTCGTACACCGATGGGCGGATCAGCCGCGTCGAGATCGAGCACAGCGGCGGCCCGCCTGCCGTACTGGTGGCCGAGCACGACGACCACGGTCTGCACCGGCTCGTCGAGGTCCGGGGCAACCAGTCGCGAACGCGGTACGCCCGCCCACCCGCAGGCTTCGATCTTGCGTCGGCGTGCCGCGCCATCGAGGACAGTCTTGTCGCGCTGGTCCCGGACGCCGCCGCGCGGCTGGCAGTCGGCGACCCCATCGCCTGCCTCGCCCTCGGCTATGACCGGCCGACACAGCTGGTGATCGACATCAGCGCGGCCACCGCGGACGAGCGCGCCGAACTGGCCTCGATCGACGCCCGAGCTGCCTGGTCGCCGGCGGACTTCGAGGCCAGCACCGGCATCGACCTCGGCGACACCGAACCGTCTCGGCTCGTCCAGCAGGAACTCGCCCTGCTCGACGCGGACGACGCCGACGTGGCGGCCGGATCCGCGATCGGCCGGCGGCTGTGGTGCGCGGTGGCGGCTCGGCTGAACCTGCGCGACTGGTCGGCCACCCTGCCGGTCACCGACGATTTCGTGGTGTACGCGGTCGACCTCGAACTGGTCGACCTGGAACGGAACCTGGCCAGCTGCCTGCCACCGGAGCGACTCGCCGCGTTCCACGAGCGGGGCCTGTTCTCAGCATTCGTGGGGAGGGGCTAGCCTGGGTGGCCTCTTCGCGTACGTGCCCGTCCCTGACCCGGGGCGGTCGGGCGAACCAGTTCACGATCCGAAACGCGCCGGGCCCACGGCGCTCGGCCCCGAGGTGGGCGCCGCACCCGAACTCGGTGATGACCACCGGCCGGTCCGCCTCCTTCAGCAGGGCAATCAGCCGTTGCTGGTAGGCGGCCGGGTTGGGGCCGAGACGGTAGAGGTTGACGCCGATGACGTCGAAGCCGGACCAGTCGACCTTCTCCCAGAAGCCCGCGGTGTAGGTGACCGGCCCGTGGAACGCGGCGCGGGCAACAGGCAGGGCGGCGCCCAGCAGGGCGTTGAGTCTGCGGGTGATCCGGCGGTCGAAGAAGCGTCGCCACCGCACCAGCACCTGGAGTCGGATGAAGACACGCGGTCCCGGGAGCATCCCCGGGGAGGTGAGGGAGAATTCGCTGCCGAGCAGCAGCGTGACCCGACCCGGGTACCGCACGCGCAGTTCCTCGGCCGCGGCGGCCGTCGCCGTGAGATGGGCCAGGATCTCGCGGTGCGGGCGGTCGGCGAGGTACGGCCGGATGTAGACGTCGAGCCCGACGTCCAGGGCGTGCCGCGCGGCGTCCATCTGCGTCCGGGTATCGGTGCCGATCACCATCACCGTCGTGCAGTGCAGGCTCTCGCGGATGGCGTGCATGTCCCGGCGCACCGCCTCGCCGGAGGCATGGCCGGCGACGTAAGAGATACCTCTGATGTCCAGGGGGCCCTCCATAACCCCCAACCTCCGCGATCTTGCACTTTGTGTCGCCGCATCTGCCACAAAAGCCTCTGAAGACTGCCGGCAGGACCACCGGCTTGTTGACTCCTGCCGGGCGTCGTGCCTGTCTCCCGGCAGCGGACGTTGCTTGACTCAGCGGCATGACATCAATACGGAAAGCGATCACCCGAACGGTGATCGCCGGGGCACTGGTCGGCGCGACGGCGCTCGCCGGTCCCACCTCCGCGTACGCGGAGTCCGGCCAGCCCGGGGCGACCCCAGCCCCCGCCTCCATCCTCGACATCATCCCGGCACCCATCGTGGACCGGATGGTGGCCCAGGCCCCGCTTGTCGACGCGGCCAATGTCATCCGCACCGCGGTGGACCGCGCGCCGGCACGCGGCTACGCCGGCATCGGCCTGGTCGACGACCACGTCACCCTGTGGTGGAAGGGTGCACTACCCACCGACGTCACCGCAGCCGTCACCGCCGCCCGCCGCACCGCGCCGGTCCAGGTGGCCAAGGCCACCTACTCCCAGGCCGAACTCCGCAAGGCGGCCGCCGCCCTCACCCCGGCGGTGAAGGCCAACCCGGCCGACGCCAGCCACTCGGTCCGGCTGCGCACCGACGGCACCGGCATCGACATCGGCGTGGACTACACCGCGGGCGCCAAGCTGCCGAAGCTGCCGGCCACAGGCGTGCGTACCAGCTTCGTCGAACGCGACCGGATGGTCGAACGGTCACGGGCCAACGATGCCGCGCCGTTCGACGGCGGGGCGAGCATCGGGGTCACCGTACCCTGGTGCACCGCCGGCTTCGGCGTCCGCAACGTGGACACCGACGCCGGTTACCTCCTCACCGCCGAACACTGCGGTGCCATCGGCTCGCCCTGGCACGTCGGCTTGTCCACCGGCACCGGCACGCTTGTCGGTTACGCGGTCGACAGCAACGACGACCACGACACGATGATCATTTCGACGTCGACACCCGGCGACCACCTCTACGTCGGCGGTCAGCAGGACGAGGTCCGCGCCAAGGTGCTCCGCTGGACCGAGGTCTTCCCCGGCCAACTGCTGTGCCAGTCCGGGCACACCTCCGCGGGCGAGATCGGCGGTCCGGTCTGCAACCTGCGGGTCGACTTCCACTACGACGACATCGAGGACCTCGTCGAGGCCACCCAACTCGACGGCGACGAGGCCGCACGGGGCGGCGACAGTGGCGGCCCGGTCTACTCCGTCAACGCCAACGGCACCGTGCTCGCCGCCGGCACCACCACCCGGTCACTGGGCGTGGGCTTCGGCTTCCAGGACTTCGCCACCGCCCGCGACGACTACGGCAACATCGTGCCGGCGACCACGATCGCCAGCACCTGCCGGGTCTCCTTCGTCGTCACCAACTCGTGGGGCACCGGCTACAGCGCCAGCGTCACCGTCTACAACGACGGCCCGGCCGCCAACGGCTGGTCACTGGGCTTCGCCTTCCCGGGTGGACAACTCGTCCAGGGCCACTGGAACGGCATCTTCCAGCAGACCGGCGCGGCGGTGACTGTCACCAACGAGAACCACAACGCCAGCATCCCGACCGGCGGCGCCGTCAACTTCGGCTTCACCGCGGCCGGCTCCCCCGCCGTCCCGGCCCCGTTCACCCTCAACGGCACCACCTGCAACTGACCCCTGTCCCTGCACATCGGGCCCCGCCGCATCGTCGGCGGGGCCCGGCTCGTGCTCAGAATCAGGACTCGGCCAGTTCGCGTCGCAGGCTGGCGCGCAGGGTCCGCACCTCCGGTGCGTCCAGTTCGCCGCACCGGTCGAGCGCCCGCTGGCGCAGCAGGCGGGCGTCGGCGGCCCGGCCCGGACCCGAGCCGGCCAGCGCCGCGAGCGCGGACAGGGTCTGCGCCTCCCACCACGGGCAGCACAGCGCGGCATACAGGGCCAACGCCGCCCGCAGCGCCTCGGCCGCCGCGTCGACCTCACCCAACGCCTGGAGCGCGAGCCCGTACCGGTGGATGGCGTTGGCCTCGCTGAACGTCGCGCCGCACCGGTGGAACACCCGCCGGGCGCGGGCGTACTCGTCGGCGGCGGCCCGCCACCGGCCCATCCCGGCCAGGTCCGCCCCGAGACTCATCATCGTCCCGGCCCTGGCCACCGCCACACCGGTACGGCTGAGACCGCTACTGCCACGGGAGTAGAACGCCAACACGGCGCGGTGCAGGTCGGCCGCCTCGGCGAACCGGCCGAGCGCGGCCAACGCCCCGCCCTGCACGCCCGCCGCGCTGTGCTCGCCGAGGGCGTACCCGATCTCGCGGAACAGGCCCACGGCCCGGAGGCAGTGGTCGACGGCCGCCTCGCCGCTGCCGATCCGAATGAGGATCGCGGCGCTGTAGGTCAGCGCCCACGCCTCCTCCCGGCGGTCCCCGATCCGCTGGGCCAACTCCAGCGCCCGGTCCAGGGCGGCCAGCCCGTCGGTGTTGCGGTCCCGGCAGAAGTACCGGGCCCAGCCCAGGAAGTTCAGCAGGACGGCCTCGTCGCGGGGGCTACCGGCGGCCCGGGCCGCGGCCACTCCCAGCGAGAAGATCTCGTCCCAGGAGTGCCGGTGACTGTTGGCGTCGGAGTACCAGTGCAGAGCCCTGGTGACCGCGACCACCTCGGCGTGCCGACCGCGCCGGGCCGCGTCGCGCAGCGCCGCCAGCCAGTTGCCGGACTCCCGATCCAACCAGTAGGCCGCCGCCCGGTCGTCGTCGAACGGCGAGTCGACCCGAGCGGCGGCCGGTTCGAACATCAAGCCGGCCTGCCGGGTACGCCGCAGCAGCCAGCCGACCATCTGATCGTGCGCCTCGGCCCGGAATGCCTGCTGCTCCTCGGCGTCGAGGCGTTCCTGGGCGTAGAGCCGGACCAGGTCGTGGAACTGGTACCGGTCGCCCAGGGTCAGGAGGACACCGGCCTCGACCAACTCCTCCAGGGCCGCCGCCGCGGTCTCCTCGCCGGTGCCGGCCACGGCGGCGACCAGCGCGGGTTCGAAGTCGGTGCCGGGAATCAGCGAGGCCCGCCGGAACACTCGCGCGGCCATCGGATCCAGTTGCCGGTAGGAGACCTCGAACGCGGATCGGACGCCCAGGTCTCCGGCGGTCAGCACGGTCAGCCGCCGACGCTGGTCGCGGAGCAGGTCCACCAGCCAACCGACCGACCACTGTGGCCGGCTGGCGAGACGGTTGCCGGCGATCCGGACGGCCAGCGGCAGCCGGCCGCAGAGTTTGACGAGTTGGTCGGCCGCGGCCGGCTCGGCGGCGATCCGGTCGGCACCGACGATCGCCGCGAGCAGCAGTCGACCGGCTGCCGGGTCGAGCAGGTCGAGCGGCAGGCGGACGGCACCAGCAAGACCCGTCAGTGGACGCCGGCAGGTGACCAGCGCGAGGCATCCCCGCCCGGCCGGCAACAGTGGGCGTACCTGTGCCTCACTCGCGGCGTTGTCCAGGACCACCAGCAGCGGCCGGTCCCGGGTGAGGGTGCGGAACAAACCACCCCGCTCCGCCGGTGACACCGGCACCCAACTGTCCGGCACCCCGAGCGACCGCAGCAGCCCGGCCAGCGCCTCGCCCGGGTCGACCGGGCCGTCCGGCGAGGCGCCCTGCAGGTCGACGAAGAGCTGCCCGCCCGCGAACGCCGGGCTGAGCCGATGCCCGGCGGCGACAGCGAGGCTGGTCTTGCCGATCCCCGGCGGCCCGTGCAGCACCACCACCGAGGCGGTGTCCGGTTGCCCCGCGGTGACGTCGGCGGCCAGCGCCGAGAGCCGTTCCAGGATCTCCGCCCGACCGGCCAGGTCCGGAACGGCGGCGGGCAGTTCCCCGGGTACGACCGCCGTGGAGCGGTCGTACGGCGTCGGCACCCGATCGTGCGGCACCTCCGCGCGGTCGCCCGGCACCGCGACGCCCTCGTCCGGCACCGGCGCTCGGTCGTGCGGCTGCCGCTCGACCCGGGCCAGGGCGACGAAGCGGTCGCGGTCGGCCCCGGCCAGCCGCAGGGCATCGGCGAGCAGCGCCACCGTCCGTCGTTGCGGGCTGCGGACCCGGCCGCGCTCCATCTCCCGGATCCCGCGAACACTGGCGCCGGCCGCCTCGGCAAGCTCCTCCTGGGTCAGCCGCCGCTCCAAGCGGAGGGTCCTGAGGACGCCTCCGAACTGGTCACGTCGCACCTGACTCTTGGGCATGCTCCCCCCACCACCGAGCGCCCGCAGTTACGTAACGTGCCTTGATGCTCGCATGAGCGTGACGAATTTCGGGCCACTGTGGACCGAGTGTGAGTATCGCCATGGCGATACCTCGACGAGTCACCAGGTTTCAGGTTGCGATCGGCGGCCATAGTTCACGCTCGCGGATCCCGAGCCAGGCGCAAAGCCATTCCGATCTCGGCCGTCCAACCCCGGTCGGTTCGGGACGGTGGCGCCGGATTTCATGGTCCGGCGGCCCGCCAGGCGACCTCAGGTGCGTCAGGGCGCCTGTCTTGGGCCTCACCCGGTCGGCCCAGGGGTGCGTCTGCCATGGCTGCTCAGGCAGACCGCGATACACAAGCCTGGCCGCTGGGAACGCCAGGCAGTCTCGTCTAGATCAAACAAGAGCAGCACTAGGCCAGGGCTGCGACCAACTCGGTCACCGAACGGCGGCTGCCCGTACAGAACGGGACTTCCTGCGGTACGTCGCCGACATGCTCGGCGGCACGGTCGTCCGGTACGACCTGGGCGACGACCGCCGGCTTGTCGGCACCCTGTGCCCGGACATGACGTGGACGCTGGAGCGGCCCGACCCGGACGTCGTCACCGCGGTGACCCGGTCGGCGGCCCTGCTGCGTGAGGGTTGTGGGCTCCTGCTCGACCTCGTCGACCGCGCGGAGGTCCGCGACGCGGCCGGGTGGACCGGACGGGTCAACACCGTCACCGCCCGCACCGACCGGGTGGACGTCGACGCGTCGCTCATCCAGCCCGACGGCTGCGTCGCCTGGGCCTTGCCTATCGGGCAGGACTCGACGCCACCAGCTGGTGCGTGCGCTGGGCACCTGGATCGGCCAACCGGCCTGAGCGCCGCATTAACGGTCGTCTCAGATTCGCTCGGTATGAAGCAGGCGTCAGATGAGCGATGTAACCCGCATGTAGGAGGCTAGTGATGGCAGTCAACGCAGCGCCGTCCGGGGAAGCGCCGGCCGGTCGGTTGGCAGGCCGCTGGGTGCCGTGGTTGGTGATCGGCTTGTGGGTGGCGCTGGCAGCGGTCATGGTGCCGCTGAGCGGAAAGTTGAGCTCGGTCACCACCGACAGCGCCGTGGACACCCTGCCGGCAAGTGCCGAGTCCACCAAGGTGGCGGTGCTGGAGGACAGTCTCCCCGGCGGGGAGGAAAACACGTTCGTCTTCGTGTACCACCGCGCCGGCGGCATGACCGACGCCGACCGCGCGACGGTCGAGCGCCACTACAACACCCTTGCCAAGCGGTACCCGCCGACAGTGGCGGCGGCCGGCGAGGACGACGAGGGCCCACCGACGGGACTCTCCACCGACGGCAAGGCGATGATGTTCACCCTCGACGTGAGCACGACCTACGGCGCACCGGAGGCCATCGTCGGCCCGTTGCGTGACGCCGCGAAGGACCGCCCCGCCGGCCTGGAACTCGACGTGACCGGCCCGGCCGCGATCGACGGCGACATGGACGCCGTCTTCGACGGCATCGACCTGCAGGTCTTCCTCACCACAGTTGTCGTCGTCACGCTCCTGCTCATCCTCACCTACCGCAGCCCGGTGTTGTGGTTGATCCCGCTGGTGGCCGTGGGCGCGGCCGCACTGACCGCGATGGCGACCGTCTACCTGCTCGTCAAGGGCTTCGGCATCGTGGTCAACGACCAGAACTCGGCGCTGCTGACGATCCTGGTATTCGGCGTCGGCACGGACTACGCGCTGTTGCTCATCGCTCGATATCGGGAGACACTGCGCCACCACGAGAACGTCCGGGTTGCGATGCTCCACGCGCTACGCGGCGCGGCACCGGCCATCGTCGCGTCCGCGGCCACCGTGGTCGCCGGCCTGCTCTGCCTGCTCGTCGCGGACCTGAACAGCACCAGCGGGTTGGGCCCGATCGGTGCGGCCGGCATCCTGTGCGCGCTGGTGGCCATGCTGACGCTGTTCCCGGCGGTGCTCGTGGTGCTCGGCAGGCGGATCTTCTGGCCGGCCATCCCGCGGTTCAGCACGGCCGTGGAGGAGAAGCCGGGGCTGTGGGGACGGCTTGGCACCGCCATCAACCGCCGCCGGTGGGTGGCGACGCTCGGCTCGCTCGGAGTCCTCGGCGTTCTCGCCATCGGGCTGGCGGGCAACACCGGCGCCCTGCGGGAGCAGGACCAGTTCCTGTCCGCGCCGGAGTCGGTCACCGGCTTCACCGTTCTCCGCCAGCACTTCCCGGAGCTCGGCGGCCAGCCGATGACGATCTTCACGCGGCCGGCGTACCAGGAGCGGGTGCTCGACATCGTCAAGGGCACTCACGGTGTGGCCCTGGCCGTCCCGGGTCAGACCAGCGGTGGCTGGGCCGACATCTCCGTGTTTCCGACGGACGCGCCGGACACCGTCGCGGAGTACGACACGATCAAGCGGGTGCGCACCGCCGTGCACGCGGTGAGCGGGGCGGAGGCGATCGTCGGCGGGCCGAGTGCGGAGAACCTCGACACCGAGGTGACCACCAGCCGCGACGAGAAGCTGGTGATCCCGCTGGTGCTCGCCGTCGTCCTGATCATCCTCGGGCTGCTGCTGCGCGCGATCGTGGCCCCCCTGATCCTGATGGCCACCGTGATCGTCTCATTCGCCGCAGCCTTCGGCGGCAGCGTGTTCGTCTTCGACACGATCCTCGGGTTCAAAGGTATCGACTATTCGGTGCCGCTACTGGCATTCCTGTTCCTGGTGGCGCTCGGCGTCGACTACAACATCTTCTTGGCCAGCCGGGCCCGGGAGGAGACCGTGCGTCTCGGCACCAGAGAGGGCATGCTCAAGGCCCTCTCCGCCACCGGTGGCGTCATCACCTCGGCAGGTGTGGTCCTGGCGGCCACGTTCGCGGTCCTCGCCACACTTCCGCTGGTGATGCTGATCGAGGTCGGGTTCCTGGTCGCCTTCGGCGTACTGCTCGACGCCCTGCTGGTGCGGTCGGTCCTGGTGCCCGCCCTCACCCTGCTGATCGGCCGGCGGATCTGGTGGCCGAACCGGCTGTCCCGTCCGACGGTGCAGCCGCCGGACGGTCAACAGTCGCTCGCCGACGACAAGGAGCCCGCGCGGTAACGGTTAGCGCGGCGCGGACGAGATCCGGGACGGGGACCCAGACCCGTCCCGGATCTTTTCATGGGCCCGACGGTCGTCACCCTTTGGTCCTGTGCCGTGCGACCAGGGCCGGGTCGGCGCACCGCGGTGTCCTGCCCCGACGGTGAGCCGCGCGGGGCCATGCCTGAGGGCCGCCGTCCCTTGTCCTGCGCCGCCGGGGCGGGTCAGCGCACCGCGGTGTCCTCCCCGGCGGTGAACCGCGCGATCAGGGCGGGCGGGGCCGCGGCCGGAAGGTCGACCCGAAGCAGCGCCCCACCGCGTGCGGAGCGGACGACGGTGACCCGGCCGCCGTGGGCGTCGACGACCCGCTGCACGATCGACAGCCCCAGACCGGATCCCGGCAACCCCCGGGCGCTGTCGGCACGGTAGAACCGGTCGAACACCCGCGGTACGTCGGCGGCGTCGATGCCCGGCCCGGCGTCGTCGACCTCGAGCACCGCCGACGCACCCTCGGCACGGAGCCGGACCTGGACCGGCTGGTCCGCGGGAGACCACTTGCCGGCGTTGTCGATGAGGTTGAGCACCGCCCGCTGGAGCGCGGCGGGACGCCCACTCACCCACACGGAGGTCACGTCGAGCGCGATCTCGATGTCGGGCACGCGGGAACGCGCCCGGGTCGCGGCGGCCACCACCACGTCGGCCAGGTCGAGCAGCTCGGTGTTCTCGTCGCTGACCTCACCGCGCGCCAGGTCGGTCAGCTCGGCGGCAAGGGTGCTCAACTCGGCCACCTGGGCGCCGAGATCGTTGAGCAGCCGAGTCCGACTCTCCGCCGGCAGTGCGCTGTCCAGGGTGCCGCGCCGATCGAGCCGGATCAGCAGCTCGACGTTGAGGCGCAGGCTGGTGAGCGGGGTCTTGAGCTCGTGGGCGGCGTCCTCAGCGAGCAGCCGCTGGGCCCGCCGGGAGTCCCGGAGCGCGGTGAGCATGTCATTGATCGACTGGATCAGCCGCCGTATCTCCCCACCGCCCTCATCCGGGATGTCGGCGTCGAGATCCTGGGTGCGCGCGACACGTACCGCGGCGGCGGTCAGCCGGTCGATCGGTGCCAGCCCGGTCCGCGCCACGGTCCGCCCGACAAGGGCGCCGCCGACCACGCAGAACAGCCCGATCAGCAGCATGCCGAACCCGAACTGGTTGATTGGGGTGTCGTCGGCGAGGTCGGCCACCTGGACCCCGCCGTCGCCCGCCCGCAGCGTGTAGATGCGGTAGCCGTCGTTCCAGTCGGTCGACTCCAGCAGGTCGTTCGACGCGCCCTGCGCCACGCGCCTTGCGTGCTCGCTGACCGGAGGCAACGCGGGTTGGCCGGCCGGCGTCCGGGTCGAGCCGTCGGGCAGGATGACCCGCACCAGCCGACCGGATCCGGGATACGGCGGTAGCTGGACCTGCGCCAGACCGGCGCGCTCCGCGTTCGCCGCCAGGACGCGGGAGTCGGCGCGCAGCTGTTCCTCGGCGGTGTCCCGCAGCTTCCCGTCCAGCAGTTCGCTGGCCACTTGGAAGGCCACGAACACGCTGACCGCGATGGCTGTCGCCGAGATCACCGTCAGCCTGGTCCGCAGGGACCGCTGGCGCCACCATCGGGTCAGCCGGCGCGGTTCCCGGCCGGCGGGCCTGCTCACGGAGGAGTCTCCCGCAACGTGTATCCCAGGCCGCGCAGCGTGTAGATCAATCGCGGCTCACCCTCGGCCTCCATCTTGCGGCGCAGGTAGCTCACGTACACCTGGAGGTTGTTGGCGGTGGCGCTCATGTCGAAGCCCCAGATCGCCTCGAACAGCGCGTCGCGGGTCAACACCCGGGTCGCGTTGCTCACCAGGACCTGCAGCAGGGAGAACTCGGTCCTGGTGAGGCGCAGCGGCCGCCCGCCACGCCACGCCTCGAACCTGTCGGGATCGACCCGGACGTCGGCGAACGACAGGATCTGCGACTCCCCGTCGCCCGGCGTGCGCCGGCGCAGCAGGGCCCGCACCCGGGCCAGCAACTCCTCGGTGGCGAACGGCTTGGGCAGGTAGTCGTCGGCGCCCGCGTCCAGCCCCGCCACCCGGTCGGAGACCTGGTCACGGGCGGTCAGCATCAGCACCGGCAGATCCCGACCCGCGGCCCGCAACCGCCGGCAGGTCTCCAACCCGCCGAGACGGGGCATCATCACGTCGAGGATCAGCAGATCCAGCGTGTCACCGCCGGCCTCACCGACCCCGTCGAGCACGGCGAGACCGTTGGCGACGGTGCTGGTGTCGTAACCCTCGACCTGGAGCACCCGCTCCAGCGACTCACGGATGGCCGCGTCATCATCCGCGATCATGATCCGCACGCCGGACCGCCCCCTCCCAGTCGATGCTTTTGCCGCTCACTGTCCCCGATCAACCTGAGGCCAGGATTAGAGCGTCGCTGGGGACCGCGCTCTAACGGACACCTCAGAAATGGAACCGACCGTCGGCTCATGAGCAGGGGGAGGACCGGACGACCTCAGGTTGCAGGTCAGGGCACCTGCCCGCGTTACTTGGCGTTGAAGTAGCTCGCCTCCGGGTGGTGGACCACAATCGCGTCGGTGGCCTGCTCCGGCATCAACTGGAACTCCTCGGACAGCTCCACGCCGATCCGCTCCGAGCCGAGCAGGTCCACGATCTTCGCCCGGTCCTCCAGGTCGGGGCAGGCCGGGTAGCCGAACGCGTACCGGCAGCCCCGGTAGTCGTTGCGCAGGATCCCCGCCAGGTCCGTCGGGTCGTCGTGACCCAGCGGACGGCCGTCGGGCAGCGTCATCTCGGCCCGGATACGCCGGTGCCAGTACTCGGCAAGGGCCTCGGTGAGCTGCACGGACAGCCCGTGCACCTCCAGGTAGTCGCGGTACTCGTTGCGGGCGAACAGCTTCGCCGCGTACTCGCTGACGGGTTGACCGACGGTGACCAGTTGCAGCGCGACCACATCGAGCTGGTCGCCCTTGGGCCGGAAGAAGTCCGCCAGGCAGAGCCGCCGCTCCTGCCGCTGGCGGGGGAAGGAGAACCGGGCGCGCTCCGCGTGCCCGTTCTCGTCGAGCACCACCAGGTCATTGCCTTCGGAGTACGCGGGGAAGTAGCCGTACACCACGGCTGCCTCCAGCACCTGGTCGGCGATCAGCCGGTCCAACCAGTACCGCAGACGTGGCCGACCCTCGGTCTCCACCAGTTCCTCGTAGGACGGACCGTTGCCGCCGCGGGCGCCGTTGAGCCCCCACTGCCCGCGGAAGGTGGCCCGCTCGTCGAGCAACGCCGCGTAGTCGGCCATCGGCACGCCCTTGACCACGCGCGTGCCGAAGAACGGCGGGGTGGGCACCGCCACGTCCGCGGCCACGTTGGAGCGGATCGAGGAGTCGTGCAGCTCCGGCAGGGACTCGGTGACCATGGACCGCTGCCGTTCCCGGCGGGCCCGCCGCGCCGCCAGGGCCGCCTCCCGCTCCGGGTCGATCACCGGCGCGCCGCCGCGCTTGGCGGTCATCACCTTGTCCATCAGGGACAACCCCTCGAAGGCGTCCCGCGCGTAGTGCACCTGCCCGGGGAACATCGACCGCAGGTCGTCCTCGACGTACGCGCGGGTCAACGCCGCCCCACCCAGCAGGACGGGCCAACGCTCCGCGACCCCGCGGGTAGCCATCTCGGCCAGGTTCTCCTTCATGATGACTGTGCTCTTCACCAGCAGCCCGGACATGCCGATCGCGTCGGCGCGGTGCTGCTCGGCGGCGTCCAGGATGGCGCTGATCGGCTGCTTGATGCCGATGTTCACCACCTCGTAGCCGTTGTTGGACAGGATGATGTCGACCAGGTTCTTGCCGATGTCGTGCACGTCGCCGCGCACGGTGGCGAGCACGATGCGGCCCTTGCCGCCGTCCTCGATGGTCTCCATGTGTGGTTCCAGGTAGGCCACCGCGGTCTTCATCACCTCGGCGGACTGGAGCACGAACGGCAACTGCATCTGGCCGGAGCCGAACAGCTCACCAACCACCTTCATGCCGTCCAACAGGATGTCGTTGATGATCGACAGCGGGGACCGGCCGCCGGCCATCGCCTCGTCCAGGTCGGCCTCCAGGCCGTTGCGCTCACCGTCGATGATCCGCCGCTTGAGCCGCTCGTCCAGCGGCAACGCGGCCAGCTCCTGCGCCCGGCTGGCCCGGGCACTGGTCACGTCGACGCCCTCGAAGAGCTCCAGGAAACGCTGCAACGGGTCGTACCCCTCGCGGCGCCGGTCGTAGACCATGTCCAGGGCGACCTCCCGCTGCTCGTCGGGGATCTTCGCCATCGGCAGGATCTTGCTGGCGTGCACGATCGCGGAGGTCAGGCCGGCCTGCACACACTCGTGCAGGAACACCGAGTTGAGCACCTGCCGGGCCGCCGGGTTGAGCCCGAAGGAGATGTTCGAGATGCCCAGGGTGAAGTTGATCCCTGGGTAACGCCGGGCGATCTCCCGGATCGCCTCGATGGTCTCCAGTCCGTCGCGGCGGGTCTCCTCCTGCCCGGTGGCGATCGGGAAGGTCAGCGTGTCGATCAGGATGTCGGAGAGGTCCATCCCCCACCGGCCGGTCAGGTCGTCGATGGTGCGCGAGGCGATGCGGACCTTGTCCGCCGCGGTGCGCGCCTGCCCTTCCTCGTCGATGCACATGACCACCACTGCGGCACCATGCTCCCGGATCACCGGCATCACCCGCCCGTAGCGGGACTCCGGGCCGTCGCCGTCCTCGAAGTTGACCGAGTTGACCACGCACCGGCCGCCGAGCATCTCCAGCCCGGCCTCGATCACCGCCGGCTCGGTGGAGTCCAACATGATCGGCAGGGTGGACGCGGTGGCGAACCGGCCGGCCAACTCGCGCATGTCCTGGGTGCCGTCCCGGCCGACGTAGTCCACGCACAGGTCGAGCAGGTGCGAGCCGTCGCGCGCCTGACTGCGGGCGATCTCCACACAGGCGCGCCAGTCGCCGGCGAGCATCGCCTCCCGGAACGCCTTCGAACCGTTGGCGTTGGTCCGCTCCCCCACCATCAGCACCGACGCGTCCTGGGCGAACGGCACCGGGTGGTACACCGAGGAGACGCCCGCCTCGTGCTGGGGTTCGCGGGCCGGGGCGGTGACACCGTGCAACCGCTCGGACAGCACCCGGATGTGCTCCGGGGTGGTGCCGCAGCACCCACCGACGAGCCCCACGCCGTACTCGGTGATGAACCGCTCCAGGGCCTCGGCCAGCTCCACGGGAGTCAGCGGAAAATACGCCCCGTCGGCGGTCAGCACCGGCAGTCCGGCGTTCGGCATCACCGACAGCGGGATGCGGGAGTGTTGTGACAGATAGCGCAGGTGCTCGCTCATCTCTGCCGGGCCGGTCGAGCAGTTGAGCCCGATCAGGTCCACGCCGAGCGGCTCGATCGCCGCCAGGGCCGCGCCGATCTCGCTGCCCACGAGCATGGTGCCGGTGGTCTCCACCGCCACGTGACAGATGATCGGCACCGACTGGCCCAGCTCGGCCATCGCCCGCTTCGACCCGACCACTGCCGCCTTGACCTGCAACAGGTCCTGACAGGTCTCGATGATCAACGCGTCCGCGCCACCCTCGATCAGACCGGCGGCGTTCTCCTGGTAGGCGTCGCGCAGGGTCGCGTAGGGGGCGTGCCCGAGGGTGGGCAGCTTGGTGCCCGGCCCGATCGAGCCGAGCACGAACCGGGGCCGCTGCGGGGTGCTGGCCGCGTCGGCGGCCTCCCGGGCGATGCGCGCGCCCGCCTCGGACAGCTCCCGGATGCGCTGCGGGATGTCGTACTCGGCGAGGTTGGCGAGGTTGGCGCCGAACGTGTTGGTCTCCACGCAGTCCGCGCCGGCGGCCAGGTAGGCGTCGTGCACCCCACGCACCACGTCCGGTCGGGTGATGTTGAGGATCTCGTTGCACCCTTCGAGACCGTCGAAGTCGTCCAGCGTGAGGTCCGCGGCCTGCAGCATCGTGCCCATCGCACCGTCGGCGATGAGAATCCGGTCGGCCAGCACATCCATCAACGAAGTCCGCACCCGTTCAGGTTAGTGCGGCACTCCCTCCCCACAGCGCCCCTCGGCGCCCGATCCCAAATTGTGTCAGCGGGATCACCCTGTCCGGTTCATTCGTGTATGACCGGGCCTCCGGGCGCCCGACCGGCGCGGCCGACAGGCCGTACCCTCGGCTGGCACGTAGGCTGACGGACGTGAAGGACAACAGGGACGCCGCCGTGCCCCACGGTATGACGACCGGGCGCCACCCCGGCGCCGGCCGCGACGAGCAGGGTGAGGTGACGGCGTGACCGAGTTCGACGGACTGCCGGTGCTGCGGTCCCCGGTAGCCATCGCCGCGTTCGAGGGCTGGAACGACGCCGCCGACGCGTCCACCGCCGCGGTCGAGCACCTCGAGCAGGTCTGGAACGCCCGGCAGATCGCCGAGTTGGACCCGGAGGACTTCTACGACTTCCAGGTCAGCCGGCCCACCATCACCATGGCCGACGGGGAGACCCGCCGGGTGGAATGGCCGACGACCCGGTTCATGGTGGCCAGCCCGGAGGGCACCGAGCGCGACGTGGTGCTGATCCGTGGCATCGAGCCGAGCATGCGCTGGCGGACGTTCTGCGAGCAGGTGCTGGAGATCTGCCACAGTCTCGAGGTGGAACGGGTGGTGCTGCTCGGCGCGTTGCTGGCCGACGTTCCCTACACTCGGCCGCTCCCGATCAGCGGCAGCGCCTCCGACGCGCAGGCCGCCGAGCGCTACCAGCTCACCCCCACCCGCTACGACGGGCCGACCGGGATCGTCGGCGTGCTGCACGACGCCTGCTCCCGTGCCGAGGTGGACGCCGTCTCGTTCTGGGTGCACGTGCCGCACTACGCCAACAACCCGCCCTGCCCCAAGGCCACCCTCGCCCTGCTGCACCGGGTGGAGGAGGTCGTCGACCTGCCGGTGCCGATGGCCGACCTGGCCGAGGAGTCCGCCGAGTGGGAGCAGCGGGTGCGCAGCGCCGCCGAACAGGACGCCGAGCTGGGTGAATACGTCCGCGAGCTGGAGGAACGGGTCGGCGACGAGGGCATCACCCCGCTGACCGGTGACGAGATCGCCCAGGAGTTCGAGAAGTACCTGCGGCGCCGGGGCGGTTCGGCCGGCCCCACCGCCGGCTCCTGGTAACACCGCCTTCCTGCGGGTCCTCGGGCTCCTGCGGGCCCTCGGGCTTCTGCGGGCCCTCGGATTTTCGCGGGCCCTCGCACCTTTCCTGGTTCGAGGGCCCGTTTTCGCGTGTCCGGGGTGGCGCCGTCACACCCCCTAAGGCATCCTAGGAACCTAGATGTGATCAAGGAGGTGGGTGTGCAGATCAACCCCGGGGCCGCCGAGTTCCCGCACCGACAGATCGCCGCGCAGCTCAAGGCCCAGGTTCGCCGCG
This sequence comes from Micromonospora sp. NPDC048898, assembly GCF_043198035.1. Lineage (NCBI taxonomy): Bacteria > Bacillati > Actinomycetota > Actinomycetes > Micromonosporales > Micromonosporaceae > Micromonospora > Micromonospora sp. NPDC048898. The sequence goes on from NZ_JBICUF010000006.1 coordinate 29,527, forward strand.
GCGACTGGGGTCCCGGCGAGCGGCTGCCGTCCATCCCGGCCATCGCCGAGATGTTCGGCGTCGCCAAACAGACCGTGCAACGCGCCGTCGACCAACTGCGGGTCGAGGGCATCCTGATCACCAAACCCGGCTCCGGTACGTTCGTCCGCGGCACCCGCCGCCGACTCAACCGCCTCTCCCGAGGCCGGTACGGCGGCTTCCGCGGCTACCACACCGACCTCGCCGCCCGATACCGTCAGCAACTCGTCTCGGTCGGTCGCGCCCCCGCCCCCGCCGAGGTCGCCGACGCGTTCGGGGTGCCCGACGGCACCGACCTGCTCTGCCGCCGACACCTCGTCCGCACCGACGACTCCCCCGTCGAGGTGGGCGCCTCCTGGTTCCTGCCCCGCGACACCGCCGGCACCTCGCTGGAGCGCACCGAGGCGTTCGGCCGGCCCCTCTACCAGGAGGCCGAGGAGGCCACCGGGCGGCGCTACGTCTCGGCCACCGACACGATCAGCGCCCGCCAACCCAGCCGGGAGGAGGCCGAGACGCTCCAGATCCGGCCGGACACCCCGGTGCTGCACCTGCTGCACGTCGCCTACGACGCGAACCGCAAGCCGATCGAGGTGGCTCAGGCCACCTGGCCCGGCCCCATGACCACCCTCACCGAGGAATACAAGATCCCCGCCCCGACCCCGGACCCGGAACCCGACCCCGGCCTGGTCCTGGGCTGACCCGAACCCGCCCCGCCCCGCCCGCCCCGCCGCGCCCCACCCCACGCGCCCCACCCCGCCGCCGCCCCGTCCAGGCCCACCCCACCCCGCCCGCCCCGCCGCCGCCCCGTCCGCCGCTCTTGCAGAAACCGCCGCCCCTATGCCCCGTCCCGCCCCCTTCGACGGGACAGGAACTGCAAGATCGGGGCAGGCGGGCTGCGGGACGTTGGGACTCGTCACACCCGAGCGCTTCGTCGATCATGGAGTTGTGGTGCCCCACGAAAGGTGCATACCGTCATGCGCCAGGCACCACAACTCCATGATCGACGTGTGCAGGGACGTGGGCAGGTGGTTGGGCGGGTGGGGGCTGGGCGGGTGGCGGGGGGCTGGGCGGGGCGGGTGGCCTGGCGGACCGGCAGGCGTACGCGCTGGCGTTCTTCGCCAGGCCCTACGGCGCCGGGGCGGTCACGTCATGAGCGGCCCGAGCCGGTCCTTCCCCGAGGTGGCGTTCATGCCGTGACGCGTTGATCGACTCGGCTTCCTGGAAACCGGGGCATCACACGGGCCCGGACACCCCGACATTCAGGAGCCCGAGTCGATCACGGCAACGCGAACCGCACGGGGGTCAGAGGCGGATGCCCAGCAGGGCGTCCACGGTGTCCGCGAAGAGGGCCGGGGCGTCGGTGTCGTCGGTGGCGCCGGCGAGGGTCGCGTCGGCCCAGCGGTCGGCTGCCGCCAGTGCTCCGGGAGTGTCCAGGTCGTCGGCGAGGCGTGCGCGTACCTCGGCCAGCAGCTCGACCCCGGACGCCCCGGCGGGCGCGGCGGCGGCTTGCCGCCAACGGGCCAGGCGCTCCTGCGCGGTGGTGAGCACCTCGTCGGTCCAGGTGCGGTCGCTGCGGTAGTGCCCGGAGATCAGCGCCAGCCGGATCGCCATCGGGTCGACCTTGTCGGCGCGCAGCCGGGACACGAAGACCAGGTTGCCGCGCGACTTGGACATCTTCTCGCCGTTGAGGCCGATCATCCCGGCGTGCACGTAGTGCTCGGCGAACGGCGCCTGGCCGGTGAGCCGCTCGGCGTGGGCGGCGGAGGCCTCGTGGTGCGGGAACAGCAGGTCGTTGCCGCCGCCCTGCACGTCGATCCGGTCACCGAGCAGGTTCAGCGCGATCACCGCGCACTCGATGTGCCAACCCGGGCGACCAGCGCCCAACTCGCCGCCCGGCCAGGACGGCTCGCCCTCGCGGGCGCCGCGCCACAGCAGCGGGTCCAGGGGGTCACGCTTGCCGGCCCGGTCCGGGTCGCCGCCGCGCTCCGGGAAGATCTCCAGCATCTGCTCACGGGTCAGGTTCGACTCGTAGCCGAAGCGGGGCGTGGCGGAGATGTCGAAGTAGACGTCGCCGGTGCCGTCGTCGAGCCGGTACGCGGCGCCGTCCTTGACCAGCACCTCGACCTTGTCGGCGATGTCCGGGATCGACTCGACCGCACCCACGTAGTGCGCCGGCGGGATGATCCGCAGCGCCTCCATGTCCTCCCGGAACAGCGCGGTCTCGCGCATCGCCAGGACCACCCAGTCCTCGCCGTCGCGGGCGGCCCGCTCCAGCAGCGGGTCGTCGATGTCGGTGACGTTCTGCACGTAGCGCACCGGGCGGCCGGCGTCGCGCCACATCCGCTGCACCAGGTCGAACGTGATCATGGTGGCGGCGTGGCCGAGGTGGGTGGCGTCGTACGGGGTGATGCCGCAGACGTACATGCTTCCCGCGTCGGCCGGCTCACTCGGGTGGACACCCTGCCGCGCCGAGTCGTACAACGCCAGTGGCTCGCCCCTGCCCGGCAGCCGTGGCACCTCGTGTCCCGCCCAAGACTCCATGGGATCAGCCTAACCAGCCCGCCCACGACGCCGGAGCGTCCCACGGGTGATCAAGATGACAGCGGGTCACATGGGCGGCCAGGGCACCGCGGGCCAGTCCTCCGGTGGCTGCGGGAAGCGGCAGGTCTCCCGCAACCTGTCGATCCGGGACGCCAACTCGGTCACCTCGCTGATCGTCAGGTGATCGGCCAGCTCCGCGCCGAGCGCCCCGGCGACCTGCCCGGCGAGCCCGTCGAGCATCTCCACGGCGTCCGGGGGCAACTGCTTGCCGGCCCAACCCCACAGCACCGTACGCAGCTTGTCCTCCACGTGGAAGCTCACCCCGTGGTCGACCCCGTAGATCCGGTCGTCGGCACCGACCAGCACGTGACCGCCCTTGCGGTCGGCGTTGTTGAGCACCGCGTCGAGCACCGCGAGACGGGCCAACCGTGGGTCGTCGGCGTGGGCGAGGGCGTACGCGGTGCCGTCGTCGTCGCGGGCCGCGGCGATCGGGAACCAGCGCGGCGGCAGCTCGTCGGCCGGCACGAACCCGACAAGCGGCTCGGCGTCCTCCGGCTCGTCGATCCAGAGCTGGCAGGAGCCGGGGCCGAACGGGCCGTCACGCAGCACGGTGGGCGGCACCAGGCCCCAGCCGGTGGCCCGGGAGACCAGGTACGCCGAGACCTCCCGGCCGGCGAGGGTGCCGTCGGGAAAGTCCCAGAGCGGACGCTCACCGCGGACCGGCTTGTAGACGCAGCGGGCGGTGGCCCCGTCCAGGGTCAGGATGCCGCGCAGCGTCGTGTTCGACGCGTCGACCAGCCGACCCTCCAGGTCGAGCGTGCCGTCACGCAGCAACCGCAGCGCGGCGTCGCCGTCCTGGCGAGGCTGGAGGCCGGACGAGGTCACCGGTGATAACCGTTGTGCCGCGGGCAGAGGTGCCCGGCGGGGTCCAACGGTTGGCCGCAGAGCGGGCACGGAGGCCGACCCGCGTTGACCACTCGCCGGGCCCGCTCGATGAACTGGCGGGTCGCCTGTGGGGTGAGCCGGACCCGGAGCCGGTCGAGGTCCTCGTCCGGCTCGTCGTCCTCGACATCGTCGTCGTCGGCGTCCTCGTCGTCCTCGTCGCCCAACTCGACCTCGGGCTCCACCTCGCCCGCGGCGATCGCCTCGATCACCACGGTCGCGGTGTCCACGTCGAAGGCCAGCCCGAGGGTCCCGACCCGGAACTCCTCGTCGACGGGCGTGTCCAGTGGCTCGTTGTCGCCGATCACCGGCGCCAGCTCGGGCAGGTCCACCCCGAAGCGACGTTGCGCCTCGGTGAGCAGCTCCTCCAGCTTCTCGGCGAGCAGGGACACCTGAACCTTCTCCAGCGCGACGCTGACCAGCCTGCCGCCGCCGCGGGCCTGCAGGAAGAACGCGCGCTCCCCCGGCGGCCCGACAGTCCCGGCGACGAACCGCTCCGGCGGTTCGAAGGCGTGCACCTGGTGGGTCATACCCACGACCCTATCCGGCCCGCCACGGCACCGCGCACCCCACCGACCCGAATCGCCCCAGGGGCGGCGCGCCCGGCGTACCAGCGGCAATAACCGGGCGTGGCGGCCCCGCCGCCGGCCTCGGTCAGCCTCGGCCCACGATCAGGTGGGGGTGTCGTGGCGGGGTGGCCGCCCGGTGGCGTCGTCACGAGGACGCACCGGCGCCACCGCCGACCGCGGCGTCCGAGTCGGCCGCGCGGGGAGCCCGCCGACGCCGCTTGCGCGGCGGCGGCACCAGGGCGGACAGGTCGCCGCCGGTGTCGTTGAGCCGGAGCAGGAACGGCCGCAGCGGCGTGAACCGGATCGCGGTCACCGACGCCGGGTCGGCCACGATCCGCTGAAAAAGATCCAGGTGTACGCCGAGCGCGTCCGCCACGATGGCCTTGATCACATCGCCGTGGCTGCACGCCAACCACACCGCCTCGGGCCCGTGCTCGGCGCTCACCCGGGCGTCCCACGAGCGCACCGCCGCGACCGCCCGCGCGGCCATCGCCGCCATCGCCTCCCCACCGGGGAACACCGCCGCGCTGGGGCGCTGCTGGACCACCGGCCAGAGCGGCTCCTTCGCGAGCTTCTTCAGCGGCTGCCCCTCCCAGCTGCCGTAGTCACACTCGATCAACCCGTCCTCGACGACCGGGGTGGCCTGCGGAAGCGCCAACTCCAGGGTCTGCCGGCAGCGGATCAGCGGGCTGGTCACCACGGCGGCCAGCGGCACCGCCCGCAACCGCTCACCCGCCGCGGCGGCCTGGGCGCGCCCGGTGTCGTCCAGCTCGACCGGTTGCCGGCCGGCCAGGCCGCCGTCGGCGTTCGCCGTGGTCCGGCCGTGTCGCAGAAGCAGAAGGGTCGCCACGGGGACCACCCTATGACCTGCGTCCCACCCGGGACGGCCGCGGGCTCCGAGCCACCACCCGAGGTACGCGCCGCCGGGGGCGCGGCGGCGCCGGGGGCGCGGCGCCCGGGGGTGCGGCGCCCGGGGGTGCGGCGCCCGGGGGTGCGGCGCCGGTCATGATCGACTCGGTTTTCAGGAAGTCGGGTTGTCCGGCCGTCCCGGACAGCGCGATATCAAGAAAGTCGAGTGGATCACGCGCGGCGAGCGGGCGGGGAGACGACCGCCGCCCCCGGTCCCGCCCGAAGGCAGGGCCGGGGGCCGTCGACGGCTCGGTCAGGTGGCGTCGATCGAACCGGTCAGCAACAGCGCCAGGACCAGCGTGCCCAGCGCGACCCGGTACAGCACGAAGACGTACAGGGTGTGGTGGGCGACATAGCGCAGCAGCCAGGCGATGGCCGCGTACCCGATGCCGAAGGCGATGAGGGTGGCCACGATCGTCTGGGCCACCGTGGGCACGGACGTGCCCGGGGCGGAGGGCTCGAAGACGTCCCCGAGGCTGAACACGCCGGACATCACCACCGCCGGGATGGCCAGCAGGAACGAGTACCGTGCCGCCGCCTCCCGGGTCAGGTTGAGCAGCAGACCGGCGGTGAGCGTGCCACCGGAGCGGGACACCCCGGGGACCAGCGCCATGGCCTGGGCGAAGCCCATCACGATGCCGTCCTTCATCCGGAAGTTCTCCAGGGTGCGGGTCTGCCGCCCCCAGTACTCCGCGAACGCCAGCACGAAGGCGAACACGATGAGCGTGGTCGCCACGACCCACAGGTTGCGCCCGGCGGTCTTGATCTGGTCCTTGAACACGAAACCGAACAACCCGATCGGGATCGAGCCGACGATCACGTACCAGCCCATCCGGTAGTCGAGGCTGGAGCGCACCGAGGTGTCCCGGATGCCCACCAACCAGGTCCGGGTGATCCGCCAGATGTCCTTGGCGAAGTAGATCAGCACGGCCGCCTCGGTGCCGAGCTGGGTGACCGCGGTGAACGACGCGCCGGCGTCCCGGTCGAAGAAGATCGCCGAGGTGATCCGCAGATGCCCCGACGAGCTGACCGGAAGGAACTCGGTCAGTCCCTGGACGATGCCCAGGACGATGGCCTCAACCCAGGTCACTCGCCGACTCCCGAAAGCTCGAGTGCCTCCGCGACGGTACGCAGGGTCTGCACGCCGCTGTCCCGGTCGGCCACGAACAGGGTCACCGACAGCGTGGTGACGCCCGCGGCAGCGTACTCCCGCATCCGCTCGGCGACGCGCTCCTTCGGGCCGAGCAGTGAGGTGCGGTCGATGAACTCCATGGGTACGGCCGCGGCGGCGTCACGCTGCCGCTTGGCCAGGTACAGGTCCTGCACGTCGCGGGCGGCGTCGCCGTAACCCATCCGGGTGGCGAGCTGGTTGTAGAAGTTCTGCTCGCGGCTGCCCATGCCGCCCACGTACAGCGCGGCGTACCAGCGGACGAGCTCGGCGCAGGAGGCCACGTCGTCGCCGATCACCACGGGCACCGAGGGCACCACGTCGAACCCGGCCAGCTCCTTGCCGACCTTGGCGCGGCCGGCGCGGACCGAGGCGAGCTGCTCCTCGGCGAACTCCGGGGCGTAGAACACCGCCAGCCAGCCGTCGGCGATCTCACCGGCCAGCTCCAGGTTCTTCGGGCCGACCGCGGCCAGGTAGATCGGTATGTGCTCGCGGGGTGGATGGAAGCCCAACCGCAGTGCCTTGCCGGGGCCGTCCGGCAGCGGCAGCGTGTAGTGCTGCCCGTCGTAGGCCACCTCCTTGCGGGCGATGGCCAGCTTGACGATGTCGACGAACTCGCGGGTCCGGGCGAGGGGCTTGGCGAAGCGCACGCCGTGCCAGCCCTCGGAGACCTGGGGACCGGAGACACCCAGGCCGAGTCGGAACCGGCCACCGGAGAGCGCGTCGATGGTGGCGGCGGTCATGGCGGTGGCCGCCGGCGTACGGGCGGGGATCTGCATCACCGCGGCGCCGACGTCGATCCGTTCGGTCTGGCCGGCCATCCAGGCGAGCATGCTGGGCGAGTCGGAGCCGTACGCCTCCGCCGCCCACACCACCGAATAGCCGAGCCGGTCCGCCTCCTGGGCCAGGGCCAGATGGTCGGCCGGTGTGCTCCACGCTGTCTGGTATCCGAGACTGAGCCCGAGTCGCACTGGTCCTCCCCCATCCGTGGCACAGGTCGCACCAGGTTACGCAATGCCGAAAACGGACTCGATCACCGGCTCTCCACGAAAGCTCCCCCTCCATCGGGGCAGCCCAGAGCGGCGGAACCGGCAGAACCGGCGAAGATACGGGAGCGAGGATATCCGTGGCGGCAGGTTCGAAATAAGGTTCACCCATGCAACAGCGACCGCTCGGCCGAAGCGGGCTGGCGGTTTCCCGGCTCGCGCTCGGCACCATGACCTGGGGCCGGGACACCGACGCCGACGACGCGGCCGCCCAGCTGAAGAGTTACCTCGACGCCGGGGGCAACCTGATCGACACCGCCGACGTGTACGGCGACGGTGACGCCGAGTCGGTGATCGGCTCGTTGCTGGGCTCCCTCGTGCCCCGCGACGAGCTGTTGATCGCCACGAAGGCGGGGTTGCGTCCGGGCAGCGGCCGACGCCGCGACGGCTCCCGGGGGCACCTGCTGCGGACGTTGGACGCCTCGCTGCGCCGGCTCGGCACCGACCACGTCGACCTGTTCCAGGTGCACGGGTACGACCCGGACACCCCGCTGGAGGAGACCCTGGCCGCACTGGACCACGCGGTGGCCAGCGGCAAGGTCCGCTACGTCGGGGTGTCGAACTTCTCCGGCTGGCAGACCGCACGGGCCGCCGCCTGGCAGACCGCCTGGCCGGGCCGTGCGCCGGTGGTCGCCACCCAGGTGGAGTACTCGCTGCTGGAGCGGGGCGTCGAGCGGGAGGTGCTGCCCGCGTGCGACGCGCTCGGCCTCGGCCTGCTGCCCTGGTCACCGTTGGGTCGGGGCGTGCTCACCGGCAAGTACCGGCACGGCCGTCCGGCGGATTCCCGAGCCGCGTCGCCGCACTTCGAGCGATTCGTCTCGACGTACCTGGAGCCGCGCTGCTCCAGCATCGTCGAGGCGGTGGCGACGGCGGCCGGTGGCCTCGGAGTGTCGCCGCTGGAGGTGGCGTTGGCCTGGATCCGGGACCGGCCGGGGGTGACCGCGCCGATCCTCGGCGCACGGACGGTCGGGCAACTGCTCGGCGCACTCGGAGTGGAACGGATCACCCTGCCCGAGGAGATCACCACCGCACTGGACGACGTCTCGGCGGTGCCGCTCGGCTACCCCGAACGCGACGGCTGACCGACGCGGGCGCACGGCACGGCGTCAGGGTGCTGGGCGCTGCCCGGGGAGGTCGTGGATCGCGGTCAGGAAGCGCGACTGGTCGTCGCGGAGTGCGGGCTGGGTGAGCCGGATCCACGAGCTGTCGTCGAAGGCGATTGTGGACGTCAGCTGCACGAGCCCGGTCGCGCCGCGCTCCGAGTCGATGCGGGCCACCCGGTCGCGTGGCACGCTCCACAGCACCCGGGGTTGCCGCCGGTCGGGACGGTCGGCGTCGGGACGGGGCCCCATCCGCAGCAGGTGCAGGTGGGTGTCGGTCACCGCCAGCGGGGTGCCCGTGTAGCGCTCCAGGAAGAGCAGCAGGCTGCCGGCGAGGGTGGCGAGGTCGCCGCTGAAGACGTACCGGCGACGGTAGGCGATCTCGGCGAGCTGGTCGGCCAGCGGGCGGTACAGGCTGAGCCGGAACAGGGCGCGGAACGCCTCCTGCTCCTCGGTGAGTGCAATCGGCTCCCGCCGTACCCGCGGGCCCGGCTCCGGCTCGGCCGCCTCCGGGACACCGGCGGCGAGGGCACCGACCTTGCCGGGCAGCAGCAGCACGCCCGCCGCCAGCCGGACCGGCGCCAGCACCGCGTCCACCCACACCACCGGGTTGACGATGTTGAGCAGCCCGAACAGCACCTTCGGGTCGAGCGAGTCGACAAACTCGTCGGCCATCACGTCGGCGAGCTGCCGGCCGGCCTTGTGGGTGCCCGGTGCGCGGACCGGGCCGAGCCCCACGTAACGCAGCTCCTGTCCGGGCAGCAGGGGCGCGACCAGGGCACGTTCGGGTTCGTCGCTGGTGCGGAACTCATCGCGTAGCTCACGGGCCCTGTCCCGGGCGGCCCGCGCGCCGCCGCGCACCGCGTCGGTGAACCGACCGAGCCGGCCCCGCTCCCCTGACATCACGCGTTCCTCCTCGCGGCCCGCCGGCTGACCCGTTGGCGGCGGCCCGACGACATTCTGTCCGATCGACGCGACGCCGCCACGCACCGCCTGGTCGACGATCTGCTCGCCGCCGGGCACGGAGAGGCTGGTGGTGAGGGCGACCGAGCCCAGGCGACGGCCGTGGAGGCACGAGGTGCGGCAAGAGCCGATCCGAGGTACGCCCCAAGGCCGAGCTACGCCCAGCGGACGCTCACCATGCCCGAGCCGGGCCGGCTCGGCGCGGCTCGGCGCGGCGGCGCGGCTCGGCTCGGCGGCGGCTCAGCGCGGCTCGGCGGCGGCTCGGGCGCCGCTTCCGGCCACCCGACCCGCACGCGGGCGTGTCTTTCCTGCCAGGAGACAGCACGCGGGCGCGGACTCCGGGGCACGAACCGCCCAGGACAGCGGCGTCGATCACCCCCGAGGGGGTGGCGAACAGCCGCTGGGCTGGGCAGCATGGGTGGCATGGACTACGAGTACGCGCCACTGCGGCTGCCGCCGAACGTCGACCGATTGACGGCCGCGGCGCAGCTGGCGATCCAGGCGGAGTTCTCCGGATGGGAGTTGGCCCGGGTGCGGTTGTACCGGGACGGCACACGGCAGGTCGTGCTGCGACGGCGACGGGTCAACCAGCCCCAGCCGGGCCTGTCGTACTGACGGTCGGCGCCCTGCCTCGCCGATCATGGAGTTGTGGTGGGTGGCAAACGGCCCGCCGAGCACCGAACCCGGCACCACAACTCCATGATCGACTCGGCCTTCTAGTGCTGGTGCCCGGCGTGGTCGTGGTCGTCGTCGAGCTCCAGGAACGGGTGCTCGTCGAGCCGGCCGACCAGCCGGTCGTCGACCGCCGGTTGGAACGGGCCGACCGCGTCGTCGTCGTCGAACGACTCCAGGTCGACGGGGGTGCCCACCTCGCTGACCATGACGACCCCGTCGAGGGGCTCCAACTCGGGGACGTCCAGCGCGCCGAGCGAGCCGTCACCGCTCTGCAGCAACTCCAGCACCGCCTCGCCGACGCCCTCCACCGGTGCCGGCTCGTCGTCCTCCGGGGTGCCCTCGCGACGGGCCGCCTCGGCCACCCGCAGCAGCGCGGCGACGCTCGGCACCCGGTAGTCGCGACGCTGCCGCACCGAGATCACCCGGGGGTGCGGGTCGCTGGCCTCGGAGCCCTCGGGGCCGCCGAAGCGCTCGTCGGCCTCGTCCGGGTCGATCGAGTCGACATCCCACGGCGTCACCTCGCCGAAGGCGTCGAGCAACCGCTCGTCGTACGCGAAGGAGGCGTTGTTCAACGCCACGTACGCCTGCCAGACGTCGTCGTCGTCGACGCGGCCCTGTGCGGCGCGTACGGCGGCCAGGTGGTGGCGGGCCGCTTCGATCACCCGCTCGAGAGCGGCGTCCAGCTCACCCTGCTGGTCGGTCATGTGGGGCAGTCCCTTCACGTTTAAGGAGGTCGCGCGCCGGGCGCGGCTAGCAGGTGCGGAGGAACCGGTCGAGAACCCGCACGCCGAACTGTAGTCCGTCGACCGGAACGCGCTCGTCGATGCCGTGGAACAACGCCGAGAAGTTCAGGTCGGCGGGCAGCCGCAGTGGCGCGAAACCGAAGCAGCGGATGCCGAGCTGCGAGAACGCCTTGGCGTCGGTGCCTCCGGAGAGCATGTACGGAACGGGGCGCGCGCCGGGGTCCTCGGCGCGCAGCGCCGCTGACATGGCCTCGACCAGGTCCCCGTCGAAGGTGGTCTCCAGCGCCGGCTGCCGCTGGATGTACTCGATCGCGATGTCCGGGCCGATCAGCTCGCGCAGCTGCCGTTCCAGCAGCTCGGACTGACCGGGCAGGCTGCGGCAGTCGATGGTGGCGGTGGCCCGGCCGGGGATGACGTTGTCCTTGTAGCCGGCGCCCAGCCGCGTCGGGTTGGCGGTGTTGCGGATGGTCGCGCCGATGATGTTGGCGATCGGACCGAGCTTGGCGATGGCCGTCTCCGGGTCCTCCGGGTCCAACTCGACGCCGAGCAGGTCGGAGACCTCCTCCAGGAAGGCGCGCACGGTGTCGGTGACCACCACCGGGAAGCGGTGCCGGCCGATCCGGGCGACCGCCTCGGCGAGCGCGGTGACCGCGTTGTCGTCGTGCACCATCGAGCCGTGCCCGGGGCGACCCTTGGCGTGCAGCCGCAGCCAGTCGATGCCCTTCTCGGCGGTCTCGATGAGGTAGAGCCGCTGGCTGTCGTTGACCGAGTAGGAGAAACCGCCGACCTCGCCGATCGCCTCGGTGCAGCCGTCGAAGAGGTCGCTGTGGTTGTCCACCAGGAAGCGCGCGCCGTAGTCGCTGCCCGCCTCCTCGTCGGCGGTGTACGCGAGCACGATGTCACGTGGTGGTCGCACGCCGGTGCGCTGCCAGTGCCGCACCACGGCGAGCACCATCGCGTCGAAGTCCTTCATGTCGATCGCGCCCCGGCCCCAGAGGTAGCCGTCGCGCAGCTCGCCGGAGAACGGGTGCACCGACCACTCGTCGGCGTCGGCGGGCACCACGTCCAGGTGGCCGTGCACCAGCAGCGCGCCCCGGCTCGGGTCGGCGCCCGGGATGCGGGCCACCACGTTCGCCCGTCCCGGTGCGGACTCGTGCAGGACGGACTCCACGCCCACCTCGGCGAGCTTCTCCGCCACGTACTCGGCGGCGCGGCGTTCGCCGACGCTCGTGTCGTTGTCCCCTGTGTTGGTGGTGTCGATGCGCAGCAGGTCGCGGCAGAGGTCCACGACCTCTGCGGTGGGGTCGGGTCGGGCGGAGGCCGCATCGCTCGTCATCGCCTCTTCATACCAGTCGGCGCCGGCCGACCGCCCGGCGCACCGGTGCGGACGACCCCGCCCCGCCGGTGTGCCCGGAGCGGCGCATCGACGGGCCCGGTTTCGCCGACCCCGGGTTCGGGTACCGCCGCCCACGACCGTACGTCCCCTGCCGGAGCTTCCGCCCGCCAGTCGAGGAGGGCACCATGTCCGCCGTTCCCCTGCCGCCGCTGCCGCCCGCACCCGCGCCCGAGGAGGGCTACCGACCCGGTGGCCGCAACATCGCCGACATCGTCGACCGGGAGCACCGTCAGCTGCTGGCCCTGTTGGACCAGCTGAACGGCCCGGACGCCACCGGGCAGGAGGGACTGGCGGTGCTCACCGCCGCGCTGTCGCGCCACCTGTCCGCCGAGGAGCAGTATCTGCTACCGGCGGTACGCGCCGCGCTGCCGGACGCCGCCGAGCGGGTGGACGCCGAGATCAGCGCCGACGCCGGTCTGCTCGGCGCCCTGAAGGGCCTGACCGACGAGGCGTTGACCGAGGTCGCCGAGCGGGTTCGCCAGCACGTCGACGGGGTGGGCGCGCTCGTCACCGAGCTGCGCGCGGTCGCGACCGAGGAGGAGCTGATCCGGCTCGGCAACCGGCTGGAGATCGCCGAGGAGGCGGCACCGACCCGACCGCACCCGGGCACTCCGGCCACCCCTCCGTGGAACCGGATCGTCGAGCCGGCGGTCGGGGTGGTGGACAAGGTGCTCGACGCGGTGACCCGCCGGCCGACGTACCTGGCGGACCTGCCGCAGGCACCTCGGGAGTGAGGGACGACGGCGATCCCCAAGTGCATTCATTATCACCGATCCACTCGGGCTATTCCGCCGGCTGACGCGTAGTCCTACCGTCACGGTATGAACTTGGAGCTGCGTCACCTGCGGGTGGTCTGCGCGATCGCGGAGACGGGGAGTGTGACGAAGGCGGCGTCGGCGCTCGGCCTGGCCCAGCCGGCGCTGACCGCCCAGCTCCAGCGCATCGAGCGGACACTGGGCGGCCCGCTGTTCGACCGGGACCGGCGCGGCGCCCGGCCCACCGCGCTCGGTGAGCTGGTGCTGGCCCGGGCCCGGGTGCTGCTGCCGGCGATGAAGGGTCTGCAGGACGAGGCCGCCCGCCTGGCCGGGGCTGGCGACGCGCCGCCGTGTTACCGCTTCGGCGGGGTGAACAGCCCGATCCTGGGCCGGATGGTGCACCGGTTGGCCGCCGCGCAGCCGCCCGCCCAGATCACCACGTTCGCCTCCTGGTCGGTGGACGAGTTGGCGCAGTTGGTCGCCGGCGGCCGACTGGACTTCGCGCTCACCGGTGTGTGCGGCGACGCCAGCCCGTCGGGCGGGTTCGGGTTGAGCTGGCAGGAGGTGGCCATCGACCCGGTGCTGGTGCTGCTGCCCGAGACGCATTCCCTCGCGGCACACGACGAGGTGCGTCTGGCGGACCTGCGTCACGAACAGTGGGTGGCCGCCCCGGGCGACGGCTGCTTCGGCGACTGCTTCGCCGCCGCCTGCGCCCGCGCCGGCTTCACCCCCCGCAAGGTGTACGAGACCGACATCCGCGGCTGTGTCGACCTGGTGGACGCCGGTGTGGGGGTGGCGTTGTGCCAGGCGACGTTCCGTCCGGTGGCCGGGCTGGTGACCCGCCGGATCGCCGGCACACCGCTGCGCTGGCGGCTCCTGCTCGGCTGGCACCCGGACTCCCCCGCCGCCCAGGGCGCCGATCTGGTGTTGGAGACGGCCAAGGCGGCGTACGTCGACTCGCTGGCCCCGCATCCGGAATACCTGTCCTGGCTGCTGAGCAATCCGGGGTTCGGTGTGCGGCAGCCCAGCGGGATCCGACCGGTCTGAGCGGGTATTCCCGGCCGGTGGCGGTGCGAACCGCCGTTGGCCGGGTATCTGGCGGACATGACCGACCTCTACCCGCCCGCCGACGACCGCGAACTGCTCCGCGAGGCGGCTGCCGCGCACACCGCCGCCACCCGTGCGGTGGAGGCGTTCCTGCGCCGCCTGCCGGAGGTGCCCGACCCGGCGGCCGTCACCGAGTACGCCAACCTGCTCACCAGGGAGGACCAGACCCGCTCCGAACGGGACGCCGCCGCCGACGCGGCGGGGCTGACCATCGCCAGCCTGGAACCGGACCAGGGTCAGTAGCCGGACGCGACGGTGCCGTCCCCCGTGCGGGGGACGGCACCGTCGTACGTGGGCTCGGTCAGCGTTCGACGAGCGGGTCGTGCCCCAGGTCGAGCAGCGAGTGCCGCCAGGTGTCGTCGGCGTTGCCGCGCGACGGTTTGGCGTCCATCAGCTCGCGGATGCGTTCGACCGCCTCCCGCATCACCTCGATGTCCTCCGGGGTGAGGTCGACCTTGCGCTTGTTCAGCACCTTGAGGATCTCGCGGCCCGGCTGGGGCAGGTCGAGGGTCGGGTTCGGGCTGAACGACTCCTCCCCGGAGCCGCGGGTCAGCAACCACGTCCGCAGTTGCTCCGACGGGACGTTGACCTCGGCGTGGAAGTCCTCCCAGAGTACTTCCACCTCGGGGTCGAGCCGCGCTTCGCGTACCATCGGGTCTCCTCTCGCAGGCGGTGGTTCGTCCTGGCCGGTCTTCGGATGCAGGCCCTCCGCGGGCACCCGCGTCCGGCGGGGGTTCGCGGTGGGCGGCGCCAGGATCGGGTCGGGATGGTCGTCCTCGTCCCGGTGTCCCGCGGGCTCGTGCGGGTCCTCGGTTTCCCCTGGTCGCGCCGGCCCGCTCATCGCGGGTGCGTCGTCGTGGCGGCGGTGTACCCCCGCTCGCCCGCGGTCACGTCGAAGGTGAGCGCGCCGTCGCGGACGTCCACGGTGACCTTCTGTCCCGGTGAGATCGCCGATTCCAGCAGCATGCGGGACAGGTGGTTGTCCACCTCCCGCTGGATGACCCGACGCAGCGGACGGGCACCGAACTCCGGTTGGTAGCCGTGCTCGGCGAGCCAGTCGATGCCGGCGGTGGTGAACTCCACCTGCAGGTCCTGGGCGTGCATGCGGCGGCGGGTCTCCTCCAGCAGCAGCGCGGTGATGTCGCGCAACTGCTCGGCCTCCAGCCGGCGGAAGATGATGACCTCGTCGATGCGGTTGAGGAACTCCGGGCGGAAGTTCTCCTGCAGCCGGCGCATCAGCCGTTCACGCAGTTCGTCGTTCTCCTGCTCGCTGCCCACGGCCCCGCTGCCGAAGCCGACCGAGCGCTGGGCGCCGGTGATCAGCTCCGAGCCGAGGTTGCTCGTCATGATCAGTACGGTGTTCTTGAAGTTCACCGTGCGTCCCTGGCTGTCGGTCAGCCGCCCGTCGTCGAGCACCTGGAGCAGGATGTTGAACACGTCCGGGTGGGCCTTCTCGATCTCGTCGAGCAACACCACCGCGTACGGGCGGCGACGCACCGCCTCGGTGAGCTGGCCGGCCTCCTCGTAGCCGACGTACCCGGGCGGGGCGCCGACCAGCCGACTGACCGTGTGCCGTTCCTGGAACTCGCTCATGTCCACCCGGACCATCCGGTCCGCCTCGCCGAACAACGCCTCGGCCAGGGCGCGGGCCAACTCGGTCTTGCCGACGCCGGTCGGGCCGAGGAACAGGAAACTGCCCATCGGCCGCTCCGGGTCGGCCAGTCCGGCCCGGGAGCGACGGACGGCCTCGGCGACCGCGGAGACCGCGTCGTCCTGGCCGACCACCTTCTGGTGCAGTTGCCCCTCCAGGCGCAGCAGCCGGTCCCGTTCCTCCTCGGTGAGCTGGCTGACCGGGATGCCGGTGGACCGGGAGACCACCTCGGCGATCTCCTGCGGGCCCACCTCGGGCACCTGGGATCCGGACGAGCCGTCCTCCCCGTTCGCGCGGCGGATGTCCTCCTCCAGCTCGGAGATCCGGTCGCGCAGGGCCGACGCGCGCTCGTACTGCTCGTCGGTGACGGCCTGTTCCTTGTCCCGGCGTACCTCGTCGAGCTCCTGCTCCAACTCCCGCACGTCCGCGGCGGGCGTGCGGGTCCGCAACCGCACCCGTGCGCCGGCCTGGTCGATGAGGTCGATGGCCTTGTCCGGCAGGAACCGGTCGGTGACGTACCGGTCGGACAGTTCGGCGGCGGCGACCAACGCCTCGTCGGTGAAGCGCACCTGGTGGTGGGCCTCGTACCTGTCGCGCAACCCGCGCAGGATCGCGATGGTGTCGTCGACGCTGGGCTCGGGCACCAGCACCGGTTGGAAACGCCGGGCCAGCGCGGCGTCCTTCTCGATGCTCTTGCGGTACTCGTCGAGCGTCGTCGCGCCGATCACCCGCAACTCCCCGCGAGCGAGGGCGGGTTTGAGCATGTTGGACGCGTCCATTCCGCCCTCACTGCCGGCGCCACCCGCCCCGACCAGGGTGTGGATCTCGTCCATGAAGATGATCAGCTCGTCCCGGTGCGCCCGGATCTCGTCGATCACCTTCTTCAGCCGTTCCTCGAAGTCGCCCCGGTAGCGGGTACCGGCGACCAGGCCGGCCAGGTCGAGTTGGACGACCCGTTTGCCGAGCAGGGTCTGCGGCACGTCGCCGTCGCAGATCCGTTCGGCCAACCCCTCGACGATGGCGGTCTTGCCGACGCCGGCCTCGCCGATCAGCACCGGGTTGTTCTTGGTCCGCCGGGACAGGATCTCCACGGCCTGCTCGATCTCGTCGGCCCGTCCGATCACCGGGTCGATCTGGTCCATCCGCGCCAACTCGGTGAGGTCCTGGCCGTACTGGTCCAGGGTGGGCGTGCCGCGATCCGGCTTGGGCCCGGTCATCGGCCCGCGCTCGGCGTTGGCGGCCTGCAACGACTCGGGTTGGATCCGACCGGCGGCCAGCATCCGACCGGCCGGCGACTCCGGGTTGAGCGGCAACGCCATCAGGATGTGCTCGGGGCCGATGTAGTTGGCGCCCATCGCCCGGGACAACTGGTGGGCGTCGAGCAGCGCCCGCTTGGCGGCGGGGGTCAACGACAGGTTGGGCGGCACCTCGCCGCGCGGTGCGCCGTCGCCCTTCCCGCCGAGGGCGTTGAGCAGGGTGTCCGGGTCGGCTCCGGCCCGGCGTACCAGGTCACGGAGTTGTTCGCGTTGCAGCGCCGCCCAGAGCAGGTGGTCGGTGTCCAGGTCGCTGCTGTGGCGTTGCGCGGCCCGCCGGGCCGCGTCGGCCAGCATCTCCCGGGCGTCGGCGGTCATCAGTCGGGTGATGTCGACCCGGTGCGGCGGTCGGCGTCCTCCCTCGCCCCGACCGAAGTATCTGGCCAGGAATTCGTCCCACGGGTCGGAGCCGGTGTCACCGGGTCCCATCATGTCTGTCCTCCGCAGTAGGGCGCGGCACGGTCGGCAGGGGCTACCCGGCGCGCGCCCCGACAAACGCCGCGGGAGGCGGAGCACCGGCATTGCGGGAGTGGCGTCGGGCTGGGGCCGGCCGTTGGTGGCAGGCTGACGGGATGGATGAGACCCCGCTGCTGATCGTGGATGGCGCCAACGTGGTGGGCTCCCGCCCGAACGGGTGGTGGCGTGACCGTGCCGGGGCGGCGGCCCGTCTGCGCGACTCCCTCGCCCCGGTGGCGACCATCGGGCTGCCGGAACGGCTGCCCGCCCCGGTGGAGGTGGTGCTCGTGGTCGAGGGGGCCGCGCGGGACGTGCCGGGCACCGACGGCGTCCGGGTGGTCTCCGCACCGGGCTCCGGCGACGACAGCGTGGTCGACCTGGTCGCGGGCGCCCCGCGGCGGCGCCGGCTGGTGGTCACCGCGGACCGGGAGCTGCGCGAGCGGGTCACCGCCCTGGGCGCGGAGGTGTACGGGCCCCGTTGGCTGCGCGATAATTGAGAAGTTCTCGCACCGGGAGTCCCACAGAACGGACTCCCGGCACTTCAGGGCCCACACCGGACAGGCGGGCAGGAACACCGACAGGGCGGATGTTCTTTCGGCGCGGCCGATAGGCTCTAATGGAGATCTCCCCGCCCCCAGGAGGTTCCGCCGTGGCGAGCGTCGCCGAGCTGAAGGCTGCCATCGATGTCGCCCTCCAACAGATCGGTGACGGGCAGACAGCCGTGCAGGCCGCAGGCGAGAAACTGGCCGAGGCGCAGCAGACCCTCGCCGGTGCGCTGGAGGGCAGCGGGCACGAGACCGTGGAGGCGGCCCAGGCGTCGCTGACGCAGGCCAGCCAGGAGCTGGAGGAGTGTCTCGCCGCGACACTTGTCGCGGTCGAGCAGGCGCAGCTCTACGTCGCGACCCTGTAGGCCGTCGTGTCCATCATCGAGGACGTCGGGGGGCAGGTCCGCGCCGCCAGCGAGGAGTTCCCGGTCGCGCTGCTCGGGCAGGCGCTGGAGAAGTTCGGCCTGGCGGCGGAGCGGCTGCGCTGGGTCCGCCAGGAGTCGGCCAACCCGATGGGGGTGCCGGAGTTGTCCGCCGCCACCGAACACGCCGAGAGCGCCGGCTACGCGCTGCGCGTCGCCCAGGAACAGCTCTCGGCGTACCTGGCGGCGATCGGGCTCGGCGCGGACGGGTCTCCGGCGCCGCGCCCGGAGCAACGCGCTCCCCGACACGACACGCCACCGGCGGCCGGGCCGACCGCGGTCGCACCGGAGTCGACCGAGCAGGTTCGGATGCGCCGCTGGTGGTCGGTGCGGGTGGCGGAGCTGACCGGCGGGCGCGAGGGCTCCGACGACGAACCCGACGAGCGGGTGGGCGACTCCCAGGAGCTGCTACGCCGGGTGGTGGGTGGTGTCCGCTCCGGCGACCGGGACCGGCTGCGCAAGGAGCTGCGACGAGCCCCGGCCGACGTGGGGCTGGGCATGGCGGCGCTGGCGCCACCACTGCTGCGCGAGCTGGCCGGTGAGCTGCTGGGGCACCCGCCCCGCGCCGCCGACCTCCCTCGGCTGCGTGGCGAGTTGGACGGGCGCGTGCGCGACCTGCTGCCCGGGCTGCCGCCGCCGGTGTTGGAGACGCTGCTGACCCGGGTGTGCCGGATGCCGCCGCCGCGCGCCTCCGGGGAGCCGCCGCACGCCGCCGACTCCGCGGTGACCGCCGGCGTGGCGACCGGGCTGCTGCTCGCCCGCCTCGGCCGGGACCTCCCCTCGGGCCCGAAGGAGCCGGCGGGCGCGGGGCAACCGGGCGGCGGAGAACGACCAGGCGGGGCGGGGCACCGAGGCGCTGCGCAGCAACCGGCGCGGGCCGGTCGACCGGCGGGCACCGGCCAGTCGAGCGGGGCTGGGCAGTCGAGCGGGGGCGGGCAGTCGAGCGGGGGCGGGCAGTCGGGCGGGGCTGGGCGGGCGGCGGGCACGGGTTCGCGCGCCGGCGGTGCGACGCAGCGGCCGGGCACTGCCAGTGCGCAGCGCTCCGAGGGCCTGCCGCCGCGCTCGGAGGGCCCGCCGCCGCGCTCGGAGGGCCCGCCGCCGCGCTCGGAGGGCCCGCCGCCGCACTCGGAGGGTCTGCCGCCGCGCTCGGAGGGTCTGCCGCCACGGCCCGATGAGCTGCCGCCACGGCCCGGTGGCCGGGCGCCGCGCTCGGGCAGCCCGTGGCGGGACGCGCCCACCCGTCGGGGCTCCGATGGCTGACCGGCGCGGTCAGCTGGCCAGGCGCGTCCGGGACACCCTGGCCGAGGCGTTGGGCGCCACCCGTACCCGGCTGTCCGCCGCGCAGGCGGAGCTGACCGCCGGGCGGGAACGGCTGGCCCGGGTCCAGCGGGCGGCGGCCGTCGTACCGGAACGGGTGGGCGCCCAGCGGGACCGCCGCATCGCCGACATCGACGCCCGCTACTCCGCCCGGATCGCCGAGCTGGCCCGGCGCGCCGCCGACGCCGCCCGCCAGGAGGCGCCCGGCTGCGCGGGTGCCGACTGGGCGGGGTGGGCACCGACGCCGACCCGGCGGGCGGAGCCACCCGGCGCGCTGCGGGTCGGCACGGTCCGGATCGACGGCGTCGACTCGGTGCCCGCGCTGGTGCCGCTCCTCGACGCCGGCCACGTGCACCTCTCCGGAAACGACCGGGCCGGCTGCGACGCGGTGGTGTCCGCGTTGTTGCTGCGGGCCGCCGGCCGCGCCGCCCCCGGCGCGGTCCGACTGACCGGGTACGACCCGGAGCAACTCGGCGGGGGCCTGGCCGGGTTCGCACCGCTGGGCACGGCGGGGCTGCTCACCTTCGTCGGCCCCGGCGGGCTGGGTCCACTGCTGGACGACCTGGTGGAGCAGATCCGCAGGATCAACGAGACGGTCCTCGCCGGCGAGTACGCCTCGCTGCGGGAACTGGCCGCGGCGACCGGCCGACGACCCGAACCGTGGCGGGTGGCGGTGCTGCTCGGCGGTGACGAGCTGAACCGGCACGAGCGCGGCCAGCTGGACCGGGTCGTACGGGCCGGCCCGGCGTGCGGAGTGCACCTGGTGGTGCACGGTGTGCCGGTGCCGGACGATCCGACAGTCACCCGGGTGGTGGCCGGGGCCTCCGGTGCGCGCATCGGCGGGTCGGCCGGGCTGCCGATCCGCCTGGACCCGCCGCCACCGGCGACGCTTGTCACCGAGACCTGCCGGGAGATCGCCGCGCAGGTCAACGCGGGCCCGCCACCGACCCCGTTCGCCGATCTGCTGCCGCCGCCCGAGCTGATGTGGCGGGAAGACTCCGCGGACGGGTTGACCGCGCCGATCGGTGAGGGGCCGCAGGGCCGGCCGGTGCGGCTGACGTTGGGTGACTACCCGCCGCACGCGCTGATCGGCGGGCCGTCCGGCACCGGCAAGACCAACCTGATCTTCGCGTGGATCGGGGCCCTCGCTGCCCGCTACTCCCCCGCCGAGCTGGAGTTCTACCTGCTGGACTTCAAGGAGGGGGTGTCCTTCGCGCGGTTCGCGCAGGGCCGGCGCGACCCGAGCTGGTTGCCGCACATGCGCCTGGTCGGCATCAACGTCAACACCGACCGGGAGTTCGGGTTGGCGCTGCTGCGGTTCCTCGCCGAGGAGCTGCGCCGGCGGGCCGACGCGGCCAAGAAGCACGAGGTGACCAAGCTGGCCGAGCTGCGGGCCGTCGACCCGAACGGGCACTGGCCACGGATCGTCGCGGTGGTCGACGAGTTCCAGATGCTGCTGGCCGGTCGGGACGTGGTCGCCCGGGAGGCGGCCGACCTGCTGGAGGACCTGGCCCGGCGCGGCCGGTCGCAGGGCATCCACCTGGTGCTCGCCTCGCAGGACGTGCGGGGCATCGAGGCGCTGTGGGGCCGCCCGGCGTTGGTCGCCCAGTTCACGCTGCGCATCGCGTTGCCCAAGGCGCTGCGGATCCTCGCCGAGCGCAACGACGCGGCGCAGTCGCTGCCCCGCTGGCATGCGGTGGTCAACGCCGAGTCGGGCATGGTGGAGGGCAACGAGGTCGCCCGGATCCCGTCGGCCAGCGACTGGGAGACGTGGAGCGGCCTGCAGCACCGGCTGTGGCGGATGCGCCCGCCCGACGCGGCGCCGGCCCGGCTCTTCGACGGCGACGCGATCCCCCGGCTGGCCGACGCACCGGACTTCCGGGCGCTCACCGTCCCCCCGGACGGGAGCGTGCCGCGCAGCCCGGTGGCCCTGCTCGGCGAGATCATCGACGTGCAGTCCCGTTCGGCGGCGCTGCGGCTGCCGCGCGCACCGGGGCGCAACCTCGCGGTGCTCGGCACCCGCGTGGACGAGGCGTGCGCGGTGCTCGACGCGGCGGCCCGGTCGCTGGCCCGCCAGCACCCGCCGGGCACCGCCCGGTTCTCCATCGCCTGCCTCGACGCGGACGCCGACCCGATGGCCCGTGCCCTCTACGACGACCTGGCCGACGACGCCGCCTGGTACGACGACGAGACCGTGGGCGAGCTGATGGCCGAGACGGCCGACGGGCTGACCGGGCCGGGCAGTCCGCACTACCTGCTGCTGTTCGCGGTCGACGCGGCGGCCGGCACACTGGCCGCCCGTGCGGGCCGACGCACCGGCCTGGAGCAGCTACGCCGGATCCTGCACGACGGGCCGGAACGGCGCACGCACGTGCTGGCCTGGTGGCGGGGGGTGGCCCGGATGCGCGCCGACCTCGGCGGGCCGGCCGCCCGCACCGACCAGATCGGGGCCTGGGTGGCGCTGGACGCACACGGTGGTGAGCTGGGTTCGTCGCTCTACCCGGGCACCGGCGGCCCCGACTGGTATCCCCGCCCCTGGCGGGGGCTCTTCTTCGACCGGGCCGTCCACCGCACCGGACAGGTGATCATCCCCTATGGACCGTCGCGGTGAACGAGCCAGTGGCCAGTGAGACGTACGCGGCGCAGTTGCGGCGACTGGCCGAGCTGACCGCACGGGTGCAGGAGCAGCGTGCCGAGGCGCACACCTGGTACGAGCGGCAGTGCGCCGCCGCCGAACAGGCCGTCGCCGACGCCGCCGAGCAGGTCCAGGACGCCGAGGTGGAACTCGTCGAGGCGCGCGAGCAGCAGGAACGGGTCGACGCCGAGGTGGCACACCTGTGGCAGCAGGTGCGTACCCGCCTCGGTGCCCGTCGCCTCGGCGGCCCGCCCGCTCCCGCGGCCAGTGACGGGGGCACCGACGCGGTGCTGCTGCTCACCCGCGCCCGGGACCTGCTCGACCGGGCCGGGCAGCCGGGTGAGCTGCCGGGTTCGGTCAACCCGCTGCTGGCGCTCTGCGGGGTGGCCGGCGCGGTGCTCGCGTACGCGCTGGGGGCCGGGGCGCGGGCGTTGGGCGTCGGGTACGGCGGCGACCTGGCGGTCGGGCTGCCGGTGCTGGCACTTGTGGTGACCCTGCTCGGGCCGCTGGTCGGCCTGGTGCCGGCGCGGGTGCTGGCCGACAGGCGGCACGCGGTGCTCGGCCCCCGGCCGATCACGGTGGTCATCGGCGCCGGGGTGCTGACCACCGCGCTGCTCCTGGCGCTCGGCCGCTGACCGGTCGGCGCGTCCACAAAGGGCTGTCGAGAAGCCGACCGCCGGTGCGACGAAGCTCAACGCGCGATCTTCGATACGGTACGTCAAATGGTCAGCTTCCTCCTCAGTCACCGCGCCGCCGACGACAGCGTCGTCGCGCGCCTGCTCGATGACGCGCTGACCGCTCGATTCGGCAGCGGCAGCGTCGTTCGCGACGACCCCGGTGCGGTCATCTCCGCCGCCGAGCGGCGGCTCCGCCTGTCAGCCTCGGCGGCACTCATCGTCGTGATCGAACCTCGCTCACCCGGCGAGTCGGCAGTCTTACCGGGCATCAGCCGCCGGACGATCGCAGCCGCCCTCACCCAGCAGGTTCCGGTCATCCCGGTGCTGGTGGACAACGCCGAACTGCAACGCGGCACGCGCCTGCCCGAACCGCTCAGGCCGCTTGGCCAGCAGCACTACCGGCGGGTCCACAGGACCAGCGCGCCGGCGGACATCGGCTACCTGGTCGACGACCTGGCGACGAGTTTCGCCCCGGAGACCGCACCGGCCGGGCCCGCGATCCCCCTGATCCTCAGCGCGGAGCCGGTGCGGTGGTTCATGCCGCCCCCCAGCCACGGGCCGTCGGCGGCGATCGTCTACTCGACCCGTCAGGATGGTCTGGAGGTCGCGGACAGTGGCCGGCTGATGGCGTGGTGGCACCCGGGGTTCATGGCCCGATACGCGACGCGCTACGAGGTGGACATCAGCGACCACTCGGTCGTCGTCGACCTCCGGCTGCCCACCGAGGGCGGCGCGTACCACTTCGAGGCGTCGATCGCCGTCGGCTTCCGGGTGACCGATCCGGCGCGGATCGTCCGACGCGGGGTCAGGGACGCCGCGGTCCTGGTCCGCGAATTCCTGCTGGGCACCTGCCGGCCGATCACGTCGCGGTACGCCATCGACGAGGTGATCCGAGCCGAGGCAGCCATACGCCGACGGCTCGGTCAGGACACGTCCGTTCCCGACGGCATCACCCTCCGCCTGAAAAGTGTGCGGCTGTCCCTCGACGAACGAGTCGGTCGCTATGTGCGGGAGCGCGAGTGGAAGCGAGCGCAGGACGACAGGCGCGAGCGAGCCGAGCAGCGGCCGGAGCGAGCCCGAAGGGCCGATGCCGGCGAGGAGACCAGCGGAATCAGGATCTGGCCCGCCGGCCACGACCTCGGTGAGCTCGCCCGTGGTAACCATGCCATGGCTCTCGGCCGTGACGTCTACGCCAGCGAGGACCGGGCGATACCGACGTTCACCGGGCCGCCGACCTCGTCACTTCCGGACGTCACCCGGGCGCCGGAGCGGCTGTTGGTGGCGCGCGCGCCCACCCAGGTCCCGGCGGGACGGGAGCTGAGCGTCGAGGTCCGGCTCGTCAGCGAGGGGCGATCGGTTCATCCGGACGCCGTGACGGCACGGATACGGAGCTTCCTCGTCGCCGACGCCGGCACACCGGTCACCGTGACCGTCCACGCGCCCGCCGGCCTGCACGCCGAGGGCCCGCTCCAGCAGACGGTGCTGGTCCTGCCGGACGACGATCCGGACCCGATCCGGTTCGGTTTCGGGGCGCGTACCCCGGGTCTGCATCGCGTCGACGTGACGGCTTGGGCCGGCGGCACGTTCCTCGGTGAGGTGTCGGTGGAGGTCTCCGTCGCGGATGGTGGGCCGTTCCGCGACGGCCAACCGAAGACGGCGCCGATGGGCGCGCCGCAGGCGCGGCCGGGCGAGGTGACCATGGAGGTCCGGTTCGACGGCAGCCGGTACACCTTCCAGTTGCGCTCCGAGGCGGCGCTGTTCGCCCCGGTCGTCGAGTCGGTCACGAACACGCCGAACGCCGCCGTGGAGAACGCCATCCGGGAGTTGCAGCAGTTGGCCGGGGGTGGTTCCCGCTACAGCGCGCCGATGGCCCGCGAGGTCATCCGGTCGGCGGGGATCCAGCTGTGGTCGGAGCTGGTGCCGGCCGACGTGCGGGACCAGTTCTGGCAGGTCGGCGCCGACATGAGCGCCTTCACGATCGCCACCGACCACGACGTGGTCCCGTGGGAACTGCTCTATCCGCTCAGCGCCCAGCGCGATGCCGGTTTCCTCGTCGAGCAGATACCCGTGGTCCGCCGCACCTACGGTCAACGCCGGAACGCGACGATCGGCCTGCGCGACCCGCGCTTCGTGGTGCCCACCAGGGCCCCCACCGGCGCGCGCGAGGAGATCGCCACCATCCGCGCGATCCTCGGCGCTGACGACAGCGAGTCCATCACCAGGGCCGACGAACTCCTTGCCCTGATCAATTCGGGGGCGTTGGGGGCGACCCACTTCGCCTGCCACAACACCTTCTCGGCGGACGGCTCGTTCATCGACATGGACGGCGGCCGGTTCAAGCCGACCCTGCTCGCCGAGGCCAGCATCCGGAAACTGCTGGCGGAGACCGGCCCCCTCGTGTTCATCAACGCCTGCCGCAGCGCGGGCGTGGCCCCGACGTACACCAAGATGCTCGGCTGGGCGCAGCAGTTCATGTCGTCCGGAGCGGGCGCTTTCGTCGGCACGCTCTGGGCGGTGCGCTCGGACAGCTCGGCGCGCTTCGCGACCGCGTTCTACCGCTCCCTCGCCGACGGCGCCACACTCGGCGCGGCGGCCCTCGCCGCACGGGTCGAGCAGCAGGATGATCCGCTCGACCCGACCTGGCTGGCCTACACCGTGTACGGCGACCCGTTCGCCACCGCCGCCGTCTGAGCGGTCGGCAGTTCAACTCGTGCAGGAGGATGGTGCGGCATGGACGTGACCGACTACAGCGTGCCCGTCGAGGAACTGGTGTCGGCGGTGAAGTACGCGGTGGAGCAGGCGGGCATCTCCACGACCGACGAGGGCCGGGACCTGCGGGTCGCCTCGGTTCAGCTGATCCTGAGCGCGGTCGTCACCACGAAGGGCGGCGGTGGCGTGGACTTCCGGGTCCCGGTGATCGGCTGGAAGGTCAAGGTGGCTGGCAGCCGCGCCCACCAGAAGACCCACACGATCGACATCACGCTCGTCGCCGAGGATCTCCAGGATCGGCACGAGCTGCGTCACAGCGCGGTCGCGGCGACCCTCGTGGACGCGATCGCCACGATCCGCGCGGTGGTCGCCGCCGGCAGCGGCGGCGATGACCCGCTGGTGCTGAAGGCCGGCACTGTGGAACTCGTCTTCGGCGTCACCGAGCAGGGCACGATCTCGGTCGGCGCGGAGGGCGAGCTGACCGACGAGATCACGAACACGCTCAAGATCGAGCTGGTCGCGGCCACCGCCGGGTAGCTCAGGCCGGGACCAGGACGGCCTCGCGAAGCAGGCGGCGGGTCAGGGTGACCCGGTCGGCGTCGTCGGGCAGCCCGGGCAGGTCACCGACGCGGGTCACCGCGCCGCTGAGCAGGACACGAACCGCCGCCGCGCACTCGGCGGGCAGGGTGATGGTGCGGTCGAACAGCCGCAGCGCCACCGTGTCCGATCCGTGTGGCGCCAACTGCCAGCGCAGGCCGGGCCGCAGGGTGACCCGCGTGTCGGCGGTCAGTGCGGCCAGCGCGTCGGCCTGGGCGAGCGGTCGGATCGGTGCCGGGCGGGCAGCCGGCCAGGCCCGTTGGCGCAGCCGCGCGGCGACCGCGCCCGGGTCGGCGCGCAGCAGCCAGTCGCGCAGCGCCTCCACCGTCTCGGTCAGCTCCGGCTCGATGGCGTCGGGGTCGGCGACGTCGGTGCCGAACGGCAGGGTGGCCCGCAGCCGCTGGTCCTCGGCTGCCAGCGCGAGCAACTCCTCGACCAGGGCGTAGCGGGTCAGCGCCCGGATGCCCACGGTCAGGTGCAGCGAGCTGGCGTCCTGCGCCTGCGCGCTGTGCAGCCAGCCCCGGGGCAGGTAGAGGGCGTCGCCGGGGGCGAGCACCACGTCCAGCGCGGCGGGGCCCTGCGCGGTCGCACCGACCTCGTCGGCGCGGCCACCCCACTGCTGCTTCTCCAGCGGGTCGGGCAGCACGGGCGGGTGGATCCGCCAGTGTTTGCGGCCGTCGACCTGGAGGACGAACACGTCGTGCGTGTCGTAGTGGGTGGCGAAGCCCTGGCTGCCGGCCGGGGTGAGGTAGGCGTTGATCTGCAGCGGCTGGTTGAGCGCGAGGCCCAGGTCACGGGCGAAGTCGACGAGGGGTGGCCAGATCCGGTGCAGACCCTGCAACACCAGTGTGGCGCCGGAGGCGTACTGCTCCAGGACCCGCTCGTCGAGCACCTGGTCGCCGATCTCGGCGCCGGCACCACCGCCGCCGGTCCAGCGCGCCGAGGGCACCAACTGGCCGTCCTTGGCGACCCGCAGGAACGGGGTACGCAGACCCCGCCGGCTCAGCAGCTCGTCGGCGTCGGCGGGACTGAGCAGGTCGGTGAAGCCGGCCGGGTCGGGCAACTCGGCGGCGCGGGACAGCAGCGGGGTGTGGCCCCAGTGCGCGGCGGCGAACTTGGCCGGTTCGACCGAGACGCAACGGGCCAGGGCGGCGGCTGCGGACGGAACCGCCGGGCGGCCGTGGCCGCCCGGCGGGTCGAGGTGCGTCATGGTGTGCCGCTACCGTGCGCTGCCGTCGGCGCCACCGTCCTGCTGACCCGGCGTCGCACCGCCGTCGGCGGGACCTTCCGCGCCACCGTCAGCGCCACCGTCGTGCTGACCGGGGGTCGCACCACCGTCGGCCGGGCCCTCCGCGCCACCGTCAGCGCCACCGTCCTGGTGACCGGGGGTCGCACCACCGTCGGCCGGGCCC
>NZ_JBICUF010000006.1:57291-404345 GCF_043198035.1 Micromonospora sp. NPDC048898
TGACCGGGGGTCGCACCACCGTCGGCCGGGCCCTCCGCGCCACCGTCAGCGCCACCGTCCTGGTGACCGGGGGTCGCACCACCGTCGGCCGGGCCCTCCGCGCCACCGTCAGCGCCACCGTCCTGGTGACCGGGGGTCGCACCACCGTCGGCCGGGCCTTCCAGGCCGCCGCCGCCCGTGGTCTGCATGTCGTCGTCGTTGAGTGCCATCGGTACTCCCTCGGGTGTGCCGCCCCGCCGTACGCCGGGGTCCGTCGTGCTGCGGGTGGTACCCCACGCGCGATCTTCTCTAACCCTCACCGTAGACGTCGAAGCGGGGCGACACGGGCGGTTCGCGGGCGGCGGCGCAGAGTGTCAGGATGGGACGGTGATCCTGGTCGGTACGTCCGGTTGGCAGTATCGGGACTGGCGGGGCCGCTTCTATCCGCGGCAGCTGCCACAGCGGCTGTGGCTGGAACACTTCGCCGACGGGTTCGCCACCGTGGAGGTCAACAACGCCTTCTACCGGCTGCCCGAGCGGGACACCTTCGCCGCCTGGCGGGCCCGCACCCCGGCGGATTTCTGCGTCGCGGTGAAGATGAGCCGCTATCTCACCCACATCAAGCGGTTACGGGACCCGGCCGAGCCGGTGGCGCGGTTCCTCGGGCGTGCCACCGCACTCGGTGACCGGCTCGGCCCGGTGTTGGTGCAGCTGCCACCGAACCTGCGGGTGGACGTCGAGGCGCTCGACGCCACACTGCGGCTGTTTCCCGCCGAGGTGCGGGTCGCGGTGGAGCCGCGGCACCCGTCCTGGTGGACCGCCGCCACCCGGGCGGTGCTGGAACGGCGTCGGGCGGCCCTGGTCTGGGCGGACCGGCTCGGACGACCGGTGGCCCCACGCTGGCGCACCACCGACTTCGGCTACCTGCGGCTGCACGAGGGCCGGGCCCGACCCTGGCCCCGGTACGGTCGTGCCGCGCTGCGGTCCTGGGCGCACCGGCTGGCCGACGCGTTCGGCGCGGACGAGCCGGCGTACGTGTACTTCAACAACGACCCGGGCGGCGCCGCCATCGTGGACGCCGTGTCGTTCGCCGCGCTCGCCCGTCGGACCGGGCATCCGGTGTCCCGGGTGCCGACCCCCGCCGAGGCGGACACCTCCGGCGACTGAGCCCGCCCGACGACGGCGACTGAGCCCGCCCGACGACAGTCGGGCGGGCTCGGACGCGTCAGGTCGTCAGGGCATCATCGTGGCCAGGTCGGCGGGCATGGTGTCCTTCACGTCCTGCCACTCGCCCTGGGTGACGTGTCGGCGCAGGGTGTCGAGCACCACCTGCGTCACCCGCTCCGGGCCGCCCTCCGCGTCGTACGGGAAGCCCTGGCGGACCTCGTAGAGGAAGTCGTCCCGGTTGAGTTTGATCGGCACGTCCGACGGGACCCACCCGTCGAAGTAGATGCCCCGCACCAGCACCGGCAACTGCTGGGCGAACTCCACGCTCTCGTCCACCGGCAGCCGGTCGCGCAGCAGGTGCAGCACCGTGCGCAGCGCCGCGTACGACTGGTTGCGCCGATCCTTCGGCCAGCCGTAGGCGTTCTCGATGTCCTTCAGGATGAGGTTCGTCTTGTCCAACGACGATTCGAACGCTGAGATCATCGCGTCAGCCATCGGTCGACCCCCGTTCCGTGCTGTCCCACCGCCGGTCGTCGCTGCGACGCGGCGGCCCGACCGGGCCACGGCGGGCCCGCACCGGGCTGCCCTGCGGGGCGCGCCGGGCGTTGTCGGGTGTGCCGACCACGTGCAGGACGGCTCCACGCCGTCGATCCGTCACCACTCGTACCGTCATCCCCGTCACCTCCGTGTCGTCTCCGGTGGCGGCCACCCTCCGGCCGGCCGCACCCACCGTGTCCACCCTGCCGGCGGACGGGGTGAGCCGGCCCCACCCCGATCGGGTGAGCCGACGGTCAGTCCGCCCCGAGCAGCCCGGCCAGGGTCGTCGCGTTGGTCTGCGCGTAGTCCCGGTAGCAGTTGTTCATCAGCACGTGGGTCTGGCCGGCCTGGTCGGCCAGCTCGCGCAGCTTCGGCGCCCAGTCGGCCAGCTCCCGCTTGGAGTAGTGGTAGCCGAACTTCTCGTGGATGTCCTTGCTTGTCCACTTGTCGCTGTGCCCGTGGAACCGCACGACCGCGAGGTCCGCGGTGGCGGCCAGCACCGGGGGCAGCGACGAGCGGTGGCCCTGCGGCATGTCCACGCAGACGTACGGCAGGTCGTGCTCGCGCAGGAAGGTCAGGGTCTCGTCGGCGTTGTCGCCGTCGAACCAGGAGGCGTGCCGGAACTCGTAGACAGCGCGTAGCGGCGCGCAGCGCTTCGCCACCTCCAGCAGGTACTGCTTGTTGGCCCGCTTGATGGTGAACCAGGGCGGGAACTGGAACAGCAGCGCGCCCAGCTTGCCCGCCTCGACAAGTGGGTCCAGGGCGGACAGGAACCGCGTCCAGACCTCCTCGTACGCCTGCGCGGGCAGGTCGTCGGGGTAGACGTTCTTCTTGTCGGTCTCCGGTCGCAGGTCCTTGTAGAGGGCGCTGACCCGGGTCGGGTGCCCGGTCAGCAGGCTGAACGCCTTGATGTTGAAGGTGAACCCTTCGGGGGTGCGCTCGGCCCACAGCCTCGCGGTCGCCTCGGCGGGCGGGGAGTAGTAGGTCGCGTCCACCTCGACGAGCGGGAACTGGCGGGCGTAGTAGGCCAGTCGCTTCTCCGGGGTGTCCGCGGTCTGCGGATACCACCCCGAGTCCAGCAGGGTGCGGTCGGTCCAGGACGCGGTGCCCACCAGGATGTCACCCATGGGTGAAGTCCATCGCGTTGTGGACCGACCGGCAACCGCTGGCGTCGCTCAGGCCGCTCGCCGTTCACGGGTCTGCTTGCAGGACACGCAGGTGGTGGCGGCCGGGAAGATCTCCAGCCGCTCCACCGGGATCGCCGCCGAGCACCCCTCGCACCAGCCGTAGGTGCCCTCGGCGAGCCGGCCGAGGGCGTGCTCGTACTGGGCGCGGCGGTCGAGGATGGTACGCAACAGCGACTGCGCGGTGTCCCGCTCGGCCGTCTTGGTGCCGCTGTCGGCCTGGTCGTCGCCGGCGGTGTCGCCGACCTCCACCAGCCGCAGCACCTGGCTCTGGAGCACGGCCTGGTCGTACTCGGCGGTCAGCTCGTCGTAGCGCGCCTGCAGGGAGAGCCGAATCTGGTCGATCTCCGCCTGCGGACGGGTGGTACCGACCGTGTCGTGGACGAGCATCGCTGCCTGCCTTTCCTGGGCCTGTGGCTCACGGGAACCGGGTGCCGGCGGCGTCGTGCCCCGGTCACGGTCGCGTTCGGTACGCGGGCGGTCACCCGCGCTCTGTGAGCCGGGCGAGTACCCGCCGGACGAGCCGAACAAACCGACGGTTTCCCGACTGTTGTCAGGCGTCGCCGTTGGCCTCCACGAGCGCCGGGTGGCGGGGGTCGTCGGCCCGGACCACCACGTCGGCGAAGCTCGCCGGAACGACCTCCTCGGCGTACCTGTCGAAGGCGGGCAGCGCCCACTCCTGGGCCGGGTCGGTACGGCGGCGCAGTGCCGCCGGGGACAGCTGCAGGTGGACGGTGACGTCGAAGGGCAGGCCACCGCCGAGCAGCAGTGGGCCGCTGACCAGGACGACACCCCCGGGTGGCAGGTGTACGTACCGGGCGCGGCTGGCCCGGTCGGCGTCGGCGTCCCAGAGTGACGGGAGCAGCCGCCCGGTGCCGCCCGCACCGGCCGGGTCGAGCACCTCCCGACGCAGCCCGGCCTCGTCGACCCAGTTCTCGTAGAAGGAGTCGGGGTTGGTGCGGCCCAACTCGAAGCGCAGCGACGCGGGGCGGAGGAAGTCGGTGGCGCGTACGTGCAGCACCGGACGACCCCGGGCGCGTAGGGGGTCGACGAGCGCGGCGGCCAGGTCGTCGGCGCCGGCGGCGGGAGCGCCGTCCACCGCCACCCGCAGCCGGGCCGCCCCGGCGGCGTCGGTCGCGGCGCGGCTCGCGGCGTCGGCAAGCCGGCTGGCCAGCTCGTCGACGAGCAGGTCGGGCGAGATGGGGCGGATGCGCACCGGACCATCCTGCCCCGTGCCGGGCGGGTCGGTGACGCCGGTCAGCCGGTGCGGTCGATGGTGACCCGGGCGTCGTCGGCCAGCCGGTAGCCCACGCCGTAGACGGTGGTGACCAGCGGTACGTCCACACCCACCTTGCCGCGCAACCGACGCACGTGCACGTCGACGGTGCGGACGCCGGCGTGCTCGTAGCCCCAGACGGCGTTGAGCAGTTGCAGCCGGGTGAACACGCGGCGGGGGTGGGCGACCAGGTGCAGCAGCAGGTCGAACTCCAGCCGGGTCAGCGGCAGTGGCTCGTCGTCGCGCAGCACCGAGCGGGACGAGGCGAGGATGTGCAGGGCCGGAATGGTCGGGCTGAGCGCCCGGGCCGACGACCGGTTGGTGGGTGCCTGGTCGGGCCGGCGTTCGGCCGGGACGGCCCCGGTGATCACACCTTCGCCCCGCTCCAGCATTTCGCGGGCGGCTTCGAGCAGCCGGCGTGCCGCCGGAGTCAGCGACTCCTCAGAGGCCAGCGGGATGGACAGCGTCACGGTGAGCACGGGCGCGGCGGTGTTCGCCGGGCGACGTTGGCCGCCGGGAGGTCGACCGGGCACCGAGGGTTGGGACGTATGCCATCCGGCGCGCGACGAGGCAGGGCTGACCGACATGGTCCTCCTTGGGCTGATCCGGGTATCTCCCCACGGCCCGGGACGCCGCTTCATCGATGTTTCCCGGCGCTCGGGCGAGGGTCAAGAGGCGGCCGCGTTGCATGACTGTGACAATTGACTTACACATCGGAGCCAGGTGCTCGCTCTGCGTGTGAGGTCAGATGATTACAGCAGAGCCCACAAGATGCGCCGTTACGGGGGTCCCCGTCCGGTTCACCTGGGCGTTCGCACGACCGCCGGCCCGGCGCTCAGCGGCTGTGGTCCACGCTGATCCGCGCCTCGTCGGCCAGCCGGTAGCCGACTCCGTAGACAGTGGTGACCAACTCCGAGCCGGCCAGCTTGGCGCGCAGCCGGCGCACGTGCACGTCCACGGTCCGGGCCACCGCGTGCTCGTAACCCCAGACGCTGGACAGCAACTGGAGGCGGGTGAAGACCCGGCGTGGCCGCTCGGCCAGGAACAGCAGCAACTCGTACTCGATGCGGGTCAGCGGGACGACCCGGCCGCCGCGGCGGACCAGCCGCGAGCCGGCCAGGATGTCGACGTGGTCCGCGTCGGCGGACGGCTCGGCGCTGGCCGGACTCGGGACCGGTCCCGGCCCCGGCGCGACGTTCTCGACGGTACGCAGCTCACCCTCCCCCGACTCGGCGAACTCACCGAGCAGTTGCACGAGCCGGGCCAGCCGCGGGCTCAGCGGCCCGGGGGCGAGGTCGAGGGTGATGGTCAGGGTCGGCGCGGTGCGCGGCCGTGCGGGGCGAAGCCCGGGGTGACGGCGCGTGGGGATGGCGACGACGGACATGGTGCCTCCTGAGTGGCGGTACGCCTGCCACGCCCGGTGGGGCGTGACAGTCAGTGGCGCGCCCACCCGGTGTTGACCGGGGGCGCGAGAGGGGTGCTGCGGTGCAGCGGGGTCGGGCCGAGGGCCGGCAGACCGGCGATCCGCCAGGCGGCGAACCCACCCGCCACGTCGGTGGCCCGGTGCAGGCCGATGTCCTGCAGGGCGGCGGCGGCCAGCGACGAGGTGTAACCCTCCTGGCAGAGGATCATCACCGGCACGTCGTAGTCGACCGCCTCCGGCAGCCGGGCCGGACAGCGCGGGTCGAAGCGCCACTCCAACACGTTGCGCTCGACCACGAGCGAGCCCGGCACCATGCCGTGCGCGGCCCGCTGCGCGGCCGGCCGGATGTCGACAAGCAGAGCTCCGGCCCGGTACGCCAGGTGTGCCCGCTCCGGGTCCAGCCGGTTGAGGCGGGCGCGCGCGGCGCCCAGGATCTCGTCGATGCCCCGAGAGCCCGGCGGCGGCACGGGGGCCGGACAGTGCTCGGCGGTTAGCTGCATCATGGGTTCCTTCCAGTGACAGGAGTGGATCGTGCGTGGCGGGCGCTCACCAGGACCGGCCGGCCTCGGCGACCTCGGCGACCCGCAGTCGTCCGTCGACGAGGTGATAGCGGGTCATCCGCAGCAGCGCCGGCCGGTAGACGTGCACGCTGACCGCCGGCATCGACCCATGGTTGGTCACCTGGTGCACGTGTCGGGGGCCGAAGCGACGACCGACGCCGGCGGCCAGCAGCCGTGGGCGCAGCCGACCGGCGCTGACCGTCTCCTCGGTGAGCGTGCCGTGGACGACGCGGAACGCTCCGGCGGAGCCACCGTGGTCGTGCAGGTCGGTGCCCTGCCCGGGCAGCCAACTCAGCGCCCACACCTCGTGGTCGTCGCCGACGTCGAGGCGCGCGTACCACCGCTGGGCAGGGTCGAAGCACAGGGCGACCGGCCAACCGGCCGGGTCGGCCCACCGGGCGGCGACGGTGAGCAGGTCGGGCTCCGGGCGGCGGTGCGTCATGGCGGTTCCTCGCGGGTCGTTCGGCGGGTGCCCTCGTACTCTAGACGGCAAAGCCTATAGGTTTAGTAGGTAATACCGCCTGGTGGGACGCCGACTCACCCCCGACGATCAGCGCAGGACCGGCGGGTCCGCCCGGTAGCCGGGCACCGAGGGCCACCGCACGGTCAGCACTACCGACGCGCGCTCGGCGTACCAGGAGTGGTCCACGCCCCGACCCCACACCACGTAGTCGCCGGGCGCCGCCAGCCGTACCGTCCGGTCCGGCAACTCCACCCGGAAACACCCCTCGACCAGGACGAGCAGGGTGGTACGCCGTTCCCCGGTCGCCCACCGCGAGCGGGCCTGCCCGGGCGGGTGCACGCCCCACTTCACCTCGACGTCGGTGCTGTGCCGGATCTCCCCCGGCGGGGCGAAGTGCCCGAGCAGCCAGCCGGCGTTGGTGGCACCGTCGACGCCCGCGTTGCCCACGTACACCGTCTCCGCCATCGGACCCTCCCCCAGCGCGCCGGCCGAGCAACCTACCAGGACCGCGGCGACTAACCTGGACCGGTGACCGACCACCTCGACGCCGAGACGCTGGCGTTCGCGCACCGGATGTTCGACCTGGCCCGGGCCGGCTCCACCGAGGAGTTGGCCGCGCAGCTCGACGCCGGCCTGCCCGTCAACCTCACCAACGACAAGGGCGACACGCTGCTGATCCTGGCGGCGTACCATGCCCACCCGGACACGGTGGCCGCCCTGCTCGATCGCGGCGCCGACCACTCCCGGGCCAACGACCGCGGCCAGACCGCGCTGGCCGCCGCGGTCTTCCGCAGCAGCACCGAGGCGGTCCGCGCGCTCCTCGCCGCCGGCGCCGACCCGGCACACGGCAACCCGTCGGCCCTGGAGACCGCGACGTTCTTCGACCTGCCGGAGATGGTGGCGCTGTTGCACGCCGACTGACACCGGCGCCGACATACCGGTATACAGGGTCGGTGGAAGATCCGCTGCCCGAGCAGATGCGCGCCGCCAGCACCTCGCTGCTGGCCGCGCTCGACCCCGCCGCCCGCGAGAGCGCCGCGCACCCGTTCGACGACGAGTCGGCCCGACGCTGGTTGGAGTACCGGCCCCGACCCCGGCCCGGCGTCTGCCTCGCCGAGCTCGACATCGCCGGCCGCAAGGCCGCGCACCGACTACTGGCCACCGCGCTCAGCCCCTCGGCGTACGCGCAGGCGATGGCGATCATCTCACTGGAGGAGGTGCTGGACCGGGCCGAGGACTGGCAACGTGGGCGGCACAGCGGTGACTACTGGATGGCCGTCTTCGGCGATCCGGCGCGCGACGACCGCTGGGCGTGGCGGCTGGAGGGACACCACCTGTCGGTGAACATGACAGTGGTGGACGACCAGGTCTCCCCCGCGCCGATCTTCTTCGGCGCCAATCCGGCCGCGGTCCGGTACGCGGGCCGCCCGGTCTCCCGCCCACTCGGCGTCGAGGAGGACCTGGCACGGGCTCTGCTCGACGCGCTGGGGCCGGCCGAGCGGGGCGCCGCGATCATCGCCGACAAGGCTCCGGCGGACATCATCAGCGCCACCCGTGGGCAGGTCGACGGGCCGCTGGAACCCCTCGGCGTGTCGGCCGCCCGGCTGGGGCCGACCGGCCGCGCGTTGCTCGACCAGGTGGTCGCGGTCTACCTGGACCGACTGCCGCCCGAGCTGGCCGTGCGGGAGGCGGCGCGCGTCGGTGCCGGCCAGTTGCACTTCGCCTGGGCCGGCCCGACGACGCCCGGCCAGCGGCACTACTACCGGGTGCAGGGCGACGACCTGCTCATCGAGTACGACGACACAAGCGCCGACGGCAACCACGCGCACACCGTTCTGCGCCGCCCCGCCAGCGACTTCGGCGCCGACATCCTGGCCACCCACCACCAAACCCACGAACACTGACCCCACCCCACCCCCGCCCCCGCCCCCACCTGGCGTCGATCATGGAGTTGTGGTGGGTGACTTGCCCCGGTGCGCGGCTTCTGTTCGGCACCACAACTCCATGATCGACGGCGCTTGGGGGTCAGGGGCGGGTGGCTTCGACGAGGAAGCGCTGGGCGTGCGCCACGAAAGGGCCCTCACGGGTTATGCGGGTGTGCAGGGCGTGCAGTTGTGCGCGGTAGCGGTCCACGGTGAAACCGGGCACCGTCCAGATCACCTTGCGCAGAAACCACACCACCGCCCCGACGTCGGCGAAGGTCGCACGCAGGGTGGCCCGACGCAGGTCGACCACCCGCAGCCCGGCGGCCTCGGCAGCGGCAACCGCGTGCTCGGGGTGCCGCTGGGTCGGCGGCGGCAGCGGACCGAGAATCGCCGCACTCAACTCCCGCATGGTGCCCGGCCCGATCTGCTGCGACAGGAACGTGCCGCCGGGCCGCAACACCCGCGCCGTCTGCGCCCAGTCGGTACGCACCGGGTGCCGACTGACCACCAGATCGAAGGACGCGTCGCGAAACGGCAACGGCCCGTCCTGTGCGACCGCCACCACCGTGGCGCCCACCCGGCGCAGGGTCCGCCGGGCAACCTGCACGTTCGGCGGCCAGCCCTCGGTCGCCGCCAGCAGCCTCGGTGGACGCGGCACCTCGGCGAGCACCTCCCCACCGCCGGTGTCCACGTCCAGTGCCGCGTCGGCGCGAGCCATCCGGTCCGCGACCAGCCGGGCGTACCCCCACGGTGGACGCTCCTCGGTGGCCCGGCCGGCAAGCCAACCGAAACCCCAACCGTCGACCGGCGCGGCAGCACCCTGCGCGATCAACTCCTCGGCCTCATCCATGGCGTTCACGGCGATCAGCCTCGCCGGCCGGCAACGCGGCCGGCAACTCAATTGCCTACTGCCCAGCCGAGCGGGCCCAGCAGACCGGGAAAACTCAGCGGACCGCGCATGCTCACCGGACCAGGTCCGGCCAGGCCAGGCCGGGCCACGCCGGGCCAGGCCAGGCCGGGCCGGGCCACGCCGGGCCGGGCCACGCCGGGCCGGGCCACGCCGGGCCACGCCGGGCCACGCCACGCCGGGCCACGCCGGGCCGGGCCACGCCGGGCCGGGCCACGCCGGGCCGGGCCACGCCGGGCCGGGCCACGCCGGGCCGGGCCACGCCGGGCCGGGCGGGGCCGGCAGGCCCGGCGGCTGCGCGGGAGAAGGTCCGGCCGTCGCGGGCTACGTCTGGCGGTCGCGGAGAGCGGCCGGGCGGCGACGAGGGTCGGTACGGGTGTTGGCTGGCGGTGACAGACCTCAGCCGAGCCCCAGGTTGTGCTCTTCGAGGGCGGTCTGGAGGATGCCGAGCGCCTTGGGCCCCATGCCGTGCAGCTTGGCCAACTCCGACCGGGGGACGCCGGCGAGTTGGCGCAGCGTGGTGTAGCCGGCGCCGTGCAGGGCACGCGTCGCGGGCGCGCCGATCTTCGGAAGTGTGTCCAGCGGCGAGGTCATTCGCGGATGATAGTGACCAGCTCCGACACGGCCCGGCTCCGCGCGGCGGCCCCACTCCGAATCAGGGGCGTGGGCGGGACATCTCCACCGTGGAGCCGGCAAGCGTGTCCAGGCCGCCGGTGTCGGCGCGGCCGGTGTCGAACTGGCGCATCAGCCGGGCGCCCAGGTGCACGCCGACCCCACCGACGGCCAGGGCGACCAGCTCGGTGATCAGGATCGCGGCGGACGCGCCGCGCTGCGGGGAGTGCGACCGGACCAGGCAGGTGAGCAGGAACATGGCGGCCATCACGGTGTTCACCAGGTTGAAGGCGATCGCCGTGCGGCGGGTGTGATCACCCGGCACGTCCCACAGGTCCACCATCCCGGCCACCGCGGTCAGGGCGGCGGCGACGAGGGCGGCGACGGCCGTCCAGTAGCCGACCTCTCCCAGGAAGGCTGGCCCGCCGAGGACATCGGTGAGATCGAAGACGGCCGTGCTGACGAAGAGCCCGAGCGGGAACGTCACGAGCATCGGTTGGATGGGGTGGCCCTGCACGCGCAGCCGGCTCTGCATGGATCCTCCCCCGGGTCGGCGCACCTCACCTGACCCAGAGTGCTACCCCAGCCCGGTCACCGTGAAACGACGCCGCCCGACTCCTCACCAGCGGGGAGAACGGGCACCAGGCCGGGTGATCGACTCGGTTTTCAGAAAACCGGGTCATCCACGAGCCCCGGACACCCCGACTTCAGGAAACCCGAGTCGATCAACGGCCGGCCAACGGCCCGACGGCCCGGGCGGCCCAAGCGGCCAGCGGCCCGAGCGGCCCGAGCGGCCCCACCGGCCCGAGCGGCCCGACCGGCCGGTGCTCAGGTGTCGCGCTGGCGGGAGACCGTCCGGACCAGCCGCTCGGCCACCTCCCGGAGCGGGATGTCCAGCGACGACGCGGCGGTACGCAGCACCTCGAGGGCCTCGGCGGGCGGGCAGCCGCGCTGGGTCATGATCACGCCGACGGCCTGGCCCACCACACCGTCGTTCAGCAGCGAGGCGTCCCGAACGCCGGCGAGCACGAGTTGCCGGTTGCGGTCGCGGACGGCGGCCAGCAGCAGGCCGGCATGTTCGGCGAGCAGCATCGCGGTCAGCTGGTGCTGTGGGGTCAGTACGTCCGGGGAACCGGCGTAGAGGTTGATCGCCCCGATCACCTGGTCGTCGATGTCGACCGGCGCGGAGATCACCCCGTGTACGCCGAGGTCGCGGGCGCGTGCCGTCCAGACCGGCCAGCGGGGCTCACCGGCCAGGTCGGCGGCGAGGATCATCTCGCGGCGGTGGATGGCGCTCATCGCCGGCGAGTCCGGACCGTGTCGCAGGTCGTCCAGGCCGGCCAGCCGCTCGTCGGAGGCGGCCACGCCGGCCGGTTCGCCGGCGCGCAGGGCGGTGAACCCGCACCAGCGCACCCCGGCCACCGCGTCCCGGGTGACCCGGACCAGCGCCAGCAGTGCCTCATCAAAATCGGTCAGCGCGATCAGGCCGGCGGTCAACTCCCGCAACAGTGCGGCGGTTTCCAGGACGCCGAGACTCTGCGCCACCGGCTCCCGCGTGTCGAGGTTCACCGGTCCGCAGCCTCCGTGCACCCTCGCGCCTGCCCAGCGGGCATCGTCACCTGTGTCATCGTCTGCTCTCTCCCGACGTAACCGACCAGCCCTACTACCCTGCGTGACCCGGGTCGAAACGGCGCAATCAGGGCCCCTGCCGCCGTGGACGCACGGCGACAGGGGCCCTGATCTTGCCAGGGTCAGCGCGAGGCGCCGCTGAGTCGTCGACCGATCGACGCGATCAACCGGTCGAGCTCGGAACCGAACGGGTTGTCGTGCACCAGGTACGTCCAGGTGGCGGTGGGCCGGACCAGGGTGCCGTCGTCGGGCTGCCAGTCCTCATCGAATTCGGTCTCGTTGAAGGTGGCGAGGGTGCGGGCCTCGATCTCCGGGACCAGGTCGTTGAACGCCGGCACGGCGGCCCGGTGGAACTCGTCCAGCGGGTCGAGCCGGCCCAGTGCGCGCAGGTGCACGCCCTCCCGGACCTCCGACAGCTCGGCCAGGTGCTCGGCCCACAGCCGGTCCAGGTGGTAGAGCGCGATCGACCGGGCCACCCGGGCGAGCAGGTCCTCGTCCATCTCGCTGGCCTTCTCCGGTGCCTTCTCCAGCAGCATCACCGCGGCCACGTCGCTGGTCAGCAGCCGCTCCCGGCGGGCGGCGAGAGCCTTGCGCTGCTGCTCGATCACCACGCTGTAGCGCCAGGTGTTGCGGTGGATCTCGTGGTTGACGCCCTCGGCGACCCGCTGGGCGTGCTCCACCGCGTAGTCCACCTGCTCGTCGGTGACCAGGCCGTCGGCGTTCATCCGTGGCGACGGCGGCACCGAGTCGGCGGCGTGCCGGACGACCAGGTCGTCCTCCAGGCTGACGAGGAAGACGGAGCCACCCGGGTCGCCCTGCCGGCCGGCCCGGCCGCGCAGCTGGTCGTCCACCCGACGGCTGTCGTGCCGGCCGCTGCCGATCACGTAGAGGCCGCCCAGCTCGGCGACGCGCTCCTGGTCGCTCTGGTCGCTGCCGCCGAGCCGGATGTCGACGCCCCGGCCGGCCATCTGGGTGGAGACGGTCACCGCGCCGTACGCGCCGGCCTCGGCGATGATCGCCGCTTCCTCGTCGTCGTTCTTGGCGTTGAGCACCACGCAGGGCACCCCGGCGGCGTTGAGCCCGGCGGCCAGCCCCTCGGACTCCTTGACGTCCAGCGTGCCGATCAGCATCGGCCGCCCCTTGGCGTGCCAGCGCTGGATCTCGTCGATCAGCGCCTCGTCCCGCTCGGCCCGGGTGGCGTAGATCCGGTCCGGCTCGTCCTCGCGGATGCACGGGGTGTTCGGTGGGATCACCGCGACCTCGAGGCCGAAGAACTCCCGCAGCTGGTCACCGACCAGCACCGCGGTGGCGGTCATCCCGCAGACCTTCGGGTAGAGCGCAATGTACGCCTGCACGGCGATCGTGCCGAGCACCTCACCCTCGGCGGTGGCGTCCAGGCCCTCCTTGGCCTCGACCGCCGCCTGGAGCCCGTCCGGCCAGCGGCGGCGCTGGGCCACCCGGCCGCGCATCTCGTCGACCAACTCGACCGAGCCGTCCCGCACGATGTAATCCACGTCACGGTTGAGCAGGGCGTGCGCGTGCAACGCCACGTGCACCGCGGAGAGCTGCGTGACGTGCTCCTCGTCGTACAGGTCGATGCCGAGCTTGGCCTCGACGGCGGCCAGGCCGGCGGACGTGAACGCCACGCTGCGCCCGTCCTCGGCGACCGTGTAGTGCTTGCCCTTGCGCAAGCCGCGGACCAGCGCGGCGGCGGCGTGCACCGGATCCTGCTCGCCCGGCACGGCGCCGGCGAGGACCATCGGCACCCGCGCCTCGTCGATCATGATCGAGTCGGCCTCGTCGACGATCGCGGTGGCCAGCTCGGGCTGCACCCGGTCGGCCACGTCGGTGACCAGTTGGTCGCGCAGGTAGTCGAAGCCCGCCTCGCTCACCGAGACGTAGGTGACGTCGCAGGCGTACGCCTCGCGCCGCTCCAGCGGGGTGGAGGCCTCGTTGACCCAGCCGACGGTCAGGCCGAGCAGGGTGTAGACCGGCTCCATCCACTGGGCGTCGCGGCGGGCCAGGTAGTCGTTGATGGTGAGCACGTGCACCGGCCCGTTGCCGAGCCGGACGTGCCCGTACGCCGCGATCGTGGCGGTCAGCGTCTTGCCCTCACCGGTGGCCATCTCGGCGACCTTGCCGGAGAGCAGCGACATCGCGCCGATCAGCTGCACGTCGTACGGCCGCTGGTCCAGGCCACGGCGGGCGGCCTCGCGGCCGACGGCGCAGATCTCCTCGTAGCCGACGGCGGCACCCGCGGCCTCGGTCAACTCGGCGTCGTCGAGCGCGGCGAGATCGTCCGCACGCGCCTCGATCGCCGGCAGCAGCTTCTCCAGCGGAGCAAGATCCACGGTCGAGCCGGGGCGCTGGAGGAAGCGCCGGAACTTGCTCTTGAACCGTTGCGACACACCCATGAGCGGCAACGGTACGCGATTCCGGCCGGCTTGCGCGGCCCGGCCGCCGGCAAGTCGACACCGAGCGGACTGAGCAGGCCGACCCCCGACGGAGGGAGCAGGTCGACCGCGAACGGCGACGGTCAGCCGACCAGCAGTTGGTGGCTGGCGAGCTCCCGGTAGAGCGGGTCGGTGGCGGTCAACTCGGTGTGGGTGCCGACGGCCACCACCCGGCCGCCGTCGAGGACGACGATCTGGTCGGCGTCGACAACTGTGGCGAGCCGGTGCGCCACGATCAACAGGGTGCGGCGGACGGCCACCGCGTCGATGGCACGGCGCAGCGCGGCCTCGTTGCGCGAGTCGAGGTTGCTGGTCGGCTCGTCCAGCAGCAGCACCGGCGGGCCGGCCAGCAGCGCGCGGGCGATGGCCAGCCGCTGCCGCTCACCCCCGGAGAGCAGCACCCCACCCTCGCCCACCTGCACGTCCAGGCCCTGCGGGGTGCGCTGAACGAGGTGGCCCAGGTTGACCTCGTCGAGGACCTCGCGCAGCCGGTCGTCGGTGGCGTCCGGAGTGGTGATCAGCAGGTTCTCCCGCAGCGTGCCGGCCAGCACCGGGGCCTCCTGCTCGACGTAGCCGAGCCGGGCCCGCAGCACGTCGCGGGGCACGGCCCGCACGTCGTGGCCGTCGATGCGGATCGCTCCCGCGCTCACCTCGTAGAAGCGCTCGACCAGGGCGAGCAGCGTCGACTTGCCGGCGCCGGAGGGGCCGACCAACGCGGTACGCGTCCCGGCGGGCACGGCGAAGCTGACCTCGTGCAGCACCGGCTCACCGCCGGGGTAGTCGAAGCTCACCCGGTCGAACTCGATCATCGGGGCGGGCCGGCGCGGGGTCGTCGGCGCGGCGGCGGGCGCCGGCGGGTCGTCCGCGCCCTCGGCGGGCACGGCGAGGATCTCCTCGATCCGCTGGAGAGCACCCAGACCGGACTGCAACTGGGTGTACGCCCGCAGCACCTGACCCAGCGGCAGCGCCAGGAGGAACAGGTACATGACGAAGGCGACCAGGTCACCGACGGAGATCGCCCCGGCGGCGACCCGCGCCCCGCCGATGCCCAGCACCAGCAGGAACGCGCCCTGCACGGTGATCGAGCCGATCGGGCCGACGAGTGACTGCACCCGGGCCACCCGCAGCCCCGCCTCGTACGCCTGCCGCGCGCTGCCGGTGACGGTCTGCGTCTCCCGGGTCTCGGCGCGGCTGGCCCGGATGGTCCGGGCCGCCGAGATGACCCGTTCCACCGCCGAGGTCATCTCGCCGATCCGCTCCTGGGCGGCTCGGGCCAGAGCCCGGACCCGGCGGGCGAAGGTGGCGGCGAAGCCCAGCCCCAACGCCACCCCGAGCAGGGTGACGCCGAACAGCAGCGGGTCGAGCAGCACCATGGCGGTGCCGGCGCCGACCACCGTCACCGCCCCGGTGACCGTCTCGAAGAGCCCGGAGGTGACGACCGCTCGCAACAGGGTGGTGTCCGAGCCGACCCGGGAGAGCAGGTCACCGGTACGCCGGCGG
This sequence comes from Micromonospora sp. NPDC048898, assembly GCF_043198035.1. Taxonomy (NCBI): domain Bacteria; kingdom Bacillati; phylum Actinomycetota; class Actinomycetes; order Micromonosporales; family Micromonosporaceae; genus Micromonospora; species Micromonospora sp. NPDC048898. The sequence continues at coordinate 72,907 of NZ_JBICUF010000006.1, forward strand.
TCGTACTCGGCGATGGGCAGCCGCAGCAGGTGCCCGGCGAGCCGGCGCCGGGTGCCCAGCACCAACCCCTCGGCGGTGCGTTGCAGCAGGTAGTCGCGGAGCCCACCGATCGCCGCGCCGAGCACCACGAGGGCCACCAGCACCGCCACCAGGTCGGCCACCGGGTCATCGGCGCCGATCCGGTCGAGCACCGACCGGGTGAGCAGCGGCTGCGCCAGCGACGCCGCCGCGCCGACCAGCGACAACACGCCCACCACGACCAGGGTGCCGGTGTGCTCCCGCAGGTACGGCAGCAGCGCACCGAGACCGACCGGCCGGCCCGCGGTGCCGCCGGCCGGCCGGCCCGTCGAGGGGCCGCCGGCCGACCCGTCCGCCGAGGTGCCGCCGGCCGACCCGCGCGTCGAGGTGCTCATGCCGGGAACGGTAGTCCGCCCCGTCACCCCGGCGGGCGTGCTCCGGTGCGGCGGATCAGGTGGCCAGCACCACCTGCAGCTCCTGGCGGCGACGCTCGGCCAGGTCGGTGAGCAGGGTGGGCGCCTCGTCGAACGGCACCACCGCCGAGACGACGTGCTTGCGGATCACGTCCCCGTAGGTCCGGAGCAGGTCGACGGTTTCCGCGGAGAGCCGCTCGCGGTCCCAGGTGGGGGCGAGCCCGCGCGGCACCCGGCCGATCTGCGCGCAGCGCAGCGACAGGCCGTTGTGGTGGAACTCCTCACCGAGCCGGACCGCGTCCGCGCCGCCCTGGTAGAAGGCGAGGTCGATGACGGTGCCCTGGGGCCGCAGCAGCCGCAGCGCGAGCTGCAACGCCCACGCCTGCCCGCGGCACTGGAACACCACGTCGGCGCCCCGGTCGCCGGCGGTGTGCGCCCAGCGGGTCTTGAGCACGACCGCCGGATCGTCCGCGTCCGGGTCGAGGGTTTCCAGGCCGAGCGCCTCGGCGACGTGGCGGCGCTGCGGGGTGGGGTCGAGCACCACCACCGAGGCAGCGCCGTTGCGCTGGGCGAACAGCGCCGTCAGCAGCGCCACCACGCCCGCGCCGACCACGGCGACCCGGCGGCCGCGTACGCCGTCGCCGAGCGTGCGGACGTCGACGCCGTGCAGGTCGGCGGCGGCGTGCAGCAGACCGTTGGCGCAGATCGGGCCCATGTGCGCCACGTAGACGCCGAGCAGCGGATCCAGGTCGTCGGGCAGCGGCACGAACCGCTCGGCGACCGGGTCGGCCAGCCAGCCGGTGCGGTGCCCGTACGTCATCGCACCGACCGTGCCCACCGCGACGGCCGGGGTCTCGCTCTCCACGACCCGGCCGACCTGCATGTAACCCAGGCGGGTCACCGGGTACGGAGTGCTCGCCGCGCCCGGCTGGAACAGCCCCAGGTCGGCGTTCCAGGTGACGTTCAGGTAGGGGTTGGTGCCCTTGACGTAGCTCAGCTCGGTGCCGGCCGAGACGCCGCTGAACAGCGTCTCGACCCGGAACGTGCCGGGGCGCAGCGGGGCGACGTCCTGCTCCTCCAGTTCCACCCGGCCGGGGCCGGTGACGACCACGACCTTGTCACGCATCGACTGTCACCCCCGCGCTGAGCATCGCCGGCGCGGTGGGGGTGCCGAGCCGCACGCTCGCACCGGTGCGGGCCGAGTCGGCCACCGCGAGGGCCAGTCGTTGGGTCGCGAGGGCCTCGGCGTACGGGACACGGACGTCGTCGCCGATGCCGCGTACGGCGTCGACGAAGGCGCGGTCCACCGCCACCCGGGCGGCTTCCGGGTCGGCGGGGATGTGTCGTTCACCGTCGGCGTCGCGGATCGTCAGGCCGTCCTCGGTGAGCGCGAGGGCCAGCCCGTCGGCGAGGATCTCCACACCGGCGCGGTGCTTCCAGCCGAGCACGCAGGCGGCGCTGAGCGTGCCGACCGCGCCGTCGGCGAAGCGCAGGGCGGCGGTGGTCACCGAGTCGATGTCGGCGCCGTCGACCGGCGGCGGTGTGCCGTTGCCGTACGCGGTGACCTCGGTGACCTCCCCGGCCAGCACCCGGATCAGGTCCAGCACGTGGGCGGCCTGCTCGACCACCGGGCCGCCGGAGCGGTCCCGCCGCGACCACCACGCCACCGGGGGCACCTTGTCCAGCCAGACGCCGCTGACCATCCGCACCGGACGGTCGGCGAGCAACTCGCGGGCCTCGTCGAGCACCGTCAGGTAACGCCAGTGGTGGCCGACGGCGGTGCGCAGCCCGCTGCGGGCGACCAGGTCGGCGATCCGTTCGGCGGTGTGCAGGTCGACCGCGACGGGCTTCTCCACGAACATCGGCACGCCGGCGGCGAGCACGGCCTCCTCGGCCGGGCCGTGCGCGAACGGCGGCACGCAGACGTAGACCGCGTCCGGGCCGGTGGCCAGCAGTTCGGCGACGTCGGCGCAGGATCGCCCGCCGTGCTGGGCGGCCAGCGCGGACGCCGCCTCCGGTGTGACGTCGGTGACGGCGACCACCTCGACGTCGTCGAACGAGGCCAACACCCGGGCGTGGCGTTGTGCCACCCCACCGGCTCCGACCAGACCCACCCGGCACACACGCATCCGACACCCCTTTACCGACGTTTCTCTTGCGATGGGAGCAGTCCCCTGGGGTGTGCGCAATCAAACGTTCATCCCCCGGGAACGCGCAAGCGTCACCCTTGTGATCAAGCTGTTGCCAAGAAAGCGGTTAGAGCGTGCTGGCGGATGGGAACAACCAAATTCGGTTTTTCCACGCACGAACGGAGGGGTGCCCGTGCGGGATCTGACAACGAGCGTGTCACCGGTGGTGGAGGCATGGGCCACGTACCGGACGACGTCGGCCGGTGACTGGCCGGCACGTCGACTGTTGCGGGCCAAGGGATCGACCCGGGTCAGTGTGGTGCTGCCGGCCCGCAACGAGGAGGCCACCGTCGGCGCGATCGTGTCGACCATCCGGGAGCATCTGATGGACCGGGTCGCCCTGGTCGATGAGCTGATCGTGGTGGATTCCCGGTCAACCGACCGCACCGCCCAGGTGGCGAGCGCCGCCGGGGCGGAGGTGGTCAGCCAGGACGCGATGACCCGTGGGCTGCCCCGGCTGACCGGTAAGGGCGACGCGCTCTGGGCCGGGTTGGCCGCCGCCGAGGGTGACGTGGTGGCGTTCATCGATGCCGACCTGCGGGAGTTTCGCCCGCACTTCGTGAGCGGGCTGCTCGGTCCGCTGCTCACCGACCCCTCGGTCGATTTCGTCAAGGGCTTCTACCACCGACCCCTGGTGGGCGCCGCCAGCGTGGAGCAGGACGGCGGGGGCCGGGTGACCGAGCTGATGGCTCGACCCCTGCTCAACCTGTTCTGGCCCGAGCTGGCCGGCTTCGTGCAGCCGCTCGCCGGTGAGTACGCGGGCCGCCGGGACGTGCTGGCCCAGGTGCCGTTCGTCTCCGGGTACGGGGTGGAGACGGCCATGATGATCGATCTGCTCGACCTGGTCGGCCTGGACGCGATGGCGCAGGTCGACCTCGGCGAGCGCAAGCACCGCCACCAGGACACGGCGGCCCTCGGCCGGATGTCCGCCCAGATCATGTTGACCGCCTGGTCCCGGTTGCAGCGGCGCGGGTGGGCGGCCCCCGGGCTGACTCCCGAGGCGTTGCTGACCCAGTTCCGTCGGGGCGGTTCCGACACGCTGCCCAACCTCGACCGCGAGATCGTGGTCAGCGACGTGTCCATCGAGGAACGCCCGCCGCTGGCCGAGCTGCGTCACCGGGTGCCCCGCCGCCGGGTGGCCGCCGCGTGAGCGCGAGGAGTGAGGTACGGGCCCGATGAGCCTCACCGTGCTGATGAACGCCGGCCCGTGGCTGTCCGTGCCGCCGCCCGGTTACGGCGGTATCGAGAACGTGATCGCCACGCTGGTGCCGGAGCTGCGGCGACTCGGTGTACGCGTGGTGCTCGCCTCGGTGGGCAGCAGCACCCTGCCGGTGGACGAACAGATGTCGGTCTTCGCCGACGGGCAGTTCGCCGCCCTGCAGCGGCCGTACAACCAGGTCTGCGGGATCGCCCAGGCGCACCTGGCCGGGGTGGTCCGTGAGCTGCACGCCCGCGACGACATCGACCTGGTGCACGACCACGTGGAGGCGGTCGGGCTGGCCACTCTCGCCGCGATGGGCCCGGCCGGTCCGCCGACCCTGCACACCCTGCACTGGGACCTGGCCAAGCACCCGGCGCTCTACGGCGGTCTGGACGGCGGCGACCGGGTCCGGGTCAACGGTGTCTCCGCGTCGCAGCTGGCCCGAGCCCCACTGGCGTTGCGGGAGCACTCGGTGGGGCACGTGCACCTGTCCACGCCGCTCGCCGTCGACGCCGACCGGCGGCCGATGCCGGCCAAGGGCGGGCACCTGCTGATCCTGGGTCGGATCAACCCGGGCAAGGGGCAGGACGTGGGCGCCCGTCTCGCGCATCGCGTCGGTCTTCCGCTGGTGCTGGCGGGCCCGGTGGGCCCGTACCATCGGCCGGCCGATCTCGCCGCGGCCGGCGACGAGGCCCGGCAGAACCCGGACGTGCGGTTCTTCCTCGACGAGGTGGCGCCGCACGTCGATGGCGACCTGGTGCGCTGGATCGGCACCGTGGCCGGTCAGGAGCGCGACGACCTGCTCGCCGGCGCCCGTGCGTCGCTGTTCCCGCTGCGCTGGGAGGAGCCGGGCGGGACGGCGGTCGTGGAGTCGCTGGCCCTGGGCACGCCGGTGGTGGCCACCGCCCGGGGCTGCCTGCCGGAGCTGATCGAGCACGGCCGCACCGGCCTGCTCACCACCGACGAGGAGGAGTTGGCTGACCTCGTACTCGGAGCCGAGTTGCTCGACCCCGACGAGTGCCGGCGGGTGGCCGCGCAGCGGTTCACTCCCGCGGTGATGGCGCAGCGTTACCTGGAGCTGTACGAGCGGGTCCGGCACCTGGCCAGCGAGCCGAGGCTGCTCCCGGCCTGACCGGCGGCGCGGCGTGGCGGTTTGGGGGTGGCGGCAGCGGGTAGCCCCGCAGCCTCATGCCCGCCGCGCAGCGAGGAGCCGGTGATGGTCGGACCGATGGCGCACTCCCGAGCGCGCCCCAACCCGGCCGACGGCAAGCCGCCGGTACGCCGTGCGGCGGCCTCGGTGGGGGTGCTGTTCCTGCTGATCGGCGCGCTCGGTTTCGTGCCGGGGATCACCAGCGGCACGGACGCCCTGCGGTTCGCCGGGCACGGTTCGGGGGCGTACCTGTTCGGCGTCTTCCAGGTGTCGGTGCTGCACAACCTGGTGCACCTGGCGTTCGGGGTGGCCGGTCTGGTGCTGGCCCGCACGGTCCGGGGCGCCCGGACGTTCCTGATCGGCGGCGGTGCCGTCTACCTGGTGTTGTGGCTCTACGGGCTGGCGGCGGACCACGACACCGGGGCGAACTTTCTGCCGGTCAACGACGCGGACGGCTGGCTGCACCTGGGCCTCGGCCTGGGCATGATCGCCCTGGGTGTCCTGACCGGGCGTACCCGTCGGTGACCCTGCCATCGCGGACCGTGACCTGTGTCGCCTCGCCGCCGGCCCCGGTTTGGCGCGGCAGGGGCTCGGGTAGTTGGCAGATCCCGACCCAGTAGCGAATCGAGGGCCCGAGATGTCCAGCCGGATCACCTGCGACGTGCGCTCCACGGCACCGGTGGCGGTCGTCCGGCTCCGCGGCGTACTGGACCTGGGCACCATGCGGTCGGTGCACGAGGCGCTCAACGACGCTCTCGTCGAACAGACCGAGGCGCTGGTGGTCGATCTGACCGAGGTCGACGTCCGGGACCGGCTGGCGCTGTCGGTGTTCGCCGCGACCGCCCGCCGGGCCGAGGAGTGGCCGGCCGTACCGGTGCTGCTCTGCTCCCCCTCGCCGGTCGCCGCGCGCTGGCTGACCGAGACAACCACCTGCCGGGTGGTCCCGGTGTCTCCGGACTGCGCCGAAGCGACCCGGGTGGCCGGCGCGATGTCCACGTTGCGGATGCGGGCCCGGCTGGAGCCGGTGGCCGGGGCCTGCCGGCGCGCCCGGGAGTTGGTCACCGACGCGTGCGCGCGGTGGAATATCCCCGACGCGTCCGGCCCGGCCGCGCTGGTGCTCAGCGAACTGGTCGGCAACGTGGTCCGACACGCCGGCACACCGATGCAGGTGACGGTGACCCTGCGCCGGCCCTACCTGCACCTGGCGGTGGTGGACGGCAGCCGCGCCCAGGCCCGGCCCGGCGAAACGGACCTGCGCGCCGAGGGTGGGCGGGGTCTGCTGCTGGTACGCGAGCTGACCCAGCGCTGGGGCAGCGTGCCGGCCGGTCAGGGTAAGGCCGTCTGGGCGATGCTGCCGGCAACGTGAGTGTTCGGGGTGCCTGCACCGGTACCGGCGATCTGACCGAAATTACCGCTCTGGCCTGGTTACATGGTGGGAAGGTCGGGTAGGCACGCCCGTCCTTTCTGCCGTCACGACGGGGTGAGCAGCCATGCCCAAGCGGGTAACCACGGAACCCGGTCGCGATCGGGGCCCGGCGATCCTGGCACCGGCCCGCTTCGGGGGGTTCCCCGGAGCGGTACGAGCACCGGTCCCCGGCAGCTCGTTGATCAGGTTTCTCGCGACGACCGACCACAAACAGATCGGCCTGCTGTACCTGCTGACCTCCTTCGGGTTCTTCCTGCTGGCGGGGTTGCAGGCGATGCTGATGCGCGCCGAGTTGGCCCGCCCGGGGTTGCAGTTCCTCTCCTCCGAGCAGTACAACCAGCTCTTCACCTCGCACGGCGCGGTGATGCTGCTGCTGTTCGCCACGCCGGCGGCGTTCGGGTTCGCCAACTTCATCGTGCCGATCCAGATCGGCGCACCGGACGTGTCGTTCCCCCGGCTCAACGCGCTGGCCTACTGGCTCTACCTGTTCGGCGGGCTGATGGTGGTCGGCGGCTTCCTCACCCCGCAGGGGTCGGCCGACTTCGGCTGGACCGCCTACACCCCGCTGAGCAGCGTCGAGAACTCCCCCGGGGTGGGCGCGAACATGTGGGTGCTCGGCCTGGTGGTCTCCGGGCTCGGCACCATCCTCGGCGCGGTCAACCTGATCACCACGATCCTCACCCTGCGCGCGCCCGGCATGACCATGTTCCGGATGCCGATCTTCACCTGGAACATGCTGTTCACCAGCGTGCTGGTGATCCTGGTCTTCCCGCTGCTGGCCGCCGCGCTCCTGGCGCTGTCCGCCGACCGTCTGCTCAACGCGCACGTGTACGACGCGGTCACCGGCGGCCCGATGCTCTGGCAACACCTGTTCTGGTTCTTCGGTCACCCCGAGGTGTACATCATCGCGTTGCCGTTCTTCGGCATCATCACCGAGATCATCCCGGTCTTCTCCCGCAAGCCGCTGTTCGGCTACACCGGGATCGTGCTGGCCACCGTCGCGATCACCGTGTTGTCCATGACGGTCTGGGCGCACCACATGTTCGCCACCGGCCAGGTGCTGCTGCCGTTCTTCAGCATCCTGAGCTACCTGATCGCCGTGCCCACCGGCGTGAAGTTCTTCAACTGGATCGGCACCATGTGGAAGGGGCAGCTCACCTTCGAGACGCCGATGCTGTTCGCCATCGGCTTCCTGGTCACGTTCCTGCTCGGCGGCCTCACCGGGGTGCTGCTGGCCAGCCCGCCGGTCGACTGGCACACCCACGACAGCTACTTCGTGGTGGCGCACTTCCACTACGTGGTGTTCGGCACGGTGGTCTTCGCCCTCTTCGGCGGCTACTACTTCTGGTGGCCCAAGATGACCGGGCGACTGCTCGACGAGCGGCTCGGCAAGGCGCACTTCTGGACCATGTTCATCGGCTTCCACGGCACCTTCCTGGTGCACCACTGGCTGGGTGCCGAGGGCATGCCCCGGCGGTACGCCGACTACCTGCCCAGCGACGGATTCACCGCGCTCAACACCGTCTCCAGCATCTTCGCGTTCATCCTCGGCCTGTCCACGCTGTTCTTCATCTACAACGCCTGGAAGTCCTGGCGGTACGGCGCGGTGGTGACGGTGGACGACCCGTGGGGCTTCGGCAACTCCCTCGAATGGGCCACCAGTTGCCCGCCGCCGCTGCGCAACTTCGACCGGATGCCCCGGATCCGCTCCGAGCGCCCCGCCTTCGACCTGAAGTACGGCCCACTCGTCGCCGATCTGGGCCGGGACCTGCCGCAGCGCACCACCAAGCCGCCGCAGCACTTCACCGAGGAGCTGCGGTTGGAACACCACACCCCGGAGTCACCGGCCGCCGAGGGCGCGCACGGCGCCCGGGACGCGACCGACTACCAGCCGGCACCACGCTCGGGTGCCCGGCCGGTGGATGTGCCGGAGCCCGAGGGCGTCCGCCGGCCGAGCTTCGAGCAGAGCGACGCGCCCGAGGACGCCGAGGACGCGCCGAGGCCGCACGAACGCTGGCGGCACCCGCACAGTGAGGGCAACCCCGAGGAGCACTGATCGGCGTACGCCGAAAGGGCCGACACCCGATGGTGTCGGCCCTCGTCGCGTGCTCGGTCCCGGGCGGGCGATGGCTCAGTCCCGGGCGGGTGCCAGGCCGGCGGCGGTGAGCGAGCGGCGTACCGCGGGCTGGACCCGGGTCAGTCGCAGCGGCACGCCGGTCCGCTCGGCCGCGTCCCGCCCCGCCATCAGCGCGGCGATCCCACCGGCGTCGAACCCACCCGCGCCGACCAGGTCGACGACCACCTCGCTGGGCTGGCCGGTGACCGCCTCCAGCATGGCCCGGCGCAGCTGGTCCGCGCCGTCGCGGTCGATCTCGCCGCCGACCTCGACCACCACCCGGTCGCCGTTCTGCTTCACCGAGATCCGGGTCTTGCCCGGGTCGGGTTCGGCGGCACCGTTCTGCCAGGGTGGCGGCGCGTCGGCGAGCATCGCCTGACGCAGCCAGGTCAGCGCCCGCGACAGCAGCCGGGACACGTGCATCTGCGAGATGCCGAACCGGGCGGCGATCTCGGCCTGGGTCTGGTTGCCGTAGAAGCGCATCGCCAGGATGCGCCGCTCGCGCCAGGGCAGTCGGTGCAGCAGACCGCTCACCGTGACCCGGTCGTCGACCGACTCCAGGTCGTTGTCCGACTCGCCGACCAGGTCACCGAACTCCGCGGAGCTCTCACCGCCCACCGGGGCGTTGAGCGAGGCCGGGCTGTAGCCGGCCGCCGACTCCAGCGCGGCGAGGATCTCCTCCTCCGGCGTCTCCAGACGGGCCGACAACTCGGCCACCGACGGCGCCCGGGACAGTTCGCTGGTCAGTGCCGCGGTGGCCTGGCCGACCTCGAGGATCAGGTCCCGCAGCCGGCGGGGCACGTGCACGCCCCAGGTGCGGTCCCGGAAATGCCGTTTGATCTCGCCCACGATGGTGATCGCGGCGTACGCGGTGAACGAGCCCCGCTCCGGGTCATACCGGTCGACGGCGTTGACCAGCCCCAACCGGGCGACCTGCTCCAGGTCCTCCAGCGGCTCCCCACGCCCCCGGTACCGGCGGGCCAGCCGCCCGGCGAACGGCAGCGCGAAGCGCACCAGGTCGTCGCGGGCCTCCCCCCGCCGCTCCGGTGGGAGCCCGGCGATCCGGGCCGCGTACGCCAGTGCCGCCGCGTCGAGGTCCTCCAGACCACGCTCGGTGGGTGGTGGTGTGGTCGTGGTCGTGCTCGTCTGTCCGAACATCCGCGCCTCCCTCAGGAAGGTCCCCCGCCCGGATCGGGAAACCGGTCGTGCGCGTGGTCGAGCCACGCACCGGGCCGGAAAAGTGGGTCAGTGACTGGGATGCCAGCGGGCGACACCGCCTCTACGCAGCGCAATCAGGCCGTCGCAGCCAGCGATGTTCCCGCTCCGTAGGTACTCAATCACGGGACCCCGGGTTCGCGAGGAAGTTTCGGCGTGCTCCGCCTCAGGAGACCAACAACCCCTGGTGGCCGCCGCTGTCCCGGAGCACGGCCAACGCCTCGGCGGCCCCCAGCGGAGGCGGCGCGGGCAGGTCGTACGGCTGGGCACGCAGCACCTCGGTGGCCCGACGGGTGGGCACCGAGGTGACCGGGTAGCCGCGGGCGGTGGTGCGGTCCAACGCTCGACGCCGCCGCCCGAAGCCGGCCACCGCCAGCCACTGCGGCAGCCCGGCCAGGGCCGGTGACCGCATCCCGGGCGGCTCGGGCAGCACGTCCACCGAGCTGAACGCCTCGCTGCCGGCCAACCACCACTCGGCCTCGTCGACGCTGCGCCGGGTGGCGTTCTCACACCAGTACGGCACCAGCCCCGCCCGCACCACCTGCCACGGGTCGAGCAGCCGGCCGCACTCCACCACCAACCGGTCACCGGTCTTGCCGGCGGCGCGCAGCCACCGCCGGTACAGGTCGGCCACGCCCGCGCTCAGCGCCGCCGGCCGGGGCACCAGCACCCGGTGCAGCGGGTGCTCGTGCCGTGCGGCCCAGTCCCGCACAGCCGGCTCGAAGTCCGGGTCGACGCCGTGCTCGGCGTGACCCGACGGGACGGACACCCCCGGTGGCTCCCAGCGGGCCGCGTCACCGCCGGCGGCGCGCAGCACCTGCCGCAGCGCGTGGCTGTCCGGGTGGAAGTCGACCGGGTCCAGTCCGCTGGCCGGGCAGCCGACCTGGAAGCTGTGGCCGGCGCCGCGTTCCAGCACCGGCCAGGTACGCGCGTCGCGAACCAGCAGCACCGGGGCACCCGGGACCAGTCGGTCGGCCAGAAACTGCGCGTACGCGGCCGGTAGGGCCGTCCACGCGGCGGTCAGCGACACGGTGGCCCCGGTCAGCGGGCCCCGGCTGGCCGGGCAGTGCACCTGGCGCAGGTGCAGGTCGGCGTTGCCGGCGAGCAGCCGCACGGCGAGTGCCGCACCGTGCTCCAGTGCCTCCGCCGGACGGTCCACCGCGCCGTCGGGCCAGTGCACGGTCATCTCGAAGCCGGCCGGCAACCACGGCACGCCGAGAGCGACCGCGAGGTGTGCCGCCGCGCCGTGCGGTGAGCCGATCAGCACCCCGGGGTAGCGCCGGCGGGGGTACTGGTCGACGAACCAGCGGGCCACCCGGGCGGCGTCCACCTCGTCGGTCTGGTCCACGGTGAGCGCGACCCGACCGGCGGCGCGGGTGACCGCGGCGCGGCGTACCGGCTCCGGGGCGCCCGGGAACCGCGACGTCGGCCCGGTGTGCCCGAGGTCGGCGCAGTCCACGCCACGCAGGGCCCGGGCGGTGGCGGCGACCAACACCCGGGCGGCGCTGCCCGCGGCCACGACCCGGTCGCCGGCGAGACCGGCGCCATCGGCCGTGAGCCCCTTGTGCACCTTGTGCACCGGCCCCACCTTGCCTCTTTCGCTCACCACGCGGCCCGGCTTCCCGTCCCGATGGGGTTCAAACGGGGCATCACCCACCCGGCAGCACATTCCGCTGGTCAGCGGGGTGCGCCGGTCATCACCGCCGTTCGGCGACGATCGGCCGAGGACGGCGGGAGCGGGTCGAGTCGACCTCGCCGGACGGCCCGGTTTCGTCGGCCCCAGGACGGGCACTTCCGGGGCCATGCGCACCGACGACACCAGCGAATCAGCCGCCGCCACGATCACCCCGTACGAGGACGGACCGCTGCTGGTCCGCGGCGACTTCGCGCTCGTCACGCCGGATGGTGAGCACATCGACGCGCGGCGGGGCACGGTGGCGTTGTGCCGGTGCGGCAAGTCGGCACTCAAGCCGTTCTGCGACGGCACCCACAAAGCGATCAACTTCCGGGCCGGCACCACCCGCGAGGGCTGACCCCACGTCACCGCGTCCCCCACCTCGCCGCGTCGCGCGGCGAGGTGGGGGACGCGGACCGGACGGGCCGCACCCAGAGGCACGCCCCCTTTGCTCTGCAATGGAGGCCCGTCGACCCGACGACGTCCGGTAGCCGAAATGAGGGCTCTCCGATAATGCCCATCAAGCGACTTGCACGATTTCGAATCGGGCCATTGGCGCTGTCTGCGGATACCCTCTGATCCGGGGGCAGATCATATCGGAGTTGGGACGGTTCAGCTGTGAGCGGCGGCCATCTTTTCGATCTCGTCGATGACGATTTGGGGGTTGTCCTGCGGGATCTCGTGTGAGCTTCCCCTGGCGGTGACGAGTGTGCGTCGGGGCCCGGCCTTGACGAACGCGGCTGCCGCGTCGCGCCAGCGTTGGGCGTCCTGCGGGGATCCGTCGAACGGCGTCTTCTCCGACGCGATGTAGGTGACCGGGACGCTGTCTGGCCAGGAGACCTTGTGATACGCCCGATGGGTGGGACCGAAGTTCTCGGACGTGGCGATGAGCTGCCGGTTCGCCTTCGTCGAGGGCTGCTTCTTGAGCGCTTCGATCTGCGGCGTGGTAACCGCGATGAGGCGCTGAATTTCGCTGTCGGTGAAGAACTGCGGCACGTTGGCGTCGACGAGCACCGCCCCGGACAGCACGCCCGGGTTGGCGCGGGCGAAGTAGGTGGCAACTTCCCCCGCCTGCGAGTGGGACACGAGGACCACATTGCGGGTTGCGCCGAGCGCGCGCAGACCGGCCTGCAGGTCAGCGGCTGCGGCCTGGCCGTCCCAGGGGCCCTTCACCTCGTCACTGTTGCCCAGCCCCGCCCGGTCGTAGGTGATGATCTGCGACCCGGTCGCCTTCGACAGCTGCGGGACGATGTCTTTCCACTGTGTGTGATCCTCGCCGCCACCGGAGTCCAACACGATGGCCGGTGAGTGTCCGGGGGTGACATAGAACGCGAGTCGATGCCCGTTGTTGCTGATCATGTGCTGGCCGGCCGCAGGGGCAGAGTTTGCTGGCTCGGCCGCGTTGGCCGAGGCAGCGGGAGTCGGAGCTGCCGAGCCGATCGCGGGCGCGGTTTTCGGCGCCGCCGAATCACCGCACCCGGCGACCGCGCCGACTACGGCGACGGGCAGGACAACGGCAAAGGCGGCCCGGCGGAACCGAGACAATTTCGGAGTGGTGCCGAGATCATTCTGCACAGTCATGGAGAGCATTTTTCGTGGTTTCTCGACCGCGTTCGATCCTGGTGGCACCCCGCTCGGATAGAGGCCAGCCCTACCCTTTCAGCCGGCGAATCAGACGAGCGCGGGCGGGGCCGGCGGGGCCACCGCGGGCAGCGCGACAAGCGGGACCTTGGGCGGCGGGGCCGGCGGGGTGGGTGTCCGCAGCGAACTGCGGCCGGCGGCCCAACTGTCCAGCAGGTGCGCGGCGAACAGCCGGTCCACCGCGAGCCCGGCCGTCGCGCCGAAGAGCACGTCGGGGGCGAGGGCCGGTTCGGCGCGGACCAGGCCGCCGCACATGTCGTGCGCGGCGATCTGCTCGTGCACCGCGTCGGCCTCGACGTGCTCGTCGTAGAAGCGGGTGGCCACCTCGTCGAGGCCGAGCCGGCGCAGCCCGTTGCCGTAGCGACGGTTCGGCAGCGAGGAGGTCATCTCGAACGCGGCCAGGTGCCCGAGCAGCGCACCGCGCCACCGCCGGTGCAGCCCGAACAGCGACATCAGGTTGTTCGTCGCCAGGGTCACCGCGGGCGCCGCGTCCAGGTGGGCGCCGTAGGAGGTGTCCAGCCCGAGCCGTTCGAGGGTGCACCGGAACAACTCGGCGTGCATCCGGTCCAGCCGGCCGTTGCCGTACTCGTCGGTCTGGATCTCCACGAGCGCGGCCTTGGCCGGCCCACCGAGGCGGGGCAGGGCCCAGCTGTGCGGGTCCGCCTCGCGCAGGTGGTAGACCGAGCGGTGGGCGACGAACTCGCGGAACTGGCTGAGGTCGGCGCGTCGTTGCAGCGTCGCGGCCAGCGGCGGCCCGTCGTCGGCGGCGACCAGCGCGGCCAGGCCGGCGGCCACCCCGGCGGCCGGCACCGACGGTGCGCCGACCAGCCGGCGCAGCGCCGCCTCGAAGGGCCGTTCGGCTTCGGCGCGCAACGCGAGCAGCGTCGGCTGCCACTCCCACGCCTCGTCCACCCCGTGCCAGCCCCGGTAGTGCAGCTCGTAGCAGAGGAACAGGGTGAGCTGAAGGTCCTCGTCCGTGATCGGGTCGGCCGGATCGAGGTCGGCGCCGAGACCAGCCGGCAGGTCGTGCGGCGGGCGCCGGAGAGCGTCGAGCACCGCGGCGGAGAGCGGGCCGCGCGATCGTGGCAGTGTCGCGGGACCGTAGCGGCGGTCAACCTGCTCGGACATGGGACCTCCAGCGTCGTCGGGCCGCTACTGATGCCCTGGCCGAGGGCAGCTAAACGAGGTCTTCGGCGTTCGCGGTGACCTCCACCTGCTCGCGGACCTTGCGGGCCGGAGCGCCGTCGGCGTACAGGCCACGCAGGTCCGCGAACGCCGGCTCCGGCGGCGCCAGCGACACCGCCGGGTCGACAACCGCCTCCAGTACGCAGGGACGGTCCGCGGCGAGGGCCTCGTCCCAGGCCGCGCCGACCAACTCCGGGCGGTCCACCCGCACACCGTGCAGCCCGAGCAGGCGGGCCCAACCGGCGTACGGCACGTCGGGGCGGCGGTTGCCCGGGTCGGACGACGGCTGCCGCCCGCCACCCGTGCCGCTGTGGTCGCGGTTGTTGAGCACCAGCACCACCAGCCGAGGGTCACGCCAACTCTGCCAGTGGTGCGACACGGTGATCAGCTCGGCGAGCCCGTTGAGCTGCATCGCCCCGTCGCCCAGCAGCGCGATCACCGGCTGGTCGGGGGCGGCGAGCTTGGCGGCCACCGCGTACGGCAGCGCGCAGCCCATCGAACCGAGAGTGCCGCAGAGCTGCGCGTTCACCCCGGGCGGCAGCACGAGGTGCCGGGCGTACCAGTAGAGGACCGAACCGACGTCGACCGCGACCGCCGCGGTGCCCGGCAGGCGGGCGGACAACTCCTGGAGTACGAGCTGCGGGTTGACCGGGTCGGCGGACGCGGCCACCCGTTCGGCGGCGACCTCCCGCCACCGGTCCACGGAGCTTTCCACGGTGGCGCGCCACCGCTGTTCGGGTCGACCGCGCAGCCGGGTCAGCAACGCCCGCAGCGTCTCGGCGGCGTCGCCGACCAGCGGCACGTCGGCCGGGTAGCGGGTGCCGATCCGCCGGCCGTCGATGTCGATCTGCACGGTGCGGGCCTGCTCCGGCATCGGAAAGTAGCCGGTCCACGGGTCGTTGGTGCCGACCATCAATAGGGTGTCGCAGCCGCCCATCAGCTCGGCCGCGGCCGCGGTGCCGACCTCGCCGAGCACGCCGGTGTGAAACGGCAACCGCTCGTCGAGCACCGGCTTGCCCAGCAGTGACGTGGCCACCCCGGCACCGAGCCGGTCGGCCACCTCGATGATCTCGGCGGCCGCGTCCCGCCCGCCCTGGCCCACCAGGATCGCGACGCGCTGACCGCCACCGAGCAGTTGCGCGGCCGCGTCGAGGTCCGCCTCGTGCGGCAGCACCCGGGCCAGCGGCTCACCGGGGGTGGCCGAGACCACCCCGGCGGCGTACGTCTGCACGTCGGGCACCAGGGTTTCCTGCAACTGCCGGGGCAGCACGACACAGGTCGGGCTGCGGGTCGCCGCCGCCGTCCGGAACGCCTGGTCCAGCAGGGCTGCCACGTCCTCGGGGTTGCGCCCGTAGCGGACGAACTGGTTGCACACGTCGCCGAAGAGCCGACTCAACCCGATCTCCTGGTGCGCGGCGCCGAGCGGCCCGGAGATGTCCTCCCCGACGATCGCCACCACCGGCTTGCTGTCCAGCTTGGCGTCGTAGAGGCCGTTGAGCAGCTGCACGGCGCTGGGCCCCTGGGTGGCGAGACAGACCCCGATGCCGCCGGTGAACTTGGCGTGCCCGGTGGCCATGAACGAGGCGGTCTCCTCGTGCCGGGCCGGCACGAACGCCGGCTCGCCGCCGGAGCGGTCCAACGCCTCGATCAGCGGGGTGATCGCCTCGCCCGGGTAGCCGAAGGCGCGGGGCACCCGCCAGGCCAGGAGTCGTTCCACCACGAGATCTGCCACCCGGCGCTCAGCCATTGCCGCGCCCCGGTGTGCTGGGGTCGACGTAGCGCAGCACCGCGCCCACCCCGTCGATGAGGTCGGGTGCCTCGTCCGCGCCCAGCACGGTCAGTGCCGCGTCGGTGCCGACGAGCGCGCGGACCAGCGCCGCGTCGGCGCGTACCCGTTGCGGGTCGGCCACCGACATGGCGGCCAACTGCCCCGGGTCGACGGCGATCTCGGTGGGTTGCGCGCCGATCCACAGCTCACCGTCGGCCGACGGATCGTCCACGATCAGCATGGTGTCCACCTGGTTGCGTTGCAGGGCCGAGACGACCGCGTCGAGGCCACCGCCCACGTCCTCCTGCACGCCGAACCTGTCCAGCGCGGCGCTGATCCGCTGGTCGGCGATCTCCGCGATGGTCTGCACGGTGAGGTCGTCGAGCATCGTCTGGTCGGCGCCCCCGGCCCGCGACCCGGCATCGGTGCGGACCACCAGGTCCTGCCAGCGCTCCGGCATCTGGGCGGCGATCATTCCGGTGGCGCGGACGTCACCGGCGACCACCACCACGTCCGCGCCGACCTGGTCGGCCAGCTGCACGGTGGCCGCGGTGACGTCGCCGGCGTTCTGGTGCCACGCCTCCATGGCCGCCCGCTGGTAGCGCGACTGGGACCAGCCGCCGGGCTTCGTCCGCCGCAGCGGGAACTCGTCGCGCCCGGCGACGTGCGCCCGCCGGGGCACCCCGCCGGCGCTGACCGCCATCGCGTCGGCGCCGAGCCGGTCGGCGACCACACGTACCCAGGCCACCTGTTCGCCGCGTTGGGCGAGCAGCGGCATCACGTGTGGCAGCGGCGCGAAACTGGCCAGGTCGCGCAGTGGTGGCGCGGACAGGTACTCGGAGAGCACCACCCGACCGTGACTGGCGAAGACCGCGAGGCCGTAGTCGCCGACCATCGGGTCGTGTCCACGGATCACCCGGTCCAACGCGGCGATGCTCGCCTCGTCCGCGCCCTGTTCGGTCAGGCGACGTTCCAGGGCACGCCAGCGCAGGTCCAGCGCGGGATGGGCGTCCTCCGTGTCGGCGGAGGCGTCCAGGTACACCGAGCACCACGGCCCGGGACGGTCGTAGAGCGGGCGCAGGAAGGACAGCTGCATGCTCGACCCCTTTCCAGCTCGGCCCCCCGCTTACCCGGGTCGCCGGGGATGTCACCTCGCAGCCGTGAGCCCGTGACCAGGTTTCATTCACGTCGTTCAACTCAGGACGTCGATACGATCTGTGCACACAAGCGGACTCTCGGTGGTGGGAATGGACAGCGGACTCGAAACCCGACGGATCGTGCATCCGACCGAAAGGATCGTCACCGGGCGGCTGATCCGCCTGCTCGACGGCTACACCCGCGAGATACGCGTCGGCCAGCCGGTGCTGGTGGCGGTGCTCGCCGCGGCGGCGTTCGCCCGGCTGCCCGCCCTGCTGCTGCGCGCGCTGTTCTCCTTCGGCGGTGGCGGCACCCGCCGACGGTGGAAGGAGCTGAAGAAGGGCCCGGAATACCTGGTCGTCCCGGTGCGTCTGCGCAACACCGCCGGCCAACTCTGCGAGGTGGAGTTGCACGGGCACCTGCCGCAGAGCGCCCTGCACCCGGCGGACCAGGTGCAGCTCACCCTGCGCCCGCAGCGCGACCCGGAGCTGCCGCCGCGCATCGAGCGGATCGTCAACCTCACCACCGGGCAGTTGCTCACCCCGCGTACCGCGACGCTCTGGTCGCACCTCGGGCCGCCGCTGCTGTTGCAGGCGTTCCTGGGCGCGCTGCTGCTCGCCGGTGTCGCGGCCTGCTCCGCACTCACCTGACCGCTCAGGCAGTCTCCCCCGACCGGACGGCGGCTCAGCCGACCGGAAGGGCGGGCTCCCGGGCCGGTCGCCGGCTCAGCCGACCGGAAGGGCGGGCTCGCGGGCCGGTCGCCGGGTCAGCCGACCGGGGCGGGCTCGCGGGCCGGTTGGCGGTCGGCGCCGAGCATCCCCCGGCGGCGGGCCCAGCGCTCGTAGGCCAGGGTGGCGAACGGCGGCACGGCACTGACCAGGGCGACCGCCGTGGCCAGCAGGCTCCACCGGTGCAGCCGGGCCACGGCCAGCGTCAACACGACGTACGCGATGAACAGGCCGCCGTGGATCGGCCCGAAGATCTTGACTCCCAGCTCGTTGCCGGGCGGGCCGTACTTGACGAGCATGCCGACCAGCAGGGCCAGCCAGGAGCAGGCCTCGGCGATCGCCGCCGCGACGAACAGCCGGGTCACCTTCTCGCGCATCCGCACCCCACCACCTCTCGACCGGCAATGCTATCGGGACGGTGTGACTGGGCTATCAGGGTGGTCAGCTGGGTAGAAGAGGTCCATTGGGCGTTCCCCCGCCCGACGAGGACGTGCGAGGTTAGGGGGAACCAGCGGTGACAGGGTGGTGACGATGGGCGAGGACGTCGGCGTACGGACCTTCAGTCGAGAAGATCGGGCCCGCTATCGCGACAAGGTCCGCCGCTGCCTGGATGTCTTCGCCGAGATGCTGCGCGAGTCGCGTTTCGACGTCGACCGGCCGATGACCGGCGTGGAGATCGAGCTGAACCTGGTCGACGAGGCGTCGAATCCGGCGATGCGCAACGCCGACGTGCTGGCGGCCATCGCCGATGAGAGCTTCCAGACCGAGTTGGGCCAGTTCAACGTGGAGATCAACGTGCCGCCGCGGCGACTGACCGGCACCGGCACCGCCGACTTCGAGGAGTACGTGCGGGCCAGCCTGAACGCCGCCGAGGTGAAGGCGCGGGCGATCGGCGCCCACATGGTCATGATCGGGATCCTGCCGACGCTGCGCCCCGAGCACCTGACCGCCGAGACGCTCTCGGCCAACCCCCGCTACAAACTGCTCAACGAGCAGATCTTCGCGGCGCGCGGTGAGGACCTGCCGATCGCCATCAGCGGGGTGGAACGCCTGGCGGTCACCGCCGACACGATCACCCCGGAGGCGGCCTGCACCAGCACCCAGTTTCATCTGCAGGTCAGCCCGGCCCAGTTCGCCGACTACTGGAACGCCGCCCAGGCGATCGCCGGCATCCAGGTCGCCGTCGGTGCGAACTCGCCGCTGTTCTTCGGCCGGGAGCTGTGGCGCGAGACCCGCATCCCGCTGTTCCAGCAGGCCACCGACACCCGGTCGGAAGAGATCAAGGCCCAGGGGGTACGCCCCAGAGTCTGGTTCGGCGAACGCTGGATCACCAGCGTGTTCGACCTGTTCGAGGAGAACGTGCGCTACTTCCCGGCGCTGTTGCCGGTCTGCGACCCGGAGGACCCGACGCAGACCCTCGCGGCCGGTGAGGTGCCCAATCTCGCCGAGCTGCGCCTGCACAACGGCACCGTCTACCGGTGGAACCGCCCGGTGTACGACGTGTCCCGTGGTCGTCCGCATCTTCGGGTGGAGAACCGGGTGCTGCCCGCCGGCCCGACCGTGCTGGACACCATCGCCAACGGTGCCTTCTACTTCGGGCTGGTCCGTGCGCTTGCCGAATCCGACCGGCCACTGTGGTCGCAGATGTCGTTCAGCGCCGCCGAGGAAAACTTCACCAACTGCGCCCGGCACGGCATCGACGCACAGGTCTTCTGGCCCGGCCTCGGCTATCTGCCCGTCACCGAGCTGGTGCTGCGCAGGCTGCTGCCGATGGCACACCACGGTCTGGACCGGTGGGGGCTCGACCCGGGCGAACGCGACCGGCTGCTCGGCATCATCGAGCAGCGTTGCCTGACCAGCCGCAACGGCGCGAGCTGGCAGGTGGAGACGCTGCACCGACTGGAGTCGGCCGACCACCTGGACCGGCCGGCGGCGCTGCGGGAGGTGGTCCGCCACTACGTGGACCTGATGCACAGCAACCGGCCGGTGCACGAGTGGCCGATCCCGTGAGCACCCCCGGTGGCCCGACTGGCGCGGGGCTCAGCCGCGCGGGGTGGGCACACCGAAGAGGTCGATGATGCCGCCGGGCAGCTGGGCGAGCAGGTCCTGTCGCTCGTCGTCGTCGAGCGCCTCGGCGACGGTACGCAGCACCGCCTGGGCGTGTTGACGCACCTGGTCGGCGTTCGCGACCTGTTCGCGGTCCCCCACGTTCTTCAGGAACTCGCCGACGTCCCACCGGCGGCCCTGCGGATTGCGGGTGACCGACCCGTTCAGCCGCTCGGGTAGCTGTGCCGCCAGGTGGTCGGCCTCCTGTCCGGCGAGCCGTTCGCCGAGCACCGACAGGACTGCCTGCACGGACCGCACGGCCTCGTTCTCACCGAGGCCAGCTCGCTGTCGTACCGTGGCGATCATCTGCTCGTACTCCATGCTCCGCTCCTTCGGTTTCCTCGACCTGCCGTCTGGCCTGCCTGCCGACGAACGGGGCGAGTTCCCAGGCTCACCTGCCACAAACGGGGTCACGTGCGGATCCGGACTTCCCGCCATCGGCGGCCCGGGCCGCACGAAACCCGCCAGTCACGGCACCCGGGTCGCCCGTGCAGCCGGGTCGGGCCGTGCGGGAAGCCCGCCGGGCACGGCGCACCGGTCGAGTGAGGACCGTCCGCTGTGGACCCCGCCTGGCGTCGATGCCTGTCGTAGGCTGTGGCGGCTCGCACATCGTCAGACGAGGGGATGCCGATGGCCACGTCCGGACCAGACCCAGCTTCGACCCGAGGGCCCGCGCGGGTGCCCCTGTCCCGTCGACACATGCTGCGGATGGGAGCGGCGGCGGCCGGTGGCGCGGTGCTCGCCGGCGGGTTGGAGACCGGGCCCGCGCAGGCCGCGCCGGCTGGTGCGAAGCGCGCGCTGCGGGCTCCGGCGCTGGCGCCCGGCGATCGGGTCCGGGTCGTGTCGCCCGGCAGCACTCCCGACCCCACGAACATGGCCCGCGGCATCGAGATCCTGCGAAGCTGGGGCCTGGAGGTCGAGCTGGGCACGCACGTCTTCGCCACGTACGGCTATCTGGCCGGCACCGACGCGCAGCGGCTGGCCGACCTCAACGCCGCGCTCAACGACCCGGGGATCCGTGCGGTCTTCGCCGCCCGTGGCGGTTACGGCACCCAGCGGATCGTCGATCGCATCGACGTGTCCGGCGTTCGCCGGGATCCCCGGGTGGTCGTCGGTTTCAGCGACATCACCAGCATCCACGGCAAGCTCTGGCGCGAGACGGGCCTGGTCACCTTCTACGGTCCGATGGTCAACTGGAGCGACAGCCGCACCGGCCCTGATTCGGCCGAGGCGCTTCGCCGGGCGGTGATGACCACCGCACCCGTGACGATCGTCCGGGACCCGGCCGAGACGGCGGCGCCCGTGCTGGTGCCGGGGCGCGCGTCGGGCCCCCTACTCGGTGGCTGCCTCACCCTGCTCTCCACCTCTCTGGGTGCGGGTGACATCCCGAAGTTCGACGACGCCATCCTGTTCTTCGAGGACGTCGACGAGGCCCCGTACAGCATCGACATGATGCTGACCGAACTGCGCCGGGTGGGCGTGTTGTCCAGGGTTGCCGGGGTGGTCATCGGCCAGATCACCAACAGCGTCGGCGAACCCGGCGAGTGGGACGCGGCGGCGGTGCTGAAGGACCGCCTGTACGACCTTGGCGTGCCGGTCCTGGGCGGGCTACGGCTGGGGCATGGCAACGGGCAGCTCACCGTCCCGCTCGGCGCGCGGGCCACGATCGATGCCGAGGCGGGCACCCTGACGGTGGAGCCGGGGGTCCGCGCGCGCTAGCCTCCCGTCGCCGCGTCCCAGGGGGACGGGTCGTCGCGCAGCCGGCTGTAGAGGTAGGCGTCGCGCCACCGGCCGGCCCGAAACTCGCTGGCCCGCACGACGCCCTCCAACTGGAAGCCGGCCTTCTCCAGCGCCCGCTGCTCGGCGATGTTCTCCGGGTGGGTGCCAGCCTGGATGCGCTGTGCCGGCGTGTGCTGGAACAGGTAGTCGCAGAGCAACGCCTGCGCCCGCCAGCCGATCCCCCGCCCGCGCCAGGGCGGCAGCAGAACGATGCCGATCTCCCAGTACGACGCCCGCCCAGCGTAACGCCCGGAGGTGTAGCTGACGAGGCCAGCGGCCGCCCGCTCCTGCTCCGCCTCGACGATGAGCCGCCCGTCGTCCTCGCCGAGGTAGCCGTCGAGCGCGAACCGGCGGGCCGGCTCCCCGGCGTCCAGGAAGCCGGCCCAGTCCAGCCCGATCAGGCCCGGCTCCGTGCGCAAGCGGCGGAACATCGCCAGGTCGGGCTCGGCGACCGGCCGCAGCCGAACGGTGAGATCGGCCGTCACAGGCGCCGAGACGCCACCGTGATCCATGGCAATACGTTAGCCGCCAACCCGCAGCCGGCACCGACCGGCGCCCGGCGGCTTGATCATCACGGGTTCATTGGCGTCGGGGTGTCCCCGCCGCCCCGATGCCCCGACATCAGGAAAACCGAGTTGATCACCGCGGTCGTCCCGGCAGCGGGGAGGCGCCGTCGGTCAGACCGTGAGCAGCACCTTCGTACACTCGTCCTGCTTCTTCTGGAAGATCTTGTAACCCTTCGGGGCGTCGCGCAGCGGCATCCGGTGGCTGACGATGAAGCTCGGGTCGATCTCGCCGCGTTGGATGCGCTCCAGCAGCGGCCGGGTGTAGCGCTGGACGTGGCACTGACCGGTCCGCATGACCAGTGAGCGGTTCATGAACGCGCCCATCGGGAACTTGTCGACGAAGCCGCCGTACGCGCCGACGACCGAGACCACCCCACCCGAGCGGCAGGCGAGGATCGCCTGGCGCAGGGCGAACGGCCGCTCCGTCTCGACCCGGGCGACCTGCTTCGCCCGGTCGTAGGCGTACATGGCGGCGTTGCCGTGGTGGCCTTCCAGACCGACCGCGTCGATGCACGCGTCGGGCCCTCGGCCGGCGGTCATCTCGTTCAGGGTGTCCAACACGTCCGCCTGCTCGTAGTTGATCGTCTCGGCGCCGATGTGCTCCTCGGCCAGCCGCAACCGGTACGCGAACCGGTCGATGACGATCACCCGCTCCGCGCCGAGCAGCCGGGCGCTGGCCGCGGCGAACAGCCCCACCGGCCCGGCACCCCAGACCGCGATCACCTGGCCGGGTTTGATGTCGCACATCTCGGCGCCCATGTAGCCGGTCGGGAACACGTCGGCGAGCATGACCGCCTGGTCGTCGCGGACCTCGTCGGGCACCTTGAGCGGGCCGATGTCGGCGAACGGCACGCGGGCGTACTCGGCCTGACCGCCGGCGTAGCCGCCGAGCAGGTGGGAGTAGCCGAAGATGCCGCCCGGCGAGTGGCCCATGATCTTCTCGGCGATGCCGGCGTTCGGGTTGGAGTTCTCGCAGACCGAGTAGAGGCCACGCTGGCAGGACGAGCAGTGCCCGCAGGCGATCGGGAAGGGCACCACCACCCGGTCACCGGGCTTGAGGTTGCGCACCTGCGGACCGACCTCGACCACCTCGCCCATGAACTCGTGGCCGAGGATGTCGCCCCTGCGCATCGCGGGGATGTAGCCGTGGTAGAGGTGCAGGTCCGAGCCGCAGATCGCGGTGGTGCTGATCCGGACTATCGCGTCCCGGGCGTTCATGATCTTCGGGTCGGGCACGTCGATCACCTTGACGCTGTCGGTGCCCATCCAGGCGGTGGCCTTCATTCTCGGTCCCTTTCGGATGCGTGGGCGGTCAGCGGCGCGACGCGGGCAGCGGCTGGGCGGGACGCTGCATGGCCTGCTGGCGTACGGAGATGCCGTTGGGGCTGCCGTCGGAGCGGACCACCTCGCCGGTCTCCAGCACCTGCTTGAAGCGGCGCAGGTCGTCACGGACCTGCTGCTCGGGCTCCTCGCCGAAGAGCTTCGCCACCACCCGCCCGAGCGCGCCGGCCGGCGGCGCGTACCGCAGCTCGACCCGGACCTCGGTGCCCCGGTCACCGGGTGCGGGCACGAACCGGACCCGCCCGGCGTTGGGCACCCGGGTGCCCGGCAGCGAACGCCAGGTGATCGACCTGTTCGGTTGGTCGTCGATGATCTCGGCGTCCCACTCGACGCGGTGACCGGCCGGGCCACGGGCGATCCAGTGCGAGCGGCGCAGGTCGTCGGCGCGTACGGACTCCAGGTGTGCCATGAACCGGGGCAGGTTCTCCATGTCCCGCCAGAACCGGTACGCCTCGGCGGGTGAACGGTTGACGGTCACGGCGATCTCCATCCGGATCATCCGGGCCCGGGCCCGTTGGGCCCGCCCGATCCGTACGGCGCAGAGCACGTCGACGGCGGTGATGCCGGCGACCGCGAGGGTGCTCAGCGCGACCCGGCGGCGGCGTTCACCGTCGCGGTCGGCGAGGACCCGCCCGAGCAGGGTCAGGTCCATGGCGTCGCCGGCCACCCGGCTCCAGGCCCAGTTGGCGGGGCGGCGCCCGCTGAGCAGGCCGGCGGCGCTGCCCACCTCCCGGAGGCCGACGGCCGGCAGCACGGCCCGCGCGGACGGGGAGTCGTCCACCCCGGTCAGTCGCGCCAGGGGTCCGGGCGCGGCCAGGGCGCCCACGCCCAGCGCCAGGCTCAGCAGGCCCAGGGTGCTCGGCAGCGTCGCCGGCACCGGCCCGTCCAGCTCGGGCAGGAGCACGGTGTCGATCCGGGTCATGCCTGGTCCCTTCCGGTGGACGTGACAGCCGGCGGAGCGGCCGTGGTGGTGGTTCCGCCCCCGTGACGCTATGTGGTGGACGTGCCGCATGCGCCAGGTTCGGGGCAGAACGTCCAATGCGGCAGCGAGGGCGTGAACGCCTACGGCGCCGGTCAACATCGCGACACTGACCGAGTTGGATCACCCGAGCCCGTTACCTTCGGCCCAACCCGCCGCGCCGCCGGAAGGACACCCCCATGAGTCGGGCTCTCCTGCGCCACCTGACCGCCACCGTCGCCGCCGCACTGCTCGTCGTGCAGGCCGCCGCGCCGGCTGCCGCGCGTACCCCCGGGTCGGCGACGCCCGCGCCCGGCGTCGTCCGCACCGTCGTGCGGGACGCGACGACCGGCGCACCGGTGCCCCGGGCCTGCGCCGCGCTCCTCCCGGTGGACGCCGCCGCGTTGTCGGCGGTCGGCATCGGTGAGGACCAGCTCGGACGGCACGGGGGTTGCGCCGACGAGCAGGGCGTCCTGGTGGCCTCCGACGTCGCCCCGGGGAGGTACCGGCTGCTGGTGAGCCCCTACGACTCGACGGCGCACGGCTTGCAGTGGGTCGGCCGGCACGGCGGCACCGGTGAACGCGCGCGGGCACAGGTGATTCAGGTGCGGCCCGGCGTGGTGACCAGCGCGCCGACCATCCGGCTCGACCCGCCGGGCACCATCGTCGGAGTGGTGACCGACGCGGCGACCGGCGCTCCGGTCTATCGTGCGCTGGCCATGGTGGTGCCGTACGTGACGCACCCGAAGTACGACGACCACGGCCCGACCACCGACGAGAACGGCCGGTACACGATCACCGGCCTCGGGCCGTACGACTGGCCTGTGCAGTTCGCGGCGAGCGGGCTGGCGACCGTGTGGTCCGGTGGGGTGGGCAGTCGGCAGCAGGCGCGGTCGGTGCGGGTGCGTGCCCACCAGACGGTCGCCCTGGACCAGGCGCTGCCCGCCGGCACGCTCGTCAGCGGCGCGGTACGCGTGGACGAGCTGCTCACCTACGCCCAGGTGCTCGCGTTCGACGCGGCCACCGGGGACCTGGCCGGTGTGGCGGACGTGGGCGACGGCTACACCCTGCGCCTGCTCCCCGGGCAGCGGGTGAAGCTGCGCTGCGACTGCGCGTACGCCCCGCCGGTGTGGCACCGGGACGCGGCCGACTTCGACACCGCGACCCCCGTACGGGTCCGACGCGCGCCGGTCGTGGCGGACTTCGACCTCCGGTAGCGGCGTGATGAGGCGACCACCTGGAGCCCTTTTCGCGCTCGAACCCCGAAGAAGGAGTGCCGCCCGGAGTTAACACCGAGCCGCACCGGGTAGCCGGCATGCGCTTCTACCAGCGCCCGGGGAGGTGGGATGACGGCGACCAGTGCGTTCTTCGAACGGTTGACGGTCGCCGGCCAGGATCCGCGGTTCGACAAGGTGTGCGGGAGCGTGCGGTTCGACATCCGTGACGGCGCTCAGCTGGAGCAGTGGCTCCTGGTGATCGATCACGGTCGGATGCGGGTGACCAGGAGCGCCGACCCCGCCACCACAGTCATCATGGTGTCCGCACAGGTCGCGGAGGCGATGGCGCGCGGTGAGGTGAACGGCCTGGCGGCGATCACCCGGGGCGAGATCATGGTCGACGGGGACCTCGGTCTGGCCCTGCGGATCGGGCGGCTGTTCCCGCGGGAGCCCGGGCCGCTGCAGAGCGGTGACCAGGCCAGTGGGACGTGACAGATGAGGGACATCCCGGGCACCGTGTCGTGCATCGACGGGAACACCTTCATGGTGTCCGACGCCAGCGGCGATGTGGAGTCGTCCCCCGCCACACCGGTCGGGCTGTTCGCCGCGGACACCCGCTTCCTGTCCCGCTGGATGCTGTTCGTCAACGGCGAGTGCATGACCGCACTGTCGGTGGACGACAGCCAGTACTACGAGGTGACGTTCTTCGTGGTGCCGGGCGCGGCTGTCGACTACGTGCAGGCCGACGTGTCGGCCATCCGGCGCAGGAGCATCGGCCCGGATCTGACCGAATCGCTGACGATCTTCAACTACGGCGAACGGGACATGGACCTCGACATCCGGCTGGAGGTGGCCGCCGACTTCGCCGACATCTTCGAGATCAAGTTCGACATCGGTGACAAGACCGGCACCAGGTACACCCACGTGGGCCCGGACGAGTTGCGCCTGGGCTACCGGCGCGGCACCTACCGACGTGAGGTCGTCGTGTCGGCGAGTGAGCCCGCCGAGTTCGACCCGGACGGCCTGCGGTTCACGATCCGACTGGCCCCCGGCGAACAGTGGTCGACGCGGCTGCAGGTCGCCATGTTGGCGCTGCGCCCGGACGGCGTCGACCTGCGCTCCGCGCTGCGGGCTCTGCGGCCCGACGACTCCACCCTGCCCACCAGCCTGCGGGCCTGGGTCGCGGCGGCCCCGACCCTGGACACCGAGAGCGCCGCGCTCCAGCAGGTGTACCACCGCAGCCTGGTGGACCTGGCGGCCCTGCGCTTCGCCCCGCTCTCGCTCAGCGGTGCGACCGTGCCGGCCGCCGGGTTGCCCTGGTTCATGACCCTGTTCGGCCGCGACAGCCTGCTGACCTGCCTGCAGACCCTGCCCGTCACCCCGTCGTTGACCCCGCCGACGCTGCGGATCCTCGCCTCGCTCCAGGGTGCCCGCACCGACGACGTGCTGGAGGAGGACCCCGGCCGGATCCTGCACGAGCTGCGCTACGGCGAGTCGGCGGCGTTCGAGGAACAACCGCACTCCCCCTACTACGGCACGGTGGACGCGTCGCCGCTGTTCGTGGTGCTGCTCGACGAGTACGAACGGTGGAGCGGCGACACCGCACTGGTCAGGGAGTTGGAGCAGGAGGCTCGCGCCGCCCTGGCGTGGATCGACAACTACGCGGACCTGACCTCCACCGGCTACATCTGGTACGAGCGACGCAACCACGTCACCGGCCTGGAGAACCAGTGCTGGAAGGACTCCTGGGACAGCATCTCCTACGCCGACGGAAGAATGCCGGGCTTCCCGAGGGCCACCTGCGAGACCCAGGGGTACGCCTACGACGCCAAGATCCGGGGGGCCCGGCTGGCCCGTACCGTCTGGGGTGACCCGGATTTCGCCGACCGGCTGGAGCGGGAGGCGGCGGCGCTGTACGACCGGTTCAACCGGGACTTCTGGCTGGCCGACCGCGGCTACTACGCCCTGGCGCTCGACCACGACGGCACCCCCGTCGACAGCCTGTCGTCCAACATCGGGCACCTGCTGTGGAGCGGCATCGTGCCGCCGGAGCGGGCACCGCAGGTCGTCGACCACCTGATGGGTCGGGCGCTGTTCTCCGGGTGGGGTGTGCGGACCTTCGCCGAGGGCCAACGCCGCTACAACCCCCTCGGCTACCACAACGGCACGGTCTGGCCGTTCGACAACTCGTTCATCGCCTGGGGCCTGCGCCGCTACGGGTTCGCCAGCGAGGCGGCCCGCATCGCCGAGAGCATCCTGTCCGCCGCGACCTACTTCCAGGGCCGGCTCCCCGAGGCGTTCGGCGGGTTCGACCGCAACACCACCCGCTACCCGGTCCGGTATCCCACCGCCGGCAGCCCGCAGGCATGGTCCAGCGGGGCGTCGATGCTGCTGATCCGTACCATGCTGGGCCTCAACCCGCACGAGGACCACCTGGCCGTGGATCCCGCGCTGCCCTCCGCCTTCGGACGGGTCGCGCTGCTGGACGTTCCCGGCCGCTGGGGCAAGGCCGACGCCTTCGCCCGCCACCGCCCCGACCAACGTTGACAATCGGAGCAAGATTTATCTCCAGAAACTGTAATCACCCAATCGCCGGGGACACGCGCGCCAGCACCCCATACAGTTAACGAAGACTTAAGGTTGCACGGCCGAAAAACTGTCATCTGGCCCGGACCGGACGGTGACCAGGAGACTTACCGGCCACTCTCCTTAATTCTTCGTCCGCAAGTTGTAGTCAGTCCTCGGCGTACCCATAATTCCTTTCGTCAAAAGATTTGTCGCCGACGCAAAGGAAAACACTGGTAATGCGGACTCCCCCCGCGCATGTCGCACCGGCGGACCGGGCGCGAAAGCGTCGCCGCCGCACCCGCATCTCGCTCGCCGCCGCCGTCGTGGCCGCGCTGGGCGCCAGCGGCATCTACATCGCCGGCGCCCAGGCCGAAGAGGTCGCCGTGCCCGGCCGGGTCCAGGCCGAGGCCTTCGCGGCCCACTCCGGGGCGCAGACCGAGGGCACCGGCGACGCCGACGGCGGACGGAATGTCGGCTGGCTGGCCAGCGGAGACTGGCTGCGCTACGACGGCGTGTCGATCACCGGCGCCGACCTCACGGCCCGGGTCTCCTCGCACAACGCCACCGGCGGCACGGTCGAGCTGCACCTCGCCGCGCCGGACGGTCAACTGCTCGCCACCTTCCCGATCGCGCAGACCGGCGGCTGGCAGAAGTGGACGACGGTCACGGCGAAGGCGTCCGGCGTACCAGCCGGCCCGCAGACCGTCTTCGCCGTCATGAAGAGCACCTCGCCGTCGGACTTCGTGAACCTGAACTGGTTCACGTTCGGCCCCGCGGCAGGCCCGTCGCCGAGCGCCTCGGCGACACCCACCGCCTCGCCCACGCCGAAGCCCACCCCGTCGGCGTCCGCCTCCACGTCCGTCCCGCCGGGCGCGCCGGCGGCCGGCTGGGTCCCGGTCGACCAGGCCCGGTGGAGCAGGGAGCTGGCCGCCTTCGACTCCCTCACCCCGAAGGCGGTGACGCCGGGAACCACTCGGGTTCCCGAGTTCCACACCGACTGCGAGGTCGCCAACTCGGCACCGGACGACCCGATCGTCGTGCCCGCCCTGCCGGGCGCCTCGCACATGCACACCTTCTTCGGTCCGAAGATCGACGCCTTCACCACGACCGACAAGCTGCTCTCCGCGACGACCAACTGCAACGCCCCGGGTGACAACAGCGCCTACTGGACCCCGGAGTTGCGCAAGGACGGTCAGCCGGTCCCGATCAAGAGCATGCGTGTCTACTACGGCTCGCGGGTCAAGGACCCGTCCACCGTGAAGCCCTTCCCCCCGGGCCTGCGGGTCGTCGAAGGCGACGCCAAGCGGCAGGTGGACACCCCGAAGAACGCCGGTAGCAACCAGTTCTGGTGCGCCGGCAGCGCCGAGATCGGCCGCAGCGCCGACGGCAACTGGCCGGTCTGCGCCCCGGGCGGCAACCTGATCTTCCAACTGGTGTTCAAGGACTGCTGGGACGGCAAGAACATCGACTCACCCGACCACAAGTCGCACATGGGCGACCCGGTCAACGGTGTCTGCACCGGCAAGTACCCGGTGGCCGTGCCGGACCTGTCCTTCATGGTCAACTACCATTCGCTGGGCGGGGACGGCCTCACGCTCTCCTCCGGCAAACCGTCGTCCATGCACGGCGACTTCATGAACGCCTGGGAGCCGGCACGCCTCGGCGCCCTGGTGAAGTCCTGCCTCAACCAGAACGCCAAGTGCGGCACCGAGGTCACGTTCGCCGGCGGCTGACCACCCCGTTCGCCGAACGGCTCCCTCGCCTGGGCGAGGGAGCCGTTCGCGTCTCCTACCGACCGTCACACCACGCTTGGTTCCTCATCGCGGAAGACCCAGCACCGTCGGCTGCGCGCTGGTGGCCTGACGGCCGCACCCGCCTGCGGGCCGTACGCGCGCTGACGCCGGCCGGTCGACGGCTGACACCGGCCGGCGCCGCCGGTCGCGGCCGTGCCGGCTGGCGGTCCCGTCAGCGCGGCAGCCGGGTACGCCGGTAGTAGGACCAGCCCGCCAGCGGCAACGCGATCGCCCACGCCAGCAGCAGCGGAAGGCCGATCAGGACACCGGTCGGGGTGAAGATGTCCTGCTCGCTGGACTTCGACAGATCGGCGGCGAACTGCCACGGCAGGGTCGCCGAGTAACCGATCATCAGGGCGGAGCCCAGCACCGTCGGCGTCAGCGGCACCCACGGTGGCACCCGACGTCCGCGCAGCCACGGCACCCAGCGGGGGAAGGTCACGCCCCACTCGCTGATGAGCCCCAACGCCAGGACGCCGCCGAGGCCGGCGAGGACGCACAGCAGGCCCAGATAGAACGCGCCGGCCGGCATGCCCAGGAAGCCCTCGACCGGGTGGTCACCGACGCCGGGCCCGCGACCGTGGTACCACTCCTCGAACGGCTCGGCATTGGCGAACAGCGGGACACCGAGGAGCCATGGCACGTGCAGCGGGATGAACCCCAGCACGGGCGCGATCCACGCCACGTGCCCGGCCCGGCGCGCCCAGGGCGGCGGCGGCGTAACCGCGGTGGCGGGCCTGGTCTGCACAGGTGCTGGTCGAGTCACGGCGTTCCCCCGTAGTCGGCGGTGGGTGTCGGCATTTCCGAGATCACCCTGCCCGGACCGGCGTGACCCACGAATCCCCCTGCGGAGGGAACCGCCTCCCCGTACGCGGGAATGCCGCCGGGTGGACGCCGCGTGCCTGGGCCCGCCGCAGGCCGGCCAGTTCTGAAAAGGGCCTTAGGGTGCAGCCATGGTTGATCGGCGTCAGGTGATGAACTTCCGCGTCCGGGTCCAACAGCTCGACCGGGACCATGGGACGCTCGCCGACACCGCCGTCCTGGACCTCGGTGTGCAGAACACCGGCCCGGACGGCGCCCGGTGGGCGCTCGCGGTACGCGGGGTCGACGTGACGACCCTGTCCGACCGGGAGGTGATCCTGTTGTGGACCGTGCGCGGCGCACCCCACCTCTACCGCCGGGCCGATGTGGCGAAGGTGGTGGCGGCGGTCGAACCCTTCTCCGACGCCGACGCGGGCAAGCGCATCTACGACGCGTCCAAGCCGTTGAAGGCCGCCGGCATCGGCAACCTCGCGGCCCTGGACGAGGTGGCCGCCCGGATGCGGGCCGTCGTCACCACACCGACGGTCAAGGGAGAGGTCTCCGGCCGCCTGGCCACGGTGCTGCCCGAGCCGTACCTGCGGTTCTGCCGGCCGTGCGACGCGACGCACGTCTACGAGATGCCGTTCCGGCTCGCCGCCGCGCGGGCCGGACTGGAGTTGCAGCTCGACACCTCACCGCCGGTCCTGCGGCGCATCGCCGGGTTCCGGAAGGCGGCCGCTCCGGGCGACCGATTCGACCTCATCCGCGCCTACCTTCGTCTGCTCGGCCCGGCCACCCCGAAACACGTCGCCGACTATCTCGACGCCCCGGTGAAGGACGTGCAGGCGCGCTGGCCCGACGACGTGATCGAGGTGCCGGTCGACGGCGAGGTGCGCTCGCTGCTGGCCGCCGACGAGCAGGCCCTGGCCTCGGCCGCTGGCGCGGGGACCCGGCTGCTCGGCCCGTTCGACCTGTTCCTGCAGGCCAAGGACCGGGCGACGCTGGTGCCGGACGCCGCTCGGGCGAAGGAGTTGTGGCCGACGCTGGGTCGTCCCGGTGCCGTCCTGGTCGACGGCGACCTGGTCGGCACCTGGCGTCCCCGCAAGTCCGGCCGGACGTTCACGGTCGCCGTCCAGCCCTGGCACCGGTTGTCCGCCGCCACGCGTACGGCCGTCACCGCGCAGGCCGAACGCCTCGCCGCGCACCGCCGCGTGCCCCTCGGCGGCGTCGACTTCGGCAGTTAGCCACAGCGGCCGGGCGGTTACTCCACCGTCCAGGCGATGGCCGGAGGGTGGACCCGAGCGCACACCGGGCCGCCGTTCGCGTCGGTCAGGCCGACCCGGCCGACCAGGACCCCGCTGCCCTCGTGCGCGGCGCGCAGCAGGGCGGTCGGGATGTCGGTGAACATCAGCTTCGCTCGGCGGAACGTCGCGAATCCGTCCGCGCCCACCGCGCCCCAGCTCAGATAGAGAAAGCGTGCACCGGGACGCCCGTGCACCCACGGACCACCGACGTCGAGCATGCCGTCGACCTCCCGGCTGGACACCTCGAAGCCCCAGGTCGCCGTCGCCGCGTCGGCCGGCACCTGATCGACCACGTCGGCCTTGCGCTGGATCCCCACGTGCACGTTGCCGAGCCGCAGCGCGTCGGCCTGCGCACCGGTGCGTCGCCCGGGGAGGTCGCTGCCGTCGATCCGGATCCGCATGCCCGTGACTCTAGGGTCTGTGTCAAAGCCCTCGGTCGAGCCGAGGCGGAGTCCAGGCGGCGATCCGGCAAGGCGGAGATTCGTCCGGATACCGGTGTTGTATCCGGACGAATCTCCAACGCGGCCGGTCGTCGTCTGGGCCCGCCGCAGGCCGGCCAGGGGCTTTGACACAGACCCTGTGTCAGTAGTCGCTGGCCGTTGAGTCCGACGCGGGCCGATTCGCGCGGTCGTAGGCCTCCTGCGCCGCCGACACGTCGCCGAGGTGGGTGATCGACCATTCCTCCAGCGCGCGCAGCGGCCCACGCAGGGTGCGGCCCGCCTCGGTGAGCGTGTACTCCACGCGGACCGGCACCTCCGGGTAGACGGTGCGGCGCACGAGACCGTCGCGTTCGAGCCCGCGCAGGGTCTGGGTGAGCATCTTCTGCGAGACGCCCTCGACGCGTCGGCGTACCTCGGAGAAACGGACACTGCCGTCCCAGAGGGCGCCCACGACGAGCACCGTCCAACGGTCGCCGATGCGATCCAGGATGTGGCGAGTCGGGCAGTCCGCGCGATAGGGGCTGCCCCGCAGCACCGACTCAGCCCCGGGGGTGGTTACCACAAAGTGCCTTCTTCCCGTTGGAGAGTTGCACTCGTACGGTAATCGCAGTGCGTCGCCCGACGCCACCCCATCTCCTGGAAGGGCACCTCGTGTCTCGCATCACCGTCATCGGCGGCACCGGCTATGCCGGTTCGGCAATCGTCGCGGAGGCCGCCGCTCGTGGTCACCAGGTCACCTCGCTGAGCCGCTCGGCCCCCACGACGCCCGTCCCGGACGTGACCTACCGCCACGGCGACGCCACCGACGAGGCAACCCTCGCGGCGGCCGTCGAGGGCGCGGACGTCGTCGTGGCCGCACTCGCCCCACGCGGCCCACTGGCCGGCGCCTTCCGCGACGTCTACCGGGCCGTCGCCCGTCTGGCCGACGCCGCCGGCGTGCCCCTGTTCGTCGTCGGCGGCTACTCGTCGCTGCGCCCCGCGCCCGGGGCGGACCGCTTCGTCGCCGACCTCAGCCACGTCCCGGCGGAACTCCACGACGAGATCCGCGCCGGGGCGGCGCTCATCATCGAGGACCTTCCGGCCACGCCCGCGACGCTCGACTGGGTCTTCGTGAGCCCGGCGCTCAGGTTCGGCGCATGGATGCCCAGCGAGCGACTCGGCCGTTACCGACTCGGCGACGATGTCGCGGTCGCGCCCGAGGACGGCGGCGCGATCTCCGCCGCGGACTACGCGCTCGGGTTCGTCGACCTCATCGAGAAGGGCGATCACCACCGGGCTCAGGTCAACCTCGGCAACTGAGGCCCCGGTCCGCAGCCATCCGCCCCCGGCCAGCGAGAACGCCATGATCGACTCGGCTTTCAGGAAACCGGGGTGTCCGCGCTACCGGGACGCCCCGACTTTCAGGAACCCGAGTCGATCAGCGCAGGCCCGCACAGCTGACGACCTCCGGCGGTCACCACCGTAGGGTCGTTGCGGGTGACCTGCGCGCGTACACCCTGGGGGATGCCCTGACACCCGCGGACCGCGACGTCCTGCGCGGCTGGCTGCGCGACAACACCACCGGGGCGGCGCTGATCCGCGCGGGCGTGCCCGCCGGCTGGGTGGTCGGCGACAAGACCGGGACCGGAGGGTACGGCACCCGCAACGACATCGCCGTGCTCTGGCCGCCCGACCGGGCCCCGATCGTGCTCGCCGTGCTGTCCAGCCGCGCCACGAAGGGCGCCACCCCCGACGACGCCCTTCTCGCGCAGGCCACCAGGGTGGTCGTCGCCCACCTCTGACGGCTGCCGGTCGTGGCCGCGTCGTGCCGGTGCGGGGATCGTTGACCGGCCGTCCGGGCGCGGAGGCCGCGTGTGCCTACTCGGTGCCGTCGGCCGGCAGACGCTCGGGCAGCCCGAGCCGCGGGAACTGGTCGTCGTGGAACGTGACGATCTCGGTGATCGCACCGCCGGTGACGCGCAGGACGTCGATCGTCAACGGCAGGTACGCGCCCTCGTCGGCGCGCCACAGGTAGAACGCGACGGCCGGCTGCCGGTTCACCGAGGTCGGGACCCCGCGCAGGCCCCGCATGCCCTCGAACCCGTCCTCTACCCAACTCCTCACCACCGCGTCGCGCCCGACGGACAGGCCCGGGGTGGGCGGCATCGAGCAGCGGACGTCGTCGCGCAGCATCGCGGCGAGCACGTCGATGTCCGTGGCCACGGCGGCGTCGGTGAAGCGGCGCACCAACTCCCGCGTACCGGCGTCGCCCTCCCCACCGGTCCAGTCCTGCCGCTCGGCCGGCAGGTGCTCCCGCATCCCGGCACGGGCCCGCTGCAACGCGCTGTTCACCGAGTTGACGGAGTCCCCGAGAAGATCCGCGACGTCCTTCGCCGGCCACCCGAGCACGTCACGCAGGATCAGCGCGGCGCGGGGGCGCGGCGCGAGGTGTTGCACCGCGACCACGTACGCCAACTCGATCGTCTCCCGCGCGACGGCGAGCGCCTCCGGCTCGTCCGCGCCACCCGCCGGCACCTCGTCGAGCAACCGATCCGGGTACGGCTGCAGCCATCGCACCTCACCCCCGGTCGCGGGCTCCGGGCGGTGCTTGGCGAGCAGGTCCAGGGAGACGTTCGTGGCGATCCGGTACAGCCAGGCCCGCAACGACGACCGTCCCTCGAAGGTCTCCCGCCGTCGCCACGCCCGCAGCAACGTCTCCTGCACCGCGTCCTCGGCGTCCTCGAACGACCCGAGCATCCGGTAGCAGTGCACGTGCAGCTCCCGCCGGTGCCGATCCGCCAACCCCGCGAACGTCAGCTCGTCGACCTCGCCCAACCCGTCCAGCCGCGTGTCCGCACTCATCACGTCATCCTTCCGTCTCGTCACGTCCCTGGGTATGACGGGCGCGGGCGCGAAAACTCATCACCGGGGTCGGTGCTCTGCCGGCCCGGCTCCGGCCGTTGCGCCGCGGTGGCACCATCGGTGCGGTGAACGTTCGTCGCCTGGCGGCCATCGACATGTACGGCAGCCGGGGCACCACCCGTCGACGCTGGGTCATCCTGGCCGAGTTCCTCGTCGGCGTGGTCGTCATGGTGACGTGGGGTGTCTGGCTGCTGGCGTCGACGCGCGGCCCCGGCAGCCGAGCACTGGGGCTGTGGCTGACCGGTGCGGGCCTCAACTACGCCCCGCTGTCCGCGTACGCGATCGCGCTGATGCGCCCCGGCGCCCTGGACGCCGAACTGGCCGGCGCGTCCATCGACGGGGAGTTGCGCCGGTACACAGTCCTTCAGCTCTGGGTGTTCATCCCGCTCTCGCTCGTCGTGCTCGCCATCCGCGATGTGCTCGCCGGGCGGCGGGCACGCGGATGACGGCCGTCGCGCAGCTCTGACGAGCAGGGCGGGCCCCCCGCGGACCGATGCCGTGCGATACGGTCAGTTCGTGGTTCCGGTGGAGGCGGTCGCGGCTTCGTACGCCCGGTGGATCACGCCTCCGCTGCCGTTGTACGGCAACGACCACGAACGGTCCGACTTCGCTCCCTGATCCGCGCCGGCAGTTGCCCGTGGGTCCGTTCGATTCCTTCCATCGCGCCGGGAGCGATGTCTCATGTCTTCATCCGGTATCCGGGTGGTCCTGCGTGCCCCGCAGGTGCTCTGGGTCCTGCTCGCCGCCCAGGTGGGTCGGCTGCCGTCGGCCTCCGGGCCGCTCGCCCTCCTGCTGTTCGCGCGGGAGTCGTTCAGCCTGGCCACGGCCGGGTTGCTCGTCGCCGCGTACACCGCCGGGGTGGCGGTGGGAACGCCGCTGCTCGCCCGAGCGGTGGACCGTTGGCGTCAGCCACCGGTGCTGCTCATCTCGGCGGTCATGTCCGGTGTCGGGTTCGGCTTCGTGGCCACCGGTGCCTTCGGCGCGACAGGTGCCGCCGTCGGTGCCGTGGTCGCCGGGCTCGGCGCTCCCCCGCTGGAGGCGTGCCTTCGCTCGCTGTGGCCGGATCTGCTGCCCCCGGCGGCGGTGCCGGCCGCGTACGCGCTGGATGTCGCCGTACAGGAGGTGATTTTCGTGGTGGGCCCGCTCACGACGCTCCTCGCGGTGGCGCTCGGCGGGCCGGTCGCCGGGTTGGTCGTGGCCGCGCTGCTCCAGCTCGCCGGG
This sequence comes from Micromonospora sp. NPDC048898, assembly GCF_043198035.1. NCBI lineage: Bacteria > Bacillati > Actinomycetota > Actinomycetes > Micromonosporales > Micromonosporaceae > Micromonospora > Micromonospora sp. NPDC048898. Next base: position 109,764 of record NZ_JBICUF010000006.1, read on the forward strand.
ACCGCCGCGTTCGTCCGCGCTCCCGCCGTGCGGGCCTGGCGGGGGGTTGCGGCGGCACGGCACTGGGCCGGTCCGCTGCGGGTGCCCCGGTTCGCGGCCCTGCTGGTCGGGGTGGTCGGCACGGGGATGGCGGTCGGCGGCATCGCGGTGGCGGTCACCGCCTACGCGGAGGAGGCCGGCGACCGGCACCTGGCCGGCTGGCTGCTCGCCGCGCAGGCAACCGGCGCCCTGACCGGCGGCCTGCTCTACACCCGGGCCCGGCCCGCCGGAGCATGGCGGCTGCCGCTGCTCACCGCCGGGCTGACCCTCGGCTTCGTGCCACTGCTGCTGACACCGCGCCCCACCCTGATGGCGGTGTTGCTGGCGGTCAGCGGTCTGGCCCTACCACCGGCGCTGACCGCCATCTTCCTCCTGGTGGATCAGCTCGCGGCGCCGGGCACCGTGGCCGAGGCGTTCGCCTGGGTCGCCACCGCGTTCACCGTCGGCAGCGCCGCCGGGTCGGCGGTCACCGGTCTGGTGGTGGCGAACGGCGTCCGTCACGGTCTGGCCCTCGCCCCCGTCGCCGCGCTGCTCAGCACCATCGTCATGGTGGCCGTCACCAGAAACACGACAGGCCGGCATGTCGCCACCGCCGACCACCACGACCCGCATCTCACGCAACAGCGCTGAGAGGTCACGCTGACTCCGGCGCTGGTTCAGCCGTCAGTCGGCGCTCAGGTCGCGGGTCGCCAGCTCGCTGAGCGACGCGCGGGCGTCACCGCCGAGCAGCGTGCGAACCGCCGCCGGCTGGCTCACCTCGAACGGCTCCACGAGGAACGGCGGCGACGCCGCTCTGCTCAGCAGCATCGTGGTGGCCGTCGCCAGAAACAGTGCCGACCACCACGATCCCCGTCTACCGCACCAACACCGAGACCATCGTGATCAGAGGGTCACACTGACTCCGGCCGCCTTGCACGCGGCGCTGACGTCCTTGCCGGCCTTCAGGAAGGCCGGGTTGTCGGCGGCGGACCCCGGGTCGGCGGCCGCCGCGGCCTTGGCCGCCTCGGCGCCGAACGGCTTGAGGGCCGTGGCCACCTTGCCGTCTCCGCCGGCCGCGGTCAGGGCAGTAACCTTCGTGCCCAACTCGGTCAGGATCTTCTTGAGGTCCGCCGCGCTCGGCTCACCAGCCATGGCGACTTTCAACAGCTCGGCCTTCATCTCGTCGCTGGCATTCTTTAACGACGTGCAGATCTCCTTGTCGCTCGTGGCGCCGGCCGCGGCTGGCGATGCCGGTGCGGCAGTTGGGGAGGCCGCCGCTGAGGTGGCGGCGGACGTGCTGGCAGGCGGCGTCGAACCGGCGTTCGTCGCCGGTTCCGCGTCACCGCAAGCGGTCAGCGCGGTGGTAGCGGCAAGGATCAACAGCACGGAAGCAATTCGAGAGTGATTCACGGACGCGGACACTAATCGACGAGTACGACATGATCAATTCGCTCGGGACGATTCCCGCTATCACCGCACTTCCGCGAGTGGCGCTCCACCCAATTACGTGCGGGCAAGGGCCTGCCGTCGGCGGCGCCGCTTGAGCAGCTCGCGGATGACGACTCGAAGCGCGCCCAGGGTGAGCGCCAGCCCGCCCGCCGCCGGCAGAAACTCCAGACCACCTCGGGTCACCCACAACTGGACCTCGTACCACGTCCCCTTGCGCTTCTCGTGCCGGGCCGAGGGATGGGAACCGGTCAAGGTGCCCGTCGTGGTCACTTCCCGCGGTGAGCCTCGGTCGTCCCAGATGAAGGGGACGCCGATACCGGTCGCCAGGATTCCAACCAGGACGACCGTCAGTGCGGCCCGGAGCGTCGAGACACCTGAGGTGTCGCCGCGGAAGTCAGACATGGCCGAGACGGTACGGTCAGCGCAGCGTCCAGCGATGGCGCGTGGCGGCACCGGGTGCCGCCGCCGCGCGTCACCCGGGCTGCTGGATGCTGCGGACGATCCGCGCGAAGCCCTCCTGGCCGTGGCCGGCGTCGACCTGGTGGCGGATGAGGCGTTGCACCATGGCGACCACATCCGTGCTGATGCCCTGGTCGCGGCTGGCGGTGAGGATGTCGCCGAGATCGGAGAACTCCAGGCTCTGCTGCCCCGGCACGGTGTAGTCGCCCCCGTCGACGACCGTCGCGAACCTCGGGAAGGCACCGGTCATGGCGGACAGCCAGGGTGCGGCAAGCGCGGCGAACTCCTTGGCGCTCACGCCGGACGGCGCGACCATGGCGACGCCGTGGAAGAACCCGGCGAACATGACGTACATGCCGGCGAGCAGGGCCAGGTCGTACAGCGACGCCAGGCCGGGGTCCGCGCCGAAGTAGGTGCTGGTCCCCCACCGGTCGAGCAGCGGCCGGTACGTGTCGAACGCGTCGGCGGACCCGCTGTAGAGGATCGACGAGCCGGGCTGGCCGATCATGGCGGGGACGGCCATGATGCCGCCGTCGAGGTACGTCACGCCGGCGTCGGCGGCCCAGGTGGCCAACTCGCGCGCCTGCTCCGGCGTCGTCGTCGTCACGTTGACCAGGGTCCGACCGGCCAGGTCCCCGGCCAGCGGGTCGAGCACCTCGTGGACCGACGCGTGGTCCAACAGGCAGACGACGACCAGTTGGCCGGCGCGGATCGCCTCGGCGGCTGTGCGGGCCGGGATCGCGCCCTGGGCGACGAGTGCGCTCGCTCTGTCGGCCGATCGGTTCCAGACCGTTGTCGGGTAGCCGGCCTCCACCAGGGCAGCCGCCAGGGCGCTGCCCATCGCCCCCAGCCCGAGGACGCTCACCGGAAGGTCGTGCCGTGTGTCCATGTCTCTGATCCCCTCGTGATGTCGGTCGAGGAAATCCTTTCGGCTGCCGATAGAGTTGACCAGTACCGACAATGTTGTGCGGTACTTACCTTCTGGTAAGTCCATCCTGGAGGGCTGATGGCGACGACAGCGCGAAGCGGACCATATTTCTGTGGCATCGACGCGGCGATGGACGTCGTCAGCGGCAAGTGGAAGTCGCTGATCCTCTGGGAGCTGCACCACTACGGGGTTCGTCGGTTCGCCGAGCTGCGGCGGGGCCTCGTGGGCGTCAGCGAGAAGATGCTGATCCAACATCTGCGCGAGATGGAGGAGGACGGGCTCGTGCACCGTGAGGTATATCGCGAGGTGCCACCGAAGGTCGAATACTCGCTGACCGACGACGGTGTCTCCCTCAACGCCGCGCTGGCCCCGCTGGGCGCGTGGGGCACCGACCGCATCCGACGAATCGGCGCCGACAAGATCCCGGTCGAGTGAGTCGACGAGTCGGGCCGGGGCTCGTGCGGGCGGGCGGTTGCGGGGCATGGATATGCTTCGTTGTCACGGGGTGACCGGTGCAGCATCCAGTGGCGAGGAGGAGCCAATGACACCTCGACCATGTACGGACGGCACGCTCCAGCACCTGTCCGTGGATCTCGACGACGAGGCCGACGGGGATGGCGGCCAGACGGGTCTCACGCTGTGTTCGACGCCGGAGCGTCCGGTCTGGGGCAGTGACCAGTGGGCGATCGACATCGCCTACGAGATGTATCGCAGTGACAGTCGCGTGGACGTCGCCGCGTTGCCCCCGTGCGCGCAGTGCCTGCGGGTGGCGGAGTTGCTGACCGACCCGGATACGGCCCCGCTGCTGCACCGGAGGACTCCCCGGCCGGAGGTCGCCTCCGGGTTCACCGGCGAGGAGATTCGCGGCGTCCTGCGTACCGACATCGCCACCGGAGCCTCGCTCGGCCGGCGGGCCGCCGTACATCTGCTGACCTTCACCGCGGTCCCGGACCAGCCGGGCTTCGGTGACCTCGTGGGGATCCTGGATCTGCCGTGGGACATGGGCGACATCGTGCGGATGGGGCAGGTCACCGACTGGGCGGCGGTGGTCGAGTTCGCGGCGGCCGCCGACGTGCCGGACCGGGACCGGCAGTTGGTCGCCGTGGCCGCGAGCCTCGCCGGTGGGCCGCCGGTCGGCCTCGACGCCGCCCTCAGCTTCGTCGACGATCCCGCAGCGGCCCGGCGGGTGATCGAGGCGATCGTGATCGCCACGGGTCACGGCGACCGGTGGCAGCTCACCGAGAGCCCGGCCCCGCACGCCCACACCTGACGGGGGCCACCGGCAACGTCGGCACCGAACCTCAGCCGGGCGGCGGCGGACACTCCAGGACCGCGATCGAGTTTCCGGCGAACAACCCCAGGTGCGGGTGCCCGGCGAGGATCTGAACCGCCTCGTCGTGCGAGTCCGCTTCCACAATGGTGTACGCGGTCAGGGCGTCGGTGAAGTCCTCGACGCCCCGTGCCGTGATGAGCTTCTTCGCGTTCAGGGGAGCACCGGGGTCGACGATGGCCTTCTCGTTGGCCTGCGCCCAGGCCGCCCACGCGTGGAGAAACTCGGTCTGCCGCTGTTCGCTGAGGTCGACCTTGTCGGCCGCACCAGCCGCGCCGTTGAAGAGCGCAAGAAACCTGCCCATCTCCGGATCGTACTGCCGGGCGTTCCGCCGCTCACCATGGGCGACATTTCAAGAAAGTTAAGATCAACCTCTTGGAAGTTGAGGATTCTTGAGCTACAAATTCAGGTATGGCAGATCAGGCGATGGATTGGCAGGACCTCACCAGCCTGACGCGAGGGCAACCGTTCGTCGTCGAGCGGGTGCGCCTGGCGAGCAACGGCGTCGCGATCGAGGGCGAGTTCGAGCCACCGCAACTGGCTCAGCTCAACGTCGATGACCAGGTCTTCGTCACGGCGTTCGTGCGCTGCCACGGTTCGATCAAGGAGATGGAACGCATCTTCGGGGTGAGCTACCCGACGATCAAGTCACGACTCAACCGGATCACGCAGCTGCTCGACTTCGTCGAGACCGACCCGGCGCCCTCGCGGGCCGACATCGTCGACAGATTGCGCCGCGGTGAGATCACCGCCCAGCAGGCATTGGCCGAGCTGGACGGCCGGACGTGATGCCGCAGCTGGTGACCGTCCGGGTCGACCGCCCGGACCGCCGGCCCATCCGCGTCTGGGTTCCGGTGCTCCCCGTGGCGCTCGTGCTCCTGCCGGTCGTGGTCCTGGTCGTGCTGGCGGCGATCGTGGCCTGCGTCGTGTTCCGCGTCGGTGTGGTGCGGGCACTGGGCGCCGCCTGGCGTGTCATCTCCGCGCTGCCCGGCGCCCGCTTCGACATCGCGCAGGGCCACACGGCCGTGCTCGTGGCTATCCGATAGGAGAGGTCCCCATGACCGAACAACGCAAGGACATCCTCGACATGCTGGCCGCCGGCAAGATCACCGCCGACGAGGCGGAGCAGCTCATCGCCGCACTCGAACGGGACCAGGCACCGGCGACGGCGAGTCACGACGCCCGCCCGAAGGGCAAGGTGAAGTACCTGCGGGTGATGGTGGACGCCACCGACAACGGCGAGCCGTCGCGGGTCAACGTGCGGGTGCCACTGCAACTGCTGCGCGCTGGCGTACGGCTGGCGGCGCTGATCCCGCCGCAGGCCCTGGTCAAGGCCAATGCCTCGCTCAGCGACTCGGGTGTGCCGATCGACCTGACGCAGCTCAAGCCCGAGCAACTGGAGGCGCTCGTGGAGCACCTCGACGAGGTGACCGTGGAGGTGGATTCACCCGATGCCACCGTACGGGTCTTCTGCGAGTAGGCGGCGTCTGCGGGGACGGCCCCCGGAGAGGGTGCGGTAACAGCCTCCCGAGGCTGCACCCACCGCGTCCGGCCGCTGGTCGGGGCGTGCCGGCGCGACCCCGGGAAGGACAACCATCGAGGTACGCGGGCAGCGGCCGATCGCGACCACCGAGGCGGACATTCCAGGGGACACGAAACCGCCATCCACGGCACCTATCATCTCGAGATGACCGAGCCTGTGCTGTCATTCGGTGAGCATCTACGGGCGTTGCGCCGGGCGGCGGCTCTCACCATCGAGGCACTCGCCGAGACGTCCGGGGTCAGCGCTCGCGCGATCAGCGACATGGAGCGCGGGCACAGCCGTACTCCGCAGGCCAGGACACTCACCGCCCTGGCCGATGGCCTGGGCCTGGACGACGAGGGCCGCGCCGGGTTGGTGGCGGTCGTCCGGGCGGCCCGCTCGCCCAGTGCCGCCGGGCGACCACGGCTGTGCGAGTTGCCGCGCGGGGTCGGCGACTTCGTGGGCCGAGAAGCCGAGCTGGCCATCGCCCGGGCCACCGCCGGGCGGGCTGTCACCGGTGACGGTCCGCCGCCGGTGTTGGTGGTGCACGGACCGCCCGGGTTGGGTAAGACCGCCTTCGCGGTAAGGGTGGCCGAGGAGTTGCGGGACAGCTTTCCGGGCGGCGCGATGTTCCTGGACCTACGTGGCACGGACGCCGTACCGCTGCCGGTCGGTGAGGCTCTTCGTCGGCTGCTGCGGGCGCTGGACGTCAGTCCCGGCCAGATCGCACACACCGATGACGAGCGGTCGGCGCAGCTACGGGCGGTGCTGCGGGATCTGCCCTGCCTGCTGGTCCTCGACAACGTCGGTTCGGAGACGCAGGCACGGATGTTGTTCCCGGCCGGGGGACGGTGCCTGGTCGTCGTGACGAGCCGCCGGACACTCGGCGGTCTGGAGGGCGTCGTGCGGGTCGGGCTGCCGCCGTTGGCCGTGGCCGAGTCGGCCAGCCTGTTGGCGGCGATCGCCACGCAGGCCGCGGACCCGACCGCGGTCGCACAGGTCGAGTTGGTGTCGGGGCTGTGTGGCCACATGCCGCTGGCGCTGCGGATCGCGGGCACCCGCCTTGCCGCGCGTCCGCAGTGGACCATCGACCACCTGGTGGACCGACTCGGCGACGCGGACCGCCGGCTCGCGGCTCTGACCGCCGGTGACACCGGGGTGGCTGCCGCGTTCGCGCTGTCGCACGCCCAGCTGTCGGACCCGGCGGCCTTGCTGTTTCGTCGGCTCGCCCACGTGCCGGGTGTCGACTTCGCGGCCCCGTTGGCGGCCGTGCTGACCGAGACCGGCGTGTTCGAGGCCGAAGAGCGGCTCGATGAGCTTGTCGAGTTGGGTCTGCTGCAGGCCGAGGGCGTCGACAGGTATCGGTTCCACGACCTGATCCGGCTCTACGCCGGGCAACGGCTGTCGGCCGAGGAACCCCCGGCCACCCGCACGGCGACCGCCCGGCGGATGACCGACTGGTTGCTGGAGACCGTGATCGTCGCCGGGCGTTGGTACGAACCCGCGTACGGCGCGTTGCCCGATGACTGGGACGGCCTGGTGCCGTTGGCCACCTTGGAGGAGGCCGGTGCCTGGCTGATGGCGGAGACCGACAACTGGCTCGCCGCCCTCCGCGTCGCAGCCGAGGACGGCCGGCATGAGCTGGTCGTCCGTGTCGCTGACGCCGTCCACTGGTACTCCGACTCAAGCGTCCTGTGGCTCGGATGGTACGAGGTGTACGGGCTGGCGCGCACGGCTGCGGCCGCGCTGCCCGACCGGCGCAGTCACATCGCCCAGATGAACGGCTTCGCGTGGGCGGCGATCTATGGCGCCGACCGTGCCGAGGAGGGCGCCGAGGTGGCGATGGAGGCCTACCGGATGGCCGAGGCGATCGGTGACCTGGAGGGACAGGGCTGGGCACTGCAGTTCGCCGCGGCGGCCTGGCGGCGCATCGGCCGGCTCGACGAGTCGGTGTGGGCCCTTCGCGAGGCCCGTGACCTGGCCGACCGGGCCGGTGACCACGACGGTTACCTACAGATCTTCCAGGGCATCGGATTCGCGCTGATCATCATGGGTCGTCCCGACGAGGCCATCGACGAGTTTCAGCAGGCACTCGTCGAAATGGACCATCGCCCGGTGTCGGCCCGGGCGGACCTGGGCGCCCGCGCCGGTGCCCTGAGCGGCCTGGCCGAGGCACACAACCTCAACGGCCACTGGGCGCAGGCGCTGGAGGCGGCCGAACGGGCGTTGCCTGTCGTGCTCGAACGAGGTGAGTCGATCATGATGGGCGACCTCTACTTCGAGTTGGGCAGAGCCCGAGCCGAACTGGGATTCGTCGCCGAGGCCCGTGCCGACCTCACCCGCGCCCTCCACCTGCTCGACGGCACCGGCCGCCGCGATCCCCAACAGGCCATGGCCCGGGAGATCCTGGCCAGGCTGGGCACCTGACGTGCTCCGGTCGTGAGGTGCTTCAGCCCTTGGCCTGGCTGCGACGGGCCCGCCGACGAGGCTTGTCGTCGCCGCCGGCGAGCCGGGTGAAGGTGAGCATGTTCGCCAGGGCCACGACGACGATCGCGACGCCGACCTGGATCGCGAGCACCACCCAGTCCCAGCGCAGCACCCACACCTTCACGCTGGCGCCGTCGTCGATGTCGAGTGCCCTGGCGACCACGGTGCCCAGCACCGCCGAGCCGACGCCGATGACGAACGTGGCGAAGACGCCGATCCGCTGCCTTCCCGGCAGGATGAGCCGGCCGAGCAGGCCGACGAGGGCACCGATGAGCACCGCGCCGAGATAACCCGTTACCAGCATTGCCGTCTCCCCTCCAGCAGTGCCGACGTACATGCCCGGATCTCACCTGCCCGGAAACCCCGCCCCGCCTGGTCACCTACCTGGAGATGGACAACGCCGACGACCTGCGGCCGTGGACTCTCCGGCGGTACGCCGGGTGTGGCTGCACACCAGCTCACTGGACCATCCGAACGCCCTGCGCAACTATCAGCGCCGCGGCTTGACCGTCTACCGCACCGAGGTCGAAGCCGACCGATAGTTGCCGCCCCGGCGTGACCACCCGCCGTCGTCGTGGACCGGAGCAACCGGCAAGTCACCGGGTAAGGCGCGACACGCGCCGCCAGCCGCGCCACGCCGGCCGGCGCCGGCTGCGCGCAATCAACGTCGGCGATCACGGTACGCCCCAACGACCGGCACCGAACCTCAACCGGCGCTACCGCGAGTCCGAGCAAGCGGTGATCGCGCGTTGACCCGGTCGTTCACGTCTCGGCGATGACTGGCCGGTCGCATCGCCGCACTACGACTACTGGTTGTTCGACTCGGCGCGGCTGGTGGCCGTGTACCACGACGAGGATGGGCGCTTCGTCGTTGTCAGCGCGTCAACCTGAACGTGGGTGTACCCGGCAGTTGGTGTGGAGGTATCGGGCTGCGCCGTCGGTGAAGTCGTAGATCGCGACCGTCTGGGGGTCCTCCAACGGGTCCGCCGGTGGCATCAGGAAGTGTGTCTCGCTCACCGGCTGGAGTGCGTAGCTGATGCGTTCTGGTTTCTGGAGGAACTCCGCCTGCATCGGGTCGAGGACCAGGGTGAGACAGAGCGTTCCGCTGTCGGTGGACACTTCGAATCGGGTGCCGGGTCGCTCGTAGACGCCCTCATACCTGGACAGGTCGAGGTGCAGCGTTGGGTCCGGTGTGGGCAGGTCTGGGATGGTGACCGTGCCGAGGTCGACCAGGATCTCGTTGAACACCGTGCGGTAGAGGCTTTCTCGTGGTCCGCCGTTGGTCAGCATCGCGATCGCGGTGTTCGAGTCGGGCAGGATCCGGAGCCGGGCGTTCTGCCCGATCGTACTGCCGTCGGTGGCGTAGACGGTTTCACCGTGCCAGTCACAGACGATGAGGCCGAGTGCCCATGCCGGCCCGAACAGGTACGGATCGGGTACGGGGACTCGCGAACGCATCATCTCCTGCATGCTTTCGGCCGAGACAATGCGCTTCCCGTTCGGCGCTACGCCCTCGTTGAGCAGGACATGCGCCATCGTGAGTACATCCGGGACCGTCGAGGTGATGTTGCCGCCGGGGCCGAAGGCGCGCGGCAGGTAGTCCACCGGCGTGACGATCGGGCCGTCGTCCAGTGAGCGGACCAGGTGCCCGGTCGCGGCCCGGGTTTCGTCCACCTGCTCGCGCCAACTGCTCGTGCTGGTCAGACCCATGGGATCGAAGAGACGATCGCGCATGATGTCGTCCCAGCGTTTGCCGTCGAGTACCTCCAGGATCCGGGCGAGGATCGCGTATCCCAGGGCCGCGCTGTAGCCGTGGGTGTGGCCCAGCGGGAAGACCTGGGGCGCGTCGGCGATGGTGGCGACCATGCGCTCGTAGACGTCGTCGTCCTCGCCGGGATCGCCGTACGCCTCTTCGACCCCGTCGGCGTGGTAGAGCAGGTGACGCGGGGTGATCGTGGCACTTGCCTCGGGATCGGCCACCCGGAAGCCGGGCAGGTAGGTCCGAACCGGCTCGTCCAGGTCGACCTTCCCCTCGTCGACGAGTTGCATGAACGCCAGCGCGGTCCACGTCTTGGTCATGGAGCCGCACTGGTAGACGGTGTCGATCGTCGCGGCTTCCCCGGTTTCCACGTTCCTGACCCCGACCGCGAACTCGACGACCTTCCCGTCGTGGAGCACGCCGATCGCGGCGCTCGGGATGCCGTACTCCGACAGGAGTTCGGCGACCCGAGTCCGGATCCGCGGCACATCGAGCGTCATCGCGGGAGCCCCACCGCGTTCGCCGCGTCCGCTTCGAAGTACTCCGTCGTGGCGTAGGCGCCCGCGTGCGTCTCGAAGAATTCCCGCACGCCGTCGATGGAGTCGTGGGTGATGATGTTGACCGCCTTCGCCCCGTCCTTGCTCGCCACCGCCACCTTCCACGTGGCGCCCCTGGGGAGCGCGGCGTGCCCCTTCTTCAGGCCACTCCAGAACTTGCTGTTGTCCGAGACCGTCGATACGGCCAGCACGTGCACCACCATTGCCCTCCCTTTCAGCATGCGGAAAAGCTACGTTGCGTTTCATGTGTGGTCAACAGGACGGACGCTTAAAACCTAGGTCAGAGGCAAGGAGTTGCAACAGGCTTGTAAGTGAACGCAACTAACCCAGTGAAGCCGTTGCAATGTACTGTGATTGAACGCAAGGAGGGGGGGCAGATGCCCGGAGCCAGGCTGACCCAGGAGGACCGCAGCCGGATCGCGGCGTGGCTGGCCGACGGACTCGGGTACGCCGAGATCGGCCGCCGGCTGGGCCGGCCGACGTCCACGATCAGCCGGGAGGTCGCACGCAATGGCACGCCCGGCGCCTACCTGTCTGAACACGCCCAGCAGGCCGCCGGCCACCGTGCTCGCCGGCGCAGGCCCCGACCGTCCGGGGCGACGACCGACAAGCAGACCACCGAGGTGGTGCGGGGCTTCGTGGACCAGTTCGCAACCCTGTTGGCCGCCACCGGACTACCCCGGATGACTGCCCGGGTGTTCGTCTGCCTGCTCGCCGCCGACGCCAGCGGCCTGACGGCAGTCGAGCTGGTGCACCGGTTACAGGTCAGTCCGGCGTCGGTGTCCAAATCCATCGGATACCTGGAAGCCATGGACCTGGTGGTGCGCCGACTGGACCCCGGTGGTCGCCGGGAGCGGTACGTCATCGACGACGATGTCTGGCTCCGGGCATGGCAGTCCGACACCAGCGCACACGGCGAGATCGCCCTGGCCGCGCAGCAGGGCGTCGAAATCTTCGGCGCCGACACGACCGCCGGAGTCCGGCTGGGCAAGATGGGCCAGTTCTTCGCCCACCTCAGCCAGCAGATGAGCGGCAGCATGCTCGCCGAGCCCGCCGTTCATGACTCGCTGACCGTGCTCGCCGCGCTCGTGCACGCCGGTCGACCGCTCATTCTCACCACACTGGCCACCGCGCTCGACTGGCCCCGGGACCGCCTCACCGCCGCCCTGGAGGCGATTCAACGTCACCCCGCCATCGCCGATCCGCTCGTCCTGCGGACCATCGAGCCCCAGGCCTACACCATCACCACCAGACCGGACCGCCTCAGCCCGGCGCAACGCCAAGCCCTCGAAGACGTGAGCCACACACAGCGCCGCGCAAGAGACCGGACCAGACAGCTCCCACCGTCCAGCGCGCCATCACCCCTCCGGTCAGTGGCCAGCACCACACCGCCTGATCCAGCGACGAGGTGATCCTGGGGCGATGGCGGACGAGCGATGATCGATCCGGCCAAACCGTCGTCGTGCACCACGGCTCCAACCCACAATGTGATCGGCAGCCGCCGTGCGGAGCGCCCGGTTGTGGGTGGGCAACGCCACGGACCGGTACGGCCGGCTCAGCAACCCCGAGACGGGACTTTCCGCGCAGTCAGGCCAATCGGCCGTGGCCGCAGGTGCCAACGGTCCGACCAGCGTCGGCCACTGACGCGGTGCTCATCAGATGCTCATCGGTCTGCGGCAAGGTCGAGAGGAACGCCTGCCAACGTCCGGCAGGTGCACCGACCGGCGACCACTCACGAGGAGAACAGCACGTGGACCTGCAGCTCAGCGGCAAGACCGCATTCATCAGCGGATCCAGTCAAGGCATCGGTTACGCCACCGCGAAGGCCCTGGCCGGCGAGGGTGTCAACGTGGTCCTCAACGGCCGCGACCCGGCAAAGCTGGCCGAGGCTGTCGACGTGTTGCGTCGGGAGGCGCCCGGCGTATCCGTCACCGGTATCCAGGCGGACTTCTCGGTTGTCGATGACGTCGACAGGCTGTGCGACGAACTGCCCAGCGTTGACATTCTCATCAACAACGTCGGGCTCTTCGAGCTCAAGCCTTTCGACCTCATTTCCGACGAGGAGTGGCGGCGCTACTTCGAGGTGAACGTGCTCAGCGGGGTCCGGCTCGCGCGGCACCTCATGCCGGCAATGCTCGACCGGGGGTGGGGCCGGATCGTGTTCGTGAGCAGCGAGTCGGGCGTCAACATTCCCGCCGACATGATCCACTACGGCACGTCCAAGACGGCGATGCTCGCAGTGGGCAACGGCCTGGCGAAGCTGACGAAGGGCACTGCGGTGACCGTCAACTCGGTGCTGGGCGGCCCCACCTATTCCACCGGCGTCGCCGAAACGGTCAGGTCGCTGGCCGATGCCCAGTCCCTCCTCGAAGATGACCTGAAGGTGGCGATCATCGGCGCCAACCAGACCTCCCTACTGGGACGCTTCATCGAACCGAGCGAGATCGCGAACACCGTGACCTTCCTCGCCAGTCCCGTAGCGTCCGCAATCAACGGATCGGCGGTACGCGTCGACGGAGGTGTGCTGACAACGATTCTGTGAGCCCGCGGCGGGCTTGACCCGTCGCCGGTCCAGCAGGCCCCGGGCTGCGGTCCTGATCGCGATGCCGGGCATCGGGTCAGGACCACGCATCCTGACGCCCCGGCGTAGCCACGCACCATCGTCCCGGGCCGGAGCAGCCGGCCGGTCAGCGGGTGAGGCCGACAAGCGTCGCCAGTCGCGCCACGCCGGCCGGCGCCGGCTGCGCGCGGGCAACCTCGGCGATCACGGTACGCGCCAGAGGCCGGCACCGAACCTCAGCCGGCGCGACACTGTCCGCGTCCACCAGGGCGCGGGCAGCCCCGCGCAGGTCACCAACCTGGAGGTACGCCCGCGCGACGTCGACGAGGTACGCGCCCCCGAGTCGCCAAGATCAGGAACAAGGTATCGGCTTGTTGGGTCACTACGCTAAGCACTACTCTCCTGACCGACAGCATTTGCCAGCCGTCTGTCTCTGTGATGGAGGTCGTGATGAAGCTGACCAAGCTCTATAAGGATCCTGGCTCGGGTGGCAACGGGTGCCCCACGGTCTACCTGGGCGAGAGTGGGGAGCTTGTCGTTCAAGGGAACCTCATTGACGAGGCCACCCTCGGCGAGCTAGAGAACGTTCTTCCTGGTGAGGGCGCAGTGCGGCTTCCCGCCGAGGTCCTGCTCGGTGCCATTGAGCGCTACCGCGAGTCCGAGCAGCGGTGATCGCGCGTTGACCCGGTCGTTCACGTCTCTCGATGACGACGAGTTCAACCAACTGTTTCGCGACTTCCGTTACACGGCTTACCGGCTGGAGACGCTTCAACGGTACGACGTGTCGTACGAGCAGGATGAGTTCGCGCGCTTCCTGGCGGGTCAGACCCGCGGCGAGTTTCCCGGGATCGCAGGATGGTGCGAGACCGTGCGGGCCGCGGTGTCGGTGGGCAAGCGCATGCACCGGGTCCATGTCGTCGCCGAGCCGCTATCCGATTATGTGCGGTTCGAGTGTGGATGGGCTTACGAGCACACGGTGAAGGCGGGCGAGGACGTCCGCCTCATCGTGGTTCCCGGCGATGACTGGCCGGTCGCACTGCCGCACTACGACTACTGGTTGTTCGACTCAGCGCGGCTGGTGGCCATGTACTACGACGAGGGTGGGCGCTTCGTCTCCGGCGAGTTGATCAGCAAGCCGGAGCAGATCGTGCAGGCCAACCTGTGGCGTGATGCGGCCGTCTCCGCTTCTGTCCCCTACCGGACGATCGCAGACCAGCTCCAGATCAACGTGCCATGACCCGCCGCTCGCAGCCGGGGCGGCAGCGTGACGGACTCAAGCCGCCGCGTCAACTTCCCCTCGACGCCACCCGCTTCGTCAACCGCAAGCAAACCCTCACTCGGTTGGACGCGGCGCTGCCCACCGACGACGAACCGATGGCTGCGGGCCTCCGACCAATGACCGTGGCCACCATCGCGGGCGCACCCGGTGTGGGCAAGACAGCGCTGGCGGTCCATTGGGCTCACCGCGCACGCCGGTGGTTCACCGATGGCGACCTCTACGTCGACATGCGCGGCTACGGCCCTGGACCAGCCCTCGACGTCGGCCAGGCGCTGGACACGTTCCTCCGCGCCCTGCACGTGCCGGCGGAGCAGATCCCCACGGACACTGACGGACGTGCCGCCCTCTTCAGGTCCGTCCTGAACGGCAAGCGCGTCCTGATCGTGGTGGACAATGTGTCAACCGTCGGTCAGGTCCGGCCACTACTCCCGGCCACGCCGACCTGCATGGCGATCGTCACCAGTCGCAGCCGACTGTCCGGTCTGGTGGCACGGGAAGGAGCATCGCGGATGACTCTGGACGTCCTGACTCCCGAAGAAGCAATAGCGCTGCTCAGCGACAGCATCGGCGGGGGCCGCGTCAGCGCGGAGCCACAGGCCGCCGCTGAACTCGCTCGCCGCTGCGCCTACCTCCCCCTTGCCCTGCGGATCATCGGGGAACGCATCGCCAACTCTCCCCACGCCACCCTCGCGGAGTTCGTGGCAGACCTCGCCCTCGCCGAGCATCAGCTCGACGCCCTCGCGGTCGACGATGACGAGCTTTCCGACGTGCGGGCGGTCTTTTCCTGGTCCTACCAGACGCTGCCCGCCGACACGGCGCGGTTCTTTCGACTCCTCGGGTTACACGCCGGCTCCGACATCTCGGCGGCAGCAGCGGCAGCCCTCATTGGCGTGGATCTGGCCCGAGCCCGCAATCTGCTTGACCAGCTCACCGCCGCGCACCTCGTGGAGAACTCCAGCCGCGACCGATACCTGTTCCACGACCTGCTCCGCGCCTATGCGCTCGAACGAGCACAGGCCGAGGAGACGCCCGAACAACAGCGACAGTCGCGACGCCGCGTCTACTCCTGGTACCTGTGGATGGCCGAAGAAGGCCGCAAGGTTATTCTCCCGCACTCGCATGCCGTCGCTCTGCCCGCAGCCGAGAGCGGAGTCGCCCTCGCTCCTCCGCGCACGGTGGCCGAGGCGATGGCATGGTTCGAGCGGGAGCGGCTGAACCTTCTGGACACCGTTCGGCAGGCCGACGATCTGGGAGAACTCGACATCGCCTGGCAGTTGCCGGTGGTCAGCGACGGCTTCTTCGAGCTCAAGTCCTACTGGGCCGACTGGCGCCACATCCACCTCACCGGCCTACGTGCGGCGCGCTCCGCAGGATCGCGCCTCGGCGAGGCTGCCAACCTCCGCTGCCTGGGCGACGCCTACTGGCGCATGGGGCAGCGCGAGACCGCGCTCAACTGCTATCACCAAGGCGTCGCCGCAAGCCGTGACGTCGACGACCACTGGGTGGAAGGATTTTGCCTGCGTGGACTCGGCCTCATCCATGAGGAGCTTGGGCAGACGGACGAGGCCATGGACCTCTATGGCCAGGCGAGAGAGGTCTTTCGCCGCCACGGCATCACCCGTGGCGAGGGCATGTCGTTGCTCAGCCTCGGCAACGGGCACCGCACACGCGGAGACCTCGACACGGCTATTGCCTACTACCAGCAGGCCGTTGACATCCTCGGCAGCATCGACGATCACTGGAGCGTCGCCTGGGCCTCCTTTCCCCTCGGCTTGGCGTATCAACAGGTCGGCCGGCTCGACGAGGCCCTGGAGCGGCACACGCATGCCCTGGAACTGTTCCGCAGGTTCGACGACCGACGTTGCGAAGGGCTCACCCTGGCAGCCCTCGGCGACACTCACCACGCCACCGGCCAGCACGAAGACGCACAGCGCTGCTGGCAGCAGGCACTACAGATCCTCGATCCCCTCGGAGATCCCCATGCCGGGGCAGTTCGCAGCCTTCTCGCGGGGATCGGTAGCGGCGGGAGCACCTAGTCACGGCTGCCCGGCGCCGCCTTGCCTTGCTCCTTGCTCCACTGCCACAGAGCCCTGTCCAAGGTCCGCAGGTCGGTGTTTGCGCGTTTGGCTAGATCCGTGCATACCTGCAGGTAGGACATGTAGTTCGGCTGCTGGCTCAACTCGCCGTGGGCTCGTAGCGTCTCGATCGCCCGGAAGTCGGTAACGGTGAAGGCCGATGGTTCGCAGGCCATGAGGAGCGCGCTCGCGATCGGCACACCGACACCGTCGAGCAGGCAGAGAATCCGGTGGCGCAGGCGCTCTGGTGCTGCAAGTGCCATGCGCGTCAGGTCCTCGATATCGCTGTCGCTGTTGCGTTCGATATACGTGGTCGACCGTGGGCTCTTCCAGAGGACCACTTGCCGTAGGTCACTGCGGTTGTAGTACCCCCGCTTGGCGACAGCCGGCCCAACCACATCGAGCACGTCGGTCTCCAGCGGCCTCACCTGGTATCGATCACTCCAGTACAGGACGAAATCCCTGGTAATCGCTGGCTTCGTGCCGTGATGGTCAAACTGATCTACCGAAGGCATCGTCCCTCCACGCTCTAAAATGCGCTGACGGCGAGCCCGGCCAGCATGTTCTGGTACGCGGCGGGGTGCACGATCGGGATGCCGTACTTGCGAGCCACCACGGCCTTACCTGACATGGTGTCCGGGTCCGCGGCGACGAGAAGCCGCGTCTTCTTGGTGACGTTGTCACCGACGGCGAGGCCCGCCGCTCGTGCCCCCTCCTGCCACTCGCTGCGTGGTGGATCCATGGCACCGGTGAAGACAACCCGATCACCCGCTTGTAGCCGCCACTCGTTGGGGCGGCGCTGTCCTGGAATATCGGTAGCTGCGACGGCCAGCGCCTTCTCGACATCTGATCGGTGCAGGCCGAGCAGTTCGGCCACCTCGTCCAGGTCGTGCCGTTCGGCTGTGGTCAGGACGCCGTCTTCGAGCGCCATGCCCGCAAGGCTCGCCAAGTAGCCTCGGTGCAGGTGGTCCACGTCGACGCGGGCGAGTCCGAGGGTCTCCGCTGTGGCGACGAGCGCGTCAGCTTCTGTCGCCGAGATGTGCCGGTCGAGGAGCACCTGATCGAGCAGGGCCAGGTAGGCATCGCCTTCAAGCTCGCGCAACCGGGGCAGGCGGTCGACCAGCCGCGCGAGGAAGTGCTGTTGCCGTTGGCCCGCTCTGCGGCGCTGGACGGCCACAACGGAGCTGGTGGAGATCGTGGGCCACCGGAGCCCGGCAGCTGCGGTTGCGGTGGCAGCCCACGGGGGCGGGCTACCGGTTGCTCGGAGGTAGTAGCTCAGCAGTTGCGCGGAGGCGCGGGCGTCGTGCAGGGCCGAGTGCGCTTGGTGGGGCGGCAGTCCGGCGAGGCGACAGCAGTCACCGAGACTGCGACTGGCTGACGGTAGGAAATGCGAGGCCAGCTGCATGGTGCAGAGGCCGGGTGCCTGGCGGATCGGCGCGCTGATGCCAACACGCTGGTATTCGGCATGCAGGAACCGGGCGTCGAAGTTCAGATTGTGTGCGACCAGGACTCGGCCGCGCAGCAGGCTGGCGAGGTGCCCGGCAACCTGGTCAAAGCCCGGTGCGGTCCGCGCCTCCGCGGCCGTGATGCCGTGGATGTGCTGTGGCCCGAGGTCACGGTTCGGGTTGACCAGACTGCACCATTCGTCGGTGGTCCGACCGTTCTCATCAAGGTGCACGACGGCCACTTCGACGATCCGATCGTGCCAACTGGTACGGAGGCCGGTGGTTTCAAGGTCGATAACTGCGTACATGGGTGGGCCTCCTACACCTATGCCGAGGAGTTGCTACGGGCGGCTTTGCGCAGCTGCGCCAACCACAGCGGCGGCAGCGGTTGCGGTTCACCCAGCGATCGCAAGTAGGTGCGGCGGTAGCGCGCCTGCTCGGTGTCCTGCCACAGCTGGGCGGTTCGTGCGACTGCGGCAGTCACCGCCAGCGCCGTCGCCGCGACCGGTGAGGCCGAGGCGAACCGGTCCTTGATCGCCCAGGCGCCGAGGTGTTCCTGGTCCGGCATCGGTGTGGCCCAAGCGAGCGGCGCGATTTTCGATTTGACGCGCGCTCGGTGCTGCTCCACAGCAGTGGAGTAGGTGGACCGATGTGTGCTGATTTCTTCGAGCAGCTCAGGGATGCTGAGGATGGTTTCCGCAAGCCTGGAGAGCAGCTCGGCCGGGACGACGTCGGCGATCCTCGCCAGCACCGCGACGGGCGTCTGACGGTCCCAGTCGATCAGGCATCGGTCTTGCACGTTCCACATGATTCGGCGGAATTGCTCTGGGTCCCGATCGATTTCGTCGAACGGGACTACCCATGCTCCGCCGGCCAGTCCGGTCGGGCCGAGACGCCACACCGCCAAGGCGTCGCTACCTGCGCTGTCGGGGCCGACAGCCAGGACTGCGTGGCCGCGCACACCGGGTACGTACTCGATTGGGATGGACAGCTCGTTCTCGGGTGCCTCGATGCCGATGCTCATGCAGATCCTCGAAAGTCGACAGCGGGATGATCACCGTAAGGAGTTCAGGTGAAATCCGGAGTCAACTATTCGGGCCGTCATGTCGCCCTTATCGCACACAGAAACCGCACCTTGTGTCCTCTATCGACTGTCACCTGCTGTCCGAACGGTTACTGAAGGCAGACATCAGTCTGTTGCGGCCATCCGCAGAAACTGGCAATGCGCGGAAACCGTTTCGACGATGCAAGATGAGTGGACGCCGAGGCCGGTCGTCCGTCCCGGGTCAAGACAGTCCAGTCAGCGGGTGAGGCCAACAAGCGCCGCCAGTCGCGCCACGCCGGCCGGCGCCGGCTGCGCGCGGGCAACCTCGGCGATCACGGTACGCGCCAGAGGCCGGCACCGAACCTCAGCCGGCGCGACACTGTCCGCGTCCACCAGGGCGCGGGCAGCCGAGCGCAGGTCACCAACCTGGAGGTACGCCCGCGCGACGTCGACCAGGTACGCGCCCCGATGCTCGGCCGGCAACCGCCGCCACGTCTCCCGCCGCACCACGCCCGAGTGCCCGTGCAGCGCCTCGTCGGCGTCACCCCGTTGCGCCGCCACCACCACCCGAGCCAGGTCGACGGCGATCGGCCCGAAGCTGGTGCGGTACGTGTCGTCGTACCCCCGAAGGTGTGCGGCAACGCCCGCGGCCCGGTCGGTCAGCTCCCCGGCGCGGTGGTGGTCGCCGCTGCCAGCGGCGGCAAGAGCGGCCTGCACCAGCAACGTCCCACCCACCGCCCACTCCCCCGCCGACCGCTGCGGCCGGACACGGGTCGCGGCGGCGAGGGACGCGGCCAGCGCCAGGCGGTCGCGGCCGGCGGCGCGGAGCGCCTGGCTGACCGAGATGGCCGCCGTCGCCGCGAGCGCCGGGTCGTCGGCCGCAGTGGCCATCGCGCGGTCGGCGGCCAGCCAGGCCAGGTCGGCCTCGCCGAGCTTGACCAGCAGCGACGAGGTGATCCGGTACGCCGGCACCAGCAGCTCCGCCGACCGCACGCCCTGGACGGCGTCGAGCAGACCCGGCAACACCCGCACCAACTGCCCGTAGTGCGCGTGCTGGTAGGACAACCAGGCGTACCCGATCTGCCTTCGCAGTTCCTCCGGCGTCTGCGCCGGGGCCTGCGGGATGTCGTAGCGGGCGAGCGCGGCCCGGATGTCGTCCACCCCGTCCGGCGTGCCCGCCGGGGTGCTCGGCTGCTGGCCGAGCAGCACCTCCGGGTCGACCCGGAGGACGTGGGCCAGTTCCTGGATCACCGAGTACCGGTCCAGGGCGCGCACGCCCCGCTCCACCTTGTCCACCCAACTCTTCGACCTGCGCAGCCGGTCGGCGAGCATCTGCTGCGTCATCGACCGCCGCACCCGCCAGCGGGCCACGCGACGACCGATCGGGAGGTCATCGTTGGTCACGCCGCCACCGCCGGTCCGGGACCGCGCGGGTCGTGTCGTTTACGGGTACGCGGTCCGCCTCGGCCTGGGCGAGGAGGCGCTGTTTGGCAGCCTCCCGCTCGGCCGCCTCGGACTGCTCACCCTTGCTCCCCGATTCGTCGCCCTGCATGCCACCTCCGTCGACAGTGGGCGCGACGTTGTCTCGGAACAGTTACCAACGCCGTCACCCACCGTCATCATCTAAGCGACGATCCGTGGCAGACCAGGCGAAACGCGTCCGTTATGGCATAGCGGACAGTCGAAGGTGGTGCACGGCCTCGGCCACTTCGCGGGCAAGTTCTCGGGACGCTACGGCAAGCGCGATGGAGTCTGCCGTCGACAGGGTCTCGCGAGCCGCTGCCGTGTCGCCAGCCTGCGCCTGCGCGACGGCGAGATGCACCAGGTTCCGACCGTGCCACTCCGCACCGCCGGCCTCCTCGCTGACGCCGGCGACACCGGCCGTCAGCAGTTCCAGCGCGCGATCGTTCGCACGGCTGTCCGCAGCACCGAGATACCGCCAGACGCTCCCCTGCTGGACGGCGAAGAACGATGGTGTGTACCAGTAGCCCCAAGGGGACAGTGGTTCCTCCACCGATTGAGCTGAAAGGTCGGACGCCTCGGACAAACGCGCGAGCACGTCCGTGGCGGCAGCACCGGCCATGGCAAGACCTCTGGCCTCCTGCCCTGCGCAGTAGGCGCGTAGGGCCGTGTTCACGGTCTCGTCCCGCCGCGACTCCCGCGACAGCTCAATCATGGTCGGGAGGTCGTGGCGCAACTCGGCATGGTGCCCCTGGAAGGACAGCACGGTGGCGATCAGATCTGTGTTGCCGGCCTCGGTGGCCCATTGCAGAGCCCTCGCGTTCCACACTGTGGCAGCGCGCACCTCACCCCGCGCAATGCTCAACCAGCCTACGAACTGCGCCCACTGCCCAGCGACATCGACAATCCGGGGAAGCAAGTCCTGTGGGGCCTCCCGCAGCAAGTCGGTCACGGTGCTGAGATGGGTACGGACCGGCCCCATGATCGGGCCTGACCCTACGGCGTCCTCCAGCCGGCGGTAGCCACCGAGAAGGTCGGAAAGAGCATCCGCGGCCGCACGATCAACCCTGCGAGGACGCACCCGCACGTACGCCAGGCGGTCGCCGCCGTCGGGAGCATCAATGACCAATGCCGCCAAAGCGCCGTTCGCTTGCAGGGCGTCGTCGAGCCGGACCGCCACGTCTACCGTCGGCTTCGTCTGTCCTGCTTCTAACTGGTGAACGAGGCTCTTACCATGATTGACAGCGGCGGCGAGTTGCCGGAGGGAGATACCCCGAGCCTCCCGGAGTCGACGCAGCTCAACCGCGAAGCGTGGATCAACGATTGTGCTTGCGCGAGGGGGCATCACGGCACTCCTAGCTCTCACAGGCCCGCAGGGTGATGCTACGGTCGGCAATCCTGCAGTCATAGACGGTACTCGCGACAGGGTGGGGTCGCTTAGGTGAGCCACCATCGCGCTCTAACCGTCGTGAGCGTCCCTCTATTCGGCCCGCTTTAACGCGGTGTAGACAGACAGGGACAAAAGATCGCGCGGATGCGGGAAGACCGGCCGCAGAGCGTCGAGACACGGACCGTCCTGGCAAGCCCCAACACGTGCGGGAACGGCAGGGACCCGCGCAGGATGCGCTCGGTCACGTACGGGAGCCCCGCCTGCGGGGGACGACGCTGATGGGCTGGCGAGGTGGCGCCGATGCGCGGAAGCCCAGCGCCGGACGACCTCTGGGCATGAGGAAAACGTCGACGCAGCCGATGCGGCCGGCGAGCAAGCGCAGCTCGTCGGGGATGGCTCGGCGCTGGGCGCGCTGCGCCAGCGTCACCACGGCGTCGCGGGCGAGCGGGTTGATGGCGAACGGGATTGGCGCGGCCTGTTCGGCCCGGATGAATGCGGCGAGGGCCTCGGAGTCCCGACGACCGCCGTCCGCAAGCGCTCGCCCAATGTCGAGCCAGTACGACAGTTGGCGATTGGATGCCTTGAGCACCTGCGGTCGGATCGTCCGGGACAGCTCGATTATCTTCCCGTACTCGCCCTGCTCGGCCGCGATGGACATCTTCCAGAGCCCCACATTGGTTGGCCCAAAGCAGCAGCCGTTGAAGCCACCGCCGTCGGCCGGATCTCCCAGACTCGCCGCCTCGCGTGCGGCCTCGGCGAGGTGGTCGCGGGCAACGTCCGGGCGAGCGTCCACGGTCGAGGCCAGCGCTGCCATGAGGTGAAGCTGACCAAGCGTCTGCCGCACCCGGACGTCGGAGGCGTCTCCTTGAAGCTCCGCCAGCGAGCGGTCAGCGGCCCTGGCCGCCAGGCGGGCGGACTCGATCGGCAGGCTCTGCGCGTAGACGAACCGGGATGCGCCGATCCAGGCGCGATCTTCGGCGTCCTCGGCAGCCGATACGGATATCCGGGAGGCGTTGAGGGCCAGGTGGCGGTAGCCGAGGTGCCGGAGACAGGTGGAGGCCAGGTAGGCGACCTGAGCGAGCGCGGTGCCGCCCACGGCAGCGGCTTCCAGCAGCAGAGTTGGGAGCACGCGGGCCATCGCTGGGTAGTGGCACGAATTGCGGAGCTGGTCGGCGCGGGCGATCTCGGCCGCCAGTTGATCCGCTGTGTAGGTCGACGGGCGGCGCTCGCCGTCCTCGATCTCGATCAGCGCCGACCAGACGGCCGGTACGCACGCGGCGGCGCTCTCGCGGGCCGGATCGCCGGACTCCGTGCCCTGACCGAGCAGATCGGCCACCGTGACCTGGAGTGCGGCAGCGAGAGCGACCAGGGTGGACCGGCGGTCGATGATCTTACGGCCGGACTCGACCTGCGACACGTAGGACTGGGTGACGCCAGCGAGCCCAGCGAGGACGGCCTGAGTCATGCCGCCACGACGCATTCGCCAGTACCGGATCCTGGCACCGATGGTGTTCGGCTTCGTCACCATGCCTACTCCCGGTTAGAGGACCGAATTGGCATTGAACCCGCTACCCCCGCCCGGTTGGACGCTACACCCGCAGAGCACCGCATCGGTGACGCTGAGTGCCACGGCGTGCCTCTGCCTCTCAGCCATCCTCGGGTTATGCCAAAGGCCGCACCCCGTCAGACCTCATCAGCCGGCGCGCAGCTCCCAATCGGGATGCAGGGCTGAACGGCCGAACGTGTGCCAGCTTCCCGTTATGCAGCCAGGTTGATGCCGATACGGCCGGCGAGCAAGCGCAGCTCGTCGGGGATGGCTCGGCGCTGGGCGCGCTGCGCCAGCGTCACCACGGCATCGCGGGCGAGAGGGTTGATAGCGAACGGGATCGGTGCTGCTTGCTCGGCCTGCACGAATGCGGTGAGGGCCTCAACGTCTCGGCGACCGCCATCCGCCAGGGCGCGACCGAGGTCGAGCCAGTAGGACTGCTGGCGGATCGACGCTGCGAGCACCTGCGGTCGGACCGTCCGCGACAGCTCAATGACACGGCCGGACTCGCCCTGCTCGGCGGCGATGGACATCTCCCAGAGCCCAACGTTGGTCGGCCCGAACCCACAGCCGTTGAAGCCGGCCCCGTCGACCGGATCCCCGAGCGTTGCCGCCTCGCGGGCTGCTTCGGCCAGGTGATCGCGAGCTACGTCCAGTCGACCGCTGACCGTCGACGTCAACGCGGCCGAAAGGTGGAGCTGTCCGAGCATCTGTCGTACCCGCTCGTCGGCGGCGTCAGCTTGCAGCTCGGTCAGTGATCGGTCGGCGGCGCGGGCCGCGACTGAGGCCGACTCGATCGGCAGGCTCTGGGCGTAGGCGAAGCGAGCCGCCGCGATCCACGCCGGGTCTTCGGCGTCTTCGGCGACCGCCCCGGCGAGCCGGGCGGCATTGAGGGCCAGGTGGCGGTAGCCGAGGTTTCGTAGGCAGGTGGCGGCTTGGTAGGCGACCTGGACGAGCACGGTGCCGCCCACGGCGGCGGCTTCGAGCAGGAGGCTGGGAAGCATACGAGCCATTGCCGGGTAGTTGCACGAGGTGCGGAGCTGCTCGGCGCGGGCAATCTCGGCCGTCAGGCGTTCCGTCGTGTAGGTCGACGGACGTCGCTCGCCATCCTCGGTCTCGATCAGGGCCGACCAGATCGCCGGCACCCATTCGGCGGCGCTCTCGCGGGCCGGATCACCAGACTCGGTGCCCTGGCCGAGCAGATCGGCCACCGTGACCTGGAGTGCGGCAGCGAG
This sequence comes from Micromonospora sp. NPDC048898, assembly GCF_043198035.1. Taxonomy (NCBI): domain Bacteria; kingdom Bacillati; phylum Actinomycetota; class Actinomycetes; order Micromonosporales; family Micromonosporaceae; genus Micromonospora; species Micromonospora sp. NPDC048898. The sequence continues at coordinate 134,309 of NZ_JBICUF010000006.1, forward strand.
AGCTACCAGGGTGGAGCGACGGTCGATGGTCTTACGACCCGACTCGACCTGCGACACGTACGACTGGGTGACGCCAGCGAGCCCCGCGAGGACGGCCTGAGTCATGCCGCCACGGCGCATCCGCCAGTATCTGATCCTGGCACCGATGGTGTCAGGCTTTCTGGCCATAATCCACACTCCTAAGGTGCCAGCCTCACATCTGCCATGCACTTACGGCGAGTCGTGCGAGCGCGCGTCCACGGGAATCAGCATTCGTGATAGACCACTCATCGACTTGGCCGAGCTCACGGGTTAGAGCGAAACGGGACCGAAGATACGTTTCCCTTTTCTCCACGAAAGGCTTGTCGTCCAAGCCGCGGTTTATCGTCCGCTCAATCAAGGTTAGATTCTGGAGGCTGTCTCGTGTTGCCCGAAACCTGTCATAGTCTTGATCCGAGTCGAAGACGTCCCGGCTCGAAGATCGAGCACAGATGTGCTCAATTGTTACCGCTTTACTACTCCAATCGGGGAGTGCCTCGGTGCCGCCTCCCTGACTCGCAACAAGTTGGCGCTCCAAACATGCCAAAAGATACTTAGCCCGAGTCGAGGTGATCGCCCCATAGTTAAGAAATGCCTGAGCAAAATCTGTGTCGTCTGGGATAATTCGAGTCAACTTGTCCCGCACCTTATCCTGCGTCTGCGCTTGGCCCGTAGCGACGGCGAGAGCTCCTTCACAGAACGCCTCTTCCGCTTGGCCTCCACCGAGCCTGCCGGCGACAACCGCGCGCACGGACCAAGCGGCAACTTTATTGATCAGACGACCAGCCCGCTCGTCGCTCCACAAGTCCGCAGCGGCTAGCAGTAGCGGCATACTGGATTCGAAGCCAAACCTTCTATAGGCGAGTAGCGAGTCTCGGACATCGAAGCTCAGAGCCTGCCAGCGCGGATGGTCGGGATCCCGGAGGGCCAAATAGACGTCCAGCGACTTTTCAAGCCGAGTAAGATAGTCCAGCACACGGCGAGGTCCTGAACCTATGTTGCGCTGAAGCGACTTGTAGAGTTGCCTGTTTGTTGCTTTGCCATTTCTTGAAGAATAGTCGTGGCGGATGAACTTGACCAAATCATCCGGCCGGTCGAAGCGACCACTGATTCTCGACCAAGCTCCTTCAACCGCAGCCAAATAGGCACCGGCTTGACTAAAGAGATAGTTCTTCAACAAATCCGCCGTCGTTAGGTCAGCTCCCCGATCGTTCAGCGTTTCAAAAATGACATACGCCTCCGAGACGTTCGCTGCTACGGCAAGTAGAACTTGGACGTCCTTGTCGAGCTGGGTAACAATATTCACAAGCTCGCGATATTGCGTTGCCGTGGGCGCAACTCGTTCGGTGTATCTGCGGCACAATTCGTAGCTCCGAACGAGAGCCACGCTTTGGGCCGTGTCCAATTTTCCGCCGAGCATGCTTTCATAGGTGACAACATCGACCGGATTGGGGACCAAACGAGTAACCCGCTCCTCTTGGTCGAGTTCAAACGCCTGAAGATACTTTTGATCCACCGAATCAGCTAGATCTTCACGACCAACATCCCGCAACCTGTCACGGATTGCGGCCAAGAGCACCGCCGTCGTCGTGAGGCGCTGCTGCCCGTCAACAATGAGCTGCCGAGTTGGATCCTCGGCATCCTCAGCCAAGACGATGGTGCCCATGAAGTATGAGTTTCCTGCGTTGCGGGCAGACTCTAAGTCATCGATGAATTCCTCTACGTTGCTCCCGTCCCACGCGTAGCTGCGCTGGAACCGTGGAACCTTGAGAAGTCGATCAGACAGCAGGTGACCGAGGCGGTCATGATCAAATTGTGCCGGATCCGCCACCGCTGCTACCTCCATCAGTGAGAGCATCACCGATTCTGCCTCACCGGCTCGCCTAGATAAAACCCCTCTGCTGCGTACTTCAAGCCCGCCCCCCGCCACGGGCTGGTGGCAGTCGTCCTGGTGCCGGTCCGGCATAGCTGCCACTGTCTGCACTGTTGCAGGTCAATCACTCCTGCTTCGATCCCAGAACTCTGATGAGGACCGAAGGTGTCAAGCAACTGTCGGCAATCAGCCGCTCGGCGTGTCGCGGACGTCGATCCAAGCCATCGACAGAGTAACTTGTCTCACCCCCCACATAGCCTGAAGCCATGACGGAGGCACCTGTGGCCAAGGAAGCGCGCGAGAAGCCATATCGGACGTTGACTACCCAAAAGTTCGCACTTGCCGCCGGCACCGTTTTCCTCCTCGGGGTTTACTGCCTCTACCTCGGAGGAGAGGAAACGTCTTTTTGGCGCAGCAACCAGAGCCTCCGCACACTCATGGAGCAACTCGGCGGCCTTCTCATCGTCTCCTCCTTGCTTTCAACCCTATGGGAGCTCGTAGGCAAGCGAGCCTTCGCCCAAGAGGTACTCGAGGACATGCGCATCTCGGCCGAGATTGAAGCCTCTGGACTTAAGCGAATCAGTACCCAATTTTTCGATGATGCCGCCTGGGAACAGTGCTTTAAAGGGGTCGAAAAATTGGACATATTTGCGGCTTACGCGCAAACCTGGCGCAATATGAATCTCGCCAGGCTGCAGAAGGTGGCCGCGCGCTCGAAGGGTCGTATACGTATATATTTGGCGGATCCTGAAGATGCCCCCACTATGGTCACGCTTTCAAACAGGTTTGGCACAGAGCCCGAGGAGCTTCGACGCCGCATATGGGCTACTAAAGAAGGTTTTGAAGAATTGCGCGTCTCGGGGGGCGCTTCAGTTGAAGTCTTTTTCTGGCCGGGCGACCGGGTCTACACCTTCTACCGCTTCGACAACCGCGCCATCATGTCGATGTATAAACACAATAAAGGCAGATCGCCTATTCTTCCTACCATAATGTGCGAATCAGGTGGTTCGCTCTTTCAGTTCGTTTACGACGAACTGCGAGCGATTCGCGACGAGAGCAGGCCAGTAAGTCCAGCACTACGAAACCCAGCGACAGTTACTCAGGCAACGAGAGGAACGGAACAATGACTGTGGCGACTTACATTACTAAACAAGACCTGGACGAGTGGATTTGCCAAAAGATCACAGGAGCCGGCAGGTTCGCATGCGATATCGAGACTTCAGGCCTGAACCCACTTGAGCACCGCATTGGCACAGTGCAGATCTTCGCACCGGAGGTTGGCTCTGTGATCCTTCAGGTTCAAGGCAACGCTCCTCGCCAACTCTGCCTACTATTAGAAGATGCTCGAATTCAAAAGGTGTTTCACCATGCGATGTTTGACTTGAGGTTCATTGCGAGCCATTGGGGTGTCACACCAAGAAACATCTCCTGCACCAAGATCGCATCGAAAATCCTCAACCCTGATGCGGAAAACAAGCTCCACTCACTCCAGAATCTCTTGCAACAACGGCTTGGAGTTTGGATCAGCAAGGACCAACGACTGACCGATTGGTTAACGCCGGAACTGACTGCCGATCAGATTGCTTACGCCGCGACAGATGTAGAGTATCTTCTTCAGTTATTGGACGACTTAAGCGAAAATCTGAAGTCGGCAGGGCTTAAAGAACTTTTCGATCGATGCGTGGATTTCATCCCGTCCCGCGTACGACTCGAGGTTGGCGGTTGGCCCGACGTCTTCGCATATTGAGACAAACGCAGGAGCGCATCACATACGGCGCATAGCATCTGCACAGGCGCGGCCGACGGCATCCCTCGCCCTCGTGGCCATCGGTCACCCCTGCTCGACACTGAGTCTCCCTGCCAACTGATACATGGCTACCCCTGAAATTGCCGGTAACCCATGTGGCAGAAGTCCTTAGTGCGCCGCACCCGTCGGCGGGCTAACACCGACGGCGCTGGCAGCCGACGGCCAGAGGCGCGGCGCCAGGCCATGGCCTGGCCTGGCCTAGGTTCGGCAGCGAGTGGCCCCCGACGCGGGCCGCCTAGATCGCGCACAGAAAACTTCTTAAAGGTCCTTGCATGCCTCGATCTATCCAGTCAGGCTTCCAGGATGCATCGCTGGCTGAGTGGCGGAAGAGCCGCAATCGTAATCAGCTCCGCCTCCCTAATGGTGATCCTGGCGCTACTACTACTCCTAGGTCCGATATCCGACACTGCAACGCCAGGCAGCAAGGATCGGGCAGCCGCCCTAAACAGTACACGGCAAACATTCCTGGCTGCAGCAGCCGGCTCGGTAGCGCTTATCGGCCTCATCTTCACCGGCAGCACGTACTACCTGACCAGGCGAGGACAGCAGACAGACCGCTACACAAAGTCGATCGCCCACCTTGCGTCCGGACAACTTACTGAACGTCTCGGGGCTATCCACGCCCTTGACCATCTCATGCGGGAGTCCCCTCGCGACCATCAAACCGTTGTGGAAATACTCTCCACGTTCATACGCGAGACCGCCAGACTACCTGAAGCTGCGGATGGCAATAGGAAGGTTACGTCTGATATTCAGGCCGCCCTTACTGTTATGGGACGCCGTCCAATGAGAGTTGAAGAGAGGCGTCTAAATTTCTCCGCAACTCACTTGCGTGGTGCCGACTTGACTGGAGCGCGGTTAGATGGCGCAGATTTTTCGAATGCAAACTTGACGGGCGCAAACTTGTTCGGAGCACAGTTGAAGAACTGCTCTTTCAGTATGGCCATCCTGTCCGAAGTTGACCTATCAAAAGCTAACCTGGAGAGGTCGAACTTACTGGGAGCCAACCTGCAAAAAAGTCAGCTTTTTGGGGCGAATCTTGAAGGTGCTATCCTGTCTCGGGCTCGGCTCCAGGGAGCATCACTATTCGCCGCCGAACTCTCTTGGGCCAACCTTCTCCAGGTACGCCTTGATAATGCCGATCTCCATGGTGCCAAACTCCACCGGGCAGGCTTAATGAAAGCTCGCATGGAAGGGTGCAGCCTCCTCGGCGCCCAGCTCACCGAGGCGGACCTTAAGGGAGCTCGCCTTCAGCGGGCGAATCTGGAAGCGGCGAATTTCGACGGAGCCAACCTCGCAGGCTGCGACTTAAGCCTTGCAATGATTAAAGGCTCAAGTTTCGACGGTGCAATAATAAATATACGCCAATTAGATTCTGCGATATCTCCAATCCGCGATGGTATCCAGACTTCCACTACTCCCCTTCCTGCAACGGAAGAAGCCGCCAGAAAAATAGGTACGCGATCCGCTGAGCTCCGACTTCGGAGGAATATCCAGGAGCACTTCAGACGAATCGCGAATCGTGTAAACGATTTGGATGACATCGGCTCCTGGTCTCCACTTGACGCGGACCGGAGGGCATTGGCGTCTATCACTGAAGCTGGCAATCGCGCATATCACTTGACCCCGAACGCCCCCCTCGGGGCATGGGTGCTCGCCTTCTCTTCCGTGGTATATGAATGGTGGCCAAGCGACACTGAACCGGGATACGAATTGCATGAGATGGTTGAACAGCTCAGACAATTACTCCTAGAAGGGGTGGCGCTTACCCGCATAACCTCTAATCGGGATACGGAATATGTCAAAGGTAACTCAACAACACTCCGACGCGACAGGTTACCGCCGCCAGCGACCCAAGGGGAGGCAGAGAATCCTCGACCAGAATTTGTTAGGTCACAAGGTGAGGGCTACAGAGGTTGAAAGGCCAGGGTTCGGGTTATCTCGGTGTTTCTGGTTCGAGGGTCATGCCGGTGCTGGCGAGGAAGCCGGCGAGGAGATCGGTCTGTTGCTGACACGCGCGTAGTCGACGTTTGATCAGTTGCGCGAGGTGGTCGACGCTGCGGGCGGCGGTGTTGGTCAGGCCTCGTTTCATCCAGCGCCAGACGCCTTCGGTGGGGTTGAGGTCCGGGGCGTAGGCGGGTAACCGGCTCACGGTTAGCCACGGTCGGGCGGTGATCAGGGCGTGCATGCGGTGGCTGACGTGGGTGTTCAGGTTGTCCCAGATCAGCAGTATCGGTGCGTGTAGGCGTTGGTGGGCCTGGTCGAGGAAGACGATGTAGTCGTCCTCGCTGAAACTGCCACGCTCCCCGGCGCGACCGCGGTGCAGCCGGGTTCGCCACATCAACCGGCCGCGCTGTCCGGGCTTGAGGCAGACCAGACCGGCGATGGAGACCCGACCGGAGCCCTTGCCGCAGACCTCGACGACGGGCGTGTGTCCACGCCGGGCCCACGTCTTGGCCACCGGCGGTCGCAGGACCTGGCCTGCCTCGTCCTGGAAGCAGATCCAGGCGCCCCGCGCCGCGGCTAACCTCTTACCGACGGCCACCGCCTACGATGCCAACTCGCGATCGCCTCGGGGTCACGTTCGACCGCCCGGCGGGTCGGGACCTGCTGGCTGTAGCCCATGCGGTGCAGCAGATAGGACACCCCACGCAGCGTGTAGTTGACCGCGAAGCGGCGATCGATGACCTCGGCGACACGGGCCAGGGTCCAGCGGGCGTCCTCCCAGCCGTGGGCCAGAGGACCGTCATCGAGCATCTCCGCGAGTTCTTCCTGCTGGTCAGCGGAGAGCTTGCAATCCGAACCACCCGACCCGGCCGACGCCAAAGCTTGGGCTCCACCAGCTACCCACTTACGTCGCCACTCACGGACAGACTTCTCGGAAACCCGCAGCTCAGAAGCGATCTGCGTCGTCGGTTTGGACTCTTCGAACATCGTCGCGGCCTGGACCCGAACCTTCTCACGCCGGACCCGGGCTGCCGCGTTCATGCCACCACCAGCCGGATACCTCATCACCCCGACCTACCCAAACCATCGACGCAGATCACGCAGACACGTCGAGAGACGTCAGCCTTTCAATCTCTGTAGCGCTTTCGGGGGGAACCGAGTCGCCTCGTTGATGATTCAGAATTAGGTTCATGATCGTTTCTTACGAAGGCAGCGTCTCCGAGATGAGCCGAGCTTCGCCATGGGCAAGCTAAAGCGCCACGATCGCCGCAGTCTCCGCAGGCAACTGGATCCGGTCCCGCATCACCGTGACCCCCTCCCCCGTAGCCAGCAACACCCGCCGAGCCACCCCAGGCAGGCTAACCCCCTGCCCCCGCCCCGCGAGGTTCGCCACCACAAGCGTGTCCCCCCGCCGCATCACCAAAAACTGGTCCCCATGCTGCACCGAAACCGCCTGCAACCGAGGATCCGACAGGTCAGGGCGAGACCGCCGCAGCCCAATCAACCGCTGGTAAAACGCCAGCATCGAAGCATGCTCAGGCTTGTCCAGCTCCGCCCAGTCCAACCGCGACCGCGTGAACGTCTCCGGGTCCTGCGGGTCCGGCACGTCCCCCTCCGGCCACCCGTGCGACGCGAACTCCCGCCGCCGCCCGGTCCGCACCGCAGAAGCCAACTCCGGCTCCGGGTGCGAGGTAAAGAACTGCCACGGCGTAGAAGCAGCCCACTCCTCCCCCATGAACAGCATGGGAGTGAACGGCGCGGTCAACAGCAACGTGGCCCCAACCCGCAGCAACGAAGGCGACAGCGAGGCAGAGATCCGATCCCCGGCAGCCCGGTTCCCGATCTGATCATGGTTCTGCAAGTAGGCCACGAACCGGTGCCCAGGCACCCGAGGGTCAACAGGCCGCCCATGGTGCCGGTTGCGGAAGCTGGAGAAGGTGCCAGCGTGGAAGAACCCACCCGTCAACACGTCGGACAGCGTTTCGAGGGAGCCGAAGTCCCCGTAGTACCCCTGCCGCTCCCCCGTCAGCAACGTGTGCAGCGCGTGGTGCGCGTCGTCGTTCCACTGCGCGTGCAGCCCGAACCCGCCAGCCTCCCGAGGCGTGATGAGCCGCGGGTCGTTGAGGTCGGACTCGGCGATGAGCGACAACGGCCGCCCGAGATGCGTCGACAGCGACTCGACGGCAACCGCCAGCTCTTCCAGGATGGGCACCGCCCGCGAGTCGGGCAACGCGTGCACGGCGTCGAGCCGCAACCCGTCGACGTGGTAGTCCCGCAGCCACATGAGCACGCTGTCGATGATGTAGCGGCGTACCTCGTCGGAGTGCGGGCCGTCCAGGTTGATCGAGCGGCCCCAACTGTTGCTCTGCTCGGCCAGGTAGGGCCCGAACTGCGGCGCGTAGGCCCCGGAGGGCCCGAAATGGTTGTAGACGACGTCGAGGATCACCCCCAACCCCTTGGCGTGCGCGGCGTCGACGAACCGTTTCAGGCCGTCGGGGCCGCCGTAGGGCTGGTGGGGGGCGTACCAGCAGACGCCGTCGTACCCCCAGTTGTGTTCGCCGTTGAAGGCGTTGACCGGGAGCAGCTCGATCAGGTCGACGCCGAGTGACACCAGGTGGTCGAGGCGGTCGATGGCCGCGTCGAAGGTGCCGTCCGGGGTGAAGGTGCCGATGTGCAGCTCGTAGAGGATGCTGCCGGGCAGTTGCCGGCCGGTCCACGAGGTGTCGGACCACGCGAAGGCCGAGTGGTCGTAGCGGCGGCTGGGTCCGTGCACACCAGCAGGCTGCCACGGGGAGCGGGGGTCGGGCAGTGGGGTGTCGTCGTCGTTCAGCAGAAAGGAGTAGTCGAGGCCGGCGTCGGGCACGTCGACGCGCCACCAGCCGTCGGCGGCGGCGCGCATCTCGTGGTCGGTGTCGCCGGTCAGGCGCAGTCGCACGCGGGTGGCGTCCGGGGCCCACACGGAGAATTCGGTCATGACGCAGCCTCCACGGCAGCGGTGGGAGGGGCCAGCAGTGCGACGGGATAGTCGGACAGAAGATCGTCCAGAGGTGTCTCCCCGCCACTGTAGACCCGACCGGTGAACAGGTCCTTAACCTCGTTAACGGGAAGCGACAGTGCGGTGTTGCACCAGCCACCGGCGCGTGCCAGGCCCAGCGGCAGGCGGGTGGCGACGGTGATCGCGCCACCCCGGTCGAACGCCACCGCGTGCCGGCCCTGCGGCCCATGGGCCGGCACCGGCCGGTAGCCGGTGAACAGCTCCGGGTGCGCCCGCCGCAACCGCAGGGTCCGCGACACGACGAGCAGCTTCGCCGCTCCGTCGGTGTCGATCGGGGGACGCCAGCCGCCGTCGAGGCGTGCCAGCAGTTCTCGGCGTACGTCGAAGTCGACCGGGCGCCGATTGTCCGGGTCGACGAGGGAGTTGTCCCACAGCTCGGTGCCCTGGTAGGTGTCCGGCACACCGGGCATGGTGAGTTGCACGAGCTTCTGCCCGAGGGAGTTGCACCAGCCGGCGGGGGTGATGGCGGCGGCGAGTTCGGTCAGCTCGTCGTGCAGGCTCGGGTCGTCGTACATGCGGTCGATGACCGCGTGCATGGCCTGTTCGAAGGCCGGGTCCGGGTCCGCCCAACTGGTCGAGGCCGCGGCCTCCCGGGCGGCTTTCTCGGCGTACGCGTGCAGCCGTTCCCGTTCGATCGGCCACGCGCCGACGGCGGTCTGCCAGAGCAGGTGGGCGAACGCCGGGTCGGGCAGCGGCGCGTACTCCATCCAGGTTTTGACCTGCTCGGCCCAGCGGCCCGGCAACTCGCTGAGCACGGCGAGGCGGGCGCGGACGTCCTCGCCGCGTTTGGTGTCGTGGGTGGAGACGGTGGTCATGCTGGCGGGCCAGCGGACCTGCTGGGCGCCGGCGAAGCGGTGGAACTCCGCCGGCGGCACCCCGAAGTGGGCGGGGCTGCCGCCGACCTCGTTGAGGGCCACGAAGCGGGTCCACCGGTAGAAGGCGGTGTCCTCCACGCCCTTGGCCATCACCGCGCCGGTGAGCTGCGGGAAGCGTCGGGCCAGCTCGTCGTCGGGGTTACGCAGTCGGCGGGTGACCGCGTCCAGGGCGCCGGCCAGGTCGGGGCGGCGGCGGCCGGCCTCGGAGCGGGCGGCGGCGAGGTGCCGGGCGCCGTGCGGCGGGTAGCCGCGGTAGACGGCGAACGCGGCGGCCAGCTCGGCGAGCGCCGCGCGGGCCCGCTCAGTGGGCACCTCGGGGGCGAGCGCGGCGAGCCGGGTCAGCTCGGCGGCGAGGAGCCCGGTGGCGGCGGCGAGTTTGGTGGTGTGGGTGAGGTTTTCCCACGTGGTGCGCCGCCCGGTCAGTCGGGTGTCCAGCACCGTGAAGTCGCCCTCGGCGTCGGTGTCGACGAAGAGGCCGTTCACGGCGGCCAGGGCCTCGTAGCCGGTGGTGCCGTCCACCGGCCAGTCCGGCAGCTCCTCGCCGTACTCCAGGATCTTCTCCACCACGAGCCAGGCGTCCGGTGCGGCGGCCCGCAACCGGGTCAGGTAGCCGGCCGGGTCGCGCAGCCCGTCGGGGTGGTCGACGCGGATGCCGTCGACCTCCCCGGCGGCGGCCCAGCGCAGGATCAGCTCGTGGGTGGCGGCGAACACCGCCGGGTCCTCCACGCGCAGACCGGCAAGGCCCGCGATGGCGAAGAACCGGCGGTACGTCAGCTCGGTGTCACCCCGACGCCAGGAGACCAGCTCGTAGCGCTGCCGGTCGTGCACCTCCCGCGCGGTGCCGTCGCCGGTGCCGTCGGCGATCGGGAAGCGGTGCTCGTGGTAGCGCAGCTCGTCGTCGACCACCTTGAGGTCGTCCAGGGCGGCCGGGTCGTCGGCGAGCACCGGCAGCAGCAGCCGGCCCCGGTCCCAGTCGATGTCGAACCAGTCGGCGTACGACGAGTCGCGCCCCCGGCGCAGCACGTCCCACCAGGCGGGGTTGGCCGGTGGGACGCCGACCCCGGCGTGGTTGGGCACGATGTCGACGACCAGGCCGAGCTGCTGGGCCCGCAGCGCGGCCAGCAGTCGCTGCCGGGCGGCCTCACCGCCCAGCTCCGGGTTGACCGCCCGGTGGTCGACCACGTCGTAGCCGTGCTGCGAACCGGGGGTGGCGGCCAGCAGCGGGGCGGTGTAGAGGTGGCTGACGCCGAGGTCGGCGAGGTAGTCGACGATCGCGGCGGTGGCGTCCAGGTCGAAGCCGGGGCGGACCTGGACGCGGTAGGTGGCCTTCGGAGGGGTGGCCGGCATGTCAGATCGTCCTCTCCAGCACCACGAGGGACCGGTCCGGCACCCGGAGGGTGCCGCCCGCGCTGATCACGGTGGCGTCGCCCGGTTCGGGTTCGGCCGTGCTGATCACCCGTTCCCACTTCTGGCCGTACTCGGAACCGGGCATGGTGAAGTCCAGTGGCGCGTCGTGGGCGTTGAAGCAGAGCAGGAACGACGCGTCGTGGTGTTTCTGGCCGTACTGGCCGCGTTCGCGGATGCCCTCGCCGTTGACGAACAGCGCCACCGAGCGGCCGAAGTCGTTGCCCCAGTCCTCGCCGGTCATCTCCCGCCCGTCCGGGGTGTGCCAGGCCAGGTCGGGCAGCGGCTCGTCGGTGCCGCGCCCGTTCACCTTCAGGCCGGTGAAGAAGCGGCGGCGGCGGAACGCCTGGTGTCGTTTGCGGAACGCGGTGAGCGTCTGGACGAACTCCAGTAACTGCTCGTCGACGTTGTCCCAGTCGACCCAGGCCAGCTCGCTGTCCTGGCAGTAGACGTTGTTGTTGCCGTGCTGGGTGCGGCCCAGCTCGTCGCCGTGGCCGATCATCGGGACGCCCTGCGACAGCATCAGCGTGGCCAGGAAGTTGCGCCGCTGCTTGGCCCGCAGGGCGAGCACCGCCTCGTCGTCGGTGTCGCCCTCGACGCCGCAGTTCCAGGAGCGGTTGTGGCTCTCGCCGTCGCGGTTGTCCTCGCCGTTGGCCTCGTTGTGCTTGTCGTTGTACGACACCAGGTCGTTGAGCGTGAACCCGTCGTGCACGGTGACGAAGTTGATGCTGTGGAACGGGCGGCGGCCGTCGTCCTGGTAGAGGTCGGCCGAGCCGGAGATCCGCGACGCGAACTCGGCCAGGGTGGCGGGCTCGCCGCGCCAGAAGTCTCGTACCGTGTCGCGGTACTTTCCGTTCCACTCCGTCCACAGTGGCGGGAAGTTGCCCACCTGGTAGCCGCCGGGGCCGACGTCCCACGGCTCGGCGATCAGCTTCACCTGACTGACCACCGGGTCCTGCTGCACCACCTCGAAGAACGTGGACAGCCGGTCCACCTCGTAGAACTCGCGGGCCAGGGTGGCGGCCAGGTCGAAGCGGAAACCGTCGACGTGCATCTCGGTCACCCAGTAGCGCAGCGAATCCATGATCAGTTGCAGGGAGTGTGGGCTGCGCACGTTGAGGCTGTTGCCGGTGCCGGTGTAGTCGACGAAGTAGCGGCGGTCCTCCTCGCTGAGCCGGTAGTAGCTGGGCGCGTCCACGCCCTTGAAGCTCAACGTCGGGCCGAGGTGGTTGCCCTCGGCGGTGTGGTTGTAGACCACGTCGAGGATGACCTCGATGCCGGCCGCGTGCAGCGCCTTGACCATGCCCCGGAACTCCTGCACCTGCTGGCCGGTGCGGCCCAGCGCCGAGTAGCCGTGGTGCGGGGCGAAGAACCCGATGGTGTTGTAACCCCAGTAGTTGCGCAGCCCCAGGTCGACCAGGCGGTTGTCGTGGATGAACTGGTGCACCGGCATCAGCTCGATCGCGGTCACCCCGAGCTGGGTCAGATAGTCGATCATCGGCGGGGAGGCGATGGCCGCGTACGTGCCGCGCAGCTCCTCCGGGATGTCCGGGTGGCGCATGGTCAGCCCGCGCACGTGCGCCTCGTAGATCACCGAGTGGTGGTAAGGGGTGCGCGGTGGCTTGTCGTTGCCCCAGTCGAAGTACGGGTTGACCACCACCGACTTCGGCATGAACGGCGCCGAGTCCGTCTCCGACATCTTCTCCGGCTCGTTCAGGTCGTAGTCGTAGACCGCCGGGTCCCACTGCACGTCACCGTCGATGGCCTTCGCGTACGGGTCGAGCAGCAGCTTGTGCGGGTTACAGCGCAGCCCGTTGGCCTGGTCGTACGGGCCGTACACCCGGTAGCCGTAGCGCTGCCCCGGCTCGATGCCCGGCAGGTACGCGTGCCACACGTAGGCGTCCACCTCACGCAGCTCGACGCGGCGCTCCGCGCCGGTGTCCCACTCGTCGAAGAGGCACAGCTCGATCCTGTCGGCCACCTCGGAGAAGATGGCGAAGTTGGTGCCCATCCCGTCGTAGGTGGCGCCCAGGGGATACCGCTCGCCCGGCCAGACCTGCATGTTGCTCCTTAGACCATGGTTGTGCCCGCACCGGCCGACGCATGCCCGCGCGCACGCAGCTATTGCCCCCCGCCCGGCAGCGCCAATCCATCCTTTCAGGCGGTGTGCGAAAACGACCCGTCTGATGCGGGCAACACCCTCAGGTGTCCTCCGTCACGATGACCCTTTTCGAGGTGCGTTCTCGGGCCCGATGCACTTTCCTTGACCGGGGACAAGCGTTCACGCGCGTTCCGCCAGGCCCTCCGCCACCCCTTACACCTCACTCCGCCGCCACTGACGTCGGCGTATCACCATGCATGGACGGAGATTGATGTGACACTGCGGGTCGACGAGCAGCACACAGCCACCTTGGACCGGGCCCACCGGCCCACCCTGACCTCCCGGTCCCCGCTCCCGACCCAGCCCGGTCTGCCTGGTCTCTCCGCGCAGCCCGGCACGACCGTGCCGGCGCAGCCCGGTCCCGGGGTGCCCCCGCAGACCCAGCGCATCCTGATGCTGTCCTGGGAGTACCCGCCGGTGCTCGTCGGCGGCCTCGGCCGCCACGTACACGCCCTCTCCGTCGCCCTCGCCGCCGCCGGCCACGAGGTCACCGTCGTCACCCGCCACACCGACGGCGCACCCATGGAGGAGTACGCCGACGGCGTCCGCATCCTGCGCGCCCCCGAAGACCCGGTCGCCTTCCCCCTCGCCACCAGCTCCCTGCTGGCCTGGACCATGGCCTTCAACCACACCCTCACCCGCACCGCCCTACGCGCCACCCAAGCCGGCTCGTACGACGTCATCCACGCCCACGACTGGCTCGTCGCCCACACCGCCGTCTCCCTGGCCGAGCACCTGGACCTGCCCCTGGTCACCACCATGCACGCCACCGAGGCCGGGCGACACCAGGGCTGGCTACCCGACGAGATGAACCGCACCATCCACGGCATCGAGCAGTGGCTCACCAGCGAGTCCGGCCGGGTGATCGTCTGCTCCGGCTACATGCGCGACGAGGTCAACGCCCTGTTCGGCGTACCGGCCGCCCGGGTCGACGTGGTCGCCAACGGCGTCGAGCCGCACCGCTGGCGGGTGCCCGCCCGCGCGGTGGCCGCCGCCCGCGCCCGGTTCGCCGGTAACGGCCCGCTGGTCACCTTCGCCGGCCGCCTCGTGTACGAGAAGGGCGTCCAGCACCTGATCGCCGCACTGCCCCGACTGCGCGAGCGGCACCCGGGCCTGCGTGCCGTGATCGCCGGCGACGGCCCGTACCGCGCCGAACTGGAGGCCGAGGTGCACCGCCGCGGCCTCGGCGGCATGGTCACCATGCCCGGCTTCCTCGGCGGCACCGACCTGCCGGCGCTGATGGCCGCGTCCGACTGCTTCGCCGTGCCGAGCATCTACGAGCCGTTCGGCATGGTCGCCCTGGAGGGCGCGGCGGCCGGCGCACCCCTCGCCGTCGCCGCCACCGGTGGCCTCGCCGAGATCGTCGAGCCGGGCGTGACCGGGATGACCTTCCGCCCGCACGACCCCGACGGGCTCGCCGACGCCGTCGACGCGCTGCTGTCCGACCCCGACCGCTCCCGCGTGCTGGCCCGCCGCGCCCGCCGCATGGTCCACGACCAGTACGGCTGGACGGCGATCGCCCAGCGCACCGCCGCCAGCTACGCCGCCGCCATCGCCACCGACGCCGCGTTCACCGCCCAACGCGCCGAGCAGCGCATGTCCCAGGGCCGCGCCCTCCCGGCGCTACCCGAGGGCAACCTGCTCGCCGCCGCCGGCCTGCGCTAACCCGAGCTGCACGCCCCACGCCGCACGCTGATTTTCCTTGATCGACTCGGTTTTCTTGAAGTCGGGGTGTCCCGGTGCTGAGGACCCCCCGACTTCCTGAAACCCGAGTCGATCAAGCCGGTGCCCGGCGCGGGCCGGCCGGGTCCGTCAGTGCCTCGCTGTCCGGCGCGGACCGGCCGGCGCCTGCCAGGATGTGCGGATGTCTCGTTCTGTCGACGCCCTGGATTCCGCCTTTCCGGTTGCCGCCTCGATCGCTCTGGAGCTGATCCGCCGCCCGGAGGTGACCGCGCAGTGGTCACGCCCGAGCGCGCTGCCGCACCTGTCCGTCGGGGGCCTGGCGTGTCACCTGGGGCCCGCCAACCAGCGGGCCGCGGCGTGATCGACTCGGCTTTCAGGAAGTCGGGCCATCCACCGCACCCGGACACCCCGGCTTTCTGAAAACCGAGTTGATCAACTCCCAGACCGCGCGGAAATGCGCCAGACCGCGCGGGAAGGCGGCAGGCCGCCGACCCGGAGGGGTCGACGGCCTGCGGTGGTGCTGGGGACGAACGGTCAGCGCTCGGCGAAGGGGACGTAGTCCCGCTCGGGGGCACCGACGTAGACCTGCCGGGGACGGCCGATCTTGGTCTCCGGGTCGCCGATCATCTCGCGCCACTGGGCGATCCAGCCGGGGAGCCGGCCGAGCGCGAAGAGCACCGTGAACATCTTCGTCGGGAAGCCCATGGCCTTGTAGATCAGGCCGGTGTAGAAGTCCACGTTCGGGTAGAGGCGACGGGAGACGAAGAAGTCGTCGGCGAGGGCGATCTCCTCCAGCTCCATGGCGATGTCCAGCAGCGGGTCCGGCTTGGCCATCCGGCCCAGCACGTCCTGCGCGGCCTTCTTGACGATCGCCGCCCGCGGGTCGTAGTTCTTGTAGACCCGGTGGCCGAAGCCCATCAGCTTGACGCCGTCCTCCTTGTTCTTGACCTTGCGGACGAAGGAGCGGACGTCGCCGTCGCCGGCGTGGATCTGCTGGAGCATCTCCAGCACCGCCTGGTTGGCGCCGCCGTGCAGCGGGCCGAACAGCGCGTTCACGCCGGCGGAGACCGAGGCGAACAGGTTGGCGTTGCTGGAGCCGACCAGGCGGACCGTCGACGTGGAGCAGTTCTGCTCGTGGTCGGCGTGCAGGACGAACAGCATGTCCAGCACCTTCGACATCACCGGGTCGACCTCGTACGGCTCCGCCGGCACGCCGAACGTCATCCGCAGCAGGTTGTCCACGTACCCCAGGGAGTTGTCCGGGTAGAGCAGCGGCTGCCCGATGGACTTCTTGTAGGCGTACGAGGCGATGGTCGGCACCTTCGCCATCAGCCGGACCGTGGAGATCTCCACGTGCTCGGAGTCGAACGGGTCCAGGCTGTCCTGGTAGAAGGTGGACAGGGCGCTGACCGCGGACGACAGCACCGCCATCGGGTGGGCGTCACGGGGGAAGCCGTCGAAGAAGCGACGCATCTCCTCGTGCAGCAGCGAGTGCCGCCGAATCCACTCGCTGAACTCGGCCAGCTGCTGCTCGGTCGGCAGCTCACCGTAGATGAGCAGGTAGGAGACCTCCAGGAAGGAGGACTTCTCGGCCAGCTGCTCGATCGGGTATCCCCGGTAACGCAGGATCCCCGCGTCGCCGTCGATGTAGGTGATCGCCGATGAGGCGGCCGCGGTGTTGACGAAACCGGGGTCGTACGTCGTCATCCCGGTTTCCTTGAGCAGCTTGCTCACCCCGATGCCGGCGGGGCCCTCGACCGCTGGGTGCACCGGCATCGACAGCTGCCCACCGGGGTGATCGAGCTTGACTTCCGTCATGTGGTTCCTCGCTTCGCCGGCAGATCTACGTTGAATTGCCTTCGCTTCTACCGTAATTGCGGCTCTGGGGACAACGCCCGCCGTGGTTCGGCGGTGAGGTATGCGTCACCCGATTCCCGACCGGGCCGCCGGGAAACCCGACGTCCCGCCAGCCGGGACACGACCGGACCGGACCCGGGAGCCACGCCGGACCGGACCCCGAGGCACCGACTCAGGACAGCGCGAGGCGCCGCAGCGTACCGTCCGTCGTGACCTGGAAGACGTCGAGCTGGTTGTTGCCGGCGTGGAACAGCCTGTCGTCGGTGAGCAGCGCGGCGAACCGGCGTCCGCCGGGGTCGGCCGGCACCGCCGGTACGACGGCCCCGATGCGGCCGTTGACGGCGACCGCCAGCAGTGTGCCGTCCGGGATCCGGTCCGGGACGTCCCCCCAGACCAGCGCCGGGAGGGTGCCGGTGTCCGGGTCGGTGGCCGTGAACGCGGCCAGGTCGGCCACCCGGGCGTTGCCTCCGGCCGGGCCGGCGCGCACCTCGGTGCCGACCAGGGGGTGCGGTGTCGGCGGTGGCGGTGCGGCGGGCACCCCACCGGGGAAGGTGACCGGAACGCCTGGGCGGTCGTAGAAGTGTTTCGTACCGTCGGTGCGGGGGGCCTGCCGGGCGGAACGCCCGTCGACCTGCCAGGGCAGCCGGATGTTGGCCTCGTCGGCCACGGTCGGCAGCAGGTCGACGTGTTCCCAGTTGCGGTCGTCCACCCGGCCGGCCTGCTGCCCGGGCTCCTTGACGAACGTCGGCACCCAGGCGACCTCACCGGCGGCGGCCTTGAGCGAGTCCAGGCCCCGGCCCTGCGCCCCGGGCCGGAAGCTCACCCCGTGGTCGGCGGTCACCACGACGAGCGCCTGGTCGTAGAGGCCGCTGGCGCGCAGCGTGCGCAGGGTCTCGCCGATCAGCCGGTCGGTGTAGCCGAGTTGGGCGAGGTGGCGTTGCCGGGCCAGGTCGATCCACCCGGCGCCGTCGTTGGGCAGGTCCTCGGGTGCGTCGTAGCGTGCGCCGGACGGCAGGTACGTCCACGGCGAGTGCGGCATCAGCAGGTGCAGGAAGTGCAGGGTGGGCCGGGTCGTCGGCTGCAGCCCGGCCAGGAAGCGGGTGAACCGGGCCGGTTGGTTGTCGTCCAGGCTGTCCCAGCGGAACTTCGGGTCGGCCGGCACCGGCTCGGCGGCGTCCAGACCGGCCTCGGCCCGGGTCTGTTCACGGTAGGAGTCCTCCGGGTCGACAGCGCTCTCCGTGGGCCCGGCGACCCGGCCGAGCAGCTTGCCGGTCTCCCGGACCAGCACGCCGAGCCCCTGTTCGGGGGCGACCGGTTGTTCGCAGCGGCTGGGCGGGCACAGCCGGGTGATGGTCTCCTCGGCGCGGATGTCGTACAGGCCGCCGAAGGCGGTGAAGATGTTGTCCGGGTACTGCGAGTAGTGCGGGGCGACCTGCCGCGCCGGATAGCGGCCGGTGAGCATCGCGGGCAGCGCGTTGGGTGTCCAGCCGCTGACCCCGGTGGCGTTGCGGTACCAGGTCGAGGCCCCGGCCAACTCGGCGAAGTGCGGGTATCTCGTCGCGTCGATCCGCCCGTCGGCACCGAGCAGGCTGACCAGCGGCAGTTCGTCGAGGATCAGCATGACCACCGGCGGGTGCACGCCGGCGCCCTGCGCGGTGCCGGCCGCGCCGCCGTCGCCGCGCGGCAGCACCACCGCCGAGGTGGGTGAGACGAGCAGGAACAGCGCCACGAACGCCACCGGCCCGGCGGCGGCCAGTCGCAGCGCCCGGCGCGGCGCCCGCCACCGCCGGTGTGCGACCGCCCCGCCGGCACCGACCGCCAGAGCCACCACCAGCAGGGGTACGCCCCGAAGCGGCGTCACGTGTCGGCCCACCTGCACGGCGAGGGCGGCGAGCAGCAGCCCGACCAGCCCGGTGTGGATGTGGGCGCGGGCGGTCCGGCCGGCCAGTCGACCGAGCGCGCCGAGCAGGGCCACCGCGGTCGTGGGCAGCACCGCCACCAGGGCGGTCAGCAGCAGGATCTGGGCCGGGTCGGCGCGGTGGAAGAGGAAGAAGTCGGGGCTGCGGCCGAGCACGTCCAGCAGTGGCTGGGTGACGACGAGCCCGACCAGCGCGACGATTTCCAGCAGTCGGCCCAGCTCGTCCCGCCAGCCCCGGTCTGACCGCCCGGAGACCGAGCCCGGCCGGTCAGCCACCCATCACCGTCCGGTAGAGCGTGCGGGTGCCCGAGGGCAGTTCCAGTCGGTCGGTGATCCGGCCCCGGGCGGCGAGCAACGCCTCGAAGGTGTCGCGCCGGTAGTCCGGGAAGAGGCCGGCGGGCTTGTTGGCCAGCAGCCGCTCCGCCATCGGGTCCTCCGGCCCGACGAACTCCACCACCAGCGCCCCGCCGGGCACGGTCAGCCCGGCCAGCCAGTCGACGACCTCCGACAGCGGCACGTTGCGCCCGATCGCCAGGTGGTGCACCACGGCCAGGGCGAGCACCACGTCGGCGCGGGCCCGCTCGGCGAAGCCGGCCCGCTCGACGCCCCGCCAGCCTCCGCCGGGCGACGGGTCGGCCAGGTCCAGCACCAGCGGCAGGATCCGGCGCTGGCCCTCGGCGCGCAGTTTGCGGTACAACTCGTCGACCACGGCCGGGTCCTGCTCGACGGCGACCACGTAGTCGGCGTGCCCGACGGCCAGGCGGGAGTACCGGCCGTCGTTGGCGCCGAGGTCGAGCACCAGGCGGGGGCGGGTGCCGGCGGCCACCGCGGTGGCGACGAACTGCTCCTTCGCCACCCGCTCCCGGGCCGAGTAGCCGCAGGTGCGCTGGTAGTCCGACCAGTGGCTCTCGGCCGGGCGGTGGTCCAGCTTGCGGACCAGTTTCTGCATGCCGCGTACGGTGGCCAACAGCAACTCCCGGGAGAAGCCGGCGGCCCGCAGTTGGTCGCGGACGTCTGTGGTGCTGGCGGCGGCGTTGCGTTGCTGCATGGCGCCGTGCAGGTGCAGGTGGGTCAGCACACCGGGGCGCAGCCGGCGGACCCCGCCGAACAGCGGCCGGAGTTCGTCGGCCTCGATGCCGTCGACCCGGGCGCGCAGCCACGGTTGGAAGTCGACGCCCAGATGGGCGGTGAGCATCAGCGGGTAGAGCACGGTCTGGCAGAACTGCCGGTAGCCGGCCCACGGCTCACCGTCGCGGGCCGGCTCGAAGGAGCCGATGTCGATGAAGACCGGCTCGGCGCCACGCCACTGCAGGTTGTACGCCGAGCCGTCCTTGGTGGTGAAGCCGTCGGTGAGCGCGGCGCGCAGGATCTCCAGGTGCAGCAGGGCGGCGTCGCGCAGCATGGTGAACGACCACTCGTACGGGTGGGAGACGAACGGGATGCGCTCGTGGCGCAGCACGGCGGCCCACCCGGCTCCGGTCGTGGCGGGCACCAGTGTCGACGGGGCGTCCTCGGTGGCGCAGACCTTGCGCGCGGCGACCAGGGCCGGGAAGAACGTGCTGCCGGCCAGGGCCCGCCAGTGCTCGGCGGCCCGGGGGTCCAGCCCGCGCAGCACCTCGTCGCCGACGTGGAAGACGCGGTTGGCCGGGTCGCGGAAGGAGGCCGGCTCGGGCCGTACCTCGGTGGGTGAGATCGCCATCGTCGGCCCGCTCACCGCTGGTCGGTCGGTTGCCGGCGGACCCGGTCGACGAGGCGTCGCCAGTAGAGCTTGGCGGCGACCGCGGCGCCGGCCACCCCGCCGACGACCGCCTGCACGATCAGACTGCCGGATCCCGCGTCCAGGTAGGCCAGATGTCTCACCGATCGCTCCTTGCCCTCGCCCGTCCTGACCCCGGTCCCAGGCGTACACCAATGAGGCTTTTGACCTAGATAGCCGGACTTGTCTCTCACCGTACGCTGATCGCCATCCGCGTCGCGGGCACATTCGTGGACTCCCAGCCTCGCCACAGAATGCGACCGGGAGACCCACCCCGCCGGTACGCTGCGGACGTGCGCTGGGTGGTGGTGGACGCGCCGTTGGACTCCTCCGGAGCCGGGCGCGGCGAGCAACGGGCGCCCGACGCGCTGCGCCGGGCGGGCCTGCTGGACGCGCTCGCCGCCGACGACGGTGGGCGGGTCGACGAGGCGTGGTTGCGCGACCCGGTCCGCGATCCGGCGAGCGGGGTGATCGGTGCCGCCGGCCTGCGCCGGGCGGGCGCGGCCATCACCGCACGGGTCGCCGCGGTGCTCGCCGACGGCCGCCGGCCGCTGGTGCTCGGCGGGGACTGCGCGATCCTGCCCGGCATCTGCCCGGCCCTGCCCGCGGCGACCGTGCTGTGGTTCGTCGACGCGCACCCGGACTTCCTCGACGGCGTGACCTCACCGACCGGCGAGGCCGCCGACATGGACCTCGCGGTGGTCACCGGGCACGGCCCCGCCGCCATCTCCTCCGACGGCGCGTTGCTCGACCCGAGCCGCGTACACCTGCTCGGGCACCGCCCGCCCACCGACGAGAGCAGCACTGTCGAGGCGGCCCGGATCGACCCGGCGATCCACCAGGTGCCCGCCGCGGAGCTGCTGCGTCGCGGCGCGGGGGCGGTCGGGGCGGGCCTGGCCGCCGACGGGGACGGCCCGGCGTGGCTGCACCTCGACCTGGACGTGGTGGACCCGCGCGACCTGCCGGCGGTGACCTACCCGGAGCCGGACGGGCCCCGCTGGGCGGACCTGATCGCGCTGGTCACCCCACTGGCCCGCGCCGACCGGCTGCTGGGGATGAGCGTGACCGACCTGAACACCGACGAGGACCCCGACGGACGCCACACCCGACGCGTCGTCGAGGTCCTCGCCGAGGTGCTGCGCGGCTGACCCTCCGGGCGGGTCCGTACGCCGACTACGCGTCGGCGCTGGGATGGGGCAGCCGGACGGTGAACACGGTCCGGCCGGGGCGACTGTCCACTGTGACGGTGCCGTGGTGGGCCTCCACCACCGCCGCGACGATCGCCAGGCCCAGCCCGGTGCTGCCGTGCTCGCGAGACCGGGAGCTGTCGCCCCGGGCGAACCGTTCGAACACCTCCGGTCGCAACGGGGCCGGCACCCCGGGCCCGTCGTCGGCGACCGTGAGCACGGCGCTGTCGGCGTCGACGGCCAGTGTGGTGACGACGGTGCTGCCGGGCGGGGTGTGCACCCGGGCGTTACCCAGCAGGTTCGCCACCACCTGGTGCAGCCGCGCGGCGTCGCCGGGCACCCGGATCGCCACCTCGGGCAGAGCGAGCCGCCAGTGGTGGTCGGGGCCGGCGACGTGCGCGTCACTGACCGCGTCCACCAGCAGGGCGGTCAGGTCGACCGGGTCGACCGCGAGCGGCCGGCCGGTGTCGAGGCGGGCCAGCAGCAGCAGGTCGTCGACGAGGCTGGTCATCCGGGTGCTCTCCGACTCCACCCGCCGCAGCGCGTGCGCCACGTCGGCGGGCACCTCGTCGCGGCCACGGCGGGCCAGCTCCGCGTAGCCGCGGATCGCCGCGAGGGGCGTGCGCAGCTCGTGGCTGGCGTCGGCGACGAACTGGCGTACCCGGGTCTCGCTGGCCTGCCGCGCGGACAGCGCGTCGGCGACGTGCTCCAGCATCCGGTTGAGCGCGGCGCCGACCTGGCCGACCTCGGTGCGCGCATCGGTGTCCACGGCCGGGACCCGGAC
The DNA here is from genome assembly GCF_043198035.1 of Micromonospora sp. NPDC048898. Taxonomy (NCBI): domain Bacteria; kingdom Bacillati; phylum Actinomycetota; class Actinomycetes; order Micromonosporales; family Micromonosporaceae; genus Micromonospora; species Micromonospora sp. NPDC048898. Next base: position 156,634 of record NZ_JBICUF010000006.1, read on the forward strand.
GGCGAGCGCCACCTCGCCGCGGTCCAGGGGCAGCTCGGTGACCCGGGTGGCGGTGGCGGCCACCCGGTTGAGTGGGCGCAGCGTGGCCCGCACGATCAGCGCGCCGACGGCACCCGCGATCAGCAGCCCGACGGCGGCCACCCCGGCCTGGGCGGCGAGTTGTCGCCGGACGGTCTCCCGCACGCCGGCCAGTGGGACGGCGACGACGCGTACCCTGCCGTCCCAGTACTGCCGGGCCACGGCCCGGTAGTCGCCGCGGACGCCGAGGTCGACGGTGCGCGGTTCGACGCCGATCGGCAGGTCCGCCAGGGTGGCGACCTCCGCGACGGGAACGGTCTGCTCGTCGGGGAACGGATCGTCGCTGGACGGGCTCTTGGTCAGGGTCCGTGCGCTCGTCACCCGACCGTCGACGATCTCGGCGACCACCGTGCCGGACGGAGAGCCGGCGGGGATGGCCGGTCCGCCGCCCGGGAAGGCCGGCCGTCCCGGACGGTCACCCCGCATGACCGTGGCGGGCGCCAGCTCCGCGTCGAGCCGGTCGATCAGGACGTGCCGCAGCGCCACGGTGGTGAGGCCACCGATGGCGACGCTGACCACCGCCAGCAGCGCGACCAGGGCGAACACCAGTCGGGTACGCAGCGAGCGGCCGGCCAGCCACCGGCGGGCGGCGCGCAGCGGGCGGCGGCTACTCGGCGGGTTTGAGGACATAGCCCGCACCGCGCAGCGTGTGGATCATCGGCGCCCGACCGGCGTCGATCTTCTTACGCAGGTACGAGATGTACAGCTCCACCACGTTGGCCTGGCCACCGAAGTCGTAGTGCCACACCCGATCGAGGATCTGCGCCTTGCTGAGCACCCGGCGCGGGTTGCGCATCAGGTAGCGCAGCAGCTCGAACTCGGTGGCGGTGAGGGTGACCAGGTGGCCGGAGCGGCGCACCTCGTGGCTGTCCTCGTCGAGGCTGAGGTCACCGACGGTGAGGACGGCGTCCTCCCGGGCGGCGACGGCGAAGCCGGAGCGGCGCAGCAGCGCGCGCAGCCGGGCGATCACCTCCTCCAGGCTGAACGGCTTGGTCACGTAGTCGTCGCCGCCGACGGTCAGGCCGGCGATGCGTTCCTCCACGGCGTCGCGGGCGGTCAGGAAGAGCACCGGCACGGTCGGGGCGTACTCGCGCAGCCGGCGCAGCACCTGGAAGCCGTCCAGGTCGGGCAGCATCACGTCGAGGACCACGGCGTCCGGCTGGAACTGTCGGGCGGCGCTCAACGCCGCCATGCCGTCGCCGGCGCTGCGCACCTGCCAGCCCTCGTAGCGCAGCGCCATCGACAGCAGATCGGTGAGCGTCGCCTCGTCGTCGACGACCAGCACCCGGACGGGTTCGCCGTCGGGGCGACGCAACTCGATCCGGCTCGGCGCGACCTGCCCGTTGGTGACCATGGCCCCCATCGTGGCCGTGACGTCTGTGCCACGCCCCTGCGGGAGCTGTGTGCCAGCTGTGTGGCCGGCCCGACGCGATGCCGACGACACCACCGGTCAGCCCCGCCTCGTGGTCACTCGGACACCCCGGACGCGTCGGTGCGCACGAACCGCATGCTCCAACCGCCCGCGTCGTCGGGCCTGTCGCGTTCGTAGAGGTGGTCGGGGCCGGGCTGCACCGGACCGGTGCCGTCCGGGTGCCGCATGATCCACCGCTGTGGCGGGGCGCCGTCCGACCCGGCCGGCAGCAGCCGGACCAGGCCGTCCGCGGGACCGCCGACGAAGCGCACGGTGACCTCGCTCATCGCGGCGCCCCCTCGGGTGACCGTGCCGGCACAATCGGTGACACCGGCTCTGGCTCGCAAGTTACCGCACCCGTCGTCGCGCCGCAGCGAGGTGCGCCGGGCCGGTGCGCTGTCGGTTTGCCCAGCTTGGCGGCCGGGTACCGCGGTCGGAGCACCCGCCGTCGGCGGAGTGAGGGCGAGGAGTGGTCGATGCGCACACTGGACGGGCGGTATCAGCTCGAGCAGCGTATCGGCGTGGGTGGCATGTCCGAGGTGTGGCGGGCGCACGACCAGGTGCTGGACCGGCCGGTCGCGGTGAAGCTCATCCTGCCCGGTCCGGACGACCAGGACGGCCGGCACAGTCAGGGCGGCCCGGTGGACCGGATCCGCGCGGAGGCCCGGTCGGCCGCCCGCCTGGTGCACCCGAACGTGGCGAGCGTGCACGACTTCGGCACCGCCTCGACCTGGCCGGGGCGGGCGGTGCCCTACATCGTGATGGAGCTGGCCGAGGGCGAGACGCTCGCCGCGCACCTGCGGGCCGGGCCACTGGACTGGCGGATCTCGGTGCGGGTCTGCGCGGAGGTCGCCGCGGCGCTGGCCGCCGCGCACGCCGAGGGCATCGTGCACCGCGACGTCAAACCCGCGAACGTCATGCTCACCCCGTCGGGCGTGAAGGTGCTCGACTTCGGCATCGCCGTCCCCGCCGGCGCACCCGATCCGACCCCGACCGGCATGGTGCTGGGCACCCCGGCCTACCTGGCGCCCGAGCAGTTGCAGCGGGCGCCGGCCACCCCCGCCGCCGACATGTACGCCCTCGGTGTGCTGCTCTACTACTGCCTCACCGCCCGCCTGCCGTACCACGCGGCCACCACCACCGAACTGCTCGGCGTACGCCGTGAGCAGCCGCCGAGCCCGCTGCCCGAGATCGACGGGCTCCCGCCGGAGGTGGCCGAGTTGTGCCACTCCTGCCTGGCCGACGATCCCGCCCAGCGCCCGACCAGCATGGTCGCGGCACTGCTGTTGGCCGAGGCCGTGGACGCCCGGGTGTACGTCCCGATGACGATCCCGGCGCCCCGCCGGACGACCCCGACGTCGCCGTGGACCGAACGGGCGGCGGCCGAGGTGACCGAGGCGGTGGCCCTGCTCGACGAGCCGAACGGGGCCTCCGGGCGCTGACGATGGGCTCGACGGCGTTTCGGCGGGCGGCGGCCGGGTAGCCGAGCCGGTGAGCGACGGGAGAACGCGATGCCGGATCAGAGTTCCTGGCTGCGTGAGGCCACAGCGACCGCCGAGGGCGGTCACGTACGCACCGACGACGGAGGGCTCTCCACCCCGCTGGCCTCGCCGCTGGCGGCGCACTGCACGGGGCTGAGACCAGAGCAGTTGCTGGCCGCCGCCTTCGCGTCCTGCCTGCACCACGCGGCGGTGGAGGCGGCCGGGGAGATCACCGACGAGGCGCACACCGTGCAGGTGCGGGCGGAGGCGAAGCTGGGGCGCGACGACGACGGCCGGTACCGGGCCGACGTGCACGCCTCGATCTCCTCGGCCGGTCTGAGCCGAGACCAACTGGCCGACCTGGTCGAGTACGCCGACCGGCTCTGGCCGTTCTCCAGCGGCGACGCCAGCCGGCATCGACTCACTGTCACGCCCGCGGAGAACGGCCGACACTGAGATCCACCGCTCGCCGACGCCCCGGCCCCACTCGGCCGCCCTGCCTCATGATCGTGCTCGATCCTGGTTGTCGTGGCATCGTTCGTCGTTGCGGCCCCTCTTTCCAGGATCGAGCACGATCATGCGACCGCGTGAGGCGGTGCTGACCTTTCGGTGGAGTCGACATCGGGCAATCGGTGGATCCGGCGGGCGCGGCTGGATTCTCGACGGCAGGCGCGAATGCCCGACCGCAACTGACCGGCAAATCGGGAATAACCGTCTGGTCCGATCGGCGAGGGTTGCGGGTGCTGCTCCGCTTTTGGTGCTTGAAGTCGCCACGATCGGGGCAAATTGTGGCGCATGCCACCGTAAGGGCCGATGGCATCGGGCGGTCGCTTCTCTAGCCTCGTCAGGTGCATCCCGACGACCCCGCCGACCAGAAGCTGACCGACGCGCGCCCGACCACCCCTTCCGGCGACGCCGCATCAACCGAACGGACGATTGGCCGTCACCGCGTCCCCGAACCGCCCCGGCGGTCCCTGCTGGGCTCGACCCCGGTCCGGGTGGCCCTGGCCACCGGTGTCACCTGCTGCCTCAGCCTCGTCGCGGTCGCCACCGCCCGGGGCAACGACGACGACCCGACCCGCACGGTGGAGCCGCTCGCCGAGGCGGTGGCCGACCGGGCCGCCATCGCCGACGAACGCGCCTCCCGCTCGCTGGACCGTGACCTCGCCCCCGCGCGGATCCTCCCCAGCCCGACGGCGCCGCCCACCCCCGCGCCGACCGTCGCCCGCAAGGCGCCCAAGAAGCCGGTCAAGCCCCGCCGACCCCGACCGGTCGCCGGCCTCGACCAGGCACAGATGGACAACGCGAAGATCATCGTGGACGTCGGCCTGGGCATGAAGATGCCGCGCCGCGCCCTGGTGGTGGCACTGGCCACCGCCATGCAGGAGAGCAACCTCTACAACCTGGCCAGCGACGTCCTCCCCGAGTCGGCCGACTACCCGAACCAGGGCAGCGGCTCCGACCACGACTCGCTCGGGTTGTTCCAGCAGCGGCCCAGCAGCGGCTGGGGCACGGTGGCCGAGCTGATGCGCCCGTCGTACGCCGCGCGGGCCTTCTACAGCGCGCTGAACGAGATCCCGGGCTGGCAGGACATGAGCGTCACCGCCGCCGCCCAGGCCGTGCAGATCTCCGCCTACCCCGACGCGTACGCCCAGCACGAGGATCGGGCGGCCACCGTCGCGGCGGCGCTCACCTGAGGCTCGTTCTCTCAGCGACGGCCGGACGGCGGTTCCGCGCCCGGATCCAGCCCGCCGGCCACCACCCGGCTCCCCGGTACGCCGGCAGCGGCGGTCGGGGTGTCGGCGGGCACCTGATCCGGCGTCACCTGAGCGAGGATCTCGTCCACCCGGGCCTCGCGCCGCCGCCGGAGGTACAGCGCCGCCTCGAAGTCGCGCCGGGCCCGCACGGCCTCCTCGTACGCCCGTTCCCGCACCAGTCGTGCCTCCGCGCGGGCCTCGTCCAGCTCGGCGCGGGCCTGGGCCAGGATCTCGGCGGCCTCGCGCGGCACGACGTCGCCGAGGTGCCGGGTGCCGGCGGTGTCGCCGAGTTGCCGGGTGCCGGCGGCGTCGCCGAGGTGCCGGGTGCCGGCGGTGCCGCCGAGGTCGAGCCGTTGCAGGAGCCCGCTGAGCCAGGCCGCCTCCTGCCGGATCTCGTCCCACTCACGGGAGGCCTCGGCGGCGCCCTCGGCACGCGCCGCGAGCCGGGACAACCGGATCCCCAACTCGTCCAGGCACGAATCCACCTGCCGCGTGTCGTAACCGGTCTCAACGACGGAGAACCTCATACTGTCGCCCCCCAGGCAGCTGCTGTTACTTCCCCACCTGGATCCTCGGCCGCGACCGCGACGGCCGAGGGGGTTCGGGAAAAATGTTCAGCATGCGCGTGCGAGGGCTCGCGTCAGGCGCGCTTGGGCAGCACGACCACCCGACCGAAGAACTCGTCGATGCGACGGACCACGTCGTTGAAGTCGTCCAGGTCGATCGGCTTGGTGACGTACGCGTTGGCCTGCAGCGTGTAGCTGCCGACGATGTCGGTGTCGGCGTTGGAGGTGGTCAACACCACGATCGGGATGGTCCGCAGGTCCTCGTCCTGCTTGACCGCGCCGAGCACCTGCCGGCCGTCCATCCGGGGCATGTTCAGGTCCAGCAGGATCACGTCCGGCCGGCGGGCGTCCTCGTGGCGGCCCTCGGCGCGCAGGAACTCCATCGCCTCCTCGCCGTCGCTGACCACGTCGATGACCTTCTCGACGTCGGAATCCGCCAACGCCTCCTCGATCATCAGGACGTCGCCCGGGTCGTCGTCGACCACCAGGATGCGTACCGGCTGCGGGCTGTCTACGCCCATCACTACCTGCTTCGGGTCGGCGGGGACGGGACCTGACGGTCACCGCGTTGGCGGGGAAATCTAGCCCATCAGGGGGCGCTGCGGGACGCGGGGTCGACCGATTCCGGTTCGTAGCGCAACACGTCGGCCAGGCCGGTCATCCGCAACACCCGCTCGACGCGGCCGTTGGCACCGACGAGCCGAAGCCAGCCACCGTCGGCCGCCGCCCGATTGTCCCCCCGGACGAACACCGCCATCCCGGTGGAATCGCAGAACGTCAGGTCGGTGAGGTCGAGCAGCACCCGGGACTCGCCGTCGGCCGTGAGGCTGTCGATCGCGGCGGTCAACTGGGGGGCCGTGCTCATGTCCAGCTCGCCCGCCAGACGCAGGCAGGCGCCACCGCCGTCGCTTTCGACGTAGCTGACGCTGAACGTCACCGTTCTCCCCCTCGCTCCACCCGCGGGTGGGACATTTGCGGTGCGGCAAGTATAAGCAGGGTCGCCCCGCGAACCGCAGGGCGCGGTGATCGACACCGGCGTCGACGGGTGGACGCTCAGCGGCCGGCGTCGGACAGCGCGGCGCGGCCGGCTGCCAGCACGTGCCCCGCCCGGGGAAAGTCGCGGAGCGCGACGGCGTAGTGCTCCAGCGGGCGGGCCGCGGCCCCCGCCGGCACACCCCGACTACGCAGGATCTCCGACAGCCACTCGACGAACTCGGTGAACAACGAGGCGTCGTCGACGTAGACCGCCGCGGCCAGGAAATCCACGACGTGACCCAGGTCGCTGACCGTGGCGTCGAGCTGGCTGGCCGTGTACGTGCGCGCCACCGGAACCCGCTCCCGCAGGTCGGCCAACGCGCTGTCGATCAGCTCGGCACGACGCCGCACCAGGCTGGCGTACTCGTCGTCGGCCAGGTGGGCCAACCGAGCCGGCGGCACCCCCCGCAACGCCCGCTCGTCGGCGATCAACTCAGCGGCCGAGGGCGCGTCCGGTGCCCAGGCCACGCCGAGCCGACGCGCCCACCGGCCGTCCGTGCCGAACCCGCGCCCACCGACCACCACCGGCACGTCCGAGCGGCGGCAGGCCTCGATCATGCGGTGGGCGTACGGCAGGCGCATCGGCAGCGCGCACGCCAACGCGACCGCGTGCGCGTCGTAACGGTGCAGGTACGACACGAGGTGCGCCGCGGGCACGCTGGCACCCAGGAACGTCACCTGCCAGCCGCGCAACCGCAGCACCTCGGCCACCAGCCGGGGCGGCAGCGCATGCCACTCGCCGTCCATGCACGCGACCACGACCCGACCGCCGGTCGGGCGCGGGTTGACGTGCGCGGCCACCGCCGCCACCACCCGTTCGCTGATGTGGGTGGCCGCGTGCTCCTGCGCGACGCTCCACTCGTTGCGCGCCCACCGCTCACCCACCTCGGCCTGGGCGGGCGCGACCAGGTCGAGCAACACCCGCTCCGCCGGTACGCGCGCGTCGAGCAGGCCGATCGCCAGATCGATCGCGGCGTCCTCGTCGGCGTCGGCGAGGTGGTCCAGGTAGCCGAGGTACGCGTCGCTCGGCTCGATGGCGGTCGGGGCGGCGGTCACGTCGACCTCGCCGCGCCTGTCGCCGCGGGCCGGGGCGGCGGTCACGCGTCGCCCGGGTCGTTGGCCGTCGGAGTGGCTGTCGCGTCGACCTCGCCGCGCTGGTCGGCGCCGGGCGAGACGGGCACCGAGTGCAGGTGCCGCGACGCGCGCCCACCCGGGCCGGTCGCCCGCAGCGCCAGCACCGCGATGTCGTCGTGGTCGCCCTGCGCCAACCAGTCGCAGGTGACCTGCTCGACCCGCTCGGCCAGGGCTGGGGCCGGCATCCGTTGACAGTCGGTCACGGCGGCGACCAACCGTTCGGTGCCGAACTGCTCGTCGCCGCGCCGGCCACCACGGGCCTCGGTCACCCCGTCGCTGTAGAGCAGGCAGGTCTCCCCCGGTGCCAGCCGCACGGTCACCTCGCCGACGCGCGGGTCCGGCACCACCCCGATCAGCATGCCGCGCAGCGGCACCGACTCCACCGCACCGGAGGCCCGCAGCACCAGCGGTGGCAGATGCCCACCGCCGGCCATGGTGAGGGTGAGGCCCCCGTCGCGCTGTGGACGGGCCACGCCGAGCACGATGGTGGCGAAGCGACCCTGGCCGTGCGCCTGGGTGGTCTCCAGCAACGCGTCGTTGAGCAGCCGCAGCAGCCGCCCGGGGTGCGACTCCAGCCGGTGCAGCGCCTGTAGGCACTGGCGCAACTGGCCGGTGAAGACGGCCGCCTCGACCCCCTTGCCCGAGACGTCGCCGAGGAAGAACACCGAGCCACCGTCGGCGAGCCGGTGCGAGCCGTAGAAGTCACCCCCGATGCGCAGTCCCGCCTGCGCGGGCCGGTACGCGGTGCCCCACTGCACGCCCGCGGCTTCGGCCGGCTCGACCGGCAACAGGCTGGCCTGGAGGGTGTCGGCCACCTCGGTCTGGTCGCGGTAGAGCAGAGCTGTCGTCAGCGCCGCGCCGGCACGGGCCGCGAACGCGCGGACCAGCTCCACGTCGGCCTCGTCGTACGAGCCGGAGGCGCGACGGGCGACAAGCAGCACGCCGACCGGTGCGTCCCGGCCCGGCAGCGGGACGACCCGTGCGGCGGTGCCGATCTCGGCGGACTCGGGCAGCCAGCCGGCGTCGACCGCCTGCTCGACCAGCCAGTCCACCGCGTGCGGCTCGACCCCGGTCAGCCCGTCGGCGACGGCGCCGGGCAGGTCGCCGCCGGGCAGCACCCCGTGCTCCACCGGCGGTGCCTCGTCGTCGGTGCGCGTGGCCCGCCACCAGCGGGCCCGACCGGCACGCGGTGCGAGGACCAGGACGGCCACCTCGGCCAGGGTCGGTACGGCGAGTCGGACGACCGCCGCGGCGGCCCGGTCGGGGTGCAGCGGATTGCCCAGCTTGTCGCCGACCACGGCCAGGAAGGTCGAGCGGGCCCGCTCGGCGAGCAGCGCGTCGGCGCGGCGGACGCTGTCGGTGACGTCCTGGACGTACCAGCAGCAGCGGCCGTCGGAGAGCGCCACCGGGCGGGCGGTCAGTCGACGCCCGCGATAGGTGAAGCCGCCGGGGTTGCCCGCGCTCAGGCCGGGCACGCCGGCCGCGCTGAGCAGCTCGCCGGGCCGTACGCCGGGTAGCAGCCGCTCGGCCACCGGACTGACGTGCCGCACGACGCCGTCGGCGTCGCAGACCACCAGGCCCTCACGGAGGTGCTCGACGACCTCGAACCAGTCGGGCGCGGCCGCATCACGCGCGAGGTCCATCGGCGGCTGCGCCGCGCCGGGGTGGGGCGGCAGGGCCGCGCCGGGGTGGGGCGGCAGGGCCGCGCCGGGGTGGGGCGGCAGGGCCGCGCCGGGGTGGGGCGGCTGTGCCGCGCCGGGGTGGGGCGACCGGTCGGCGGGCCACGCCGCAGAGCGGGGTGTGCTCGGCGTGGAGAGCCGTCCGTCGCCCGGGTCCCAGTCCCTGACGTCGGAAGCAGTCACCAGCTGAGCCTCACTCCTTGTCATCCACCCGAACCCGTACCGGAACCGGCGTCTATGGTCAAAACTCTGCGGCCAGCCTACGCCGGTAGACGGAAAGCGGCATCCCAGCGCGGCTGCCGAGGCACCGTCACCAGCACCTGGGCGGGGGCGGGGGCGGGGGCGGGCGGAAGTGTTGTCGGCCCCCGATTTGCGTTCGTCCGCCCGGCTGGGACCATGGTGGGATGTCCGACCAGCTGTTGACGATCGAGACAACCCGGCTCGATGCCGGGCACGTCCGACTGCGGCTGACCGGCGAGCTCGACTACGCCTCCGCGCCCGAGCTGATCGCCGTGGCCGCCGACCTGCGCGACGACCAGCAGGTGCTCATCGACCTGACCGGTGTCAGTCTTTGCGACTCCTCCGGGCTCAGCGCGTTGCTGGTGGTGTATCGCGCCGCCGGGGCGATCCGGCTGACCGGGGCCCGCCCGCACCTGCAACGGATGCTGGACCGCACCGGCCTGACCGAGTTGCTGACCACGGAGCACGCCGCCGACGACGTGCGCGCCATCGGCTGATCCGGAGCCGCCTCCGGGCGACGACCGGCGACCGGCGACCGGCGACCGGCGATTCGACGGCGTCGTCCGGAGCCTGGCCAGCCGGGGTGGCCCCCGACCCTGGGACCTGGGGTCGGGGGCCGGAGGAATGTCTAGGGTGTCGTCATCGGCTGGAGCCGGGGCCCGTCCTCGCGCAGCTCGCCGGTCGGGGGCGGATCGACGTCCTCGGGCTCCCCCGAATCGGGCGTCTGATACAGGTAGCGGACGAACTGCCCACCCGCCTCGTTGTCGTCCGCGCCGGGCCACTGGCCGATGCAGTCCATCCCGATGACCTCACGGCCGGTCCCGTCGGCCTCCTCCAGCAGCGCCCACAGGCTCACCGGGTAACACCTGGTGACCTCCGGTGTGAGCTGCCAGCGGGCATACCAGCCGCGGCGGGCGGGGACGATCTCGACGATCTGCTTCATGACGACCTTCCTTCCGCGTACCTCGGAAGAACTTCGGTCCTGACCTGAGCATGCGGGCCGGGTGGGTGAGCGCCCCTCACCCCCGCCGGATGAAGCGTCGCGGACACCGGGCCGACCCGGCCCGGCGGCGCCCGTTTCGGCTCCCGGGGCGGCGGGAAGGCGACTGGCACAGCCACGATCCCCAGCGGAAGGGGTGCCACCATGCGCAAGCAGATGGAGGGCGACAACCAGCGGCGTCGGGCGCTGGCCCGGCAGGCCCGCGAACAGAATCGCCAGCCCAGCGAGATCGGTGCCAGCCTGAGCGCTTCCAAGCAGCTCACGAGCCTCGACCAGGGCAAGCGGGCCGGCCCACCGCCGGCCGGGCCGCACAAGCCGGACAGTACGCGCGGCGGGCCGGCACCACCGCAGGTCGGCAGCGCCGACAATCCGAGGCCGCAACCGTCCCCGCCGGTCGGTGCGGCCGGAGTGAGCAGCGTGGGCTACCAGGACCTGGTCGGTGAGGTGGGGCGCCGGGCGGGCGTGGACTTCCAGACGGCCAAGGTCGGCGCGGAGGCGACAGTGCTGGTTCTGGCCTTCGCTCTGGAGGCCGCCGAGCGGCAACGACTGCTCGCCGCGGTCCCGAACTCGCTGCACGACGTGCTGCCCGTGGACGGCATCGAGCGGCACCGTGACCTGCCCGGCTTCCTGGCCGAGGTGGGCCGGATCAGCGGCAACACCCCCGAGCAGGCTCGATACCAGGCGGAGGCGACGATCGCCGCGCTCGCCGCACAGGACGGCGACCTGGTCGAGTCGTTGCACGTACCCGACGGGTTGCGGGACCTGCTCAACCCGCCGGAGGCCGGCGGTGGCCTGGTGGGCGCCTCCACCACCACACCCACCCTGGACCCGGACGCGATCGAGGCAGCGCTCGACGACCTGCCCTACTGGACCGGCGACGGTCAGGGCCTCTACCGGGTGGTCGCGCTGCCCCCGGACAACCTGGACCGGGTGCTCGACCGGCTCGACCGGATGCGCCAGGACACCGGGCGCGGCCCGAGCATCGGACGTCCGGGGGACACCGCCGCCGTGTTGACCGTACGGACCAGCCAGGCCGACGGGGTGACCGCGCTCGACGTGGACCTCGCCCACCGGATCGACGACGCGATCGACGAGGTGGGAGCCGGGATGGCCGGCGGCTGACCGGCCGCGACTGCTGTGCCGGGCCGGTGGACGCGGGTAGTTCCGCTCCGCCGGCCCGTCGGTCGTGCCGGGCCGCGCGCCGGCTGGCGGGTGGGCCTGGGTTAGCGTGCCGGGCATGAACCGCGCCGCCGACCGGCTGGAGCTGGTCGCCGATCCGGTCCGGCGGACCGGGCGGACGCTGCTGTCCGCTGGCGTCGAGCAGTCGTACGTGGATGTCGAGGATCCGCGGCACCTGCACTTCGAGTACGTCCGGCGGATCGCCTCGGCGGTGGATTCGGCCGCACCGGCGGGCGTACCGCTGAGCGTCCTGCACCTGGGTGGTGGCGCGTTGACGCTGCCCCGCTGGCTGGCCGCCACCCGGCCCGGCTCCCCGCAACGGGTCGTCGAGCGGGACCCGGCGGTGGTCGAGCTGGTCGCCCGGGAGTTGCCGCCGCTGCCGCCGCAGGTGCGGGTGGAGATCGCCGACGCCCGGGACGCGCTCGCCGCCACCCCGGCCGGTTCCTGCGACCTGGTGATCGCCGACATCTACCGGGCGGCCCGGATGCCCCGGCACGTGCGTACCGTCGAGTTCGCCGCCGAGGTGGCCCGTGCCCTGCGCCCGGACGGGATGCTCCTGGTCAACGTCACGGACCTGCCTCCCCTGGTCGCCACCCGGGTGCAGGTGGCCACGGTGCGGGCCGTCTTCGCCGACGTGTGCGTGCTCGGCGACCGGCGGATGCTGCGCGGTCGCCGCTACGGCAACCTGGTGCTGGCCGCGACGTCCCGGCCCGGCGGGCTGCCGGTCGGCCGGCTGGCGGTGGCCGCGCTGCGCGACCCGGTGCCGGGCGGGCTGCTGCACGCCGCGGCGCTCGACACGTTCGTGGCCGGCGCCCACCCGATCACCGACGACTGAGCGACTTCGGCCACTCGCCGCCTGGCGGGGTGGAACTGCACATCCGGGCGTCGCTGACCGAATTCAGCACCCTCGCGCGGCCTTCGCGTCCGCAATGCCGGGTTTTCGACGGCGAGTGCGGGGAAGGCGCGGCGGATGAGCAACGCCGACGACCGGGTGACCGCCCGCCGCACCCTGATCGTGATCGGTCTGGTGCTGGCCACCGCGTTCACGCTGGCCTTCGTGTACGCGACCCGCCGGGTGCTGGTCTGGGCGGTGGTCGCGGCCTTCTTCGCCGTCGCGCTCAAGCCCCTCGTCGACCTGCTGCAACGCCGTCTCGTGCGGCGACGGTCGCTGGCCACGCTGCTGGTGTTCCTCGTCGTGTTCGTGCTGCTGGCGATCCTGGTCGCGCTCATCCTGGTGCCGCTGTTCGGAGAGGTGGGCCGGTTCGCCGACCGGGCACCGGGGTTGTTGCACGACGCCCGCGCCGGCCGGGGCCCGCTGGGGCAACTGCTGGAGCGCACCGGCGCGCGACGCTACGTCAGCGAGCACTCCGAGCAGCTCCGTGACCTCGGCACCCGGCTGCGGCAACCCGCCGTGGGCGTGCTGCGCGGGGTCGTCGAGACGGTCGCCGGGCTGGTCACGGTCATCGTGCTGGCGTACCTCATGGTCCTGGAGGCGCCGCGGATCACCCGCGGCCTGCTCGCGGTGGCCGGGGACGGTCAGGGTGAACGGCTGCGCCGGGTGGGCCGGGAGGTGTCGCGCACCGTCACCGGCTACCTCACCGGCAACCTGGTGATCAGCGTGATCTGCGGGGTGTTGACCTTCGTGGTGCTCGTCGTCACCGGTGTGCCGTTCGCGGCCGTGATCGCCCTGTTGGTGGCGGTGGCCGACCTGATACCGCTTGTCGGTGCGACCCTCGGCGCGGTGATCGCCGCCGGGGCCGGGTTCCTGCACTCCCCCACCGCCGGGGTGGTGGTGCTCGTCTTCTTCGTGGTCTACCAGCAGGTGGAGAACCACCTGCTGCAGCCACTCATCCTGTCCCGGGCGGTCCGACTCAACCCGCTGACCGTGCTGGTCAGCGTGCTGCTCGCGGCGGAGCTGGCCGGCCTGCTCGGCGCGCTGCTGGCCATTCCCGCCGCCGGCATCGTGCAGACCCTGCTGCGCGAGTACGGTCCGCGTCGGCTCCGGCCCGCCCCGCCGGCCGGCCCGGGTGCGCGGTCGGTCGGTCCCGCACACCAGGGCTGACCCCCGACCCGGGTCGCCACCGGGCTGACCGGCGCGGCCCGGGTCGCCACCGGGCTGACCGGCGCGGCCCGGGTCGCCACCGGGCTGACCGGCGCGGTCGTTTCAGCGGCCCCGGGTCGCCACCTCGGGGGTGGTGCTCTCCAACGGCACCGCGTTCGCCGGGACCAGCCCCAACTGGACCGCCGAGCGGGTCAGCGCGGCGTCCAGCACCCAGTCGGCGCTGACCCGCGTGCGGTTGCCCGGCATCGCCATCAGGTGGTACGCGCGGGTGACCGTCTTGGCCGGCAACCCGGCCAGGTTGACCTGCAACGGGTTCGCCGCCGCGTCCTTGCCGCCGAGGTCGACGACCCAGCCCAGGTCGTGGTGCTTGTACGGCTTGCGCCTGCCGAAGCCGTACGACGCGGCGATGTTGTGCGCCGCGCGCTTGCCCTGCCGCTGCGCGTGCTGGGCCGTCATCCCGCAGATCTTTCCCGGGTTCACCAGGTCCGGCACCGCCGCGGCGTCGCCGCAGGCGAACACCTCCGGGTAGCCGGGGACGTTGAGGAACTCGTCGACCACCAGCCGCCCCCGATCGGTGCGCAGACCCAGCTCGTTGACGAACGGGTCGGGGCGCACCCCCACGCACCACACCAGGGTGCAGGTCGGCACGTACTCGCCGTCGGTGAGCTTCACCCCGTCACAGGTCGCCTCGGCCACCGAGGTGCCCATGCGCACGTCCACCCCACGCCGGTTGAGCACCTTGTGCGAGGTGTCCGACATCCGCTTGTCCAGCTCCGGCAGCACCCGCGACGCCACGTCGAGCAGCATCCAGCGGGGCCGGACCGTGAGCCGGGGCCGCTGGGCGTGCAGCGCGTCGGTGAACAACTGCCCGTGCGCGGCGACCTCGGTGCCGGTGTAGCCCGCCCCGACCACCACGAACGTGCAGCGCGCCCGCTGCTCGGCCGGGTCCTCGGCCTGCTCGGCCAGTTCGAGCTGCCGGACGATGTGATCATGCAGGTAGACGGCCTCGGGCAGGCCGCGGAAGCCGTGCGCGTACTCGGTCACCCCCGGGATGGGCAGCAGCTTGTTGACGCTGCCCACGGCGAGGATCAACCGGTCGTACGCCAGCCGGTTCTTCTCGCCCTCCGCCTGGGTGAAGCCGACCCAGCGGTTCTGCAGGTCGACGTGGTCCGCCTCGCCGATCACCACCCGTACGCCCTTGAGCGTCCCGGTCAGCGGCACCGCGATCCGTTTCGGCTCGACCACCCCGGCTGCCACCTCGGGCAGCAGCGGGAGGTAGAGGAAGTAGTCGGTGGAGTTCAGTACCACGATCTCGGCCCGGTCCCGGGCGATCCGGCTCAACGTCTTCGCCGCGTGGTAACCGGCGAACCCGGCCCCCACGATCACCACACGAGGTTTCGTCATTGCGGGCCGTTTCCCGTCGCGGGCCGCGACAAACGTCCGACGCGTCGGCCGCGCTCAGCTCGGCTGGAGCCGGACGTGGCCGCTGTGGCCGATCGCCTCCAACTCCCACTGTTGGCCGAACGCCCGCACCCGCTCGGCGGCGATCCTTCCCAGCTCCTGCGGGACGTCCGGGTCGAGGACCAGCCGACCGCCGACCGGGTTGATGCCGAGCATGGCGCGGATCAGGGCCAGCGGCGTGCCGGCCGCCCACGCCTGCGGGCTGCACGCGGTCGGGAACGGCACGGCGAACAGCAACCGCTCGCGATCGAACCCGCTGAGCGCCTCCGGCAGCCGGTGGCCGAACTGCTCGGCCGCCTCGATCATCGCCAGGCTGATCCGGTTCGACTCGGCGCGGTAGCCGTACCGGGCCAGGCCGAGCGCGGCGATGGAGTTGTCATGTGGCCAGACCGTGCCCAGGTGGTAACCGAGGGCGTTGTAGAGCCGCTCCTCCCGCGACAGCGTGCGGATGCCCCAACCGGAGAACATGTCCGGCGACATGAGTTGCCCCACCACCGCGTCGGCCCGCTCCGGTGGCACGATCCCACTCCACAGCAGGTGACCCATGGTGGAGGTCTTGGAGTCGACGCGATTCTTGTCGCCGTCCAGCGCGACCGCGTAGTAGCCGCCCCGTTCCTCGATCCAGAAGTCCTTGTTGAACCGCTCGTGCAGGGTGTTGGCCTCGTCGCGCAGCCGGCGCGCCAAGGTGGGATTACCCAACGGCCCGTCGAACAACTCGGCCAGCCGTAGCTTGGCGTCGTAGGTGTAGCCCTGCAGGTCGCAGGTGGCCAGCGGCAGCACGGGGATCCGGCCGTCGGCGAAGCAGACGCCGTCCGGGGAGTCGCGCCAACACTGGTTGCCCAGCCCTTCGGGCGAGCGGGTGGCGTACTCGACGTAGCCGTCGCCGTCCCGGTCGCCGTACTCGTCGATCCATTGCAACGCGGCCAGCGCGTTGTCCCGCAGGTGCCGGACTGTCTCGTCGTCGCCGGTCCAGCGCCAGTACTCGGAGAGCAGGATCAGCCAGAGTTGGGTGGCGTCGGCGCTGCCGTAGTACGGCCCGAACGGTTTCTCGCCACTGCGGGTCAACTCGCCGCTGCGCACCTCGTGCAGGATCTTGCCAGGCTCCTCGTCGGTGAAGTCGTCGCACGTCTCACCCTGAAGCCGGGCCAGGGCGAGCAACGTACCCTTCGCCAGCGCGGGCCCGGCGACGAGAGTCTGGTAGGCGGTGATCAGGGTGTCCCGGCCGAAGACGGCGAGGAACCAGGGCAGTCCGGCACCGGGCAGCAGAATCCGCTGGCCCTTGACCTCCAGGTCGAGCCGCAGTGCCGCCAGGTCGTTGCGGGACTGCCGCACGGTGTGCTCCAACGCCGCATTGTCGCTGCGCAGCACCGCCCGGTCCTCGACCCACCGGCGCAGCGGGTCGTCCGCCCGTCCGTGGATGACGTCGGCGATGTCGCCCCGGACCGGCTCGACCACCCCCATCCCAGGCGGCAGTGGCACGTGCAGGTCGACCTGCCACTCCTCGCCGGAGCCCAGCTCCAACTCCCAGACCAGGTCGTCGCCCTCGATCCGGTCGGCCGGCTTCGCGCAGCACACCCGGGTCTGCGCGGAGAAGTCGCCACGCTGGTAGGAGAAGCACAGCTCGGACCCGTCGGCGGCGTGGTCACGGCTGATCTCATCGGAGCGGTCCCGGACCCTCGACTTGACCTCGAACAGGTCGGCGAAGTCGGCGGCGACGGCCAGCCGCAGCTCCACCCGCACCGGCTCCAGCCGGAAGGAGACCAGTTCCACGCGCTCGTGGAAACCGTCGCCGACGTAGCGCAGCCGCCGCAGACCCAGCGAGTTCGGTGGCAGCCCGGGCAACTCCGGGTTGGTGAGCACGTACTGCGCGGAGTAGTGGTCGATCGTCTCCGAACGCAGCACCAACAACTCGCCGCCGTTGACGGTCAGGCTCCACCCACTGACCAGGCGGGTGTCCAGGTGCACGAGCCCACCGATGCTGCCCGTCGGCACATCCCCGCACGCGTTGGAGTACAGGAACGTCGGCCCGCTGAGCACCGCGAGGGAGTCGGGGCCCAACTCGGGCGGGATGGCCCGCTGATCGGCGCTGTCCGCATCTGCGACGGCCAGGCCGGGGAAGGGGTTGGCAGGGGTCGCGCGGACGGCAGCCATGACACCCACCGTAAGGAGAGTGGAACTGGGCGTCATCACCCGGTCCGGGTGAAAGTTCCCGACCGTCTACGGGGTCGGTGGCCGCTGCCAGCGCACCGTCACCGTGAGCTGACCCTGGACACCGGTCCGGGCGATCACCGCCCCGGCCTCCGCGGTCAACTGGACCCCGAAGCTGATCTCGATCTCGTCCGGACTGTGGGCCATCGACTGGAACTGGCCGAGTGCGGCGGACGCCGCGTCGCGTACCTCCGACAGCGCCCGGTCGAACGTCGCCCGCGCCTCACGGACCACCTTGCCGGCGTTGCCTGCCGGGGTCACGCCGGCCCGACCGTCGACCTCGACCACCACCGAGCCGCCACCGTCGAGGTCGAATCTGCGCAGTTCGGTCATCGTTCACGTCCTCTTCCTAGGCGGGCGGCACACACGTGAGATCCAGCCACTCGGCCCTGGGCCCCGTCTTTCTGATGGTGTCGAGCTCGGCCAGCAGACTGTCCAGGCGCTCCGGTGCTTCCAGGTAGACCAGGACCGCCCGCTCGAACGCCGTGGCCATCGCAGCCGGCATCAGGTCCGAGCCGTCCCAGCACAGGGTGCCGGTACGCAGCCGCTGCGCGACCGCCGCCAGGATCCCGTCCTGGTATTCGGGCGCCTCGCCGCGCCGACTGAAGGCCAGATCCTGGGTTTGCCGACGCCAGACCGTCTGGGCCTGCTCGGACGCGAGGTAGCTCATCAGCTTCCGGGCCCGCTCGGTGTCCTTGGTGGCCTTGGGGTCACGGAACATGACCGCGACGTCGTCGGAGACCTCACGCAGCGCCGACGTGTCCGTCGGCCCGATCGACGGTGTGGGGAAGAAGGTGAACTGTGGAGCAGGCGCCGGGCTGGACGTTTCGGGCAGGTGCAGCCGGTACTCGCGGATCGCGAAGGACGCCTGGTGGTCCAGGTGACACCCCCGCGAGTCGGGCTCCGTCGCCTCCGCGCGCGCAACGAACAGGCCCTTCGCCGCCGTCTGGAAGGTGGTGTAGAGGCTGGCTCGGGCCGTCCCCTCCGACGAGGCCCGCAGCAGGGAACCCCAGGTCTCCCAGGAACCCTTCACCTGCGGGGAGTCCCAGGAAAGGTCACCGCGCGTCCACTGCTCGTAGAAGGCCTGGCCGAACTGGTGCAGGAGGATGTCCTCGATCCAGTCGGTGCCCGGCCAACCGGAGACCGACTGGGAACTCATGGCCAGGCACCAGCGCACCTGTTGGCCACCGACCTTGCGCTGGGTCAGGCTGACCAGCTCGTTCCAGGTCCGTGGCGGATCCTGGCCGAACTTCCGCAACTGGGCCGGGTCGTACCAGACCACGCTCTTCAGGTGGGTGGCGATCGCGACCGCGTAGGGCAGTTCACTGCCGTTGCGCGTGCCGGCGGATCCGACCTTGGGGGCGAGCTTGATCAGCTGCGGAGCGGAACCCGGGTCGGTCGTGACCGCGCCCTCCAGCGGCGCCAACTGACCGGCATTGACGTACCGCTGCAGGTCGTTGACGCGGGGCAGGACCGCGACGTCGGGCGGACGGCCTCGCTCGATCGCCACCTGGAGCACCTGGCTGACATCCCGGTGCCCCTGGTAACGGGTTCGAATGCCGTACCTGAGCTGGAAGTCGTCAAGCACCTTCTGGAACGACCTCCCTTCGGCGTCGGTCCACGAGCCGAAGACCGTCAGCTCCTCGGTCGGCTCGGCAGAGCAACCGTTGAGCGCGACGCCAGCGAGCAGCACCGCGACCATCGCCACCGCCGTCCGGGCAATCCGTGCGCTGCGCCTCATGGTCACCGCTCTCCGTATTCCGCCAGGCGGAGCTGGAAGCCCCACAGGACCAGCCCCGCGATGGTGAGGGCGAGCACGGGCAACAGCAGTTCGCCGCCGTAGCTCCGGGCCGCGCCGCCGGCATCCTCCATGATGGCCTTGTCGGCCGCCACGGCGGCACCGTCGGTAAGGGCGGCGTCGGTCCCGGTGTCGGTTGCAGCGGCCCCCGAAGTCGGAGACGGGGACGGGGACGGGGACGGGAACGGGCTGCTCAGTTCGGCGATGGTGTCGGCGCAGGCCGTCCTGCCACACTGCGCCTCCACCTGACCCACGAGGCCGTCGGCGGCAAGGAAACCCACGTCCATGAGCTGCGCCCGCCGGCTGCCGTCGACAACGTCGACCCCCGCGCGGGCCTGGTCCAGCCTGTCCGCGGACCAGAGGCTCAGCGCGGTGAGGGCCACCATCCCGACCGCCGCGACAGTGGCCAACAGCAGGGGGACGTTCACCGTCCGGCGGAAACGGCGGGTCAGATACACCTGTGCCCGCACCAGCAGCACGCCGAGCGCGACCAGCGGCAGCAGCCAGACGGCCACGGTCAGCGTGTCGGTCCAGGTGTTGTCCACCTGGTCGTCCAGGGCGAGCAGTTGTTTGCCCCGCAGATCTTGCAGCCGGACCAGAATGTCGTTCAACAGGCTCGCCGCGTCCCGGAGCGCGGCCACCCCGAGCGCCCCCAGGTCGGCGTCCCGGAAGCGCGCGTCGGCCTGGCCGATGATCCCGGTGTAGGTCACCAGCAGCGCCTCGATCGTCTGGATGTCCTGGGTGCCCTCCGCACCGGCCGCGTTGTTCTCCGCCAGGAGGGTGAGATATTGGCCTGCGGCGGCGATCTGACGCTGGTAATCCGCCCCGGGGCCGCCGAGGACGACACCGCCCTTGCCGAGATTCTCCACAGCCGCGAGGTGCGCGTTGCGCAGCGCGTCCTGTGCGTCGTAACTGGCGAGGATCGCCGGCACGGACCGCTGCGCGGCCGCGTCGGCACTACCGGCGACACCGAGGAAGACCGCCAGGCTGGTCGCCAGGGTGACCGCGGTGACGCCGAGCAGCCACCCCCGCAGACGCACGAGGGTCTGCCGGGTGGTGCTGACCCGCGGCGGCGTCCGCGTGTCCACCGTCATACCCGCACTCCCGTCGCCGGGTCTCCGTCGAACGGGGTGCCGCACTCCTCACAACGGGCCGCGCCGGGCGGCGACGTCTCCAGACAGACACCGCAGATCACGTCCGCGACGGCCGGCACTCGTGGCACCGGCGGTGGCAGCGGGTTCTGCACCGAGTCGACGATGCTGACCTTGATGTCGGTCTGGCTGAGGTTTTCCCGGAGCCGGACCAGGCCGTTGGGCTCGATGTCCACCAGGTGCCGCAGTTGCTCCAGGGCGGCCTCGTCCCGTGTCGCCGTCGCCAGCGCCACCGCCTGTGCCAACTGGGCGTGTGCCTCGATCCGGTCACCCCGGTCGAGCGCGTCGCAGCCGGCGTTGATGGCCCGCCGGACGTCCTCCTGGCCGGTCACCTGCGAGACGCTGAGGTCGATGCGGGAGGACTTGGCCATGTCGGCGGTCCAGTTGACGAGGATGGTCGCGGTGGCGGCCCGCACCTCCCCGTCGACCACGAGGTCGACCCGGGCGGCCAACCGGTCCTGTTCCAGGACGTCGTCGGGTGCCTCGACGCGCAGGCAGAGGTGATAATCCCTGCGCTGCGCACCCCACGAGCCGGTGGCGAACCCCCACGTTCGCTCGTCGACCCTCTCGGCGTACTCGGTGAGGTCCTGAATGGTGGGACTTGTCTGTTTGAAGAACACCAGCTCCGCGTACGGCAGGGTCCGCAGCCGGATCCGTACGTCCGGCAGGAGCTTGGTGAGCGCGGCGAGAACCGACTCCCGGAAGCTCGCCGCCAGCTCGGCCGGCCGCCGGACCGCCTCGGCGGTGCCGTTGAGCGCGGCGGCGATCCGGAGCAGATCCGCCGGGTGCCAGCCCTCCCCGATGCCTCGCGGGTCGCAGACGAACCGTCCGGCGCAGCCACGCAGCACGCGCTCCAGGGCGTCCGCGGTCTCGTGCTGGTTGATGCCGTCGGTGAGCAGCAGCACGTGGTTGATCGTCGACGACGGCGGAAGCAGGTCCCGGGCCGCCGCCAGCCAACTGCCCATCGCCGTCCCGCCGCTGGCGCCGAGGCGGGCCACGGCGGCTCTGGCCTCCTTCCGGGTGGCCGACCCGGCGGTCGCGAGCGTCCGAGTCGCCGGGTAGACCATCGTGGCCTCGTGGGTCCCCTGGATCACCGCGAAGCGGACACCGTCCGGCAGCGCGTTGATGGCCGCGGCGGCGGCCTGCTGCGCCGCCGCCATCTTGGTCGGTGGGTCCGCCATCGACCCGGAGCAGTCGATCACCAGCACCTCGACCAGCCGGGACGGATCCGAGCGGGCCGGCGTGTCGTCCTCGGCCGTCGTGCCCTGTCCGGTTACCGAGAGCACGGCGTGCAGCTCCCGGCCGCCCACGCGCAGATACTTGTTCTGGTTGGCTTCCAGGCTGAACTGCATGGCGGTCTCCACCGATTCACGCTCCGTTCCGGGTCGGCTCGGTCACCATCGGGTGCGGGGCCGGACGGCGTTCGCCCGGTCGACGAGCAGGTCGTGGGCAGCGCGACGGCCAACATCGTCGGTGCGACCAGCCCACCGAAAGCGGGTCGAGCGCGCCGCCGGCAGCAGGTCGGGAAATGCGGCGTGTTGCGCCTGCTGGCCCAGGGCGCGGTAGGACCGCTCCAGCAGCGCGCGGATGGCGCGTTCGGTCGGCGGCTCGCCCAGCACCGGGCCGCCGGTCAGGTCGGCGGCGTCTCCGGAACGGGCCAGGTCGAGCGCCATTTCCCGAATCGCGGTGGTCAGCCGATCGCGCGCCGCACCGTCGAGATCCAGCGCGGCCAGCCGGTGCACGGCCTGGTTGAGCTCACCGGCGGTGGGTGGCCCGCCGGGCAACCGGGACGACAGCACCCGCACCGCGGCAATCCGGGCGGCGTCGTGGTGCCGGGAGAGCGCCGGCACCTCGTCGAGTACGGCGACAGCCCCGGCCCGCTCGGTCGCCGCCAGGCGGAGCCGGGCCAGCCCGAACGCGGCACTGGCCTGGAAGGGATCTCGCTGCCAGACCGCCGCGTAGTAGCGGGCCGCCCGCACGTGGTCGCCGCCCCGCTCGGCGCAGTAGCCGAGGGCGAGCTTCGGAGCGACCTCACCCGGGATGTCGCTGTAGACCGCGTCGAACTGCTGCCCCGCCTCGTCGATCCGGTCGGCGGCGAGCGCGAGCAGCCCGCGGTGCCAGGCGATCCGCCAGTCCGCGTCGGTCTGGGCGCCGGTCAACGTTTCGGCGTCGGACAGCGCCGCGGCCGCCGCGGCGGGATCGGCCAGTGCGAGGTGCGCCCGGCACCTGCTCAGCTCGATCTCCACAGACGTCTGCTCGACCATCGCGAGCTCACCCAGCAGGGCCTGGGCGTCCGACGCGTCAACAGTGCGCAGCACGTCGACGGCCGGATCCTCCGGGTCGGGTCGGGGCACCGCCAGGCCGAGGGCCACGTCGACGGAGGCGGGACGGCCGTCGTCCAGCACGGTGCCGTCGACCGTGTCGATCCAGGTACGCAGTGGTAGGACCAGCCCGAGCCCCGCGTCCAGCAGCCGGGCGGAGGGTTGGAAGAGCGAGATCGGCTCGGGCTGACGCCGGTCCGGTTGGCCCGCCAGGATCTCCCGTAACACGCCGAGGAGTTGCTCGGACATCTCGGTGGCGGAGGCGAACCGTCGGTCCCAGTCCGGACGGATCGCGCGGGCGACGAGCCGGTTGAACGACTCGATGCCGAGAGCGTCCGGGGCGGCGCCGGGGATGTCCGGGCCGGGCGTGCGGGACCGGTACAGCTCCTCCAGGGTGCGGCCGAGGGCGAACAGGTCGGAGCGTTCGGTCGGCCCCCGTTCCTGGTATTCGGCCTTGCTGACGGAGAAGTCGACGGAGTGGACGACCCCCTCGCTCCCACTGTCGACCTTGCGGACCCCGCCCAGGTCGATCACCTTGATCCGGTCGGCGGTGCGCATCACGTTGTCGGGCTTCATGTCCGTGTAGAGCAGCCCGCGCCGGTGCAGGTAGTCGAGTGCGGCCAGGATCTCGTGACCATAGGCGAGGATGTGGTCGATCGGCAGCGAGACGTCCGGCTGTCGAGGGTCCTTCGCGGCGACCTGCAACCTGCGCAGCGACATGCCGTCGAGGTAGTCCATCACGATGTAACCGGTGGGGCCGGCGACCGGGTCGTCGTGGGTGGCGAAGTCGATGCTCCGCACGATGTTCGGGTGGTCCAGCGCGTTGAGGAACCGTCGTTCCTCGACTGCGGCCCGCAGAGAAGCCTCGTCGGCGGCGTGCAGCACACCCTTCAGCGCGACGTCGACGTGGTCGTTGTGGGTGTCGTGAGCGAGATAGACCCAGCCCTGGCCGCCACGTGCCACACAGCGGAGCACCTCGTACCGATCGGCGACAAGATCACCCGGTTGCAGGCCGGGACGGAAGTTGAACGGCGTCGGGGTCGGGCAGTAGGGGCAGAACCCGCTGTCCCGACCGGGTCGACCGCCCCGGGTCCGACCGACCGGGTGACCCCTGGGGCAGAAGCGGAACTCCTCGGGCACCCGCAGTGGCTCGGTGGCGGCACCGTCGGGCGAGAAGGTCAGCACCGGCAGCGAGACGAGGCTGGCCACCGTCCAGATGTCTCGACCGGTGGACCGGGACGGTGTGGAGGCCGGCTTGGTGGTGTCTGGCAGCGGCGCCAACCCGCAGACGTCGCAGAAGCCGGTCTCGTCGACGGTGCCGGTGCAGCCCGGCCAGTTGCATGGTGTCACGACCCACCCCCGCCGTGTTGGCCACCAACCCGGCGTGCGACCGCCTCGGTGTACTCGTGGACCGCCGCCTCGGCGGTCACCAGATCGCACGGCGCGGCCATGAGCAGGTCGTGCGCGCCGCGGTACGACGTGCCGAGAACGGCGTCCTCGGCGAACCCGTGTTGCACGGCCCTGGCGCGATAGGCGCCCAGCCGTCCGCGCAGCTCGGACCAGAGATCCTCCCGCGCCACGATCTCCCGTCGGGTCGACTCGGCCTTGCGCAGCGCCCGGTCGGTGGCCCGCTCGGTCGAGGCGAGCAGGGCGGCCAGGGTGTCGCCGTCGGTGGCGGCGGCAGCGGCCCGCAGCTTGGTCAGCTGGATGCGCAGCTCGATCGCCTTGGGTTGCGGCCGGGGCACGTCGGCGACCACGGCGGCGGCCCTGCGGTATGCCCGGCGGGCGGCCTCCTCGGTGGCCTGGAGGCTGGCGACGCGACGTGCCAGCAGTGTGGTGCGCAGCGGGATCGACTCCCCCCGGAAGGTCAGCAGCATCCGCAGATCCCGGGTGGGGGCCTGGTCGACCAGGGGAAGCACCACCTCGGACAGCAGCGTCTCAGGCTCGGCGGCCTCGTCGATGTTGTTGATGATGATCGAGCGCGGCGTCGTCTCGACGGCCCGGTCGTTGTCCGGCGTCGTGGTCACGACGGTGGGTTCGCCGGACCAGTCGGCGATCCGCTGGGACACGTCCTTCGTGCTTCTGTTCGTCGCGTCCACCGCGAGGTCGATGCTGCCGATCGGCGGAGCATCCGGGACCTGATCCGGGTCGTTCGACGATCGAAGCTCCCGACTGGAGAGCACGGCGGCCTGGCGCACCGCCTCGGCCACGTCGGACTCGCGGTGGTTGACGACGATGACCAGCACGTTGTCGGGCGAGAGGCGGCCGAAGAAGCCCGCGAGTTGGCGGAGGACTGTCTGGTTTGCCGGCGTGCCGGCGGTTGACCGCAGACGCGGGTCGATCGACGATTCACCGGGCACCTGGGCACGAAGCCACGGCAGACGGTTCAGGATCGTCTCGACCGGAATCATCCAGGAGAGGCCGCTGCCCTGGCCGGCGCCGACCACATCCCCGTCGCGGTCGCCGACCTCGTACGTGCTGGCCACCATCCCGACGACGTTTCCGGTCTGCGCGTCGACCACCGCCGTGCCGCTGAAGCCGCGGCTGACCCGCAGCTCGGCCGCCCCGGAGACCATCTGGATCCGTTCCCATCCCGCCCCGGAACGGCCCTTGAGTGTGGCGTCGACGCGCACGCCGTGCACGACTGTCGCCGGGAAGCCGTACATGAAGACGCGGCGGTCCATGGTCTTCGTGCGGCGCAGCGGTGCGAACGGGCCCTGCGACATCGGCTCGTCGAGTTCGAGCACCGCGATGTCGTCGCGTTCGTCGGGGGTGGGTGGCCACCAGCAGCCGGGCACGACCCGGGCCGGCACCGTCCGGCTGACCGGCTGGCCCACGAGGTCGACGAGGACCTCCCGGGACGGCTCGCTGCTGGACGACTCGCTCTCGCCGCCGTTGCTGACGACGTGTGCGCAGGTCAGGACGCGGCGAGCATCCAGTGCCAACCCGGCGCCCAGAACGTCGCCGTGTGTACTACGGACACGGACCAGCCACCGCTCGTTGCCAGGACTGACCGCCACTTCGCTGAGGGTAATGGAGACGGATCATATCCGTTGACCCGCGTCGTCGCCTCTGTCCCGGTTTGGTGGCATCGCGGGCGGTTATTCTATCCAGCTCGCCGGCCTACCGGCAGCCGTCAGGACACGTTCGGTGCAGTGATCGCCCAGCGCTCGTGGTCGCGCCAGGCGCCGTCGATGAACAGATAGTCCGGCGAGAAGCCCTCCAACCGGAAACCGAGCCTGCGGGCGAGCCGGCGGGATGGTTCGTTGCCCGGTTGGATGTTGGCCTCCAGCCGGTGCAACCCGACCGCGTGGAACGCGTGGTCGAGCACCAGCGCGACACCCGCCGAGGCGTGCCCGGTCCCGCTGTACGGCTGGAACGCCGCATAGCCCAGGTAACCGCCGCGCAGCGCGCCCAGCACGATCCCGCTGATGTTCACGTAGCCGGCGATCGCACCGCTGGCCCGGTCACAGATCAGGTAACCGGCACTGTCCCGGCGACGGATCCGCCGCAGGTAGCGGTCGTACTCCTGCGGGCTGGAAGGCGCGACCAGCCACGGGTGGTGCAGGTCCCGACTGCGCCGCGCGGCGGCGACGAACTCGTCGGAGTCGGTGGGCCGGGGCCGCCGGATCGCGGCCGGACCACCGGTACGCAGGTATCTCACGGCCGACCACGCTGACCGGTCGGTGCCGCTCCTGCCCACTCCTCCCGAGCCCTGAGCAGGGCGGGGAGATGATCCCTGCTCCAGGCCCGCGCCGCCTCGATCAGCGTCAACAGGGTGCGCCCCAACTCGGTGAGCTCGTACTCGACGCGGGGCGGATTCTCCGGGTACGCGGTGCGCAGCACCAGCCCGTCGCGTTCCATCGCCCGCAGGGTCTGCGTCAGCACCTTCGGCGTGACGGCGCGAAGGGGCACCCGGATCTCGGTGAAGCGACGCGGCCCGTTCTGCAGACAGAGCACCACCATTCCGGTCCACTTGTCACCGATCTGGAATGGCATGGCACCGGACGGGCACATCGGATCGAACATCTCGGGATCCAGATCCGTCACCATATGCCCCAACCTATCCCAGTTCCTTTGCAGTAACCAGTATCTCGTAGATACCGTCCCTGGGGTCCACACCGGCAGCCACACAAGGGACGGATCCATGAGCAGCATTGCCATCTTCGGGGCGGGCGGCAGAGCGGGACGGGCCATCACCGCCGAGGCGCGCGCCCGTGGACACCGGGTCACCGCCGTCGTCCGGAATCCGGACACGACAGGCGACATCGGTACGGACGGCGTCACGGTGGTGCGGGGCGACGTCACCGACCCGCGCTCCACGTCCACCGTCTCCCGTGGTCACGACGCCGTGGTCAGCACGGTCAGCCCCGCGTCCGGACCCGAGGCCCTGGCCGCCCTCGGCCGCCTCGACGACCAGTTCTACGTCAACGCCGTCGACGCGCTCCTGCACGGACTGGCCGAGGCCGGAGTGCGTCGCCTCGTCCTCATCGGACTCTTCGCCAACCTCCGCGACGAGCACGGCCGCCTGATCCTGGACGACCCCGCGGCGTTCCCGAGCCACCTGCGCCCGTTCGCCCTGTCGCACACCGCCGGCCTGGACCGCCTCCGCGCGGCGGACACCGCTGTCGACTGGCTCATGCTCACCCCACCGGCGATGCTGGACGCGGCGGGCCCCCGACTGGGCCGGTACCAGGTCGGCGGGGACTCGGTCCCCCCGTCGGGATCCACGACCCTGTCGTACGCCGACCTCGCGGTCGCGGTGATCGACGAGATCGAAACCCCCCGGCACCACCGCACCCGCGTCTCGGTCTTCGACTGACGTACGCCGTCGCGGCCCACGCGGGGTGGCAGCCCGGGGACCGCGCTCGCGGGCTCGCGGCCCGTCAGCGGGGCGTCAGGAGCCAGAACTCCCCGTCGTCCGGGTCGGCCATCAGCACCCGACCGCCGGCATCGCCCGGGTCGGCGTCGACGACCGTCGCTCCGAGCGAGACCAGACGGTCGATCTCCGCCCGCCGGTCGACGTCGGCGGCCGGGGCGATGTCGAACCGCACCCGGTCCCGGCCCCCGTTCGGCATGTACGGCGGACCGCCCCACGAGATCTTCGTACCGCCGTGCGGTGACTGGATCGCGGTCTCCTCGTCCTGGTCCCAGACCAGCGGCCACCCCAGCGCCGCGCTCCAGAAGTAACCGACCTTCGCCGAGCCGTCGCAGGCGAGTGCGCCGATCGGCCCGCAGCCGGCGAGGAACCTGTTGCCCGGCCCGATCACGTCGAACTCGTTGCCCTCGGGGTCGGCGAGCACCACGTGATCGTCGGCCGGGTCCTGACCGATGTCGATGTGTCGCCCGCCGAGCTCCAGTGCCCGGGCCACCGACCGCCGCTGGTCCTCCAGCGAGCTGCTCGTCAGGTCGAAGTGCATCCGGTTCTGGACGACCTTGGGCTGCTCGTTCGGGGCGAAGCGGATCCGGAACTCGGTGTCGGTGGTCGGTAGGACCAGGACGCCGTCGTGTGGGTCGTCGACCATCTCCCGACCGAGGAGCCCCGCCCAGAACCCCGCGAGTCGCAGGGGCTGGCGCGCGTCGAAGGTGATCGCGAACAGGTGTGCCGTCATCGCTACGTCGTCTCCCCTTCGGACCGGATGCCGTGCCGGCCGTTGACGCGGAAGCCTAGGGAAGAGCCGGGTCACCCGCACCCGAGTTTCCGGCACGGCGACGGGCGCGCGGCGGGGATGTCGCGCTCCGGTCAGCGAACGGGATACGCCACCGCGATGAAGGCGTTCAGGGCGATCTCGGCCGACTGTTCCAGATGGCCGCGCGGTGCACCGGCCGCCGCGTGCACGGCCTGACCCTCGGTGACGACGCTGAGGAAGCGGGCCAGGGCGGTGGGATCGACCTCCGGTGGGAGGTCACCCTCGTCGACGGCGCGGACGAAACGGGCGGCCAGCGCATTCTCGCCGGTCAGCCGGCTGGCCGCCAGGAAGTCGGCGATGGCCGCGTTGTCGGTGCTGCAGGCGGTGGCGCCCTGGATGGAGAGACAACCGGCGGGACGGTCGGGTCGGGTCAGCGCCACCGCGTTCTCCCGGAGCAGCACGGCCGCCACGTCCCGGGCGGTGGGCTGGTCCAACGCGTCGCGCGCGTACGCCATCTCGACGTCCGCGTAGCGGGCCACCACCCTGCGGAACAGGCCCTCCTTGTTGCCGAAGGCCGCGTAGAGGCTTGGCTTGTTGATGCCCATGGCAGCGGTGAGCTCGGTCAGCGAGGCGCCCTCGTAGCCGTGCCGCCAGAACACCTCCATCGCCCGGTCCAGGGCGTCGTCGGTGTCGAAACCACGCGGTCGTCCGGTTTGGGTCATGCCCTCCGCCCTCTCGTCGCACCCACTCTACCGCCAGGCGAAACCGATCGGTACAGAAGTTTGGGGAATGGCGACGGACCCTGCTAGGTTTCGTTTCGTACCGAGCGGTACAGAACAGCGACGAGAACAACCAACCCCGAGGAGTACGCGTCATGGCTCAGCTCAACGGCAAGACCGCCCTGGTCACCGGCGGCACCACCGGCATCGGCCTGGCCACGGCCCGCCGCTTCGCGGCCGAGGGAGCGCACGTCTTCGTCACCGGCCGCCGCCAGCAGCAGTTGGACGAGGCCGTGCGGGCCATCGGTCCGAACGCCACGGGAATTCGCAGCGACGTGAGCGACCTCGACGACCTCGACCGCGTCTTCGCGGCGATCACGGCCCATGGCGCCGGCCTGGACGTGCTGTTCGCCAACGCCGGCGGAGGGGAGTTCGCCGCCCTGGGCGCCATCACCGTCGAGCACTACGCGGACGCCTTCGACCGCAACGTGCGCGGCACCATGTTCACCGTCCAGAAGGCCCTGCCGGTGCTCAACGACGGCGCGTCGATCATCCTGACCGGCTCGACCGCGGCGACGAAGGGCACCCCCGCCTTCGGCGTCTACGCCGCCTCCAAGGCCGCCATCCGCTCGTTCGGTCGCACCTGGGCCGCCGAGCTGACCGACCGCCGAATCCGGGTCAACACCCTCGTCCCGGGCCCGACCGAGACTCCGGGCATCACCGGGCTGGCCGCCAGCCCGCAGGAGGCCACCGCGCTGGTGCAGACGCTCACCTCCACCGTGCCGATGGGCCGGATGGGCCAGCCGGAGGAGATCGCGAACGCCGCGCTGTTCCTGGCCACCGACCAGAGCAGCTTCATGACCGGCGGCGAGATCTTCGTCGACGGCGGCGCGAACCAGATCTGACCGAAGCGCTGCGCGGGCCGGTTTGATCCGTCAGGGCGGCGTGCCCCGCCAGCGACCGGTGCTCATCGGGCGAGGGCGTCGGCGAGGCGGGCGATGCCGAACTCGTACGCCTGGTCGACGTCGCCGCCCAGCTTGAAGGCGCCGGCCAGCTCCATGCTGACGAACCCGTTCGCCCAGGCGGTGAGCGTACGTGCGGCGTCCAGGGCGCGCGATGAGGCTCGGCCCGCACCTGCGCCACATCGGCAACGACATCGTGGCCGTCTACCTCGTCGACACCGACGAGGGTGTGACAGTGATCGACGCCGGCCTGGCCGGGCACTGGCGCGAGTTGCTGGCCGAGCTGTCGCACCTGGGCCGCTCGGTGGACGACATCCGCGGTGTCGTCCTCACCCACGGCGACACCGACCACCTCGGGTTCGCCGAACGGCTCCGACGCGACCACGGTGTGCCGATCCACGTGCACGAGGCGGACGCCGCCCGCGCCCTTCACCGACGACCCCCTCCAGGCGCTGGCGTCGCTGCGCCACCTGGAGGACGTCCAGGCATCGTGGGTGCTACCGGGCCACGGCACGCCGTGGTCCGGTGGTGTCGCCGAGGCGGTCCGCGCGATCAGGACCGTCGCCAGTGCCTGACCCCGCCGGGCGGGCCCGTCAGAGCGGGCTGGGGAACGGCTGTTCCATCGGCATCGGCACCTGGAGGAACGTGGTGCCGCGCAGGTCCAGCCAGGCCCGGTCCGGTCCGCGGACCAGTCGCAGCATCACCGCCTCGCAGGACGGGCAGCGGGCGACCAGGCCCGGGGCGTGCGAGTAGACGTGCAGGCTGGCCATCGAGCCGGTCGTCCCGCAGTTTTCGCAGCGGCCCATCGCGGTGCTCAGGTCGACGGTGAACAGCTCACGCATCGGGCCGTCGAGCATGTTGCCGTCCAGGTACGACATCTCGGTCATCGGATCTCCTCGGCGGTACGGGAGCGGGCGGCGGTCAGCCGGTGGGGCCGAAGCGTTCGGTCTTGACCCGCCGCGACGGGTGACCCAGCCCCACCAGCAGGTCGGCCACGGTCTCCACGAACGCGGTCGGGCCGCACACGTAGGTGAGCGGTTCCAGGTCCGGCGGCCAGCCGTGCGTGTTGACGTCGGCCAGCCCGATCCGGTGCGGCTCACCGCGCCAGCCCTCGGGCGCCTCACGGGTGTAGACGTACGCGATGTCCAGGCCGAAGTCGTCGCGGACCCGGCGGCGCAGCTCGTCGGCGTAGATCACGTCGCCCGGCGTCCGCACCGAGTAGATCAGCCGGAACGGCGCCTTGCTGCCGGTGGCCCGCCGGGCTCGGATCATCGCCATCAGCGGCACGATGCCGGAACCACCGGCGACCAGCTGCACCGGCGCGGTCTCCTCGGGCCGCCAGATGAACCAGCCACCAAGCGGTCCGCGGACCTCCACCGGGTCGCCGTCGGCGAAGACATCGATGAGGTACGGGGACACCTCGCCATCGGGCACCCGCTGCACGGTCACCTCGATGCGCGGCCCACCCGGGCCGTCCACCACCGGCCCGGCGATCGAGTACGACCGGGCCGCCTGGTAACCGTCCGGCGCGGTGAGCCGCACGTCGACGTGCTGCCCCGGCAGGTGCCCCGGCCAGTCCGGCACCTCCAGCACCAGGGTCTGCGCGGTCGGTGTCTCCACCCGGCGCTCCACCAACCGACTGACGTGCCACTTGTTGGGCGCCCGGGCCGGCGTGCTCGTCGCCACGGCGCGCTCAGTCACCCTGGTACCGCTGTTCGCGCCACGGGTCGCCGTAGTCGTGGTAGCCGGCGGTCTCCCAGAAACCGGGCTCGTCCATCGTCTTGAGCCGGAGGCCGCGGACCCACTTGGCGGACTTCCAGAAGTAGAGGTGCGGCACCAGCAGCCGTGCCGGCCCACCGTGCTCGGCGGGCAGTGGCGCACCGTCGAAGGTGTGCGCCACCCAGGCCCGACCGCCGCGCAGGTCGTCCAGCGGCAGGTTGGTGGTGTACCCGCCGTAGGAGTGCGCCAGCGCGAAGTGCGCTCCGGTGTCGACACCGTCGAGCAGCGTGTCCAGCGAGACGCCCTGCCAGGTGGTGCCGAGCTTGGACCAGCGGGTGACGCAGTGGATGTCCACCATCGGCGTCTCCTGCGGCAGGGCCATCAGCTCCTGCCACGACCACCGGTGCTCGCTGCCGTTCTCGGCGCTGATGACGAACTCCCAGGTGTCCAGGGAGACCCGGGGTGTCGGGCCGGCCGAGAGCACCGGGAAGTCCTCGGTCAGGTACTGACCGGGTGGCAGGGCCGGCTCCTGCGTTCGGGGCCGACCCTGAAAGCCCGGTGACACGATTCCCATGGCACAGTCGTACCACCCGCGCCGGCCCGGACGGGAGCTTTCCGGCGTACCTCCCGGTCGGCGCGGCGTGGCGCGGTCAGCGCCGCTCGGTGACGACCTCGCGGTCCTCGGGCACGTCGCCGCCCCGGGTGGCGCGCAGGCTGGTCACGGTGACCACTGCCAGGACGCCGATGATCACGCCGAGTGAGATCTCGGTGGGAATCTCCCACACGCTGTCCCAGATGCCGTGTGCCCAGTGCAGACCCAGCTTGAGGCCGATGAACGCCAGGATGACGGCAAGACCGTAGCTGAGGTGCACCAACCGGCTCAGGGCCGCGTGCAGGACGAAGTAGAGCGCCCGCAGGCCGAGCAGGGCGAACGCGTTGGTGGCGAAGACCAGGTACGGGTCCTCGGTGATGCCGTAGACCGCCGGCACCGAGTCGACCGCGAAGACGATGTCGGTGGCCAGCACCGCCACCACCACCAGGGCGAACGGGGTGAGTGCCCGCTTCGCGCCCTGCCGGACGGTCATCCGGGTGCCGTGGTACTCGTCGACCACCGGCATGACCTTGCGCAGCAGCCGCACCGAGCGCATCTTGTTGATGTCGACTTCCTGCTCGTGCCCGGACACGGCGTCGCGCAGCAGCTTCACCGCCGTGGCGATGAGGATGATCGCGAAGAGCAGGAACGCGAAGTCGAGGGTCTGCAACGCCGCCGCGCCGAGGGCGATGAAGACGGCCCGCAGCACCAGCGCGCCGGCGATGCCGTAGAGCAGCACCCGCTGGGCGAGCACCGCCGGCACCGCGAACGCGGCAAGCAGCAGCATGAAGACGAAGAGGTTGTCGACCGAGAGCGACTTCTCCACCAGGTAACCGGTCAGGTACTCCACGCCCTGGTCGGAGCCGTAGCGGGACCAGAGCCACCCGCCGAACGCCAGCGGCAGGGCGATGTAGAACGCCGACCAGCCGATGGCCTCCCGCATGGACACCTCGTGCGGGCGACGGGTGACCAGGAAGTCCAGCACCAACAGCAGGAGCACACCGACGATGGTCACCGCCCACAGCGTGGGCGTGCCCACCGACGCCAGGTCACTGGCGGCAGACAGATATGACACGTCACTCATTGGGGTCTCCTCGAACACCGTCATGTTCGAGGTCTCCTTCACCCATCACCTGATGGGCAACCACCCGAGGCGCGCCGGGCGCGCCGTACTGACCGGAATGGTTCGTGGGAAGTACTCCCCTCGCACGACAAGGTTAGGCCCTGCCGAATCGCCATGCCAAGCGGGACATCGATGGTTGCCCTGGTAAACCGCTGTGTGTGCCCCGGTCAGGCGCGGCGCAGCGTCGCCCCCGGGGCCATCGCCTGCTCCACCAGGCCCCGATAGTCACGCGGCAGTTGCGTGGCCACGTCGTCGAACTCACCACCGGTGATCGCCTCGCGCAACGTGGTGAAGACCGCCCGCGTGGCATCCCGGGCGGCCGGCTCCGGCACGCGTGCGCGCAACGCCACCCGGGCGACGAACTCGGCCGCACCGAACCGGTCCGCCTGCTCGGTGCTCGGGCTCGGCCTGAGCACGAGCTGCAACGGTTGGGGCAGCTGGGCCGCGAGGTCCAGAACCTCACCGCCGGTCAGCCGCTCGGCGAACGTCTCCAACACGGCCCGGGTCAGCTCGACCGCCCGCTCGGACGACGTCGCGGTGCGCTGGGAAACCTGGTCGATGAAGGTGTCGTAGTTCATCGCGTACTCCCTTGAGGCTCGCGTCGGCGCCTGCGGGTACCCGCGGCGGCCGAGGGGAAACGGCGCCGGCATTTCTCCCCGGGGTGGGCGTGACCGTCCGGCGGGCGGGTAACCGCCGCCGGTCGTGACCACATCGATGCCCGAGGGAGCCCACGCCATGGCGAGCTACGCCGACGTCCTGCAGTACCTGTCGAGCCTGGACTACCCGGCCGGGAAGAGCGACGTGGTCCGCGAGGCCGAACGAGAGGGTGCCCCGCCGGACGTGCTGAAGGCGTTGCGGGCCCTGCCACCGGTGGACTACGCCAACGGCACCGAGGTGGCCCGGTCGGCCGGCATCGAGGCCGCGCCCGAGGTGGGCCCCGCCCAGCGGGCCGAGCAGGCCCGGGACAAGACGCACAACCGGGTCTCGCAGCACCTACGCGGCATCTGACCCGGCGGTGGCGGCCACGGCTGCGGCACACGGAGTTCACCGTTGACCCGGCCGCCCTCGCGCCCGCCCTCCCGGCCGCCCGACATGCGCTTCCCGGCCGCCGTGCAGCTCGCCGTGGTGGCGGTGGTCGGTGTCATCGCCGGTTGCCTCTTCGCGCTGCTGCTGCCGCTGCCGCTCGCCGCGCTCGCCGGCTGGGACGTGGGCGCACTGAGCTGGCTCACGCTGGTCTGGCGCAAGCTCTGGCCGATGGACGCCGAGCGGACCGCCCGGCTGGCCGTACACGAGGACCCGAACCGGGCGATCCGGGACGCGCTGCTGCTCGTCGCCTGCCTGGCCAGCCTGCTCGCCGTGGGACTGGTGGTGGCCAGCGCCCAGAGCGCGCCACCCGGCCTCGGCCGGGAAGCACACGGCGGCCTGGGCGTGCTCAGCGTGGTGCTCTCCTGGTTCGTGGTGCACACCGTGTTCGCCGCCCGGTACGCCCGGATCTACTACACGGGCCCGGACGGCGGGGTGAACTTCAACCAACCCGACCCGCCGTGCTACTCCGACTTCGCGTACGTCGCGTTCACGATCGGGACGACGTTCCAGATCTCCGACACCAACCTGACAAGCAACGAGATGCGCCGCACGGTGCTGCGGCACTCGATGGTGTCGTACCTGTTCGGCGCCTTCATCATCGCCGTGACCGTGAACCTGCTGGCCGGTCTGGCCCGCTGAACGAATGCGGGACGGCACAGGGAGGAAGGGCCGGGACAGGCGGGCGCCCCTGGTCACGAACCGCGACCCAGGGCGCCACGCAAGCCTGCCCAGGCGGTGAACCACGTCCGAACCGGTCGCGGTCACCAGGCGGTGGATGCCCGCTCGAACCGAGCGGCCAGCACTGCCGGGTCCAACCATACGACAGAACATCCCCCGTTTGGTCAGAATTTGACGAAGTGTGGGGCAGGGCACGTCATGGCCGACCCGTCACCTCCGCGTACCGGTGCTCCAGGTCGACCCGGGCCAGCGCCCCCACCAGCCAGGCCAGCTGCTCCGACTCGCCACTGGCCAGGCCCGCCAGGTCGTCCGCCGACCGACCCAGCCCGAGCCGGCGGGCGGCGGCCAACGCCCGGCGATCGGCCACCGGGGCCACCTCCCGCCACAACGCCTGCACCTCCCGGAGAAACAGCTCCACGACCTGCCCGTCCACACCCGGAAGCTCGGCGAGCAGCGCCCGCTCCCGGACCGGATCGTGCCGCGCCACCGCCCGCAGACGCCGCAGGTCGCCCCGGTACCTCTCGACCACCGTGCGCGCCAGGTCGCCCAACACGTCGGCCAACGCGTCCACGTCGCCACGCTGACCGCTGGCACGCAGCACCCGCACCCGGTCCTCGTGCAGCGAACGCGCCAACCGGGCGGCGCTGTCCCATCCCTCGTCGCGCACCGCCCGCGCCCCGTCCAACGCCCGGCGGAAGTCACCCCGGCGGGCCAGCAACACCGCCAGGTAGAGCACCTGGAACAGGCTCGCCGGATTGTTGGTCACCCGGAAGCCGTACTGCTCAGCGAAGCCCCGCCCACTACCGGCGAGCCGGCGTGCCAGGCGCTTCCGGTCCGCCACGGGCGTCATCAGAGTGGTCGCCATCCCGACGCCTACCCACACCACCAACCCCCACACCCAGTCCCCACCCCGGGGCTGTTGGGGCGCGGTCTGGTGGGGTGCCGGGCTTGGGTGGGTTTAAGGCGTGTTTCATAAGTCGGGTCAGAGCCATTCGCAGATGATGGTGATGGTCAGGATGGCCTGGAACCGGACGGCTAACTTGTCGTAGCGGGTGGCCACGCCGCGGTGGCGCTTGAGTCTGTTGATGCCGTTCTCGACGGCGTGTCGCATCCGGTAGAGGTCTCGGTCGAACTTCGGCGGGCGTCCGCCGCGGCTGCCTTTGGCTTTGCGGTGGGCGTCCTGGTCTTTCTTGCTCGGGATGCACGCCTTGATTCCACGCTTGCGCAGGTAGGCGCGATTACCGCGGCTGGTGTAGGCCTAATGAGCATGCAAGGGCTGGTCTTGCCCGGCTCGTTCGGAGATCTCGCGTTGTAGCCCGCGCGGTGAGCGCTTCGACAAGACCGATCCGACACGGCGGGTCCTGGCAAGACCGGCCCTTGTGCAGTGGTAGTCACTTGCTTGAGCCGCTCGCGTGGGCCACCTCTGGACAGGCCTGGATCATCGAATCCTTCGACAACGGTGGAGGGCCACGCGGGCGTCCACGGTCACTTCAACGCTGGTGGGATGGTGGACCGAGAGTCCTTTCATTAGGTCGCGGCGTGATCGTGGCAGGCCCGCCCGAATCTCAGATATCGCCTACGAGGGGGTTGATGCCTATGACTGTTTACTGCGGAATTGACTGGGCCGAGGAACACCACGACGTCGCGATCGTCGACGACAGCGGCGGGTTGGTCGCACGGCTGAGAATCGGTGATGACGCGGCCGGTTACCGGCAGCTGATCGACCTGCTCGCCGACGCCGGTGACAACCCGCAACAGCCGATCCCCGTGGCGATCGAGACCTCCCGGGGTTTGCTGGTGGCTTGCCTGCGGGCGACCGGTCGGCAGATCTACGCGATCAACCCGGTCGCGGTCGCTCGTTACCGAGACCGATATACCGTCTCACGCACCAAGTCCGACCATGTCGACGCGGTGGTCCTGGCCAACATTCTGCGCACCGACATGGCCGTGCACCGGCCGCTGCCCAACGACTCCGAACTGGTCCAGGCGATCGCAGTTCTCGCCCGTGCGCAACAAGACGCCGTATGGGATCGAACCCAAGCCCACAACAAACTGCGCTCACTGCTGCGCGAGTACTACCCGACGTTCCTGCTGGCCTTCCGCGACGCCCGCGGCGGGATCACCCGCCCCGAAGCCCGCGCCGTACTCGCCACAGCGCCCACCCCCACCCAGGCAGCGACACTGACCCCCGACGACCTCGCCGACGCCCTACGACGAGCCGGCCGGCAACGAGGCGTCACAGCCGAAGCTGACCGACTGCACCAGGCCCTGACCACCGCAACCCTGCACCAGCCACCCCTGGTCGAGCAGGCCATGGGACGACAAGCCCTGGCCCTACTGCGCGCCTTGGACACCGCCTGCCTCAACGCCGAAGACCTGGCCACGGCCGCAGAACAGTCTTTTGATCAACACCCGGACGCCGAGATCATCACCAGCTTCGCAGGCCTCGGTCGACTCGTCGGCGCCCGGGCACTCGCCGAGATCGGAGATGACCGATCCCGCTTCGCTGATACACGAGCACTGAAATCGTATGCCGGTTCCGCCCCGATCACCCGCTCCTCCGGCAAGAGCCTGATCGTCATGCACCGACGAGTGAAAAATCAGCGCCTCGCCCACGCCAGCCATCTCTGGGCCTTCTCCGCCCTCACCGCCTCCCCCGGCGCCCACGCTCATTACCAACGCCGACGAACCGCCGGCGACGGCCACACCGCCGCCCTGCGCCACCTGTCCAACCGGCTCCTTGGCTGCCTTCACCACTGCCTGCAAACCCGACAGCTCTACCAGGAGACAACCGCCTTCACCCCACCCCAACCACAACAGCTACCCACCGCAGCTTGACACCAAATTGCGTGGGATGTCTTGTCGGCCAGGACCAGGTCGGGGCAGGTGCGGGGCCGGCCTACTCCGAGACGGGTCACCTTGATACGGCGCAGGACCGGGATGAACTGCGGGCTGTCACCACGATGCCCGGCGGTCACGACCATCGATAGGACCTTCTGTCCCTGCTCACAGGCCAGATGCGTCTTGGTGGTCAGACCGCC
The DNA here is from genome assembly GCF_043198035.1 of Micromonospora sp. NPDC048898. Lineage (NCBI taxonomy): Bacteria > Bacillati > Actinomycetota > Actinomycetes > Micromonosporales > Micromonosporaceae > Micromonospora > Micromonospora sp. NPDC048898. The sequence goes on from NZ_JBICUF010000006.1 coordinate 194,745, forward strand.
GCGAGATCGTCCGAGGCCGTGATCGGCGGGTTCGTCGTGCACGCCGCCGGGTGGCTCTTTCTGCAAGTGGCCGTCTCTGCGGGCGCCGGCGGCGTGTTGGTGGGCGCGGCTGGTCATCGAGTCCACGCTGACCGTCCAGGTGATCCGGCCTTGCGCATCGCCGGTGGCCTGTGACGCGGCCAGGATCTTGTCCCAGGTTCCATCGCGCTGCCAACGACGAAACAGGCCGTAGAGCGTCTGCCATGGTCCGTACTCGGCCGGGACGTCACGCCACGGCGACCCGATCCGGATCCGCCACCTGATCCCGTCGATGAGCTGCCGTTTCTCCCACTTCGGCGGACGACCCTTCACCGACACGGCAGGCAGCAGCGCGGCGAGCCGCTGCCACTGAGCGTCGGTCAGGTCGTGCCGCCTCGTCACCGCTAAGGTGGCCACGAGGTCTCCGGTATGAAGTTCTTGCTTGGTCGCAGAACCAGATACCGGAGACCTCTTCAGTTGTCGATCACCGCCACGCCGCGACCTTCACCGGCCACCACGACTTCTAAAACACGCCTTAGCCGTGCAGGGTGCCTGTGCGGTCGCGGGCCTTGAGTCGGGTGGTGGGTAGGGCGGGGGCTGGCAGCGGCGGCGCCGAATCGTCGGCGACCACACCGAAGCGTCCGTCCCCCGCCATCCAGTCCTCCCGGGCGGCGGCGATCTCCTCGTGCGAGCGGCCGACGAAGTTCCACCACATCACCAGCGGCTCCTCGAACGGCGTACCGCCCAGCAGCAGCAACCGCGCCCCGGCCCCGCCCCGCACGGTCAGCTCGTGGCGGCCCGAACCCAGGTAGAGCAGCGCCCCCGGCTCGAACCCGACCCCGGCGGCCTCGGCGGAACCAGACATCGCGAGCACGGCGTACTCGAAATCGGGCCGCAGCGCCAGCGTCGTCGGCGCCTCGCCGCGCAGCTCGACCTGCACGCCGACCAGCGGGGTGTGCACCACCGCCGGTGACCGCTGCCCGGCGAGTTCGCCGACCAACAGGGTGAGATCCAGATCGCCGTCGCGCCAACGCGGCAGGTCGGCGTGGTGCGCGAAGTCGGCGGCCCCGGCCCGCGCCGGGTCCGGCAGCGCCACCCAGAGCTGCACGCCGTGCATCACCGGCGGATGGACGGCCGGTGACCGCTCGGAGTGGGCGATGCCGTTCCCCGAGGTCATCACGTTCAGTTGACCGGGCCGGATCGGCTGGACGTTGCCGATGCTGTCACGGTGCAGGATCTCACCGTCGAGCAGCCAGGTCACCGTCTGCAGGCCGGTGTGCGGGTGCGGCGGCACCTCCATGCCGGGGCGCTGCGCCACGTCGTCGGGGCCAAAATGGTCCACGAAACACCAGGCGCCGACCATCCGGCGGGCCCGCTGCGGCAGCAACCTCCGCACGGTGGTGTACCGACCCAACGGCACGTCGTGGCCGGGCAACAGCACACTGCCGGGATCCACGTCGGCCACGCCAGGTGGGCGGGTCTGCGCCAGCATTGATTCGGTACGCTCCACCGCCCGACTGTACGCGCACGCCCACCCGCCGCCGCAGCGCTTCCTGGTCAGGGGGCTTACCGAGAGCCGGACCGCGTTCGTGCCCGTGACCTGATGGCCCCGGATCACCCTGTCGCGAGAACGGACACTGTCCCAGATCTCCGAGCGACCGCGAACCGGGCCGGGCAGTCACCTCCCCGGCATGCCGGCAGTCCGTGTCGCGCACCCCACGATTCATGTGCGGACGCCGACCAGCCGGGAAACGCCGGTGGCCGGCACCCGAGTTACGGGGTGCCGGCCACCGGTCGGTGTCCTGCGGTGGTGCTGGCTGCGGTCCTGCGGTAGCGCTGTCGTGTGGTGGGTCAGCTGTTCCAGTACTGGCCGACGAGGTCGGTGGCCTGCTGCTCCCACTGGGCGTAGGCGTCGGGGTAGGCGGAGACCTGGACGGTCTGCGCGGCCTCGGTCAGCGGCATGTCCTGCCAGCCGTCGACCTGCTTGAGGCCCTTGAGGAACGCGGTGGTGGAGTAGGCGGGGTCGGTGATCTGCTCCGGGGTGCCCCAACCGCTGGACGGGCGCTGCTGGAACAGGCCCAGCGAGTCGTGGTCGTTGGCGTCGCCCAGGTGACCCAGGTTCTCCAGCTTCGACTCCTGCAGGCTCGTCGCGATGGAGATGACCGCGGCGCGCTCGGGCAGGCCGGCCTTCTTCGTGGCGGCGATGATCGCCTTGACGTTGGCGGTCTGCTCGTCGTTGAGGGTGATCCGGGACTGCTCACCCTGCGGCTTCGGGGCGGTGCTCTGCACAGCCGCCGCGACGGGCTTGGCGTCGACCGGGTTGGCGTGCGCGGCGATCGGACCGGCGAACACACCACCGGCGAACGCGAGACCAGCAACGGACAGGACACTCTTACGCATGATCGTGTTCATGGGGGTAGCTCCTTCAGGGGTAGAACACCCGCTGCGGCACCGATCGGGGGAACGGTCACGGCGGGTGTGAGCACCTCGTCCGGCGCTGCACAAACAGAGAGGGAAAAGTCTGGAGGGGTTGGCGCCTGCGGGCGGGGATCGCTGCGGGCGTCGGGGGTCGGCGGCCTGCGAGCGGGGGCTCGTGGCGCCGGGGTCCAGGTGTAACGACCGGGGGGCCGGGGTCATTCCGGGTTGGCCCACCTGCCGGCACCCTCGTCGGGGCGGTGCGGTCGTTCGTCGGGACTGCAACGACCGGCGGGCCGGGGTCATTCCGGGGTTGGCCCATCGCGCGGCACCCTCGTCGGGGCGGTGCCTGCGGTCGTTCCCGGGGACTGTAACGACCGGGCCCGGGTCGGCATTCCGACCTGCGGGACCCGCATCCCAACCCCTTGCGGGTCGGGCGGGCGGCAGGTGGTGCTGCGATCGTCAGGGTGTGTAACGACCCCGGCCCGGCCACGATTCCGGCCCACGGATGCGACAGGTCACACACCAAAAACCCCAAAGCGAACAAGCGCACCGGGCCCGCCCGTCGATCATGAGGCTGGCCGGCCCAGCAGAGATCAAGTCTCCCGTCAACCTCATGATCGACGAGGGTGACGCGATGATCGACTCGGCTTTCTGAAAAACGGGGCGTCGCACCGAGTTGGAACCCGCGACTTCCTGAAAGTCGAGTGGATCAACCACGGCGGGGCGCGGACGCGCGACCGGACGGGCGCGCGGGGCGCATCGGCACGTTCGCCGGAAGAAGCCGGAGCGATTTTCAGCCGGTGAGGCGGGAGCGCACCTTGGCAGCGCAGGCGTCCAGGACGGTCTGCGCGTCCAGTCCCAGGCTCTCGATGGCCACCAACGCCGTGAACGCGACATCGGCCAGCTCCGCCGCAACGTCCTCGCGGGTGTGCGTGACGCCTTTGCGAGGATTCTGCCCGAGCACCCCGATCCAGGCGGCCGACGCCTCCCCCGCTTCCTCGGTCACCTTGAGGATGCGGCAGGTCAGTTCGGTCTGCCCGGTGCCGTTCGCCCCGTCCAACCAGTTGCGCGACGCCCGGGCCGCCTCCCAGATCAACTCGTCCACGCCGACCAGTCAACCCGACCGGCCCGCCGGCTCGGGCCACCGGGTGCACCCGTCGAGCGGCAAGGAACGCGACAACCCGCCACCAGGGGCCAGGGGGTGGCGGTGGAGCACGGACGGGACGCGGAGAGCCGTACGCCGGGGCGTACGTGCAGGGTCTGATCGGCCGGACAGTCAGGCTTGACCAGCCGGTCAGCGTAGCCATTGACACCTGTCGACGGCCGCCCTAGGTTCAGGACGCTACCGGCCGGTAGGCAGCCGTCCCGCCTGGTCGCCCCCGGGGCGACCTCCGCGATGGGGAGCATCGATGCTGTCCGCACCCGTTCGTACCCTCCGCCGCCTGCTCGCCGCCGCCGCGCCGCTGATCCTGGCGGTCGGGCTGGCTGGTGCCGCACCGGCAGGCGCCACCGATCGGGACCCGGGTGGTGACCAGCCATTGCCCGGGTACACCATCGAGATCCCGCCGTTGGCCCCGCTGGTCGTGGGCGGCAAACCGACGACGGTACGCCAGGGCGTGCACCGCCATGCCGGGTACCTGATCGAGGTCCCCGCCCGGTGGAACGGCAACCTGGTGCTGTGGGCGCACGGCTACCGCGGCCAGGGCACGGTGCTCTCGCCGGAGCCGCCGGCCTTCGGGTTACGCGAGCGTCTCCTGGAGCAGGGGTACGCCTGGGCGTCGTCCTCGTACGACCGCAACGGCTTCGACATCCGCTCCGGAGTGCTGGGCACCAGGGACCTCGCCGACCACTTCGGCCGGACCGTTCGCCGGCCACAGCACACCTACCTGGCGGGGGTGTCGATGGGCGGGTACGTCATCGGTCGCTCGCTGGAGCAGTTCCCCGGCTACTACGATGGCGCGCTGCCGATGTGCGGGGTGCTCGGTGACCAGGTGCTGCTGGACTTCTACCTGGACTACAACCTGGTCGCACAGGCGCTCGCCGAGGTGCCGGCCCATCCCACGCCGGCCGACTACCTGACCAACGCGGTGCCCCGCATCCAGGTGGCGCTGGGCCTGGCGGGGCTGACTCCCACCGGGCCGGACACCACCACCGAACGAGGCAAGCAACTGCGGGCGATCACGGTGAACCGTTCGGGCGGGCCTCGTCCCGGTGCGGATGCCGCGTTCGCCGTGTGGAAGGACTTCCTCTTCTCGATCAGCGTGCCCACCGGGAGCGGCAACTCGCCCGCCCAGCGGCCCGTTCAGCTCTCCACCAACCTGCTCACCCGCTACACCCCGAACAGCCCGGTCAACGTCAATGCCGCCGTACGGCGGGTCGCACCGGAGAACGTCGTGCAGCGGCTCCTGCCGACGCTGACCGAGGTGCCGCGCATCGCCGGGCGGCCCAGTGCGCCGGTGCTCAGCCTGCACGGCCTCGGTGACCTGTACGTGCCGTTCAGCATGGAGCAGGCGTACGCCGCCGACGTGGCACGGCACGGTCGCGGCGGGCTGGTGGTCCAGCGGGCCATCCGGGCCACGCAGCACTGCGAGTTCACCCCGGCCGAGGCCGGTGCCGCGTGGGACGACCTGGTGTCCTGGGTACGCACCGGCAAGCGCCCGGCCGGTGACACCGTGACGGATCCGGCGGTGGTGGCCCGACCCGACTACGGGTGCCGGTTCAGCGACCGGGACGCGTACGCCGCCGGGGTCGGCACCCGCCGCCTCTACGCCGCCTGCTGAGCGGCGGGGTAACGGGAACCTCCGTCGACGGGTCGGCGAACACTCGTCGACGGGGCAGCGCACGAGCCAGCATCGACGGTAGACACATAGACCATGACGAACACCCTTGACCGTCGTACTCTCCTGCGGGTGGCCGGAGCCTCGGCTGGCACCGCCGTGCTGGCCGGCGTCACCCTCGCCGGTGGCGCGCCGGCCCACGCGGCCGACGGCGCCTTTCAGCACGGCGTCGCCTCCGGTGACCCACTGCCGGACGGCGTCCTGCTCTGGACCCGGTTGACCCCGACCGCCGAGGCGCAGCCCGGCTCCGGGCTCGGCCCCGAGGTGGGCGTGACCTGGCAGGTCGCCGCCGACCCGAACTTCACCACGGTGGTGGCCGCGGGGACGCAACGCACCGGACCGGCATCGGACCACACGGTGAAGGTGGCGGTGGGCGGCCTGGCACCGGCCACCACCTACTGGTATCGCTTCGGCCACACCGGCGGCTGGTCGCCGGCTGGCCGGACCATGACGGCACCACCGGTGGACGCGGAGATCGACCGGCTGCGCCTCGGCGTGGTGTCCTGTGCGAACTGGGAAGCCGGGTTCTTCGCGGCGTACCGGCATCTGGCCGAGCGAGGCGACCTCAACCTGGTGGTGCACCTGGGCGACTACCTCTACGAGTACGGCAGCGGGGAGTTCGACGCGGGCGGCACGGTGGTCCGGCCGGTGCGACCCGCGCACGAGGTACTCACCCTTGCCGACTACCGGATCCGGCACGCGCTCTACAAGACCGACCCGGACCTGCAGGCGTTGCACGCCGCAGTGCCGTGGGTGATCACCTGGGACGACCACGAGGTGGCTAACGACCAGTGGTCCGGCGGCGCGGAGAACCATACGCCGGGCACCGAGGGGTCGTTCGCCGATCGGCTCGCCGCGGCGCGGCAGGCGTACCTGGAATGGATGCCGGTGCGTGTCGGGGTGGACGGCGCGATCTACCGCCGGCTGCGTTTCGGCCGCCTCGCCGAGTTGTCCATGTTGGACCTTCGCACGTACCGCTCACAGCAGGCGTCCGGGACCGCGGTCGACGACCCGGGACGCACCATCACCGGCGACACGCAGATGTCCTGGCTCAAGGCCGGGCTGGCCACGTCGAGCGCGCGGTGGAAGCTGGTCGGCAACCCGGTGATGATCGCGCGGGTGGACGTCGGGGCTCTGCCCGCCTGGCTACTCGGCCCGCTGGGTGCCCTGCTCGGCATCCCGCAGAACGGCGCGGTGCTCAACACCGACCAGTGGGACGGGTACAACGCCGACCGCAACGAGCTGGTCGACTACGTGCGCGCCACCGGCACCCGTGACGTCGTGTTTCTCACCGGGGACATCCACACCTCGTGGGCCAACGAGGTGACCACCCGATCCACCGGGCCGAACAACCCGGCCGCTGCCGAGTTCGTGGTGCCATCGGTGACCAGCGACAACGTCAACGACTTCCTCGGCCTACCCGCCGGCAACGCGCTCAGCGCGCTGGGTGCCGGCCTGCTGCGTTCGACGAATCCGCACGTTCGCTGGACGGAACTGGACGGGCACGGCTACGGCGTACTGGAGGTGACCCGCGAGCGGTGCCGGATGGACTGGTATCACCTGGCCGACCGCACCCGCGCGGCCAGCACCAGCCGGTGGGTCGCCGGCTGGTCGGTGGGCGCCGGCTCGGCGAAGCTGCGTAAGGAAGGCGCGCCGCTGGCCTGAGACCGACACCGGCCGGCCCTCTGCACGGGGGCCGGCCGGTGTGTGTCGCGGGTGTCACCACATCTGCTGGACGATGTCCGCCGCCTGCTCCTCCCACTGCGCGTACGCGTAGGGGAAGGCGGAGACCTGGACGGTCTGCGCGGCGGCGGTCAGCGGCAGGTCCTGCCAGCCGCCGATGTTCTTGAGCGCGGTGAAGAACGCCGTGGCGGCGTACTCCGGGTCGGTGATCTGCTCGGGCGTGCCCCAACCGGACGACGGACGCTGCTGGAACAGGCCCTGTGAGTCGTGGTCGTTGTACGCGCCGAGGTGGCCGAGGTTGTACAGCTTCGACTCCTGCAACGAGGTGGCGACGCCGATCACCGCGCCCCGGTCGCCGACACCTGTCTTCTTGGCGGCGTCGACGATCGCTCGCGCGTTGGCCAGTTGGGCGTCGTCGAGGGGGATGCGCGACTGTGCGCCCTCGATGCCGTGCGGGATCAGCTGGTCGCGGCTGGGCTTACCGGCCGGCGGCTTGCCGGTGGCGGAGCCGGTGGTCAGCCCCGACTCGACGGGCTGGTCCTCCTGCCGCGCCGGGGTGGTGGCCTTTCCGGTGGCCTTGCCGGTGGCCAGGTCGATGGCGGCCACGGCGCCCTGGTGCGGTCCGGAGGTGACCGGGGCGGCGGCCACGGTCGGTGCGAGCGCCAGACCGCCGAGGGCGGCGACACCCACCGCGCTGAGCGCGGTCTTGCGGTACGAGTCCTTGGCGATGGCGGGGAGCCATCGAGTGTCCTTGGCGATGGCGGGGAGCCATCGAGTGAAGTCGACCTTCACGATGGTTGCCCTCTCGATCGTGCGGAACGCTCCGGGGTGAACGCTCCTCGGGAGATGACCGCGGAAGAGGGTTTGGGCTCCGACGGTACGGGGGACACAACCGGGTTCACGTGTCGGGCATTCCGGAAATGCCCGGGGGCGGCCCGCTGCGGCGCCGGGCACTGGCGCAGAACCGGACATCGCGGGCTCTGCCCGTATCAGGCCAGACGGCCGCGACAGAGGGTGTTTTCGGAATCCGGAGGCAATGGCTGGACGTCGGCCATACCTGTACGCACCGGCTACGTTTTGTGACGATACGTGCGTATGGCGAAAAGCCTCCGCACCGGGCGCAACGCGCCCATGCGCAGGTCACGGGGCGGGAAAGCAGCCCGACTCAGTTGTCGCCGTCAGGTCCGGGCTCCGCGTCCCGCGTCCCGACGCCCTGGTCCGGCCCGGCGAGTTCCTGGAAGACGGTGATGTGCAGGCCGGCGGGGGCGTCGAGGCGGGAGTTGAGTGACTGCCACGGTGTACGTGTCGGCGGCGCGACCTCGCTCGCCCCGGCGGCCACCAGTCGGGCGGTCGTCGTCGCCGCGTCGTCCACCTCGAAGGCCACCCGGATGCGCGGCGCGACCTGCCGACCCACCTCGACCTCGTCGATCAGGCGTTTCTGCGCGGGGTTGGCGATCTCCAGGGTGGCGCGGCCGGCGTCCAGGATCACCACCCGGGCATCTCCCTCGCCGCTGAACGCCGCCTCCTCCGGCAGGCCGAGCGCGTCCCGGAAGAACGCGACGGCGGCCTCGTGGTCGGCGGCCTCCACCACGAGACGCAGCTGACGGACCACGGGCACGGGCGAGTCGACGGGGACGGGCGAGTCGGCGGGCATGAGCGGGATCCTAGCGCCGCGGCGCGGCTAGGTTGGGACCGTCCACGAGGGAGGGAGCGAGGATGGTGGAGAGCGGTGACGCGTACCTGTTGTACCCGGTCGGGCGGGTCGTCTCACCGCTGACCGACGCGGCGAGCGCCCCACGGCAGGGCGACGAGGGCTCGCCGGAGGCCTGGCTGGTCTTCGACGCGCACGTCGCGCCGGCGCTGCGTGACCTGGACACCGGGGCGGACCTGTTGGTGTTGACGTGGTTGGACCGGGCCCGACGCGACGTGCTGGCGGTGCACCCCCGGGGCGACGAGAGCCGGCCGGAGACCGGCGTGTTCAGCACCCGCTCCCCGCACCGACCCAACCCGATCGGGCTGCACCGGGTGCGGGTGCTCGCGGTGGACGGGCTACGCGTCCGGGTGGCCGACCTGGAAGCGTTGGACGGCACCCCGGTCCTGGACGTCAAACCGGTGCTGGGCGCGGCCGACGAGCGCTGAGCCCGTCGACCGCGCACCAGCACGCCTGGCCGGGGATCAGTGGCCGCGGGTCAGCCACTCCTGCAGGTGTGGCGCCTCCGCGCCGATCGTCGTGTCGTCACCGTGGCCGGTGTGCACGACCGTCTCCGCCGGCAGGGTGAGCAGGCGGGTGCGGATCGAGCCGACGATGGTGTCGAAGTCGCTGTACGAGCGGCCGGTCGCGCCCGGACCACCGGCGAAGAGCGTGTCGCCGGTGAACACCACACCCAGGTCCGGGGCGTGGAAACTGCACGCGCCGGGGCTGTGCCCGGGGGTGTGCAGGACCCGCAGCGTGGTGCCGGCCACCTCGACGATCTGCCCGTCGTGCAGCTCGCCGTGCGGCGGCAGGTGTGGGTGGACCAGGTCCCAGAGGACCCGGTCGGCGGCGTGCAGCAGCACCGGCGCGCCGGTGGCCTCGGCCAGCTCGGGTGCCACCCGGACGTGGTCGTCGTGGGCGTGGGTGGCCAGGATCGCCCGGACCTTCCGGTCACCCACCAGGGCGAGGATCGCGGCCACGTCGTGCGGCGCGTCCAGGACGACGCACTCGCGGTCGTCGCCGATCACCCAGACGTTGTTGTCCACGTCGAACGTCTGCCCGTCCAGGGAGAACGTGCCGGCGGTGACCGCACGGTCGACCCGGGCCGTCATCAGAACACCACCACCGAGCGGAGCACGTCGCCGTGGTGCATCCGCTCGAAGGCGGTCTCGACCTGGTCGAGCGCGATCTCCTCGGTGACGAACGCGTCCAGGTCGAGCCGGCCCTGTAGGTACAGCTCGGTGAGCATCGGGAAGTCCCGGCTGGGCAGGCAGTCGCCGTACCAGCTGGACTTGAGGGCACCGCCGCGCCCGAAGACGTCCAGCAGGGGCAGCTCGACCTGCATCTGCGGGGTCGGTACGCCGACCAGCACCACAGTGCCGGCCAGGTCCCGGGCGTAGAACGCCTGCTTCCAGGTCTCCGGCCGACCCACCGCGTCGATCACCACGTCGGCGCCGAAGCCACCGGTGGCGGCACGGATCGCCTCGACCGGGTCGGTCTCGGAGGCGTTGACGGTGTGCGTGGCGCCGAACTTCCGCGCCCAGTCCAGTTTGCGGCTGTCGGTGTCCACCGCGACGATCGTCGTCGCGCCGGCGAGGGCCGCACCGGCGACCGCCGCGTCCCCGACGCCGCCGCAGCCGATCACCGCGACCGAGTCGCCACGGGTGACGTTGCCGGTGTTCATCGCGGCACCCAGCCCGGCCATCACCCCGCAGCCGAGCAGACCCACGGCGGCCGGCCGGGCGGCCGGGTCCACCTTCGTGCACTGCCCGGCGTGCACCAGGGTCTTCTCGGCGAACGCGCCGATGCCCAGCGCCGGGGCCAGCTCGGTGCCGTCGGTCAGGGTCATCCGCTGCTTCGCGTTGTGGGTGTTGAAGCAGTACCAGGGGCGACCCCGGCGGCAGGCGCGGCAGACCCCGCAGACCGCACGCCAGTTGAGCACCACGAAGTCACCCGGGGCCACGTCGGTGACGCCGTCGCCCACCTGCTCGACGATGCCCGCCGCCTCGTGGCCGAGCAGGAACGGGTAGTCGTCGTTGATGCCGCCCTCGCGGTAGTGCAGGTCGGTGTGGCAGACCCCGCAGGACTGGATCCGGACGATCGCCTCCCCGGGGCCGGGATCGGGCACCACGATGGTGGTGACCTCGACCGGTGCGCCCTTGCTGCGGGAGATGACTCCCCGGACTTCCTGGCTCACTTCGCCTCCTGCTGGTGGTGTGTCGGCAGGGCCGGGCGCCGGGTGGGCGGGTGTGCCACGGGCTCGGCGTCGGGCCCCGGGCGAACCTACCGCGACCAGCACGGCCAGCCCAGCCGGCCCGACGGGTTATCGCGGGCGCTGCGGGGTACGCGGGCCGCACTCGACCACGGCCAACGGGAGTAGCCATGAAACTCGCGCACCTGCCGCTACGGCTCAGCATCGGCGCGTACTTTCTCAACTCGGGTCTGGGCAAGCGCAACCTGGAGGGTGCCGCCGCGGAGGGCATGCACGGGATGGCGGTCGCCGCCATGCCGCAACTCGGCCAGTTGGACCCACCGCGCTTCGCGAAGCTGCTGTCGTACTCGGAGATCGCGCTGGGGGCCGCGCTGCTCGCCCCGGTCGTCCCGGCCCCGCTCGTCGGGTTGGGCCTGACCGCGTTCGGCGCGGGTCTGGTGCAGCTGTACCTGAAGACGCCGGGCATGCGGGAGCCGGGCAGCATCCGCCCGACCCAGCAGGGCGCCGGGCTCGCCAAGGACGTCTGGTTGGTCGGCGCCGGGCTGACCCTGGTGTTGGAGGGGCTGACCCACGGCCGTCGACGCCGGTGAGCCCAGCCTGAGGAGCGGCGGTGACCCACTCGCGTTCGGTGCGGCCGTTCTACCGGCCCATGCGGCCACGTCGCCGGGACGAACGGCACCGCGCGGCCACCCCGCTGGAACTGTTGTTCGACCTCTGTTTCGTGGTGGCGGTGGCGCAGGCGGCCAGCAGTCTGCACCACGACGTCGCCGAGGGTCACCTCCGCCACGCCGCGACCAGCTACGTCATGGTGTTCTTCGCGATCTGGTGGTCGTGGATGAACTTCACCTGGTTCGCCTCGGCGTACGACACCGACGACGACGTCTACCGGATCACCACGCTGGTGCAGATCTCCGGAGCGTTGATCCTGGCGGCCGGGGTGCCGCGTGCCTTCGCCGACGGCGACTTCACCGTCATCACCTACGGGTACGTGGTGATGCGGCTGGCCGCCGTCGTGAACTGGACCCGAGCTGCCGTCGGCGACCCCCGTCACCGCGCGGCGGCGCGCCGCTACGGCATCGGCGTGACAGTGGTGCAGCTCGGCTGGCTGCTGCGGCTGGCATCGCCCGTCGAGTGGGGCGTCGCCACGTTCGTGCTGCTGGTGCTCGCCGACCTGCTGGTGCCGGCGGTGGCCGAACGCCCGGGCATGACGCCCTGGCACCCCGCGCACATCGCCGAGCGGTACGGCCTGTTCACCCTGATCGTGCTGGGTGAGGCCGTCCTGGCCATCTCGATCGCGATCCAGACCGGGCTCGACGCCGGGGAGCACGGCCTCTGGTCGCTCGCGGCGGCTGGCGCGGTCATCGTGTTCGCGCTCTGGTGGCTCTACTTCGACCGGCCGAGCGAGGCGCCCGACCGGCTGCCGTACTCCCTGATCTGGGGCTACGGCCACTACCTGGTGTTCGCCGCGATCGCCGCGATCGGCGCCGGCCTGGGGGTGTCGGTGGACGTCGAGCGGCACCTCGCGCACGTCTCCGGGCGCACCGCCGCGTACGCGGTGGCGATCCCGATCGCCGTCTTCCTGCTCACGGTCTGGGTGCTCCAGGTACGCCGGCAGCAGCACGGCCTGGTGCTCGTCGCCTTCCCCGTCGTCGCGCTGCTGGCGCTGCTCGCGCCGCTCGGCCCGGCCCCGGTGCACGTGCTCGCGGCGCTGCTCGTCGCCCTCGTGACGTTTACCGTGCTGCGACGCCGCCGCGACGTCGGGCCGAGTGCCGCGGTGGCCGGGGTCGACCCGGCCTGACCCGCCGTGGCGGGCGTCCGGCAACCGGCACCGGGCGCGGCACCGGGCGCGGCAGCCGGAATGTAGGCAGAATTGCGGGCATGCCTCGTCGCCGATGGTTGCTGGCCGATCAACTCGGGCCGCACTTCCTCGACGACCCCGACCAGCAGGTGCTCCTGGTGGAGGTCCGGGAGCTGTTCCGCCACCGGCCGACGCACCGGCAGAAGGCGCACCTGATCCTGTCCGCGCTGCGCCACCGCGCCGCGGAGCTGGGTGACCGGGCGCTGCTGCTGCGCACCGACACGTTCCGGGAGGCGCTGGCCCAGGTCGGTGACCCGCTGGAGGTGTGCCACCCGCACTCCCGGGCGGCGCTGCGTTTCGCCCGGTCGGTGCCGGGGCTGACCGTGCTGCCGCCACGCGGCTTCATCACCAGCCAGGCCGACTTCGCCGGCTGGGCGGACCGCCCGCGACGCGGCCCGCTGCGGATGACCGACTTCTACCGGCACGCCCGCCGCCGCCACGAGGTGCTGACCGCCGCGACGGGCCCGGGACGCCGACCCCGGGCCGAGACCCGGTCCGTGCCGGTGACGCCACCCCCGCCCCCACCGATCGTCGAGGATGACATCGACGCGGAGGTCCGCCGCGACCTGGACCGGTGGGCCGCCGACGGGGTGCGGTTCGTCGGCCGGGACGGCCCCCGCCGTTACCCGGCCACCCATGACGAGGCGCAGGCCCGGCTGACGCACTTCCTGACCCACCGCCTGCCCGGGTACGGCCGCTACGCCGACGTGATGAGCGTCGACGATCCGGTGCTCGCGCACTCGGTGCTCTCGTCCTCGTTCAACCTCGGGTTGCTGCACCCGGAGCCGGCGGTGCGCGCCGCCGAGCAGGCGTGGCGGGCCGGCACGGCCCCGCGTACGGCGGTGGAGCCGTTCATCCGGGGCCTGCTCGGCTGGCGGGAGTTCCTCTGGCAGCTCTACTGGTACTTCGAGCCGCGTTACCGGGGGGCGAACTGGCTGGCCGCGACCGAGCCGATGCCGCAGTGGTTCGCCGAGTTGGACGCCGACGCGGTGGAGGCCCACTGCCTGGCCGACGTCCTCGCGGCCGTCCGGGATCGGGCGTGGACGCACCAGACGCCCCGACTGCTGGTGTTGGCGAACTACGCGCTGCAACGCGGTTGGCGTCCCACCGAGGTGGCGGACTGGTTCCAGCGCTGCTTCGTCGACGGCACCCACTGGGTGATGAACGCGACGGTGATCGGCATGAGCCAGTACGCCGACCTGGCCCGGGTGGACACCCGCCCGTACGCGGTGGACGGCACCGACATCGACGAGATCAGCGACTACTGCACCGGCTGCCGCTACACACCGGAACGGGCGCTCGGCGACCTGGCCTGCCCGTACACCGGGGGCTTCGAGAGTTTCCTGCACCGCAACCGGGCCCGGCTGATGACCGATGCGCGGCTCGCCGCCGAGTTGGAGCGCCGCGACGAGCCGGAGCACCGCGAGGCGGTGCTGGCGCAGGAGGAGAAGCGGTGCGGCGCACCACCGTGACCCCGGCGGCCGCTCAGGCCGCCTCGCGTGCCGGGTCGGCGTCGCCGGGGCGCTGCGCCGGCACGGGCGGGGCCGGGCGGACGACGCCCCGGTTCAGGCCGGCGACCAGGAGCCGGTTGTACGAGGCGGGCAGCACCCGGGCCAGCAGGTCCGGCAGTTTCGCCGACCAGCCGATCAGCACCCGGCCCCGACGCCGCTCGACGCCGCGCAGGATCACCTCGGCGGCCCGGCTCGGCGCGATGGTGAGCAGCTTCTCGAACTGTGCCCGGCCGGCCGCGTACTCCTCGGGTGCGACGCCGCTGCCGATCCGGGCGTTCGCGGTGATCCGGGTGCGGATCCCGCCGGGGTGCACCGAGGTCACCCCGATGCCGTCGTCGACCAGTTCGTGGCGCAGCGCCTCGGTGAAGCCGCGCACCGCGAACTTGCTCGCCGAGTACGCGGTCTGCCCGGCCGGCGCGATCAACCCGAAGAGGCTGGAGACGTTGACGAGGTGCGCGCCCGGCTCCGCCTTCAGGGCGGGCAAAAGGGCGTGGGTCAGCTGCACCACGGCTCGGAAGTTGACGTCGATCACCCAACTGAACTCGTCGAACGTCACCTCGTCGAACCGGCCGCCGAGACCGACGCCGGCATTGTTCACCAGCAGTCGTACGCGCGGGTGCCGCGCGCCGATCTCGGCGGCCACCCGGGCGGTGGCGCGCACGTCGGCGAGGTCCACCAGGTACGTGTGCACCTGACGGGCCGGGTGCGCGGCGCAAATCGCGGTGACGACGGTGTCCAGCCGCTCGGCGTCGCGGTCCAGCAGGACCAGGTCGGTGCCCCGGCCGGCGAGGGCGTGCGCCAGCGCCGCGCCGATGCCGCTGGCCGCCCCGGTGACCACGGCTGTCGCGCCGGTGAAGTCGAATCTCCGCACGATCGGTGCTCCTCCGCTGACGGTTACCGACGCGCGGCCGGACGGGTCGGGACGGGACGCGGGGTGGGCGCCGCGGTGGCGCGGGAGAACCGCACACCCTCGTCGGTGAGCCGGCCGTGCCGCATCAGCAGCACGTCGCGGGCGTAGTTCTGGTGCAGCCGCCAGGGCGCGCGCACACCCTGTCTGGGCAGCGCGTCGACACTGCGCAGCACGTAGGAGGACCGCAGGTCGATGAGCGGCGCCCGCTCGTCGTCGGCGGGCGGCAGCGGGGCGACGACCTGCTGGCCGGTGCGGTCCAGGTGGCGCAGCAGCCGGCAGACGTACCCGGCGACCAGGTCGGCCTTGAGCGTCCACGACGCGTTGGTGTAGCCGACGGTCAGGGCGAAGTTCGGCACCCCGGACACCATCATGCCCTTGTAGGCCACGGTGTTCGCGAGGTCGACGTCGGTGCCGTCCACGCGCAGCCGCAGGCCACCGAGGGCGAGCAGGTTGAGCCCGGTCGCGGTGACCACGATGTCGGCGGGCACCTCCACCCCGGAGGTCAGGCGGACACCGTGCGCGGTGAAGGTGTCGATCGTGTCGGTCACCACCGACGCGTGGCCGTCGCGCACGGCGGTGAACAGGTCGCCGTCGGGTGCCACGCAGAGCCGCTGGTCCCACGGGTCGTAGCGGGGCGCGAAGTGCCTGTCGACGTCGTACCCCGCCGGGAGCCGGCGCCGCGCGGCCCGGCGCAGCACCCGCTTCACCAGGCCGGGGGTGCGCCGGCTGAGTTGGAAGGTGACGGTGGAGAGCAACACGTTCTTCCAGCGCAGCACCGGGTACGCGGCCGCCGCCGGCAGCCGGCGCCGCAGCGCGTCGGCCAGCCGGTCGCGCGAGGGCAGCGCCAGGATGTACGTCGGCGAGCGCTGGAGCATCGTCACGTGGGCGGCCCGCTGGGCCAGCGCCGGCACCAGGGTGACCGCGGTGGCGCCGCTGCCGATCACCACCACCCGCCTGCCGGTGTGGTCGAGGTCGTCGGGCCAGTGCTGCGGGTGCACCAACCGCCCGGTGTACGCGTCGACACCGGGCAGGGCCGGGGTGTATCCCTCGTCGTAGCGGTAGTAGCCGGTGCAGGCGAACAGGAACGAGCAGGTCAGCACCACCGTCTCGGCGGTGTCGGTGCGTTGGGCGTGCACCGTCCACCGGGCGGTGCCGCTGTCCCAGTCGGCGCGCAGCACCCGGTGCCGGAAGCGGATGTGCCGGGGCACGTCGTACTCCCGGGCGGTCTCCCGCACGTACTCGCGGATGGTCGCACCGTCGGCGATGGTCTTCGGGGCGGTCCACGGCTTGAACGAGTAGCCGAGGGTGAACATGTCCGAATCCGAGCGGATGCCGGGGTAGCGGAACAGGTCCCAGGTGCCGCCGATGGCGTCGCGTGCCTCCAGCACCGCGTACGTCTTGTCGGGGCAGTCGCGGCGCAGGTGGCAGGCCGCGCCGATGCCGGACAGGCCGGCGCCGACGATGAGCACGTCGACGTGGTCGGAGGCCATCGCGTTCCTCCATCCGGGGCGGTGGTCGGACCCTAACACCGCACCCGGACGGCCGGAAACTACCGCGACAACCCTAGGACGCCTTGGTGAACGTCATGATCCAGTTGGTCTCCCAGGTCTGCTCGCCGTCGACCGAGAACGCCTGCTCCCAGCGGGCGGTGGTCGCGCTGATGTCCGACCAGATGAACCGGCACCGCACCGGCCGCCCCTCGTGCTGGTCGTCGGCGTAGAAGCGACCCACCCCGTCGACGAAGCGGCCCACCATCGGCGGCTGACCCAGCACGCCGTCGACACTGCTCATCCAGTAGATCGACCACTCCTGCCGGGCCGGGTCGAAGATCCGGACGGTGGCGCCCGCGGAGCCCTTGGTCGGGAAGGTGATCTCGTCGAAGTGGCCGCCGCCGGCGAAGAAGCCGTGCGCGACCGACACCCCCGGAAACTCCTCCCACTCGTCGGAGCCGACCAGCCGCTTGACCAGCCGCCGGTTCACCACGTTCCAGGTGCCCACAAAGAAGTCGAAGTCGCCCATCAGCGGCCCACCGGCCCTTCCGCTCGCGTGTCGTTGAGATATCCAGCCAGGTTGGGGGTGTCCGGCGCAAGCAGGTGCCGAACCCAGGCGGCCCGCTCGTGCTCCAGCACCGCCAACTCCCAGACACAGCCGGCGGGAGGTCGCCGCAGCTCGACGAAGTGGGTCGGATCGTCGTCCGGGCAGTCCAGCGCCGACTGCCCGGCCGCGGCGACCCGGACCTCCAGCGCGTTGTCCCACACCCAGGTGTACGCCAGCAGGTAGGCGCCGGTGTCCGCGCCCCGGTGCAGCACCACCCATCCGGCGGCCGGGGTGCCGTCGTCGACGATGTCCACCAACAGCAGGGGCAGGTGGTCGTACGCGGCCTTCTCCACCTCGGGCTCGATCGGTTGCTCCGGCTGGTCTATGTGGTAACGCTTGAGTTGCCGGCCGTCCACCGTGATCGGTCCGGGCGTTCGTAGTTCCTTCTCGCGAAAAGCCATGCCGGGACGGTAGGACGGGTCCCCTGACAACTAGTGTCAGTGGAGTGCGGGCCTCTCGACTTCTTTCCCTCCTGCTGCTGCTCCAACAGCACGGCCGGCTGACCGCCACCCAGCTCGCCGAGCGGCTGACCGTCTCCCCCCGCACGATCTACCGGGACGTGGAGTCGTTGCACGCCGCCGGCATCCCCCTCTACGGAGAGGCCGGGCACGCCGGCGGCTACCAGCTCGTCGACGGCTGGCGGACCCGGCTGACCGGGCTGACCACCGAGGAGGCCGACCGACTGTTCCTGGCCGGGTTGCCCGGCCCCGCCGACGAGCTGGGCTACGGCGACGTGGTGGCCGCGCTGCAACTCAAGCTGCACGCCGCGCTCCCCGCGCCGCTGCGCGACCGGGCGACCCAGCTCCAACAACGCTTCCACCTGGACACTCCCGGCTGGTACGCCGACGGCGACGCCTCCCCCGAGCTGGCCCGCACGGCCGAGGCGGTCTGGCGGCAGCACCGCGTCGAGGTGCGCTACCGCGGCTGGAACGGCGAGACGACCCGGGTGCTGGAGCCGTACGGCCTGGTGCTCAAGGGCGGCCGCTGGTATGTGGTGGCCGACCAGCCCGGCCGGGGCGCTCCGGCGACGTACCGGGTCAACCAGATCCTCGCGCTGACCCCGCTGCCGCAGGAGTTCGTCCGACCGGCCGACTTCGACCTGCCGGCCTGGTGGCGGGCACACGTGGTGCGGTTCCGGGCCCGCCTGCACCGCGACGAGGCCACCGTCCGGCTCTCCCCCGCCGGCCGGCAACGGCTGCGCGAGGTCGGCAGCGATCCGGTGGTGACCGCGATGGACGCCAGCGCCCAGCCACCCGACGCGCGGGGCTGGGTGACCGCGGTGCTGCCGATCGAGTCGCTGACCCACGCCCACGGCGAGTTGCTGCGCCTCGGCGCCGACGTGGAGGTGCTGACCCCTGTCGCGCTGCGCGAACGCCTGGCCGCCACCGCCGCCGGGCTCGCCGCGCTCTACGCACCCGCCGACCGCGTGACATAGGTCGCTCAGGTTGGTCGGTGGCACCGCCCTGGGAGACTCTGTGATCGTGGACGCGCTCTCGGTACGGGGACTTAGCCGCAACTTCGGCGACCTGGTGGTGCTCGACGAGGTGAGTTTCACGCTCGCGGCCGGCCGGATCGCGGTGGTGCTGGGGCCCAACGGCAGCGGCAAGACGACCCTGCTGCGCTGCGTGGTCGGCGCCGACCGGCCGGACGCGGGTGAGGTGCTGGTGCAGGGTCGCCGGGCCGACGAGACCGACCCGCAGGTGCGGGCGCTGGTGGCGGCCGCCCTGGACGACATCGACTTCTTCCCGGACCTGTCCGTGGTCGAGCACCTGGAGCTTGTCGCGTACGCCCACGGGAGCAGCGCCGAGCCGGTCGAGGAGGTGCTCACCGAGCTGGGTCTGGCACCGGCCCGCGACCAACTGCCGGTGACCCTGTCCAGCGGGCAGCGGCGCCGGTTGGCGCTGGCCTCGTGTTTCGTGCGGCCACGCCGGGTGCTGATCCTGGACGAGCCGGAGCAGCGCCTGGACGTCCGCGGGCGGCAGTGGCTCGCCGAGCGGCTGCTGCGGGAACGCGCCGCCGGCACCGCCGTGCTGCTGGCCTCACACGACCCGGAGCTGATCGACGCGGTGGTCGACGAGCGCATCGAGATCGGCAGGTGACCGCCCCGACGGCCACGATCGCCGACACACCGACCGGCGTGCCCACCGCCCGACAACTGCGTACCCACCTGCGTCGGGCCCGCGGCCGGCACCACGACCACTCCCTCGGCGACGTGCTGGGCGACGCGTACGTCATCGTCCTGTTCGTGGGCATGTACGGCTGGTTCGCGATCAGCGCCAGCCGCGACCTGCTGGACTCCCCCACCGTGGGGCAGGCCGAGCCGGGGGTGCGCTGGTGGCTGGCTCTCGCCGCGCTGTTGGCCGGCGCCGGCCTGGCCTGGCGTGGCCTGCGCGCGCTCGGCCCGCTGCTGGTCACCCCGGCCACGCAGAGCTGGGCGGTCAGCGCCCCGGTCGACCGGCGGGCGTGGCTGGCGCCGCGCTTCGTCCTGTTGCTGCTGGGGGCGGCGGCCGGCACCGCGGCGCTCGGGGTGGCCGTGGCGGCCCTCGGGGGCGTCAGCGATCCGGCCGCGCTGGGTTGGGCGGCCGCGGCCGGCGCGGGGTGGGGTGCGGCGGCGCTGGCACTGAGCGTCGTCGCCCAGAGCAGCCGGGCGGGACGACGGTGGCCGGCGGTGGCCGGAGCGGCGCCGATGGTGATGGCCGCCGTCCTCACCGCCGGGGTGGTGCTCCTCGGTCATCTCGGTGACGGGCTGCCCCGGCCGGCGGCGACGCCGACCGTCGCGCTGTTCGCCCTCGCGGTGCCCCTCGTCGGCCTGGGCACGATCCGCGCGGTGCGCGCGCTGCCCCGCGTCGACCGGGCCACGCTGACCACCGGCGCACAGTTCGCCAACGCCGCCGCCACGGCCACGATCCTGCTCGACCCGAGCCTGCTCGCCGGCCTGGTGGAGAGCCGCCGGTGGCGTCGGATCGGGCGGGTGCACAGCCGCCGGTTCCTCCCCGGGCCCGGCTGGTGGGCGTTCCTGCAGGCCGACGTACGCCGGTTGCGCCGGCACCCGAGCGCCCTGCTGATCTGGGTGACGCTGATCGGGGTGCAGTACGCTGCCGCGCTCGCCCTCCCCGGGTTGGCGGGGGCCGCGCAGGTGGTGTTCGCGTACCTCGCCGCCAACCGGCTCACCGGTGGCCTGCGGTCGGTCAGCCGCTCACCCGGGTTGCGACGGGCCCTCGGCGGCAGCGACGCCCTGCTGCGCGGGATCCACGTGGTGGTGCCGGCCGTCGGCGCGGGGCTGTGGTGGTTGTCGACCCTGCCGAGCGTCGAGCCGGGGCCGGCCTGGTTGGCGCCGACGCTGGCGCTCGGAGTGGTGGCCGCCGCGTTCCGGGCCGGCACCCGCCCTCCGATCAACTACGGTGGCGCGACTGTCAACACACCGTTCGGCATGGTCCCGGTCGACCTGGTGCGGCAGGGCTCACGCGGGCCGGCGCTGCTCGCCGGGCTGGTGCTGCTCCAGCTGTTCCTGGGCTGAGCAGTCGCCCCGCCACCGAGGGGACGCCCGGCGGTGCTCAGGAGGGCCGACGGCGGCCACCGAGCGCGGCGGCGATCTGGGCAATGCCCTCGTCGATCTCGGTCGTCGTACGGGCCGCGTAGCCGAGCACGAGGCCCGGCCGGTAGGGACGTTGGCAGTGCCAGGACAGCGGTTGCACCTTCACCCCACGCGCCAGCGTGGCCTGCGCCAGCTCGGTGTCGACCACGGCGTCGTCCAGCGTGATCATCA
This sequence comes from Micromonospora sp. NPDC048898, assembly GCF_043198035.1. Classification (NCBI taxonomy): domain Bacteria; kingdom Bacillati; phylum Actinomycetota; class Actinomycetes; order Micromonosporales; family Micromonosporaceae; genus Micromonospora; species Micromonospora sp. NPDC048898. Next base: position 215,748 of record NZ_JBICUF010000006.1, read on the forward strand.
GGTGCAGGCCGGCGGCGGCGCCGTGCACCGTCGCCGACGGCACCGCGCGGGCCAGTGCGGCGATCATGGCGTCCCGCCGGCGGATGTGTCGGCGGCGGAGCAGCCGCAGATGCCGCTCGAAGGCGCCGGAGGTCAGCAGCTCCGCCAGCACCAGTTGCGGTAGCACGGCGTTGCCCAGGTCGGCGTTGCGCTTGGCGGTCACCACCGCCTCGCGCAGTCGCGATGGCACGAGCAGCCAGCCGACCCGCAGGGCGGGGGCGAGCAGTTTGGAGACGCTGCCGGCGTAGCAGACCTGCTCGGGCAGCAGGCCCCGCAGCGCCGGCACCGGGGGACGGTCGTAGCGGTGCTCGGCGTCGTAGTCGTCCTCGATGATCAGGCCGCCGGCCCGCGCCCAGGCGACGAGCTGGCGGCGACGGTCACCGTCGAGCACGACGCCGGTCGGGAACTGGTGTGCGGGGGTGAGCATCACGGCCGGCACACCGCTGGCGGTCAACTCGTCGACCCGCAGCCCGGCGTCGTCGACAATGATCGGCGGGGTGTCCATCCGCCAGTTGTTCAGGTGCTGCCGGACGCCCAACGAGCCCGGGTCCTCGACCCCGATCCGGTCGACGCCGACAGCGGTGAGCGCCTGGGCGAGCAGCCCGAGCGCCTGGGAGACGCCGGCCACGATGATCACGTCGGTGGGGTCGACGCTGATACCGCGGTTGCGGGCCAACCAGGCCGCGACGGCCTGTCGCAGCGCCGGCGCGCCGCACGGGTCGCCGTAGCCGAGGTCGGCCGCGGCGAGCCGGCGCAGCACGGTCCGTTCGGCGCGCAGCCAGTCCGCGCGGGGAAAGGCGGTCAGGTCGGGTACGCCGGGCGTCAGGTCGATCGTCGCGTGCGCCGCGCGTACCGCCTCGAAGATGTCGGTGCTCGGTGCCGGCGGGAAGGTCGCGACGGGTGCCGGCGCGGCGGCCGGGGCGGGTGTGGGCGCGGCCGGCGCACCGACGACAACCGTTCCGGCCCGGCCCCGACCGGAGATGTGCCCCTCCTCGGCCAGGCGCTGGTACGCCTCGGTGACCACCCCCCGGGAGACACCGAGGTCGGCGGCGAGCACCCGGGTGGGTGGCAACCGTTGGCCGACCGGCACCCGCCCCTCGGCGATGGCCTGCCGCAGCCGGTCGGTCAGCCAGTCGGTGCGCCCGCCCGGCGCCGCGTCCGTGACGCTCAGGTGCAGGAAATCGGACCCAGCCGATATGGACCTTTCGGATGCCATCGGTTTGGCTCTGCCCATCGGGCCATTGTGGCAGCAGGGTGAGCAGGAGCCAGACCCGTCAACTCCGCCGGAGGACGATCGTGACCATCCCGTTCCTGATCACCACGCTGATCGTGGTGGTCACCCCCGGCACCGGGGTGTTCTTCACCCTCTCCGCCGGGCTGTCCCGGGGCGCCCGAGCCGGCGTGCTGGCCGCGTTCGCCTGCACACTGGGCACGCTGCCGCACCTGCTGGCGGCGATGACCGGGCTCGCCGCGCTGTTGCAGACCAGCGCCGTCGCGTTCGACATCGTCCGGTACCTCGGTGTCGGTTACCTGCTCTACCTGGCCTGGTCCGCCGCACGCGACCGCAGCGCATTCGCGCCGACGGCCGACGACACACCCCGCTCGGCGACCCGGGTGATCGTCTCCGGCGTGGTGGTCAACCTGCTCAACCCGAAGCCGACGCTGTTCTTCGTCGCGTTCCTGCCGCAGTTCGTCGGCGACTCCGCGGTCGGCTCGACCCAGGCGATGCTCGCCTGCGGCGCGGTGTTCATGCTGCTCACCTTCGTGGTGTTCAGCGGCTACGGCATCTTCGCGGCCCGGCTGCGGGACCGGGTGCTGACCCGACCCCGGGTCACCGACTGGCTGCGTCGATCCGTCGCCGGCACGTTCGTCGCGCTCGGCGTGACGCTCGCCCTCACCCAACGATAGGAGTGTGCCGTGCGGTTCGAGCATTCGGCGCAGCTTCGCGCCGCGTACCCCGATCTGGTCGCCGGCGTGGTCCACGCCACCGGCATCACCGCCACCGCCGACGTGGCGCGGCGGACGGCCGGCCACCTCGCCGTCGCCCGCAGGCGCCGACGAGCCACGCGGTGCTGACCGGCGCCGCGCCCCGCTTCAGCGCCGAGACCTCCGGTGGCGACGTCGGTCAGGCGGTGTCGCCGGGGACGAGGTGACGGTAGCCGGGGATCGTCTCGCCGAACCAGCCGGCGACGCTGGCCAGGCCCCGCTCGTTGAGCTGCGCGTCGTGGATCGGGTACGCCGCGGCGGCACCCACGGCACCGGCGAACCGGATCGCCTCGTCCAGGCGCAGCCACGACCCCTGGGCCGGGACGAGCAGGGTGTGCACCGGCTCGCCCGGCACGTGCAGCGCGTCGCCCGGGTGGTAGAGCCCGTCGCCGATCAGGTAGCCGAGGTTGGGGCAGTCCGGCTGGCCCTCGTGGATGAACGCGTGCCGACCACCGTGGGCGCTGACCGCGATGCCGGCCGCCGTGAAGCGCTGCCCGGCGCTGACCCTGGTGACCGGCAGCGGAGCGAGATCCGGCAGTCGGGCACCCTCCGGGGCGTACACGGGGACGCCCAAGCCGGCCAGGCGCAGCACGTCCACGTGGTCGGTGTGTTCGTGGGTGACCAAGACGGCGTCCGCGCCGACCAGGGCACGAGGCTCACTCCACGTGCCCGGGTCGACGACCAGCACCCCGCCGTCGTGCTCGACGCGGACGCACGAGTGGGTGAATCGGGTGACCCGCATCCGGCGACCGTACGCCCCCGGCCGATCAGTCATGGTCCCCGTGACCGGTGTGCGTGGGCGGCCGACCCTGCGCCTGGCCCGGATCGACGACGACGAACTGCCCCATCATCCCGGCGTCCTCGTGCCAGAGCAGGTGGCAGTGGTACATGTAGGGCAGGTTCGGGTCGCTGTGGTCGGTGAACCGCAGCACGATCCGCATCGGCCGGTGCGGGGGCAGGAAGATGGTGTCCTTCCATCCGGCCAGTTCCGGCGGCGGTGCCGCGCCGTCCACCGTGAGCAGTTGGAACTGCACGTCGTGGACGTGGAAGTTGTGCGGGGTGCCGTCGGCATTGAGCACCTCCCAGACCTCGGTGCTGTCCCGGGTGACGGCGAAGTCGATCCGGTCCATCCGCATCGACTGGCCGTTGATGCCCCGCCCCCGAAACTCCAGCCGCCGGGTGGTGACCGCGGTGCCCGCGTCCAGCCGATCCACCGGCACGAGGTCGTCCGGCACCGGCGGGGCGGGGGCGAGGGTGTCGGCGGCGCGCAGTTGCAGCACGTCGAACCGGTCGGCGCCGCCGGCCGAGCGCCGGGACAGTCCGCCGATACCCAGGTCGGGCGGTGTGCTGCGCAGCGTCACCCGCTCCCCCGGCCGGACGTCCACCACGATCTCCGCCCGCTCCCCGGGTGAGAGTCGTACCCGGGTCAACCGGGCCGTCCGGGCCAGCAGTCCTCCGTCGGTGCCGATCAGCGCGAACGGCCGGTTGTCGGAGAGCCCAAAGTCGTACGTCCGCGCGGTGGAGGCGTTGAGCAGGCGCAGGCGCACCCGCTGGGTACGCACGTCCAGGTAGGGCCCGACGGTGCCGTTGACCAGCAGGGTGTCGCCCAGCACGCCGACGCCGGCGAACGCGTTGCGGGTCTTGTCGAACTGGCCGCTGCCGGAGAAGCTGCGATCCTGGACGATCACCGGCACGTCGTCCACCCCGTAGGTGCGTGGCAGCGGCAGCGCCGTCTCCCGCTCGTCGTCGAGGATGAACATGCCGGCGAGGCCGCGGTAGACGTGGTCCTCCGTGGCGCCGTGCGGATGCGGGTGGTACCAGAGGGTCGCGGCCGGCTGGTCCACCCGCCAGGTGGGTGACCAGGTGTCACCCGGGCGGACGAGTTGGTGTGGGCCGCCGTCCATCCGGGCCGGCAGGTGCATGCCGTGCCAGTGCACGTTGGTCTCCTGGCCCAGCGTGTTGGCCACGTTCACCCGCACCTGCTCGCCGCGCCTGGCGCGCAGTGTCGGGCCGAGAAAGGCACCGTTGAACCCTGCGGTGGCCGTGGTCCGCCCGTCGCCACGGAAGTCACGCCGACCCTCCTGCGCGACCAGGTCGAAGACCCGCTGACCCCGGTCGTCCAACCGGGACTCGGCCAGCGGCGGCACGGCCAGCGGGCGGGCGAAGCTGACCGCACCGACGGTGTCGGTGGGTCGGGTCAGCGTCCAGGCACCCACGGCGAGGCCGGCACCGAGCAGCAGTACGCCGACAAGCACACCGATGAGCACCCGGACCACGGGTCGTCGTCGAGCAGGCACGACATCCACCTCCAGAAGAGTCACTACATGTAGCTTCTCTTCTTATCGAGGCGGCGACCAGCCGACCGGCCGGCTTTCCGGGGCCGGTCCGGGACATCCCCGAGGTCGAGTCCGGGCCGTCAGCGCGGACGCCGGCCGTCGCTCGGGAGGTCTGTCCCGCGAAGTGCTCGGTGGTCAGGGCCTTCGCACGGTCGCCGTCGTCCATCGCGCCTACCCTCCGCAGTCGTCCGGCTCGGTTACCGTCGCCCTGTGCGCGGTGGCGGCGGTGCGGGCGGCGAAACCGGCAGTCCCCGAACGGGACAGCGGGCGGCAAAGCCGGCACGTATTCTCCGCATTCCGGTGATCAGTAGGCGGCGGGGCCGGCCGACGGTGGAGGGAGACCGGATGCCCGGGTGGGCTGGTCAGGGCGGGCGGCAACGACGCGCCTTCGCCGTCGGAGGGCCGCTGCTCGTGAGCGCCGCCCTCATGCTGGTGGCGGCCTGGCGCACCACCGGCTTCCTCAGCGACCTGCTGCTCAACCTCGGTGCCAGCGTGGTGCTCGCGGCCATCTCGTACGTCATCTTCGACCCGCTGTTCGAGGAGGCGCGCAAGGCGCGGGTGCAGGAGCACCTGAGCTTCGACCAGCAGGCGTTCGTGACCCGGCTGCACCGCTCCGGCCGCCGCGTGCGCATCCTCGACACCTGGACGATCCTGCTGGAGCAGCGGCACCGCGAGGACACCCTGACCGCGATCCGCACGGCGCTCGGCAACGGCGCCCAGGTGCAGTTGCTGCTGCTCGACCCGGACTGCACCGCCGCGCAGCAACGCTCCGAGGAGCTGGAACGCCAGCGGGTGGACGTCCCCCGACAGATCCGCACCAACCTGCGGCACCTGGCCGCCTTCACCGACGCCCTCGACTCGCGGCTGCGGCAGCGCCTACAGGTCCGGCTCTACGACGCGTCCCCGTCGATCCAGCTCTACCAGTGGGACGGGCGGGCGCTCATCTCGTTCTTCCCGATCGGGAAGTTGTCGTTCAACGTTCCGCAGCTCGAGGTGGACATGGACAGCCCGTGGGGCGGGTTCGTGCACGCCCGGTTCGAGGAGCTGTGGGAGCACGAGCAGGCCACCCTGGACCTGGAGCGGTACTGGTCGGTCACGGTCACCCTGCGCCACGAGGACTCGGACGTGGTCGAGGTGCGGGTGCCGTACGCGACTGTCGACGGGCAGCACTACGTCGACTGCCGCCGGTTCCGGGTGACCGGGCTGGTGACCATGCGGGCCGCCCTGCCACCCCGCTCGCCGGGAGCGGCCCCCGCGGTGTTCACGCTGGCCGAGCCATCCGACGGCGACCACCCGCCGGTCGCCGCCGTGAAACGGCACTTCGACCAGAAGTACGGCCACGGCGACGGGGAACGGGAGATCTACCGCCTGGTCCCGCCCCCGGGCAGCCCGCGTCCTCCGGCACCCCGCGACGCGCACGGACGGTGACCCCCGGCGCACCCGATCGGCGGCGCGCGGGAAACAATGGTGGCCCACCGTGACTGCCAGGAGGACCATCCGCGTGTCGCCCACCCCCGCACCGCCAGCCGGGCCGGCGCAGCTGCGCGCCGACTGCGAACGCTGCTTCGGGCTGTGCTGCGTGGTGCCCGCGTTCGCCGCGTCCGCCGACTTCGCCATCGACAAGCCCGCCGGGCAGCCCTGCCCCCACCTGCGCCGGGACCACCGCTGCGGCATCCACGCCGAGCTGCGGCAACGTGGGTTCCCCGGCTGTACGGTGTTCGACTGCTTCGGCGCCGGTCAGCAGGTCGCCCAGGTCACCTTCGGCGGACGGGACTGGCGCGACGCGCCGGAGACTCTGCCGGCGATGGCGCAGGCGTTCGCGGTGCTGCGACCGCTGCACGAGCTGCTCTGGTTCCTCACCGAGGCGGTGGCGCTGCGCCTGCCCGCCGACCTGCGCGCCGAGCTGGAGCACGCCCGCGCCGAGACCGCCGCACTCACCCATGCTGACCCGACGCACCTGGGCGCGGTGGATGTCGTCGCGCATCGGGACCGGGTCAACCCGCTGCTGTCCCGGGCCAGCGACGCGTCCCGCTCCCCCGCGGGTGCCGACCATCGGGGTGCCCACCTGCTCGGCGCCGACCTGCGCCGGGTCGACCTGCGCCGGGCCAACCTGCGCGGGGCGCTGCTGATCGGCGCCGACCTGCGGGGGGCGGACCTGAGCCTGGCCGACGTCACCGGCGCGGACCTGCGCGGGGCCGACGTGCGGGGCGCGGACCTGCGGCGCACGCTCTTCCTGCACCAGACCCAGCTCGACGCCGCCCGGGGCGACACACACACCGGCCTGCCCGAGACGCGCACCCGGCCGGCGCACTGGACGGCACTGCCCCTCACCCCGGTCCGCCAGCCAACCCGATCCCCCGCCACCGCCCGCCGCCGACGCCGCTGACCCCCGCCGCCGTTGGTCGACCACCTCCACTGGTCGACCACCTCCGACCGACACAGACGCCGCTGGTCCCCGCGGCCGACGCCGCTGACCCGCCACCCCTGGTCGCCCACTCCGACCGACGCCGACGCCGCTAATCCGCCCGCCGCCGACGCCGCTGGTCGGAGGTTTCGGGCGGGACGACGCCGGGTAGCCAGCGCCGACGCGGACCGGCATCGACGGGGGGCACGGCGTGGGCTACCGAAAGCGCGACGGTGAGCTGCCGGGCGACCCGCAGCACAGCGAGGACGAGGCCGGCCAGGTGCCGCTGGTGCAGGTCGAGGCGGACACCGAGATCCCCGCACCGGCGGACACCGACGTCCGGCCGGACATCGTGACCGAGCCCGACAACTCGGGCGTCGCCGGTGGTTCGTCCGGCAGTAGCGGCGGGGGTTCCAGCATGCCAGGGCACCCGGACGCGACCCGCTGAGCCGGGCTCAGCGGCTGGTCAGCGCGCTCCGGGCCTCGGTCATGCCCTTGTTGGCGAGCCCGTCGGCCCGCTCGTTCTCCGGATGACCGTTGTGCCCCTTGACCCACAGCCAGGTGACCTCGTGCCGCTCACAGGCCGCCTCCAGCCGCTGCCACAGGTCGGCGTTCTTCACCGGCTGCTTCGCGGCGGTCCGCCAGCCGTTGCGCTTCCACGACGCCAGCCAACTGGTGATGCCGTTGCGCACGTACGTGCTGTCGGTGTGCAACTCCACGGTGACCGGCCGGTTCAGGCTCTCCAAGGCCTGGATGGCCGCCATCAGCTCCATCCGGTTGTTGGTGGTCGGCGTGGCCTCACCGCCGCACAACTCCCGCTCGTGGTCGCCGTAGCGCAGCAGCGCACCCCAACCGCCCGGCCCGGGGTTGCCACTGCACGCCCCGTCGGTCCAGATCTGCACGCCCCTGCCGGCCGCCGCGTCCACCATGCCCGGCAACCTACCGGGCGACGACCTCGTCCTCCCCGCGCGGGGCCCCGGCACGCCGAGGCCGGGGAGCCGGCACGCCGAGGCCAGGAGGCCGGCACCCCGAGGTCAGGGCCGGCACCGCATTTGGGTGCCCCACTCCCGGGGCAGCTCTACAGGTGGCGCAGGAGATGGACGCCGGTCAGGTCAGATGGCGTGCTCCGTCCGCCCGGGCTCCGAGCCCAGCGGGTCGCCCACCACGGCGGGCGGGACGGCCGGTGCGGGGCGGGTCGGGCGCAGCCGGTCGCGAACGCGGTGCGCCGCGTCGCCGGCGGTGGCGGTGATCATGGGCAGCAGTCGGGTGGAGTTCATGATCGCGACCTCCTCGGCCGGGGTGGTGGCGCCGTCGAGGAAGCGCAGCACCCGCTCGGCCGGGTTGCGGTCGAAGAGCCGGTCGAAGAACTCCGGACCACCCACCCCGCCCCGGTCCAGCGCCCGCAACGCCACCGCGTCCATCCAGCGGTGCCGGCGCGGGTACGCCGTCCGCGGCACCGGCGGTCGACCCGCCGCGAGGGCGCGGGCCACCTGGTCGGCCTGGCGGTACATGGCGGAGAAGGTGAAGCCGGTGGACGGGCGGGTCGCACCACCAGCCGTGCCGAGCCGGACCACGCGGGGCGACGGCCGGGCCGGGAACGGGGCGTCGGTCATCGGGATCACCCCGTTCTCCACCTCGCGCAGCCGCAGCCCGGTCGGTTCGAGCCCGAGCAGGTCCCGGTAGCCGGCGAGCGCCGTGTCGTACCCGGCGTCGGTGAGCAGGTGGGGCGAGAACTCGGTGTACTCGACCAGGGCGTACCGGTCGCTGACCGGCAGCACGTACCCGAAGGACACGCCCCGGGGCGGCTGCGGGGTCCGGAAGTCCATCAGGACCGCCCGCGCCGGGTCGAAGACGGGCCGGTCGGCCTCCAACCACCAGCCGCGAAAGTGCTGCAACCAGGTGGTCCGCCCGGCCCGTGCCGGTGGGCGGGGGCGGGAGTCGAGCACCCAGCCGGCCCGCACGGTCCGCCCGTCGCCGACGCGCACCCGCACCCGGGTGCCGTCGTCGGTCACCGTGTCGGCGGGGGCGACGATCCGGGTGGCGTTCAGCCGGCTCTCGGCCTCGGCAGCCCGGTCGTAGACCGGGCCGGAGCGCAGCATGGCGTACCGCAGCGGGGTGAGGTCCAGGACGCGGCGGCGGGCCGCCGTGGCCACCTCGACCTGCTGCCAGCTCGCGCTGAGCAGCGGGTCCAGGTCGGTGTCGGGGTGGCCCCAGAACGCCCAGGTGCGGTCCTGACCGCGCCGGCGGACCGGGTCGACGACGGCGACCCGCAGCCCGTGGACACCGTGCCGGTCCAGTGCGGCGAGCAGCAGCGAGGCCGCGCCGCCGCCACCGAGCAGCGCGAGGTCGACGTCGAGCGGCGCGGGATCGGTCACCGCTTCACGCTGTCACACCGGCGGGCCGGGCGCGCGCCGCCACCGGGGCGGGTGCTCAGGCCACCGGGGCGGGCGACCGCGGGACCGGGAGGCGGCGGAGATCATCCCGTCGGCAGAGGGCCACCCGCAGCCGGATTGACAGGCAACCCACCGGTTGCCTACGTTGACAGGCAACCAATGGGTTGCCTGTCGGGGGAGGGTCGATGGACGAGACGTTCCGCGCGTTGGGCGATCCCAGCCGACGTCGACTGCTCGACCAGCTCAACGAACGCAACGGCCAGACCCTGCGGGAACTCACCGCCGCACTGCAGACCACCCGGCAGGCGGTCAGCAAGCACCTGTCGGTGCTGGAGGCAGCCGACCTCGTCACCACCGTGCGCAGGGGCAGGGAGAAGTTGCACTACCTCAACGCCGCCCCGATCAACGCCATCGCCGACCGGTGGCTCAGCCGCTACGACCGCCAGCGGGCCGCTGCGCTCGCGGACCTGACCACAGCATTGGAGCGACATCCCGTGGAGAGCCCGACGTTCACCTACACCACGTACGTCACCACCACCCCGCAACGCCTCTGGGCCGCGCTCACCGAGCCAGCGTTCACCCGCCGCTACTGGGGTGGGGTCGCGCTGGTGTCGGACTGGCAGGTCGGGTCGCCGGTGCTGTGGCAGGACGCGCCCGACGGCGAGCCACGCGATCTCGGTCAGCGGGTGCTCGTCGCCGAGCCGTACCGTCGCCTGTCCTACAGTTGGCACGGCTTCCAGCCCGAGCACGCCGAGCACTTCGGCTGGTCACCCGAGGATCTGGCGGCGCGGCTGGGCGAGCGCCGGTCGAAGGTGACCTTCGAGATCGAACCGCACGGCGACTCGGCGGTCCGATTGACGGTCATCCACGATGATTTCTCCCCGGACAGCGAGATGCACCGGGCGGTCAGCGGGCAGCTTGACGGCAGCGGTGGCTGGCCCGAACTGCTGGCCAGCCTCAAGACCCTGGTGGAGACCGGCGAACCGATCCCCGCACCGACCTCGGCGAATTCCGCCCACTGACGCGAGCCGAAATCACGCGCGAGGCCCCTCCATCCCTGTTCTTTGCGGATCCTGGGGGACGACGCAGGCTCTCGCATTTCCGCCGTCGCCGGCAATACCTCGCCATCGGCCCAGCCGAGACAGCCCGCAGTTCTCCCGGCCTTCGGGTGGACACGTGACGGCAACGAGGATTTCTCATTTTCACCTGATCGAGGACCCAACCCACCTAGTGTTGGGCACACCGGTGCTAGTCACGGAGTTGGCCACCCGAACGACGTCCCACGCAGTCAGCGGACGAAAAGTGAGGGAAGACGCGTATGAAGGTCTCAACAGCACTCTGCTCGGCGGCGCTCGGCGTGGGCCTCGGCACGCTCCTGCTGCCAGGCGCCGCACTGGCCGACACCACCGTGTCGCCGGCCACCACCCCGGTCGGTGGGACCGTCGTGCTCACCGCGACGACCTGCAACCCGAAGTCGGGTGACGCCCTCTTCCGGGTCACCGGCCCCAACCGCGACGAGAACGTCCGATCCACCACGGCCGCCGCCGGCGGCGGTCTCAGCGCCGAACTCTTCACCGCCGGATTCACCCTGGGCACGTACACGGTGGCGGCGACCTGCGGCGACGGCAGCTCCGCCGGCACCGCGACGTTCACCGTCACCCCGATCGGTGGCGCACCGGCCGGCTCCGGCGGTGACAGCCGCGACACCGGCGCCCTTGCCGCCGGTGGGACGCTGCTCGGCACCGCCCTCGCCGGCGCGGTGGTCCTGATCCGCCGGCGACGTCCGGTGTCCACTGTCGCCTGATCGGCGACCGTTCCATCCCTGAGGACGGGTGCCCGCGCCGGTGACACCGGAGCGGGCACCCCGACGATGCCGTACGGGAGGTGCCCACGTGTGGTGGCGGCGGACCCTACCGGCCGTGGTCGCCCTGCTCGGCGTGACCGGGCTGGGGCTGATCACCGTCGGCCTCACCAGCGACCCGACGCGGCCACCACGGCCACCGGCCGACGCGCCCCGACGCATCCACCCCGCACCGGACCTGGCACCGTTGCCCCGGGCCGCGCCGGTCCGGGTGCAGATCCCCGCCATCGGCGTACGCGCGGAGGTCATCCCGGTCGGCGCGGACGCCACCGGCGTGCTGGAGGTGCCACCACTGGATCGACCCACCCTCGCCGGCTGGTACCGGCACGGGGTCAGCCCCGGCGAGACCGGCAACGCCGTGCTGGTGGGACACGTCGACTCACCCGCCGGCCCGGCGGTCTTCTTCGACCTCGGTCGGCTGCGCAGCGGCGAGCAGATTCGGATCACCCGCGCCGACGCGCAGGTCACCACGTTCACCGTGGAGGACGTCCGGGCGTACCCGAAGGAGCACTTCCCCACCACGCTCGTCTACGGTCCGGCGGACGCCGCCGGACTACGCCTGATCACCTGCGGCGGCCGGTTCGACGCGACGACCGGCAACTACGTCGACAACGTCGTCGTCTTCGCCACCCGCACCGCCTGAGCACAGTCGCCCGCCTGTCGGGCGCCCGACCCCGCTCGGCAGAATGCGGTGACACCATGCCCTCGACCGGGGCGGTGCGCGGACGACGGGGGAGACACGCGGTGGATCAGCGACCGGTACGGGACCGGGCCGGTCGAGGCGTACGCGCCCTGGCCCGTCGACTGCTCGGCAAGGTCGAGGACGACTCCCCCACCCCGCGACGGTCCAACCCGGACGCCGTCGTCGACTGCGCCGTGTACGTCGACGGTCGGCGCGAGCCCGGCCAGCCGCACTACGCCGACGCGTACGCCCGGGCGCGGCACGGCCGCAACGCCTTCGTGTGGCTGGGCCTGCACGACCCGGGTCCGGCCGTGCTCGCCGCGGTGGGTCGGACCTTCGGCCTCGACGAGTTGACCGTCGAGCAGGCACTGTCCGACGGGCACCGGCCCACCGTGCAGCGGCACGGGTCGGTCACGCTGTTGGTGCTGCGCACCGCCGGGTACGTGGAACACGACGAGCTGACCGACACCTCCGAGGTGATCGACACCGGGGACGTGATGGTGCTGCTCGGAGACCGGTTCGCCATCACCGTGCGGCACGGCGCCGCAGGGGCGCTGCGCAGTGTCCGCGCCGACATCGAGCGGCGTCCCGAGCTGCTGGCCGCCGGGCCCTGGGCGGTGGCGTACGCGGTGTGCGCCCGGATGGTCGACTCCTACCTGGAGGTGGCCGGGCACGTGGAGCGGGATCTGGAACGCGTCGAGGAGGCCGTGTTCGCCCGCGACCGCAGCGCCGACATCCAGCACATCTACCAGCTCAAGCGGGAGGTGGTGGAGTTCAAACGGGCGGTGCTGCCCCTCCAGGCACCCATGCGTACGCTGCTCGACCCCGACGGCCCACCACGCACCCTGCACCGCTGGTTCGTCGACGTGGACGGTCGGCTGGCCCGGGCCGTCGACCGGGTCGCCGCGTACGACGATCTGCTCACGTCGATCGTGCAGTCCCGGTTGGCGCAACTCGCCGTCGAACAGAACAACGACATGCGCAAGATCGCGGCGTGGGCGGCCATCGCGGCCACCCAGACCGGCATCGCCGGCATCTACGGCATGAACTTCGACCACATGCCCGAGTTGGCCTGGCGCTACGGATACGCCGGGGCCCTCAGCCTGATGGCCGTGGTCGCCCTGGCCCTGCACCGCCTGTTCCGCCGCTCCGGCTGGCTCTGACCACCCCCGCCCCGCCCGGCGCCCGGCCCGCCGCAGCGCGGGGTGCGGGAGCGCGGGCGGGTCGGGGTGGGGCAGGATGGGGGGCGTGGGTAAGGGTGCGACACGACGACGGGCGAACGCGACGACGGGCCCGGCCTGCCCGTGCGGCTCCGCCCAGGCGTACGCCGACTGCTGCGCGCCCGTGCACGGCGGCGACGCGCAGGCGCCGACCGCCGAGGCGTTGATGCGCTCCCGGTTCAGCGCCTTCGCCCTGGGTGACACCGGTTACCTGCTGCGCAGCTGGCACTCCTCGACCCGACCCGACTCCCTCCAGCTCGATCCGGAGCAGCGGTGGACCCGGCTGGAGATCGTCGACACCGAGCGGGGTGGGCTGCTCGACACCGCCGGCACGGTGACGTTCCACGCCCACTACCGGGACGCCGGCCGGCCCGGCACGATGACCGAACGCAGCCGGTTCGTCCGCGAGGACGGCCGATGGGTCTACCTCGACGGCGACCAGCCCTGACGGCTGTTCTGGCGTAGGATGGGAGTCGGCGTCGTCCTACGCCGCACCTCCCTCCCGGCGCTCACGCCGCCGGCCACGCGGAGGCAAAGGGGGCCTGGAGCCCTCGGGACGTGGTGCCACATGCCCCACTCCGGCGGGGTCGGCGGGAGCGTGAGTCCCGGTGACCGTGCCGTTGACCGGGAGCATGTGATGACCAACCAGAGATCGTTCAAGGCCCGGGTCCGAACCCGGATGGCGAAGACCGGCGAGAGCTACACCACGGCCCGCCGCCAGCTGATCAATCGAGCCACCGAGCCGTCCCCGGAACCCGCCGCCGCCGCGCCCGACGCCGCACAGACCGCCGCGCCCGACGCCGCGCCGTCCGCAGGGCCCGACGCCGTGGGGGCAGCCGCCGCGCAGACCGAGCGGATCGCCGACGACCTGCTCCGCGCCCGGACCGGCCGTGGCTGGGCCGGGTGGTTCGCCCTGCTCGACGCCGCGGCCGCCACCGAGCAGACGCACACCCAGATCGCCCGTCACCTGGTGGCCGAGCACGAGGTGCCAGGTTGGTGGGCGCAGACCATCACCGTCGGGTACGAGCAGGCACGCGGCCTGCGCGCGCCCGGTCAACGACGCGGCGGCGGCTTCGAGGCCAGCGCCAGCCGGACGGTGGCGGTGCCCGCGGCGCGGCTGTTCGAGGCGTTCGCCGACGAGACGGCACGCACCCGCTGGCTGCCCGACGTGCAGGTGCGCGTCCGCACCGCCACCGCCCCGCGCAGCTTCCGGGCCGACTGGGCCGGTGGACCCACCCGGATCGTGGTCGGCATCGACGCGGTCGGCGAGTCGAAGGCCCGGGTCAGCATCCTGCACGAAAAGCTGACCGGGGCCGAGCAGGCCACCGAGCTGAAGGCGTACTGGCGGGAGCGGCTCGCCGCGTTGAAGACACTGCTCGAATCGAACGGAGACCACCGATGACCACGACGTTCATCAACCTGCCGGTACGCGACCTGACCACCGCCACCGAGTTCTACCGGGCGCTCGGCTTCACCAGCGACCAGGCCGAGCCGGACGGGGACAGCACGATGCTCACCGTCTCCGACAACACGCGGCTGATGCTGCACCTCCGCTCGGCCTTCGAGGCGTACACCGGGGTCGCCACCACGGACACGCGGACCAGCCGGGAGGTCATCGTCGGCCTGTCGGCGCGGAGTCGGGAACAGGTCGACGAGTTGGTCGACCGGGCCGCGGTCGCCGGCGGCGAGTCACTCGGGGCGGGGACGGTCAACGGGCCGATGTACATGCGCGGTTTCCGCGACCTCGACGGCCACCAGTGGTCGTTTTTGCACCTGGCCGGCTGAGCGTGGGCCCGGCGGCGACCACACCGCCGCCGGGCCCTGGTCAGTCGGGGCCGCTCGCGGTGCCGCCGGTGGGCACGGCCGCGCCGCGCCGACGGCGGGTCAGCAGCACCAGCCCCACGAGGAGGTACGGCCCGGCCGTCACCGCGAACGCCACGGAGGTGCCGGCCACCGTGGCGAGGAGACCGAAGCCGGCGTACGTCCCGATGATCAGCACGTCGGTGGCCATCCCCGCCAGCGACGTGACGGTGGCGCGACTGTCGCCGGTGATCCTCGCCTGTAGCCGCGTGTCGGCCAACACGGTGGCCAGTTGCGCGGCCCCGAACGCCACCGCGAGCAACACGAAACCGGTCGGATGCCGGAGCAGCGCACCCCCGGCCAGCGCGACGCCGACCAGGCCCAGCAGGACGGCGTAGCCTCGGCGGCTCAGCCGCTCCCCCACCGGGGCGAGCAGCCCGCCGATGGTCACCCCCGCCCAGAGCAGCAGGAGCAGCAGCGGCACGACCTGTGCGCCGACACCGGTGTCCAGGGCCAGCAGCGGGGTGAACTCGTCAAGCGCACCCCAGTCGGCGGCCACCACGGCGACCAGTAGCACGGCGCCCCGTACCGGCGGTCGCGTGCGAACCTGCGTCACACCGGCCCGCAGCGTCTCCCACCAGCCCAGGCCACCATCGCCGTCGTCCCGCTCGGCCGGTGGGCCAGCCGACCCGACAGCCGTTGGACGCGTCGGCCCGGCGGCCGGTGGGCGGTGCTCCGGGAGTCGGGTGGCGACCAGCGCGGCGAGCAGGCAGGCGAGCACACTGGCCACGGCGACCGCCGGGTACCCGCCGGCGGCGAGCACCGGGCCGGCGAACACTCCGGAGGCCACCACGCCCAGCACACCCGCCGTCCGAGCGCGGCCGAGCACGCGGGCGAACCTGTCGACCGCGCCGAGCCGGTCCAGTTCGGTCCACACCAGCGCCTCCAGTGCGCCGGAGACCAACGCCCCGCCGGCCCCCCAGAGCAGGAAACCGACCGCGAAAGCCGGGTACGACGGCAGCGACACCCAGAGCGCGAAACCGGCGGCGGCCACCAGCGGGGCGAGGCACAGCAGCAGCCGGCGGGACACCACGTCGGCCCACGCGCCGGAGGGCACCTCGAACAGGATGCCGGCCGCCGACCAGATGACGAAGAGCGACGAGATCTGCCCCACCGACAGCCCGGTGTCGGCGAAGAACACCACGTACAGCGGGTAGAGCAGCACGAGGTCACTGAGGAACGCGTACCCGTAGAGGGTGGCCGTCAGCCGGCGGACCGGCGGGCCGGGCACGCGCGAGGCGATGCGGATCATGAGGCCTTCCCGTGGGGGTGGAGACGGGCACCGGACGTGCGGTGCCCGTGGTGGCCCACGGTTTCGGCCTACGCTGCGGGATCAATGTCGCCAGGTCATGCCGGCGATGCTAGCCGCGTCCCGCGGCGTGGGCGAGCGCTTTCGGCGTGCCGGGCAGACGGGCCGCGGGGCGGGGTCCGGAAGGGACCCCGCCCCGCTGGCATCACCGTGTGTCAGCGGCGGTGCGGGTCGACCGGCGGGATGACCGTGGTGGTCTCGCTGTCGTCGCCGGTGCGCTGGCCGGGCACCGTGCCGCCGGCACCGGTGCTGATCACCTGGGTCGTGTCGGCGTCGTGCCGGGTGACCACCTGCGTCGTGTCGGCGTCACCCCGGCCGACCACCTGCGTCGTGTCGGCGTCCCGGGTGACGACCTGGGTCGTGTCCGCATCACCCCGGCCGACCACCTGGGTGGCTTCGGAGTCGCCTGCCGGGCTCGACACCCGGGGCGGGTGCAGGTCGGCCGGCCGGGTCACCACCTGCGTCGCCTCCGGGTCAGCCGGCCGGGTCACTACCTGCGTGGCCTCCGGATCGCCTACCGGCCTCGACCGGCGGGCCGGGTCGGCGTCCTGGTCGGTGGCAGCGGACGGGCGGGCCAACTCGGCCTCGGCGTCGCGGCGGCCGGCCCGGTAGGCGCGGGCGTGCGACGCGATCAACTGCGACTCCTGCTCCGCACGGCTCAGCCACCCCTCCCAACGGCTCTGCATCGGGCGGATCAGGCCACCGCCGACACCGACGACGAGGATCCCGCCGACGGTGGCCAGCACGGCGATGAGCACGGGCGTGGTGACCGCGGTGGCCACCCCGATCTGGTTCAGCGCGGCGATGACGCCGAGACCGAGGATGAACACCGAGGCGATGTTGGCCAGCACCCGGCCGTACGACAGACCGCCAAGGGCGCCACTGATGATGTCCTTGACGGCGTTGGCGATGGCGGCGACGACCACGACGATGACGATCGCGACGAAGGCGCGGGGCAGCCACGAGATCACCGCGGCGAGCAGGTCGGAGATCGGGTTCGGCCCCCAGATGCCGAAGGCGAGCTGGAGGGTGAACAGCAGCACCGCGTAGTAGACGAGCTTCGCGACGATGTCGCTGGCGTCGTACCGGGAGCGACTCAGCGCCCGACGGATGCCGCCGCGTTCGACGGCGCGGTCGAAGCCCACCCGTTCCAGGACCTTCTCCACGATCTTCAGGACGGCCTTGGCGATCAGCCAACCGGCCACCAGGATCGCCAGGAAGGCGACGGCCTTGGGCAGGAAGAGCATCACCGAGCGGAGGGCGTCGCCCACCGCGTCGCTGACGTTGTCACTCATCTGGTTCATTCCTCACGAGTGGGGCAGCCGGAACGGTCAGCCCCGGACCTACCCCCGACCCGACCCGCGGAAACGCCGACCAGGCAGGGTCGGCCGCACGACCGGGTGCTGGTGAGCGAACAGCACGCGGTCGCGCCGATGTGGAGTGCCCCGAGCCCGCCCTCGCCGTCGTGGATCTGTACGTGGTGATGTGGTGTACGTGTTGCGGTGTCACCTGTCCTCGGTGCGGGGCTGCGTTGTCCTTGGGGAGTCGAACCCCGCGCTGCCCACCGCGCGCCAAGAAGGGTGCCGGGATTGCAGCCCGGCCCTGTGTGTACACGCCTCCACGACGGCTACCTGCTCCACATCGCTGCGGGAACCGGTCAGTCCAGCAGGTCAGCCTCCCAGTTGGTGCGCTGGATCCGTACCTCGAGGTCGCGGAGCTGCCCGGCGAGCCCGTCGGCGCGCCCCCGCAGCTCGGCGACCGGCAGCGCGGCGAGCATCGTCAGCTCGGAGCGGAGCTGCCGGGCCACGTGACCACGCCCGCTGCCGGCGGCGGCGTCGGCGGCGGCCGTGATGGCGGCGTGCCGCAGCCGCAGGACGTCGCGCCGGGCCAGCGCGTCGGTGAGCGTGCCGATGTCGTCGACCGGCACCGCCGCGTTGGTCCGGTTGATGCGCCGGATCAGTGACTCCAGGTCGTCGAGGACCTGGTCCAGCTCGGTCAGGAGCACCGCCGCGTCCTCCGGAGGCAGCTCGCCCTCCTGGTACCGGGCGCTGCCGTTGATCCGGACCCGCAGTTGCTCGACCCGTCGTGCCGCCTCGGCGCGTTCGGTCAGCGCCTCACCAAGTTTCATCTTCCACCCCCGAGTCAGCGGCCACGCTAGCGGCACCTTGATCTTTTGGTCGACCGGTTTTCCGGCTGCCCGTTGGGGTCGGGCGCCCTCTGGCGCGGGGCGGGTCTTGGCAATATTCTCCGGAGTACGTGCGGCCACTGGAGCTACTTTTCATCCCCCCGCCGTCGGCCGCAGGAGGAGACGTCAATGCACCTCGACCATTCCGAGATGGACCGCCGGACGTTGCTGCGCGCCGGCCTCGGCGCCGCCACGGTCGCCGTCGTCGGCAGCGAGCTCGCCTTCCCCGCCGTGGCGCAGGCCGCGCCGGGCACCGACCTGGACTGGATCATCAGCTGTGACGAGTGGGCCGCCCGCCCACCGAAGGACCCGCTGTCGGTGAGCGCCATCGCCACCAACAAGATCATCGTGCATCACATGGCGTTCCCGAACGTCACGGACTACTCCCGCGAGCAGGCGGTGAAGCTGGCCCACGACTGCCAGGACCTGCACATGGACGGCAACGGCTGGTCGGACACCGGCCAGCACTTCACGGTGAGCCGCGGCGGTTACGTGCTGGAGGGCCGCCGGGGCAGCCTGGAGCGCCTCGAAGCCGGCGACCGACAGATGGTCTCGGCGCACTGTCCGGGCGAGAACGGCCGGGCCATCGGCATCGAGAACGAGGGCACCTACGTCACCGAGACACCGCCGAAGGCACTTACCGACTCGCTGGTGAAGCTCTGCGTCGCCGTCTGCCGGCAGTACGGGCTGCACGCCTTCGATATTTTCGGGCACTGGGACTTCCGTACCACCGAGTGCCCGGGCGCGGCGTTCTACCGGCAGTTCCCCGAGCTGCGGCGGCGGGTCCACGCGGCCCTCGGCACCAGGCTGGGTGACGTGCCGGCGCGGCGCTGGCCGGACCTGTGGCGCTTCGTCAACTCCCCCTCGGTCCGGGTCGTGCAGCACCTGCTCGCGCACCGGGGCTACGCGGTGACGGTCAGCGGCACCTTCGACGCCGCGACCGTGGCGGCCGTGCAGGACTGGCAGGCCCGCAACGGCATCCCGGTGGACGTCGACGCCACCCTCACCGTCCCGACCTGGGAGACGCTGGTCCCGGAGCTCAACCAGCACGCCACCGGCGCGCCGGTCACGGCGGTGCAGGAAATCCTGGCCACCAAGGGGTACGCGGTCACCGTCACGGGGACGTACGACCACGCCACCCGGGCCGCCGTGCAGGACCTACAGGCGCTGCACGGCCTGCCTCGCAACGGCAAGCTCAGTCTGAGCACGTGGTGCACGGTCGTCGGCGGGTCGGTCCGCGAGTCGTTCCGGCGGCACTGAGCCACGGTGGCGGTGCGGGCACCTCCCCGTACCGCCACCAGCGTGTCCCGGTTTGGCGCACCGCGCGGGCGGAAAGAGTGCCGGTATGAGATGGGCCCGTCGAGCCGTACCCGCTGCTGCCGCCGCCGTCGCGGCGCTCGCCGCGCGGGATCTGATCCAGCGTGACCACGCGTTGCTGCGCAACTTTCCGGTGCTCGGCCGCGCCCGTTACCTGCTGGAGGCGGTCGGGCCGGAGCTTCGGCAGTACATCGTGGCCGGCAACGACGAGGAACGGCCGTTCACCCGCGACCAGCGGCGCTGGGTGTACGCGTCGGCGAAGCAGGAGAACAACTACTTCGGCTTCGGCACGGACAACGACATCGAGCACACCCGCGGTTATCCGATCATCAAGCACCGTACGTTCGGCCGTGCCGTGCCGCCGTCGTCGCCGACCGCCGGGCACGACGTGCGGTTGCCCTGCGCGAAGGTGCTCGGCGCGGCGCGGGGCCGGCCCCGCGCCTTCCGGCCGGAGTCGGTGGTCAACATCTCCGGGATGAGTTTCGGCTCGCTCTCCGGCAACGCCATCGCCGCGCTGAACAAGGGGGCCGCGCTCGCCGGCTGCCTCCAGAACACCGGCGAGGGCGGCCTGTCGCCCTACCACCGCAACGGCGGTGAGCTGGTCTTCCAGCTCGGCACGGCGTACTTCGGCTGCCGCGACGAGCACGGCCGGTTCAGCCTGGAACGGCTGAAGGACGTCGTCGCCGGCGCACCGGTGCGGGCACTGGAGATCAAGCTGAGCCAGGGCGCCAAGCCGAGCCTCGGTGGGCTGCTGCCCGGGGCGAAGGTGTCCGCCGAGATCGCCGCCACCCGAGGCATCCCCGCCGGACAGGACTGCGTCAGCCCCTCCCGGCACGCCGAGTTCTCCGACTGCGACAGTCTGCTCGACTGGGTGGAGCTGTTGGCCACCGAGACGGGCCTGCCGGTCGGCATCAAGTCGGCGGTCGGTGACCTGGGCTTCTGGCAGGAGCTGGCCACCCTGATGCGCGACACCGGCCGAGGCGTGGATTTCGTGACGATCGACGGCGGCGAGGGTGGCACCGGCGCCGCACCGCTCATCTTCAGCGACTCCGTGTCGCTGCCGTTCCAGCAGGGCTTCTCCCGGGTCTACCGGATCTTCGCCGAGCACGACCTGCACGAGCGGGTGGTCTTCGTCGGCGGCGGCAAGCTCGGCCTGCCGGACAACGCCGTCGTGGCGTTCGCGCTCGGCTGCGACATGGTCAACGTGGGTCGGGAGGCGATGCTGTCGATCGGCTGTATCCAGGCGCAGAAGTGCCACACCGACACCTGCCCCACCGGCGTGGCGACGCAGAACGCCTGGCTGGCCCGGGGCCTGGATCCGGCGTTGAAGTCGGTCCGGGCGGCGAACTACCTGCGGACGTTGCGCCGCGACCTGACCAGGGTCGCCGAGGCCTGCGGCGTGGAGCACCCCGGCCTGATCGGCACGGATGCCGTGGAGATCCTGGACGGCCGCACCGGTTCCACCCCACTGCACGAGGTGTACGGCTACCGGCCGGAATGGGGACTGCCCTCGCCCACCGACCAGGCGGAGATCACAAGGTTGATGACCCCAGAGGCCCCCCAGGGCGGCAGCGCCCCACCCTCACCGACCGCCGTGGGCTGAGTCCCATCCCCCACTCTCCGCGATCTTGCTCTTAACTGTCGCGACAAATAGTGGGCAGTTACGAGCACATCGGCGACAGAAGCTGCAGGATCGACGCGGGCGGGGCGGGCGTAAACGCGTGGAGTCATTTCTGGTGTACCCGTATCGTGGCGCGGTGCTGATCAGACGCGAGACGCCCGCCGACATCGATGCCATCCGGGCGGTGCACTCCGCCGCCTTCGCCAAGACCACGGGCGGTGGCGCGGCGGTCCCGGCAACGCCCGTCCCGGCAACTCCCGTTGAGGCGACACTTGTCGACGCGCTGCGCGCCGACGACGGCTGGCTGCCCGCGTACTCCCTGGTGGCGACCGATTCGGACGGCCGGGTGGTGGGGCACGTGGTGGCCACCCGCGGCCGGGTGGCCGGTGCGCCTGTCGCGTTGGGCCTGGGTCCGCTCGGCGTGCTGCCCGAGTGGCAGCGGCGCGGCGTCGGCAGCGCGTTGATGCACGCGGTGCTCGGCGCGGCCGACGCCCGTGACGAGCCGCTCGTGGTGCTGCTCGGGCACCCCGACTACTACCCGCGCTTCGGTTTCCGGCCCGCCGTCGAGGTGGGCGTCACCCCGCCGCAGCCGTGGGGTCCGCAGTACTTCATGGCCCGACCGATGCATGCCTGGCGTGACTCGATCCGGGGCGAGTTCCGCTACGCGGGCCCGTTCGAGGATCTGTGATCCCGCCGTCCATCCGCCGGCGGCGCGCCACCGACCTCGACGGATGCGTCGCGGCGCTCGCCGAGGTCCACCGGGTCGACGGGTACCCGTTGAACTGGCCCGCCGACCCCCACCACTGGCTGCGCGAACCACACCCGGCACGCGCCTGGGTCGCCGTCGCGGCTGACGCCACCGCCGCCGAAGACGCCGATGCCGCCATTGTCGGGCACGTCTCGGTGCACCGGTTGCCCGGCCCGTCGACCGGGCCGCCGGCCCGACCGACGGCCGAGGTCACTCGTCTCTTCGTGGCGCCGGCCGCCCGAGGACTGGAGTTGGGCAGCGCACTCCTGGCCCGGGCCCGGCAGTGGGCGAGCGCCCGCGGAACCGATCTGGTGCTCGACGTGACCTGCGGCGACGCCTCGGCCGCCGCCCTCTACGAGCGCACCGGATGGCGGTGCACAGGCGTCAGCGTCGCGCCGTGGACCGCCCCGGACGGCAGCCCGGTGTCGCTACGCCACTACGCGCTGCGCTCCGACGCCGCCCCGGCCAGCGCCGCGAGGCGGCGGGCGAGCAGGCCGGCGGCCTCGCGCAGCTCCGGAGGCTCCAGCACCTCCACCTCGTAGTCCAGGCGTGCGAGGTGCGCGGCGAGCCAGTCCAGGCTTTCCCCGCCGACGACCAGCACGCACCACCCGTCGCGGTCGTCCTCGACCCGCCCCACCTCGGGCGGCACCAACGACCGCACCCGGTCGGGCGGGGCGTGCACCCGCGCCCGGGCCAGATACCGGTACGGCGCCGCGGTCACCGACCGCTGCACGAAGGCGACCGGATCCGGGTGCTCCCGGCGGAAGCGCCAGGTCGTCGCCACCGCCGTGCCCATCCGATCCAGGCGGAACGTGCGCCAGTCGTCGCGGTCCACGTCCCAGGCCATCAGATACCAGCGCCGACCGGTCGTGACCATCCGGACCGGCTCGACCGTCCGCTCACCCTCCCCGCCGTCGCGGGTGGCGTAGGTGAACCGGACCCGCACGGCGTCCCGACAGGCCCGTGCGAGTGTCACCAGCAACTCCGCGTCGATAGCGGCCACCGGGCCGACGAGGGTGTCCGTGGACCCGTGCACCGCCCGCACCTCGGCGCGCAGCCGGGACGGCATCACCTGGTCGAGCTTCGCGAGCGCCCGCAGCGCCGCCTCGGCCGCACCGGTGACCGTGCCTCCCGACGCGAGGCGCAGGGAGATCGCGGTCGCGATCGCCTCCTCGTCGTCGAGGAGCAGCGGCGGCAGCCGGGTGCCCGCACCGAGTTGGTAGCCGCCGCCGACGCCCGACGTCGCGTACACCGGGTAGCCGAGCACCCGCAGACGCTGCACGTCACGGCGCACACATCGGCTGGTGACCCCCAGCTCGGCGGCGAGCTCGGCGGCCGTCCAGGACGGTCGCCGCTGCAACAGCGCCAGCAACCGAAGGACCCGCTCGGTCGTCGCCTCGACGGTCATGCGCCGATCGTTGCACGGATAGCGGAACGACCCTGTCCGCTATCCGCGAGAGGCTGCAGACCATGACCAGGAAAGAGGGAACCCACATGGCCCGCGACATACAGATCACGTTCGACTGCGCCGACCCGGGCGCGCTGGCGACGTTCTGGGCCGAGGCGCTCCGATACCAGGTGCAGGCTCCGCCCGGCGACTTCGAGTCGTGGGACCAGGCGCTGGAGGCGATGGGTGTGCCGCCGGAGCGCCGCAACGACGCGTCGGCGGTGGTCGACCCGGACGGCTCGGGGCCTCGGGTGTTCTTCCAGAAGGTGCCGGAGCCCAAGAAGGTGAAGAATCGCGTCCACCTCGATGTGCGAGCCGCTCCCGGGCTGGAGGGTGACGCCCGGATGGCGGCCCTGGAGGCGGAGGCCGACCGGCTCGTCTCGCACGGTGCCACCCGGCTCGACCGGCACGAGCCCGCTCCCCCGCTCGGGGCCGGTCACCTCATCATGGCCGACCCCGAGGGCAACGAGTTCTGCCTCGACTGACCCGGCGTTCACCCAGCTCACTGCGGTCCTCGCCGGGCGTCATGCGAACATGTGTACGTGTCGCCCGGCGCCCACATCCTGCACGCCGACCTGGACGCGTTCTACGCGTCGGTCGAGCAGCGTGACGACCCGCGCCTGCGCGGACGGCCGGTGATCGTCGGCGGCGGGGTGGTCCTCGCGGCCAGCTACGAGGCGAAGGCGCGGGGCGTACGCAGTGCGATGGGCGGCCGGCAGGCGCGCCGGCTGTGCCCGGAGGCGATCGTGGTGCCGCCACGGATGTCGGCGTACACGGCGGCGAGCCGCGCGGTCTTCGAGATCTTCCGGCAGACCACCCCGCTGGTCGAGGGGCTCTCCATCGACGAGGCGTTCCTGGACGTGGGTGGCCTGTGGCGGCTGGTCGGGTCGCCGGCCGAGATCGCCGAGCGACTGCGCGGGGAGGTTCGGGACCGGGTCGGCCTGCCCATCACGGTGGGCGTGGCCCGCACGAAGTTCCTGGCCAAGGTGGCCAGTGGGGTGGCGAAGCCGGACGGGCTGCTGGTCGTCGCACCGGACGCCGAACTGGCGTTCCTGCACCCGCTGCCGGTCGAGCGACTGTGGGGCGTCGGCCCGGTCACCTCCGCGAGGTTGCGGGAGCATCGGATCCGTACCGTCGGGGAGGTCGCTCGGCTCGGCGAGGCCGCGCTGGTGTCGCTGCTCGGCTCGGGCGCCGGGCGGCACCTGCACGCTCTGGCCCACAATCACGATCCGCGCTCGGTGCAGGTTGGCCGCCGTCGCGGTTCGATGGGCGCGCAGCACGCGCTGAGCCGTACCCCGCATGCCCCGGCGGAGTTGGACGCGATCCTCACCGGTCTGGTCGACCGGGTCAGCCGGCGGATGCGGGCGGCCGGGCGGGCCGGACGCACGGTGATGGTGCGGCTACGTTTCGGCGACTACACCCGGGCGACCCGCTCGCACACCGTCGGCAAGGCAACGGCCGACACGACGCCGCTGCTGGCTGCCGCGCGAACGCTGCTACGGGCCGCACTGCCCGAGATCGATCGCCGTGGTGTGACACTGATCGGCGTCTCGGTGGGCAACCTGGACGACAATCCGGTGCAGCCGGAGCTGCCGTTCCACAATGACCCCGGTGCGGAGTTGGATGCGGCGGTGGATGCGGTCCGTGACCGGTTCGGATCGGCGGCGCTCCCCCGCGCGGTGCTGCTCGGCCGGGAGCCCGGCGTGGAGATGCCGCTGCTGCCGGATTGACCGATCTGCGTGCCGTGTCCCGGCGACCGCTGCGACCGGAGACACATCACAGCAGGTCGGCGGTTTAACCCGCGGCTGACGGGTGACCCTTGTGGGGTACAGCCTGACAAGGGGGGACCCAGAATGTCCGACGACGACACCAGCAACCGACCGAGCCGCCACGTCGAGCGCCCGCACGACGTGACCGACCCTCTGCTGTGGCAGCTGGCGATCGACGTGCTCAGTGCCCACGAGCCGGACGACGAGGGTCACTGCCGCAACCTCCAGTGCGCCGGGCAGTCCTGGCCGTGCGCGGCCCGCAACGGCGCCGAGCAGTCGCTGCGGCTGGCCCGCAGCACTCCCGACTCGGTCGAGATGACCATCGACGGCGACGACGGCCGCACGGGCTGGCCCGGGGAGAGCAGCACCGCACCGGCTCCCCGCTGGGGCTGGAACGCCGGCCCGGTCGCGTCGCAGCGAGGCCCGAAGGCGTCCGCCTCCGCGGCGTGACGGCATTCACCGGGTACGACCGCTTGGGCTGATCCGCACCACGCGCGCGAACGCTCGGCCGGTGACCCGGCCGAGCGTTCGGCCGTGGAAACGACGCCACGCCGGTCGGCACTCGTGGCGGAGCCACGCCGGTCAGCACTCGTGGCGGAGCCACGCCGGTCAGCACTCGTGGCGGAGCCACGCCAGGATGCGCCGCAGGAGCTCCACGTGCCCCGGCGACTCGTACGACCGGGTGTCGTGACCGAGCGCGTCGTAGACGACCCGGCCGCTGCCGGCCGTGCGCGCCCAGACGAGTGGGTGAGTGGCGCCGCCCTCGTCGTGGACGTAGAGAGTCTCGACGTCCACGCCGTCGAGCAGCTCCAGGTCGGTGTAGCGCTCGTCGTACACCTCGAAGTCCAGCAGACCGGCGGTGATCGGATGCGCGACGTCGGTGCGCCGGATGAGGGCCGTCCCGATCGGCGGGTGGAAGGTCCGGCCACGCTCCCAGGCGGCACCGACCGTGGACCGCCACGTCGCGAGCTGGGGAAACGCGATGGTCGCGCTGTGCAGGGCGAGCAGGCCGCCACCACCGGCCAGGAAGTCGTCCAGGACGCGGCCGAACTCCTGGTCCTCCGCGATCGGGGCCGTGCGGTCGGCGCTGGCGTTCACCACCAGCAGGCGGGCACCGTCGAGTGCGGCCGCGAGGTGGTCGACGGCGGTCACGATCGCCACCTGGCCCGCCTCGCCGACGAGGTTGGCGATCGCCGCGCTCGTCTCGGCGAACGCGTGCCAGGCATCGGCGTGCGAGCCCTCCCCGCTGAAGATCACAGTGTCGACCGGCATGACCGCGCTCCATCCATCAGGTGGAAGATTTCGACATCACGGAACACACCTGCCGCCGCACCCCGGCGACGGCGACAAGCAACAGGGCCAGGCACAGACCCGGAAACCAGTCTCCGGTACGCGAGTAGACCGTGCCCCATCCGCTCGTCGGAGCGGCCGTGACCAGCAGCTCCGCGTCACCGGCGGTGGTCGTCTCCCCCACCAGTCTGCCGCCGGGATCGGTGACCGTCAGCCGGCCCCGAGCACTCGGCGGCCCGCTCGATGGCCAACCAGAACCACGTCTCCGGCGGATGGCTCTCTTCGTACTCCGGCCCGTGCGAGGACAGCACGACGACGCGTCGTACACCGGCATCCCGGGCGGCCGCCAGGGCATCCCATGCCGTCGTCGGAACGGCTCCGGCGAGGAAGACGCCGTGGACACCGTCGAAGACCCCGGCGTACTCAAGCGGGCGGGTGATGGATCCCTCGACGACCTCGACCCCGTCGGGCCAGTCATCGGCCTGGCCGGGCTCGGCGAGAACCCGCACCCTGTCGCCGGCGGCCAGCAGTTGCCGAGCCAGGCTCCGTCCGACGATCCCGGTGGGGCTGCTGCCTGCGTCCTTGCGGGCTTTGACCGCAGTCAACAGGCGCAGACGGGCGTGCGGTGGATTCGTCGGTCGATTGTCTGCAAGCATGGCAAGACTCCCAGCACGAAAGCAGAGATCTTGCGCCTCCCGCTGCCCGGGAGGGTGCGGACCTTGACGTCGCCGACGTTACCAGGCGAGGGGCACCAGCCTCGTCGATCATGGAGTTGTGGTGCCTGTTGGGCACTGTGACGGGCGTTTTGTCACCCACCACAACTCCATGATCGACGAGGCGACCTGGTGGACGGCTTACAGGGTGCGGGCCAGGCGGTCGGCGAGCGTCCGGGTGAAGCGGGCCGGGTCGGTCAGCTCGCCACCCTCGGCGAGCACCGCCAGGCCGTAGAGCAGCTCGGCGGTCTCGGTCAGGGCCGCGGGGTCGCTGCCCTGCTCGTGGGCCTTGCGCAGCCCGGAGACGAGCGGGTGACCCGGGTTGATCTCCAGGATCCGCTTGGTCGCGGGGATCTCGTGCCCCATCGCCCGGTACATCTTCTCCAGGGTCGGGGTGAGGTCCTGGGCGTCGCCGACGACGCAGGCCGGTGAGGTGGTCAGCCGGGACGACAGCCGGACCTCCCGGACGCTGTCGGTCAGGGCGGTGCCCAGCCAGTCGAGCAGCGCGGCGAACTCCTGGCGCTGCTGCTCGCGCTCGGCCTCGGCCTGCTGCTTCTCCTCGTCGGTGTCCAGGTCGATCTCGCCCTTGGCGATCGAGCGCAGCGGGCGACCGTCGTACGTGCCGACCCGCTCGACCCACACCTCGTCGACCTGGTCGGTGAGCAGCAGCACCTCGTGGCCCTTGGCCCGGAACGCCTCCAGGTGCGGGGAGTTCTCGATGGCGGCCCGGGACTCGCCGGTGGCGTACCAGATGTCGCTCTGGCCGTCCTTCATCCGCGACACGTAGCCGGCCAGGTCGGTGGGCTCGGCGGGGTCGTTGGTGGAGGCCACCGACAGGATGTCCAGGAGCGTGTCCCGGTTGTCCGTGTCGTCGATCAGCCCCTCCTTGACCACCGCGCCGAACTCGGTCCAGAAGGTGCGGTAGCGCTCGGCGTGGTTGGCCTTCAGGTCCTTGACGGTGGCGAGGACCTTCTTGACCAGACGGCGGCGGACGATCTGAATCTGCCGGTCCTGCTGGAGGATCTCCCGGGAGATGTTCAGCGACAGGTCGTGCGCGTCGACCACGCCCTTGACGAAGCGCAGGTAGGGCGGGACGAGCGCCTCGCAGTCGTCCATGATGAACACGCGCTTGACGTAGAGCTGCACACCGCGGCGTCCCTGCGGGGAGAACAGGTCCAGTGGGGCGTGGCTGGGCAGGAACAGCAGCGCCTCGTACTCGAAGGTGCCCTCGCCCTTCATGTGCACGACCTCGAGCGGGTCGGCCCAGTCGTGGCTGACGTGCTTGTAGAACTCGTTGTACTCGGCCGCGTCGACCTCGTCGCGCGGCCGCGCCCAGAGCGCCTTCATCGAGTTAAGCGTCTGCACCTCGCTGGTGGCGGCCTCGCCGTCGGTGCCGGGGCGCTCGACGGTCATCCGGATCGGCCAGGCGATGAAGTCGGAGTAGCGCTTGACGATCTCGCGGATGGTCCACTCGGCGGTGTAGTCGTGCAGGTTGTCCTCGGTGTCGACCGGCTTGAGGTGCAGCGTCACAGTGGTGCCCTGCGGCGCCTCGTCGACGGCCTCGATCGAGTACGTGCCCTCGCCGGTGGACTCCCAGCGGGTGCCGCCGGTCTCGCCGGCCTTGCGGGTCAGCAGGGTGACCCGGTCGGCGACCATGAACGCGGCGTAGAAGCCGACGCCGAACTGGCCGATCAGGTCCTGCTTGGCGTGGGCGTCGGCGGATTCGCGTAGCTGACGCAGCAACTCGGCGGTGCCGGACTTGGCGATGGTGCCGATCAGCGCGACCACCTCGTCGCGGGTCATCCCGATGCCGTTGTCCCGCACGGTGAGGGTGCGGGCGTCCCGGTCGACCTCAAGGGCGACGTGCAGGTCGTCAGTGTCGGCGACGAGGTCCTTGTCGACAAGCGTGGCCAGCCGGAGCTTGTCCAGGGCGTCGGACGCGTTCGAGATGAGCTCCCGTAGGAAGACGTCCTTGTTCGAATAGATCGAGTGGACCACCAACTGGAGGAGCTGACGCGCCTCGGCCTGGAATTCCAACGTTTCGGCCTGGTTGCTCACACCGTCTCCCATCTCGGCTCGTACGGAGGTTCGCGGAAAGGATACGAGTCGTCACCCGCCGCGTGGTGACCGCATCCCGTCGTATTCCCGATCGGGACGGGCCACCCTGGTGAGATATCTGACTTTGGTAAACAGAAGTCAGGTGGGATAGCGTCGCCGCCATGAAGATCGCAGGCAGCACCGCCCTCGTCACCGGCGCCAACCGCGGCTTCGGCCGGCACCTGGCCGCCGAACTCCTCGCCCGTGGCGCCACCGTCTACGCCGGGGCCCGCAACCCGGACACCGTCGACCTGCCCGGCGTGACGCCGGTACGCCTCGACATCACCGACCCCGCCTCGGTGGCCGCCGCCGCCACACTGGCCGGCGACGTCAAGCTCCTGATCAACAACGCCGGCATCGACACCCGCGCCGACCTGCTCGACGGCGACCTGGACCTGCTCCGGCTGGAGTTGGAGACCCACTACCTCGGCACGCTGTCGATGGTCCGGGCGTTCGCGCCGGTCCTCGCCGGCAACGGCGGCGGGACGATCCTCAACGTGCTCTCCGTGCTGTCCTGGTTCGGCGCCCCGATCCACGGGGCCTACGGCGCGGCGAAGGCCGCCGAGTGGTCGATGACCAACACCCTGCGCGTCCAGCTCGCCGAGCGGGGCGTCCGGGTGGCCGGCCTGCACGTCGGCTACCTGGACACCGACATGGCCGCCGACGTCACCGGCCCGAAGTCCGACCCGGCGGCGATCGCCCGGATCGGCGTCGACGGCATCGAGGCGGACGCGTACGAGATCGTCGCCGACGACCTCAGCCGGCAGGTGCAGGCCGGGCTGGCCGGCGGTGTCGCCGCGCTCTACCCGCAGCTCCCCTGACCCGCGACACCACGGCCGCGACCGGGCCGCCGCCAACTCCCGCGGCGGCGGCCCGTCCCCCGGGTACGCGGGCGGCCTTCGTCCCCGCGTACCCGGCTCGACGCACGTCGCTCAGCAGCCACCACAGCTGTAGAAGAGGATGTCCCAGTGGCTGCCCTCCTTGGTGTAGAGGTTGCCGGAGGGAGCGCGGTACTGGTAGCCGAAGCCGGAGATGTAGCCGACGTAGGTGTAGTTCGCCGAGATGTAGTTCTGGATGCAGGTGCTCAACGCGATGTCGAGCTTGTAGCCGTTCCAGTGGCTGTACGTGCCCCCGGCGTGCCCGACCTCGGTGCCGGCGGTGACGGTGACCGCGCAGCCGCTGGCCCGCTTGAAGGTGATGATGCCGTCGATGGTGGCCTGCCGCACCCCGTCGAACGAGGTGCAGGTGGGCACGTTGCGGTCGCTACAGTTGCCGCTGGAGGTCCAGGAGATGCCGGCGGCGCGCAGCTGCGAGGTGGCGCTGGAGTGGCTGATGGCGAAGGCCGGGGCGGCCAGGCCCAGCGCGGCGCCGACCGTGGCGAGGGTGGCCACGAGCAGCGTGAGCACGCGGCGGCGCAGGGTGGGTCGGGTGGATGACATGGCACTCCCGTTCGCATGAGGGGTGAAATTTTGCGAATCAGGGGCCGGCCTTGACGGATTTCTACCAGAGATGGACGGGTGTGACTAGATGTCGGGTGGAGGGGACGCTCGCCGCCCACCTCCACCCGACGTCCCTCAGCTCGCCTGCAACGTCACGTCGTCGATGACGAAGCTGGTCTGCAACGACGAGTCCTCGGTGCCGGTGAACCGCAGCGTCACCGTCTGCCCGGCGAACCCGGCGACGCTGAAGGTGCGCTGGACGTAGCCGGCGGCGGCGTTGAGATTCGAGTACGTGGCAAGCGTGGTCGAACCCACCTGCACGGTGAGCCGGTCGTACACCCTGGACCCGGTGGTCTCGGCCGTGTCGATGTGCAGCCAGAACGACAGCGTGTAGCTGGCGCAGCCGGCCGGCAGGGTCACCGACTGGTACAGGCTCTCGGTGCTGGTGCTGCCGTTGCCGCTGAGCCACGCCTTGTACGACCCGGTCCGGGCCGGCTGGCCGCTGGCGTTGGTGATCACACCGGAGGACGCGGTCCACGGCGTACCGCCGCTCTCGAAGCCGCCGTTGCCGACCACCTGACCGCCGGTGCAGCTCGGGGTACCCCCACTGACGGCGAGTTGCCACAGCGCGTACGCGACACCGTCGGCCGCCCGGTTCAACACGGTGGCGCTGACGTTCGCGGTGGTGTCGCAGGCCCGGTGGTAGCACGGGTCGTACGCGGAGTTGGCGGTGCCGCCCCACTTGGCCGCCTGGGAGCTGGTCTTGCGGGCGCTGGCGCCCGCCGCGTAGCCCGAGGTGGGGATGCCGGCCTGCTGGAAGTAGTAGTCGTCGGAGCGGCCCTGACCCTCGACGTTCTCCTCCGGCGACAGGCCCAACGAGTCCCAGTACGCCTTCAGTGGCGCCGCCGTGGTCGAGCTGACCCGGTTGATGAAGTAGCCGCCGTTTGTCGAGCCGACCATGTCGAAGTTGTAGTAGCCCTTGACGTAGCCGCGCTGGGTGCTGCTGAGCGAGTTGACGTAGAACCGGGAGCCGTTGAGCCCTTGCTCCTCGTCGGTCCACCAGGCGAACCGGACCCGCTTCGTCATCGTCGGGTTCTGCGTGGCCAGGACCAGTGCGTTCTCCAACAGGGTCGCCGAGCCGGTGCCGTTGTCGTTGATGCCCGGACCGGCCGAGACGCCGTCCAGGTGCGCGCCGAACATGACGACCTGGTCGGCCGGACCGCCCGGCCACTCCGCGATCAGGTTGTTCGAGGGGTATGTGCAGCTGGAGCAGTACTGCTCGCTGACGGTGTAGCCGGCCGACTGGAGCCTGGTCTTGACGTAGCTGAGCGAGGCGGTGTAGCCGGCCGAGCCGGCCCGTCGGTTGCCGCCGTTGCTGCTGGCGATGGCGTTGAACTGAGTCAGGTGGGCCTGGACGTTGCTGACGGAGATGTCCGGTGCGGCCAGGGCGGCGGCGGGCGCGGCGATCGGCCGGGCCACTGTCGCGGTGGTGGGCGACGCGGTCACCGGCTGGGCGGCCAGCGTCACCGTCATCCCGGCGAACACGGCGAGCGCGACACCCGCGCTCAGCGTTCTGCCTCTCATGGGGGCTCCTCGGGGTTGGAGAGATACCCGTGAGACTTACAGATGTCTATGTCACGAGCATCGGTCGTTCGTTTCGAACCGCCACCGCTTCGACGATAGGTACCGGCGTCGGCACAGGTGAGTAGAGGTGTCAGGATGGGTAGGTAACGCCAGCAGGGGTCGTGGGGCCCGGAACGGGGGCTTGCGATGGGGTCGGGTCGAGCGTGACGGGACCCCGCAGCGACCTGTTCACCGGTGGCGGTGACACCGGCCGGTTGATGGCAGAGCTGGACTGGGCACGCACCCCACTCGGCCCGGTGACCGGCTGGCCGCAGAGCCTGCGCGCCGCGGTCCGGATGGTGCTCTCGTCCCGGTACCCGATGCTGCTGCTCTGGGGAGAGAGCCTCTCCCAGCTCTACAACGACGCGTACTCCGCGCTGATCGGCGACAAGCACCCGGCCGCGCTCGGCGACGACGTACGGGTCACCCTGGCCGAGGGCTGGGACGTCCTCGCCCCACTCATCGAGCAGGCCACGGCGACCGGGGTGGCCAGTTGGGTCCCCGCCCTGCGGCTGCTGCTGGAACGGGCCGGCTACCGCGAGGAGGCGTACTTCAGCGTCTCGCACGCCCCGGTCCGCGACGACGACGGCCGCACCGTCGGCGTGCTCACCGTGTGCAGCGAGGTCACCGAGCAGGTGGTCGGCGAACGCCGGCTGCGGCTACTGCGTGACCTGTCCGTTCTCGGCGACGGGCGCACCGTCGAGGTGCACGCCACCGGCGCCCGGCTGGCCGAGGTGATCGAGAGCCAACCGCTGGACGTGCCGTTCACCGCCATCTACCTGCGCGACGGCACGCTGCTGCGGCGAGTCGCCTGCACGGGCGGCGACCAGGGGTACGCGGGGGCACTGCCGGACACCGTCGAGCTGACCGACCCCGACCCCGACCCGGTCGCGGGCGCGTGGGGGCTGACGGACGCCGCGCAGGGCCGCGCGACAGCGGTGCCCGACGTCGCCGACCGGCTGCCACTGCCCGGCGGCCCGTGGGGCGACCCGGTCCGCACGGCGTTGGCGCTGCCGCTGCCCTCGGGCGGTGAGGATCAGCCGCTCGGTGTCCTGCTCGCCGGGGTCAGCCCCAGCCGAGGGCTCGACGAGGCGTACCGGTCCTTCTACCAACTCCTGGCCCAGCAGATCTCCGTGGCGTTGCGCAACGCACAGGAGTACGAGCAGGAGCGGCGTCGGGTCGAGGCGCTCGCCGAACTGGACCGGGTGAAGACCGACTTCTTCGCCAACGTCAGCCACGAGTTCCGTACCCCGCTGACCCTCATCCTCGGCCCACTCACCGACGCCCTCGCCGACACCAGCGCACCGCTGGCGGCGGTGCAGCGGGAGCGGGTGGAGACGTCCTGGCGGAACGCCACCCGACTGTTGACCCTGGTCAACAGCCTGCTCACCTTCTCCAGCCTGGAGGCCGGACGGGCCCGCAGCGACGCCCGCGTGGTCGACCTGGCGGCGCTCACCGCCGAGCTGGCCGGCGTGTTCCGGGCCGCCGTCGAGCGGGCCGGGCTGACTCTCGAAGTGGTCTGCCCGCCGCTGCCCCGCCCGGTCTCGGTCGACCCGGTCAACTGGGAACGCATCGTCACGAACCTGCTGTCCAACGCCCTGAAGTACACGTTCATCGGCCGCATCCGGGTCGCCCTGGAAGCCGACGACGAGGAGGTCCGCCTCACCGTCGCGGACACCGGCATCGGCATCGCCGAACCGGACCTGCCGAAACTCTTCGAACGCTTCCACCGGGTCCGGGGTGCCCGTTCCCGCAGCCACGAGGGCACGGGCATCGGCCTGGCCCTGGCGTACGAGTTGGCCCGGCTGGAGGGTGGCGAGGTGCGGGTGGCGAGCCGGGTGGGTGTCGGCAGTACGTTCACCGTGGCGCTGCCCTGGTCGGCGGCTCGCCGCGCGGCGGTGAGCGAGCCGTCGCCGGTCGGACGCGGCGACGCGGCCCGTGCCACCGCCCAGGAGGCGATGGGCTGGCTCACCGAGCCGGGCGGCGACCAGACCGGGCCCGGCGACGCCTCCGGTCCGGCCGTGGACGAGTTGGCCGGGGCACGGATCCTCATCGCCGACGACAACGCCGACATGCGGGCGTACCTCAGCCGGCTGCTCACCGGGCAGGGCTGGCGGGTCCGGGCCGTCACCGACGGCCGGCAGGCCCTCGACGAGGTCCACCGCGACCGTCCGGACCTGGTCCTCACCGACGTGATGATGCCGGTGCTGGACGGCTTCGACCTGGTCCGCCGGCTCCGTGCCGACCCGGCGACCCGGTCCCTGCCGGTGCTGGTGCTCTCCGCCCGTGCCGGCGGTCAGGCCAGCGTGGAGGGCCTCACCCTGGGTGCCGACGACTACCTGGTGAAGCCGTTCGCCGCGGCCGAGCTGATCGCCCGGGTCCGGGCCGGCATCCGGCGGGCCCGCCGCCACTCGGCCGTCGCCGGCACCCCACCTTCGGCGGTCGAGGCGGCGCCGGCGCGGCCCGATCCCCGCAACGCCGTCGCACCACCCCGGACGGTCGCAGGCGGGCGGGACGCGCCGGTCCTGGCGCAGGTCCCGACCCACCTGAGCGGGCTGGGCGACATCCTGGACGCCGGGTGGACCTACCCGTCCACACCCACCTCGGCGGCGGCCATGCGTCGGGACGTCCGGCTGACGCTCGGCGACCTCGACGTCGACCCGGACGTGGTGGAGGATCTTCTGCTCGCCGCGTCCGAGGCGATGAACAACGCGGTCGAGCACGCGCAGCGGCCCACCCGTCCGGAGGTGCGGGTTCGGCTCCAGGTGGGCGGCGGGCTGATCCGGGTCTCGGTGCGCGACTTCGGCACCTGGCGGGACCGCCGCCCGGCGATGGATCGCGGGCGCGGCGCGTTGCTGATGAACGCCTACGGCGACGTGCGGCTGGTCTCCACCGCCGAGGGGACGACGGTGACCATCGAGCGCCGGTTGGACGATCCGGCCTGAGCCAGCCCGACCCGGTCGACCCGACCTGAGCCAGCCCGGCCCGATCCGGCCCTGCGTGATCGGGCCTGCGCGTCAGAGTCGGCGGCCTTCGGCGTCGCGGGCGATGATGCCGTCGAGCCGTTCCCCCGGGGTCAGCGTGGCCGGCTCGAACCAGAAGATCACCACCTGCTTGTCGAGACTCCACCGGGCCAACCGGGCATCGACCTGCCGACCGTCCACGGTGCCGATGATCCGGACGGCGGGGCCGACGAAGTAGCCGAAGGTGGGCACCGGTTCGTTTGACAAACTCTCGTCGTAGCCGATCTCGTGGAACCCGGCGCTGCGGTCGGACCCTTCGACGTCGTTGACCAGGAGGTCCGTGGTCAGCAGGCCGTCCGGATCCTGGCGACCGGCGGCCAACCCGATGGTCACCCCCGGCTCGCCGGGCACCGACAGCCCGATCATGTAGTAGACCCGGCGGTCGGAGCCGTGCCGCACCCCGCTGTCGATCAGCTGGCCCAGGGGCTTCGGGGCCGGGACGTCGCGGAGCTTCGTCGGCGGTGGCGTGGGCTTCATCGCTTCCGGCACCATCGAGACACCGGCCGACGGCGACCCGACGGCGACCGGCGGTGGGCGCTCGGGGGCGGGCGGATCGCCCGGCCCGGCGACGACCCCCACCACGACGACGGCGGCGACGCCGGCCGCGAGCGTAGCCGCTCCCGCCCCGGCAACCCGCCGACGGGTACGCAGCCGACGTCCCTCGCGCATCACCAGGGTCAGGTCGAGCATGGTGTCGGGGCGCTCGGTCGCCCGCATGGCGTCGCGGAGCCGTTCCCACTCGCTCATCGGCGCGCCTCCCTGTCGGCCGTCCGCGGCGCGGCGGTGCGCAGCTTCTCCAAAGCTCGCGAGCTGGTGCTCTTGACCGTGCCCACGGACACGGCGAGTTCCCGGGCCACCTGCGCCTCCGGAAGGTCGAAGTAGTAGCGCAACACGACGATGGCCCGCTCACGAGGGCTGAGCGCGCCCAGGATGGTGATCAACCACCGTCGGGTGGCCACCTCGTCGGCCACGTCGTCGCGCCGCTGTTCCGGCACCTCGTCGGTCGGATACTCCCGCATCGGTCGCCGCCACCCGTCGACCAGGTGGTTGACCAGGGTGCGGCGGGCGTACCCGTAGGCATCGTCGTCGTGGACCCGCGACCAGGACGCGTAGGTGCGGACCAGGGCGGTCTGCGCGGCGTCCTCGGCCTGGTGGTGGTCACCGGTCATCAGGAACGCGGCATGCACGAGTCGCGCCGACGCCGCTCTCGCGAACTCGACGAACTCCGCGTCACCCCGCGCCACCGTGAACCCTCCCCCGTGCCACCACCGCTAGGGACGGGCGAGACCGGAAAAAGGTTGAGCCAAAATCACTTCAACCTTTCGCCGCGGTCACCCGTCTTCTCCTCCGCTGCCGCCGATCGGCACGCGAGGGGAGAGACATGTCGACGAAGGTTACCCGCCGATGGCGTACCGCCTCGGGGGCGTCACTGCTGGTGGTGGCGCTGCTCACCGGGTGTGGTCCGACAGCCACGGGGCCGGCCGACGCCGACCCCGTCGCCGCCGCACCACCGCCCGGCGGGCCGGCGCCGACCACCGCCGCGGGCCGGCCGACCGGAGTCGCCGGTGTCCCGCCCACGTCCGCGCCCGCCGTCCCGGTCGCGTACCCCGCCTCCGGCAGCAACCGCTGGTCGACGGCGTCCGCCGAGGCCGCACCCGCACACGGGACCGGCGGTCGGTTGCTGCGCTACCGGGTGACCGTGGAACGCGACATCCGGGGCCTGCCGGTGGGCGACATCGCCACGGCGATCTCCACGACGTTGAACGACCCCCGCGGGTGGACGGCCGGCGGGGCGTGGCGGCTGCGCCGGGTGGGTGCCGGTGACCCGACCGACTTCACCATCTACCTGGCGACCCCCGGCACCCGTGACACGCTCTGCCAGGACGTGCCGGACGCCTACACCTCGTGCCGCAACGGTGCCCGGGTGGTGCTCAACGTGGCGCGCTGGGTCAAGGCGGTGCCGGGCTACGGCGCGAGCCTGACCACCTACCGGGAGTACATGGTCAACCACGAGGTGGGGCACAAACTCGGGTTCGGTCACGAGCGGTGCCCCGGGCGGGGCCGGCCGGCGCCGGTGATGCAGCAGCAGACGTTGGGCCTGCACGGCTGCACGGCGAACGCCTGGCCGTACCCGAAGGGCACGGTCCGCTACAGCGGGCCGGTCGGGGCGTACGACGACGACATCCCACGGCGCGAGGGCGCGTACTCGGCGCCCTGATCCCGACGACCGGAGGCCGTGCCTCAGGTGCGGCGACGCTCCTGTTCGAGTCGCTCGTCCAGCCGACCCAGTTCGTAGATGTCGTTGAGGCTGGTCGGCAGCCGCCGGACATTGTCCGGCGCGGCGTCGAGACCCGGCTCAGGGTCGAAACCCGGCTCAGGGTCGAAACCCGGCTCAGGGTCGAAACCCGGCTCAGGGTCGAGGGTCAGCGCGGTGCCGCGAGACAGCTCAGGGCCGCGAGACAGCTCAGGGCCGTGAGACAGCTCAGGGCCGCGAGACAGCGCGGGCGCGGCGACCGCCCGGCGGCGGCGCAGGAACAGCAGTGCCAGCACCGCGAGGGCTGCGGCGACCAGCAGGGAGTACGCGAGGGGCCAACCGTCGCGAGCGGGGCTGGCGAGTACCGGCGAGGCAGCCGAGGCGGTGGTGTCGGCGCCGTCGCGCGGGGGCAGGGTGGCCTCGCGGGTGCCCGTGCCGGTAGCGGGGCCGGCAGGGGCTGCGGGGTCGGCGGGGGCGGCGGGGCCCGCCGGTGGTCGGACAGCGACCGACGACCCGGCGGGCGCAGGGGTCGCGCCGGGCCCCGCCGGGGTGGGGCGGTCGGCCGTCGACCCGGGCGTGGCCGCCGGGGTGGCGAACGGCGTCGCGCTCGGCGTTTTGCCGTCGCCGAGCAGGCCGTCGACGATGCGGCCGACGCCACCGAGGAGGTCCCCCACCGGGTCCGAGGTGGTCGACGGGGACGGCGCGGGCGCGAGGGCCAGGGTCAACAAGAGGGCGACGACGGCAGGCACGGCTCCACCTCCGGGGTGTCGGTGTGTCCGGCACCGTACCGCAGGGTGTAAAGGTGTGGGTGACCCCGCCCGGCCGGCGGCGGGGACGCGACGCGCGCGTCCCCGCCGAGGTGTCCCGGATGGTCCGACGGGCAGACCGCCGACCCGGGTGGGACGATGTCCGGCAGAACGGAAGCGTCGTACCGGCGAGGCACGCCAGCATCCCTGACCGACGTCGCGTCGCGACGTGGTTCAGCGGGAGCAGGGGTGCCTGGACGGCTCAGAGGTGCAGGGTGGGCCGGTAGATGAGCTCCTGGGTGCGGCCGTCGAGGGTCCGGCTCTCGATCAGCTCCAGGTCGAAGTCGGCCGCGCCCTGGAAGATCGGCTCGGTACCGGTCTTCCCGGTGATCACCGGGAAGACCGTCACCTGGACGAGGTCGACCAGACCGGCGGCCATCAGCGCACGGTTCATCGACAGGCTGCCGTGCGAGCGCAGGGGCAC
Source organism: Micromonospora sp. NPDC048898 (assembly GCF_043198035.1). NCBI lineage: Bacteria > Bacillati > Actinomycetota > Actinomycetes > Micromonosporales > Micromonosporaceae > Micromonospora > Micromonospora sp. NPDC048898. The sequence goes on from NZ_JBICUF010000006.1 coordinate 254,594, forward strand.
GTCGGACTCCTCCCTGAGCCGGGCGACGACGTCGACGGCGTCGCCGCGCGCGACTGTCGCGTCCGGCCAGTCGAGGGGGCCTTCCAGCGTGTTCGACACCACTGTCGCCGGGAGGGCCCTCATCCGGGTCACCCAGGCGTCGCGGACCTCGGACTCCTCGGTGCTCGCGGCCAGCATCTGCGCGAACACCCGGTACGTGCGGGCCCCGAAGACCATGCGCTGCTCCGCGCCGTACGTGGCCAGTCGGTGCGCGAGCAGCTCGGGGCCCTGCTTACCCCAGTAGCCGCCCCAGTTTCCGCTGGTGGTGCCGAAGCCATCCAGGCTGGAGAAGACGTCGACGGTGTAGGTGGCGGTCATGAGGCGCTCCTGCTGTGGGTGAGTGCGGCACGACGTGTCCGCAGGTGGGCATGCTCGGTCTCGTTGCTGGTCAGTGCCATGGCCTGGTCGTAGGCGGCTCGGGCCTCGTCGTCGCGTCCGAGCCGGACCAGCAACTCGGCTCGGGTGGCGGGCAGCCGGTGGTAGCCCGGAAGGTCGAGGTCCGCCAACTCGGCGATGGCCACCGCCGGTCCGTGCACCTCGGCGACGGCGACCGCGCGGTTCAGCGCGACGACCGGGGTCGGCGCGAGCGCGAGGAGCTGGTCGTACAGCGCCAGGACCTGCGCCCAGTCGGTGGCGGCGCCGTCGGTGTGCACCGCGCCGATCGCGGCCTGGATCTGGTACGGGCCGGGCCGGTTGCGCCGCAGGCATCGCCGGACCAGGTCGTGCCCCTCGGCGATGAGTGTCCGGTTCCACAGTGACCGGTCCTGGTCGGCCAACAACACCAACTCCCCGGTCGGGCCGAGCCGGGCGGGGCGGCGTGCCTCGGTCAGCAGCAGCAGGGCGAGCAGGCCCAGCACCTCGGGTTCGTCGGGCATCAGCGCGGCCAGCTCGCGGGCGAGTCGGATCGCCTCGGCGCACAGGTCCGTTCTGATCAGGGGGCCGGCGGTGGACGCGTAGCCCTCGTTGAACATCAGGTAGAGCACGGTGAGCACGTACGGCAGGCGGTCCGGCAGCTCGTGGTCGGCGGGTACGCGGTAGGGGATGCCCGCGTCGCGGATCTTCTTCTTCGCGCGCACGATCCGCTGCGCGATCGTCGACTCCTGGGTCAGGTAAGCCCGGGCGATCTCCGGTACGTCGAGACCGCCGAGCAGGCGAAGCGTGAGGGCGGTCCGCGCGTCCGGGCCGAGCGCCGGGTGACAGCAGGTGAAGATGAGTCGCAGTTGGTCGTCTTGCACCGGTCCCACCTCTCGGGGCTGGTCCTGTTGGTGCAACAGCAGGGCCTGGGCGTGCCGGGCCTCCCGGGTCGACTCCCGGCGGAGCCGGTCGATCGCCCGATTGCGGGCGGTGGTCACGATCCAGGCACCTGGGTTCGGCGGCGGGGTCTGCCACTTCTGCACAGCAGTGGTGAAGGCGTCCTGGACCGCCTCCTCGGCGAGGTTGAGGTCACCGAGGAGGCGGGTCAGGGTGGCGACACAGCGGCCGTACTCCGCGCGGTAGATGCTCGCCAGGTCCATGTCGGCCGACCGGCTCCCGTTCAGGCCTGGGACAGGTCGTCGAAGGGGCGCACCTCGATCGGGCCGCAGGCCGCCGCGCACTTTTCGGCCCAGGCCAGCGCCTGGTCCAGGTCCGCGCACTTGATGACCCAGAACCCGGCGATGTGCTCCTTCGTCTCGGCGAACGGCCCATCGCTCATGGCGGTGGCGCCGTTCTCGATCCGAACGACTGTGGCGCTGTCCGGCGACCGGAGCCCTCCGCCGAAGACCCAGGCGCCCGCGGCCTGCATCTCGTCGTTGATCCGGCCGGTCTCCCGGAACATGATCTGCATCTCCTCGTCGGACGGGTCCGGCTCACCCTCGACGACGTGCACGGACAGCAGGTACTGCTTCATGACGATCCTCCGCTGGTTCGATTGTGGAATGGGCGGTCGGTCAGGCGGCCAGGCGGCGTGCGACAGCAGGGACAACGATCGCGGCCGCGACCAGGTGAGTGAGCATCAGCAGCGCCTTGGTGGCCGCCCCCGCGTCGACGATCACGTCCGGCACCAGCGACAGGACCGTCAGCACGACCGTAGTGCGAACGAACACGCGCCGCGGGTGCCGGGTGAAGCGCGACAGCACCGCGGCGAGGATCACCCCGACCAGCGAGAACGCGGCGGTCAGCACACCGAAGCCCGACACCGGAATCGGCGCGTCGGCCACGTCGAGGCTGATCCCCGCCGCGCGGCCGACGGCGGCGACGGCCATGGTGGCGGCGCTCGCGGCGACCGTGGCGAGGACGCCGGTCCGGATCAGCGCGCCGAGGGTCGACGTGGTGGCGGGGGTGGCGGTCGCTGTGGTGGTCATCGTGCCCTCCGGTGGGTGTGTGGCCCGCCGCGGTGGCGGGCTCTCACCAGGGCTACGAACTGAACCGATCCCAATCGACAGGCACGCCAAATATTTTTCCCCGCTGTGGCGAGCGCGCTCAGGAGGGGCGGTAGACGAACAGCGCCCAGAGAGGCGAAACGGGGTGGACCGCCGGCTGGGTGACGCCCGGCCCGGTCAGATCCGATACCGAGCACACATGGTGCCGACCGCTTCAGCCACAGCTTGCTCTGTCGCGGCTCGCTCCGGCGCCCAGTCGGTGAGCAGGAGCGTGGGCCAGAAGACGAAGTTGGAGATCATCCCGAGGAACTGGGTCGCGGCGAGATCAGGGTCGTCAACCTTCGCCGAGCCGGCACTGTTGGCGGCGGCCAGGTAGCGGCTGACCGACTCGAAGTAGGGCATCTTTCCTCGGCTGAACTGCGCCTCTCCGAGCTCGGGAAAGCGCGGCAGCTCCGCGATGACGATGCGGAACAGCGCGGTCATCCCCGGGCGGGTGAGCAGTTCGACGTACCGGTGACCGATCGTGGTCAAGCCGGCCGTCAGATCCTCGACCGACGGCTCCGGACCGTCGGCGTCCTCGACCTGCCAGGCCTCGGTCACGATCGCGTCGAAGAGCGCCGCTTTCGTCGGGAACTGCTTGAAGAGCGTGGCCTTGGAGACCCCGGCCGACTCCGCGATCTTGGCGAGCGAGGTTCCGTCGTAGCCGGAGGCCAGAAACAGGTCGGTGGCGGCCTTGAGGATGGCCGCGCGCTTCTCTTCGGCCACGCGCCTGTGGTACGCCGAGGGAACGGTGCTCATGGGCCCCAGTATGCCCGATGGCGAGGTGAGTCACTTGACTCACCTCTCCCCCAACCCGTAGCCTTAGGTGGTGAGGTGAGTCGGTCAGCTCACCACGGTCACTCTGCAAAGGACGCACTATGTCACGTTTCGCCAACCAGACCGCACTGATCACCGGCGGCACCGGCGGGCTCGGCGAGAGCCACGTCCGGACCTATTACGCCGAGGGCGCGAACGTCGTCATCGGCAGCACGGCGGGCGGCCTGAGCAGGGCCACGGAACTCGCCGCGGAACTGGGCGAACGCGCCCTCGCGGTCCGCCTGGACGTCGCCCGTGAAGACGACTGGACAACCGCCGTCGCCGCGGCCGAGCACACCTTCGGCAAGCTGACGATCCTGGTGAACAACGCGGGCGTCCAGAATCCCGCCACCACGATCGAGTCCACCGACCTGGCCCTCTGGGACCGCACCTTCGCGATCAACGTGACCGGGCAGTTCCTCGGCATCAAAGCCGCCACCCCGGCGATGCGGCGAGCCGGTGGCGGCGTGATCGTGAACATCGGCTCGACGATGGCGTACGGCGGCACCGCCCTCTACGCCTCCTACGCCGCGAGCAAGTGGGCGATCCGGGGCCTGACGCTGAGCGCCGCACTCGAACTGGGCCGGGACAACATCCGGGTGAACGCCATCCACCCCGGAGTGGTCTCGACCAAACTGATCCACGAGCCAGCCGCGCCCGGTGAACGGCCGATCTCGGACTTCTACGACCCGAAGCCGTTCGCGATCCCGCGCCTCGGCGACCCCGCCGACGTCAGCGCAGCACTGCTCTACCTCACCTCGCCGGAGGCGTCGTTCGCGACAGGTACCGAGTTGGTGCTCGACGGCGGCCTGCTGCTGGGGCCCGCCCTGCCGATTGGCGTCGCCTGATCATCTGGGACATTCGGTGGGCACTGGAGCAGGGCAACCGTGTTTTAACGTTCCACCGCAAGAACGGGCCCCGGTAGCCGAGAAAGAGGCTGCGGGTCCGCGTCACTCGCCGCGTCGATCATGGAGTTGTGGTGGGCGACAAAGCGACCATTCGTCGCTACACCGGGCACCACAACTCCATGATCGACGCGCTCGACCACCCCGAAAGTCAGGCCTGGGCGGGCGCCTCGTCGGCCAGGTGCCAGATCTCTCGCATCGGGGCCCACCAGTCCCCCGAGCCGGGCTCGGCGATCGACTCCTGACACGGGTCGGTCAGCTTCCACCACTCCTGCGTCTGCGGGTCCGCTGCGATCAGCCGCAGGTCGGCCTCGTAGTCGTCGCCCACGTACTCGTAGTAGCCGAAGAGCAGGTCGCCGTGGAGAAAGATGGTGTAGTTGCGGAAGTTCGCCTCCCGCAGCGTCTGCTCGACGCTCGGCCAGACGTCGGCGTGTAACCGCAGATAGGTTTCCCGCTGCTCCGGGCGGAGTCGGATCACGCAGCCATGACGTTGCACGTCGTGCCCCCTCGTGTGAGCTGGTCGTTCGAGCTGGCCCGGGGGCCACGATCAACGGCCCCACACCGTCCGCCGGCCGGTGGCCGTGGTGGACGATTGCGCGCTGACCGCCGGACCAGGCGGTGTGCCGGTCCGAGCGACCGATGATCTCAGCAGCCCGCGCCGAGATCAACACTCCGCCGGTACGAGGTGTCTACGCGGAGCGACCACGCCGTCTAGAGGGCGACCTGCTGGCGGGCGGCCATCCTGCTGATCGCGACGTTGATGGCGAAAATCCCGGCCACGGCTCCCAGGAGCACAGTTCGGGGGCTCAGTTCCCAGTACTCGCGCTGCCAGTCCGCTGGCTGGTACGGCAGCGTAGCCAGGATCGGCACCAGAAGGAGCACGCTGGCCGCGATCGACATCCGCACATCCAACGCCGCACCCACGAGGGCCGCCACCAGCCCACCGGCCGCGATGACCGGCAGCGTGAGCGGGTCTTCCCATCCGTTGAGCGGATTGGGCGTCAGGACCGTCACGATGATCGCCGCGCCGACAAGCCAGGCCCACGGTCGCGTGCCCCGTGGTTGGCGCCCTCGAAGCAGCGGCACCATCGTCAGCACGGCCAGCAAACATGCCCACGTCGGAAGGTGCATGGCCAGATGGAGAACTGCCTGGAGCCCCAACGCTTGTGCCTCGCCCGCCATCTCCGGATCCGCGTACCACCCGGAGAACCAGATTTTCGCACCGAAAGCGCCGACGGTCAGGGCGAACGCGAGGCGGTAGCGAGCCCATGCCGCAGCGGCCAACGCAAGGAGCAGTAGACCGGGTGTGGCCAGGCTGCCCGCGAAAACCGAGAGGTCGAAAGGGAGCCCGGGCAGCAGCAACTGCACCACGACGGGCTTGGCCGCGAGGGCGATGCCACTCACGAGCAGGGACAGCGCGGTCAGTCGCAGCGCGGAGTGCAGCAGTGCGGCTCGGGAGCAGAGCTGGTCCACCCCGGTACGGACCCGCAGACCTGCCACCACGAGCGCCACGGACTCTCGAAGGCTCAGGTGCCTCCGGTCCGTCTCACCCTCACCCAGCAGCGTTTCCAACATCTCGTCGGCGCGGTACTGCCGATAGGCCCGAGGGTAGGCGCGCAGCAGCCACCGGTAGCGGCGCTCCAGCCCGGTCATGCCGGCACCGTCCGCACGGTCGCAGCCGTCGACGGCAGGGAACGATCTCGAACGATCCGAGCCGCAGCGGCCAACCGCGCCGCCTCCTCCTGGAGTGCGGACAACCCGTGCGCGGTCAGCTCGTAGGTGCGGCGGGCGCGGCCGTTGACCACCGTCTCCGCGGCAAGTCGCACCATCTCCTCGCCGGCGAGCCGGTCCAACGCGGCGTACAGCGTGCCGGTCGTCAACCGCACCCGCCCGTCGGACAGGTCCTGCACGCGCTTGACGATGGCGTAGCCGTGCAACGGCTCGTCCTGCAGCGCGGCGAGGATGAAGTAGGTGGGTTCACGCATCGGCACGGAGCGTTTAGGCATGTCACCTACATAAGCAGATCAACAACCCATTGGTCAAGCGCGGATCCCTGAGAAAGCCGCCTGCCATCGCGCGGAAGCCGCCGCGGCCGTCCTGATTCTGACCACCTGATTCATCCGTCGGACTCCTCGTGGAAACGCAATCGTTTCCTGGATGCGGTGCGACGCAACTCACGAAAACCTGCACGATCACACAACCGCGAACTAGGGTCGGTACGACATCGTTTCGCCGGGGGGTGCGGGCATGCTGGGTGGTCAGCAGGTGGGAGCGGGTGCCGGGGTCCCGGTGGCCCGGGCGCCTCGCTGCATCGCGGGCGACCTGTTCGCGGTGGTCATCGACCTGCTGCGCGAGGTCGGCTTCGACCGGATGACCATCGACGCCGTCGCCGCCCGTGCCCACGTCAGCAAGGCCACCATCTACCGGCGCTGGGACGGCAAGGCCGAGTTGGTGGTGGCCGCCCTGCGTGACCGGCACGTCGGGGTGCACAACCCGCCCGACACCGGCACCCTGCGCGGCGACCTGATCGAGCTGCTGCGCGCCACGGCCGCGATCTGCGTGGCCGACTGCGACCTGATGCAGGCGTTGACGTTCGCCATGCGGACCAACCCCGAGTTGGAACGCCTGGTGCGCCACCAGGTGCTGCCGGCCGGACGGGTGGCCAGCACCGCCATCCTGGTCCGTGCCGCCGCCCGCGGGGAGATCCCGCCCGAGGCCGGCGAACGGGAGCTGTTCCACGATCTCGCGCCGGCACTCACCCTGTCCCGCATCGTCGCGCACGGCCTGCCCGCCGACGACACGTTCCTCATCCAGGTCGTCGACCAGGTGCTCATCCCGGTCCTCCGCTACCAGCCCGACCGCCCATCTCAGGCCTGACTCATCGACATCCGCAACACGGAAGGCTTCACCATGCCCGGAACCACCTCGACCGCACCTGGCGCACCCGGCGCCGGGGCGTCGACAGGCGCGCCGCACCCGCGGCGCTGGATCGCGTTGGCGGTCATCGCGGTCTCGCAGCTGATGGTCGTCCTGGACGCCACCATCGTGAACATCGCACTGCCGCAGGCCCAGGACGACCTGGGCATCACCGACGCGAACCGGCAGTGGGTGATCACCGCCTACACGCTGGCCTTCGGCGGGCTGCTGCTGCTCGGCGGCCGGATCGCCGACTTCTGGGGCCGTAAGCGCACCTTCCTGGTCGGCATGACCGGCTTCGCGCTCGCCTCCGCCCTGGGTGGCCTGGCCACCACCGGCGGCATGCTCTTCGCCGCCCGCGCGTTGCAGGGCGCGTTCGGCGCGCTGCTCGCCCCGGCCGCGTTGGCGCTGCTCACCGTTCTCTTCACCGAGGCCACCGAGCGGGCCAAGGCGTTCGCGGTGTACGGCGCGATCGCCGGCGGCGGGTCGGCCGTCGGGCTGCTGCTCGGCGGGGTCCTCACCGAGTACGCCGACTGGCGCTGGTGCCTGCTCGTCAACATCCCGGTCGCCGCCATCGCCATCGCGTTCGCGATCCCGCTGGTGCCGGAGAGCCGGGCGCACGGCAACACCCGCTACGACGTACCCGGCGCGGTCGTGGTGACCGCCGGCCTGGTCTCCCTGGTGTACGGCTTCACCAAGGCCGCCGAGGACGGCTGGGACGCCACCGCGACGCTCGGTTTCATCGCCGCGGGCGTGGTCCTGCTCGCCGCCTTCGTGGTGATCGAGCTGCGCTCCAGCCACCCGCTGCTGCCGCTGCGAATCGTCCTGGACCGCAACCGGGGCGGGGCGTTCCTCACCTCCACGCTGATCGGCGCCGGCCTGTTCGGGGCGTTCCTCTTCCTGACCTTCTACTTCCAGGTGGTGCTGCAGTACAAGCCGCTGGAGGCGGGTCTCGCGTCGCTGCCGGTCACCGCCGGTGTGCTGATCGCCGCGGGTGGCGCCAGCCAACTGATGCCGCGACTGGGCGCCAAGCCGCTGATGCTCGCCGGTGCCGCGCTCGCCGCCGTGGCCATGCTGGTGCTGACCCAGATCGACGTGGACACCTCGTTCCTCACCCACCTGCTGCCCGCCCAGGTGATCCTGGGCCTGGGGCTGGGCTTCACCTTCGTGCCGCTGTCCAGTCTCGCCCTGGTCGGGGTGCCGGAGCACGACGCCGGCGCGGCCAGCGCGACGCTCAACGCCACCCAGCAGGTCGGTGGTTCCCTGGGCACCGCACTGCTGAACACCTTCTACACCAGCGCGGTCGCCGCCTACCTGGTCGGCCGGGCGCCGAACCCGGTCAACCAGGTCGCGGGCCTGGTGCACGGCTACCGCGTGGCGTTCGCGTGGGGCGCGGTACTGATCATCCTCGCCGGCCTGGCGACCCTGTTCCTGGTGAAGGTGCGCAAGGAGGACATCCCAACCGGCAACACCGTGCACATGGGCTGACCCGATCGACGTGGCCGCCGGTCGGACGCCCCGAGCGTGGGGTGGGCCGGCCGGCGGTCGTGTCCGGTAACGTCCCGACCATCGTCGAAAATCCGTTTGAGGAGATCCATGTCGACCCCTGCTGACCAGATCATCACCGCTCTGCGCGCGGGCCACGAGGAGCTGGCCGCGCTCGTCCGCGGCCTCAAGGACGACGACCTGCTCCGCCCGTCGGGGGCCAGCGAGTGGCAGGTGTCCCAGGTGCTGAGTCACCTGGGCAGCGGCGCCGAGATCAACCTGGCGACACTGGACGCCGCCCGCACCGGCGCGCCCGGCCCGGACGGCGACTTCAACCGTGGCGTCTGGGCGCGCTGGGACGCGATGTCGCCGACCGAGCACGCCGCCGGGTTCCTGGCCGCCAACGAGCGGCTGGTCGAGGCGTACGAGGCGCTGGACGCCGAGACCCGGGCGTCGATGCGGATCGACCTCGGCTTCCTGCCGGAACCGGTCGACGTGGCCACCGCGGCCCGGTTCCGGCTCAGCGAGTTCGCGCTGCACCAGTGGGACGCCGAGGTGGCGTTCAACCCGTTCGCGGCGGTGACCCCGGATGCGGTGCCGCTGCTGCTCGACCAGATCGCCGGCATGCTGGGCTGGACCAGCCGGCCGCAGGAGCTGGCCGGGCGGGAGGCCACCCTGCTGGTTCGCCTGCACGCACCGGAGCGGACGTTCGGGCTGCGGCTGGGCGAGAAGGTCGAGGTCGTCGACGCGCCGGAGCAGGCCGACGGTGAGCTGGTCGCCCCGGCCGAGGCCTGGCTGCGGTTGGCGGTCGGTCGGCTCGGCTCCGCGTACACCCCGGAGGGGGTGGAGGTCACCGGCCCGCTCACCCTGGATGACCTGCGCCGGGTCTTCGTCGGCTTCTGAGCGTCGCCGCGCGGGCCGGTCGGCCCGGCCCGCGCGGCCTCTCAGCCCTTCACGCAGACCACCTGCTTGAGGTGCGCCACCACCTCGACCAGGTCGTCCTGCTGGGCCATCACCTCGGTGATGTCCTTGTACGCGCCGGGGATCTCGTCGACCACCCCGGCGTCCTTGCGGCACTCCACCCCGGCGGTCTGCGTGGCCAGGTCCGCCGTGCTGAACGTCCGCTTGGCCTGCGCCCGCGACATCCGCCGCCCGGCCCCGTGCGAGGCCGAGCAGTACGCGTCCGGGTTACCCCGACCCCGCACGATGTACGACCCGGTGCCCATCGAGCCGGGGATGATGCCCAGGTCGCCCCGGCCGGCCCGGATCGCGCCCTTGCGGGTGACAAGCACGTCCACCCCGTCGTAGCTCTCCTCCGAGACGTAGTTGTGGTGGCACGAGATCGGCTCGTCGTAGCCGACCTGCGGGAAGTGCTCGCGCACCACACCGCAGAGCAGGGCCAGCATGACGGCCCGGTTGCGCCGCGCGTACTCCTGCGCCCACCACAGGTCCCGCCGGTACGCGTCCATCTCCGGCGTACCGGCGAGGAACACCGCCAGGTCCCGGTCGGGCAGGTCGGCGTTGTGCGGCAGCCCTCGGGCCACCCCGATGTGCCGCTCGGCCAGTTCCTTGCCGATGTTGCGGGACCCGGAGTGCAGCATCAGCCACACCCGGCCCTCGTCGGCACCGCCCTGCTCCAGGCAGACCTCGATGAAGTGGTTGCCCCCGCCGAGGGTGCCGAGCTGCCGCCGCGCGCGGGTCTCCAGTTGCGCCACCCGCCGGTCCAGGCCCGCGAAGCGGCCCCAGAAGTCGTCCCAGCCGGCCTGCTCCAGGCCACGGATCCGACGCGTGTCGACCGAGTCCTGCCGCTGGGCGAAGCCGACCGGGATGGTGGCCTCGATCGCGGACCGCAGCCCGGCCAGGTCGTCCGGCAGGTCGGCGGCGGTCAGCGAGGTGCGCACCGCCGACATTCCGCAACCGATGTCGACGCCGACCGCGGCCGGCGAGACGGCCTGCCGCATGGCGATGACCGAGCCGACCGTGGCGCCCTTGCCGAAGTGCACGTCGGGCATGACGGCGACGCCCTGCACCCAGGGCAGCGCGCCGATGTTGCGCAGTTGCCGGGCGGCCTGCGGCTCGATGGCGTACGGGTCGGTCCAGACCCGGACCGGTGCCCGGGTGCCGGCGAGGGGGGTGAATCCCATCGTGGTCTCCTTCTGTCGTGCGGTGACCGATAGTGATCAAGTTTTGTCCGGCCGGGTCCGGCGGCGGGCGCGGATACGAAACGGCCACCCGATCCCGGTGGGATGGGCGGCCGGCGGACGCGTCAGCGTCGGCGTCAGTCGCGCCACCCCGGCTCGTTGCCCCGCAAGCCGCCATCGGCACAGGATGTGGCACTGCCAAGCACAGACGCGCCGGCAGGAAGCAGGCGCCGGGCGGCATCGGTGCGGATGCGTCGTGGCACGGCGTACTCCCTTCGGGTGTGCTCGGTCGAGCTTGCACCGACGAGACTAGGAGGGCTGCGGCGCGTCCGCAATGGATATCGCCGCTCCCGGCTGCCGGCGCGCTGTTCACCGTATGTCCGACTGCGCGACGTGACGTGCTCACCTGGCGCGGCTAGCTTCGCGCGGGCACTGTCCGCCCCTGTTCCGGGAGAACCACCATCACCACCACCTGGCCGTCGCACCGCGTCGGCACGATCGACACCGCAGCGGACCTGACCGGGACTGACGCGGATCGGAAGGCGTACGACAAGGGGTCTGACTGGGCGGTGGTGAGCTGGGTGACCCCCGCGCTGGTGGCGCTGGTGCTGGGCTGGTGGCGGCTGACCGGTCCGGCGCTCTGGGCCGACGAGTTGGCCACCTGGGGCGCGGTCCGGTTGAGCTGGTCGCAGCTGTGGCAACTCGCCGGTTCGGTGGACGCGGTCCTGACGCCCTACTACGCCCTGATGAAGGCGTACACCACCGTGGCCGGCACGTCCACGGCCGCGTTACGGCTGCCCTCGGTCGCCGCCGTCACCGTCGCCACGGTGGTGGTGACCGCGCTCGGGCGTCGACTCGGCGGCACCGGGACGGGTCTGTTGGCGGGGCTGCTCTTCGCGATCCTGCCGGTGACCTCCCGGTACGCGCAGGAGGCCCGGTCCTACGCCCTGGTGATCCTCGGTGCCGCTGTCGCCGTGTGGTTGCTGATCCGACTGCTGGGGGAGCCCACGCGACGGTGCCTCGCCGGGTACGCCGCCGCCGTCGGTTTCGTCGGGCTGCTGCATCCGCTCAACGGTCTGCTGATGCTCGCGGGTCACGCCGTCGCGGTCGGCTGGTGGCAGTTTCACCGACGCACCCAGGGCCGGCGGACCGTGGGGCGTTGGGTGACGGCGGCCGGTGTGGGAGTGCTGCCGGCGCTCGCGCTGTCCGTCTGGGGCTGGGGTCAGGCGGCCCAGGTGTCCTGGATCGCGCTTGTCAACCTGGCCGCCCTTCAGGCGTTCCCGGAACGGCTCTTCCACTCCGCGGCCGTCGGCGGGCTCGTCCTCGTCCTCGCGGTTCTCGGCGTACGCCGTGCACCGGCGTCCGTCTGCCTGGCCGGCGCGGCGTTCGTGCCGATGGTGCTGCTGTTGCTCGCCGGCACCCATCTGCACGTCTGGGTGGCCCGCTACGTGCTGGTCGTGCTGCCGGCGCTTGCCGTCCTCGCGGCGTCCGCCCTGGCCCAGGTCGGGCGGTCGTCGGCAGTCGTCGCGGTCGGCCTGGCCGTCGGCCTGGCCGTCCCCGCACACGTCGCCGTGCGCGCCCACGCCGGCCACGGCCAGGACTCGTACCGCATCGCGGCGGTCATCGGCCCCCGCTACCAACCCGGCGACGTCGTGGTGTTCCCGGACAGCCACCCGAGCATCCCCTGGTCACCACGCGACATCTACGAGCGCTACCTGCCCGCCCCGCGCCCCCCGGACGTGCTGCGCGTCGCCCCGCAACGCCGCGACGGCAGGTTCCTGGCAACCGAGTGCCCGGACGCCACCTGCCTCGGCACACCACCGCGCGTCTGGGTCGTCGGGGCCGATCCCTCGGCCGACCCGCTGCACGACATGGTGCCCGGCAAGCGGGAGCGGATCAGCGCCGGCTACCGGGAGGCACAGCGCTGGCGGTACCCGCTGCTGAGCATCACCCTCCTGGAGCGCACGACCTGAGGGCCGGCTCCGCGACGGTAGGGCAGACTCGCGGGCATGGTGGAGACCTCGGTGCGCCTGCTGCGGCTGCTGACCCTCCTACAGGTTCGCCGGGCGTGGTCCGGCGCGGAGCTGGCCGACCGGCTGGCGGTCACCACCCGCACCGTCCGCACCGACGTGGAGCGACTGCGGGTGCTGGGCTACCAGATCGAGTCCCAACCGGGGGTCGCCGGGGGTTACCGGCTCGGTGCGGGATCGGCTTTGCCGCCGCTGCTGCTCGACGACGACGAGGCCGTGGCGGTGGCCGTCGGGCTGCGGGCCGCCGCCGCCGGTTCGGTGACCGGCATCGAGGAGACGTCCCTGCGCGCGCTGGCGAAGCTGGAGCAGTCGTTGCCGTCGCGGCTGCGGCACCGGGTGGACGCCCTGCGGGCGGCAACGGTCTCGGCTGCGGGCGGTGGCCCGACCGTGGACGCCGACACGATCACCACCATCTCGACGGCGGTGCACCGGGCGGAGCGCCTGCGGTTCGACTACGCCGGGCACGACGGCACGGCCACCGTGCGCGACGTCGAGCCGTACCGGCTGGTCTACACCGGTCGGCGCTGGTACCTGCTGGGCTGGGACACCGACCGGGCCGACTGGCGCACCTTCCGCGCCGACCGGATCCAGCCCCGGGTGCCGACCGGCCCGCGCTTCGCACCCCGGGAGCCGCCAGGTGGTGACGCGGTCGCGCACGTGCTGCGCGGCGTCGGCTCCGCCGCCTGGCCGCATCCGGCACGGGTACGCCTGCACGCGTCGGCGGACCAGATGGCGCAACGCATCCCCAGCACGGCGGGCCTGCTGGAGGCGATCGACGAGCGGAGCTGCCTGCTGCACACCGGTGGGGAGTCGCTGACCAACCTGGCCGCCTTCATCAGCACCCTGGAGGTCGACTTCGACGTGCTCGACCCGCCGGAGCTGCACGCCGTCGTGCGTGCCGTCGCCGGCCGGTTCGGTCGGGCCGCTCAGGTGTCGTAGCGGCCCTGCCGTCGCCGGTGATAGGCGTAGGCGACCGCCGCGAGCAGTGGCCCCCACAGCAGCAGCGGGAGATAGCAGGCATAGAAGATCGCCGCCTCCCACGCGCCGCCCTGGGTGGGAAAGTCCGGCGGGAGCGGCGTGCCTCGCACGGTGGCCCCGGCGAATATCCGGGCGAAGGCGGTGGTCCACAGGACGGCCAGGACCGTCGCCCCGAGCGTCGCGGGAATGAGGGCGGCCGGCGTCGGCACCCGGCGGCCGCCCAACCCGGGAATCCAGTGCGGGAACCGCTCTCCCCAGGCGGCGACGAGTCCGACGGCGGTGAACGCGATCAGCTCCGCCACGATCGAGAGGCAGACGACGTACACCCGCCCGTCGAACCCGACGCCGTCGCGGAACGCGACCGGGAGCCGCCAGAGGCCCGACGGCAACACGGTGAACGGGATGGTGTACGCGGCGATTCGCGCCCAGCGGGGCACTCCCGCCACCGGGGCGTGGGCAGCGCGCCACGCCCCGGCCAGCCGGTCACTTGTCGTCATGCCGCTCACGCTAGGAACCGAGCGTGCGCGGCACCTCCCTCCGGCGAGGGAGTGCGCTCCCCCGGGTCAGGCCTGCGGCACCAGCCGGAACGACTGCGCCGCGGTGCCGTTGCAGGCGTACTGGATGAGCTGGACGCTGTCCGCCGTGGACGCCCCGGGCACGTCGAGGCACTTGCCGCTGAGCCGGTTGACCAGGCGGTAGTAGCCGCCGCCCTCGGACTCGGCACGCCACTGCTGGTTGTTGCCGCCGCTGTAGGACCAGAGCTGGATCGGCGCCGAGTCGGCGGTGGAGCGGTCGGTCACGTCGAGCACCTGGACGGCGTTGGTGCGGTTGTTGACCCGCAGGTAGCCGCCGCTGGTCGGCACGAACTGGTACTGCTGCGCGGCGCTGCTGTTGCACGCGTACTGCTGGATGGCGGTGCCGTTCGCGCTGGCGGCGGCCCGCGCGTCCACGCACTTGCCGTTGCCCCGGTTGACCACGGTGTGCCAGGCCGTCGGCGAGATGCCGTCGGTCGGCGGGGGCGTGGTCGGGGGGACCGTGCCGGCACCGGCGAGCCAGTGCAGCCCGTCGATCAGCAGCTGGTTCTGCTGTGCGCTGTCGAACGTGGACGACAGACCGGTGTTGGTGTTGTAGTTCATGGCGTTGTGCCCGAAGTTGGCGTAGAGCATCTTGTACTGCCGGTTGCTCCACACCAGCGGGTAGTACCCGCCGTACCAGGACTGGTTGGGGTCGGTGCCGACCGGGAAGCTGGACGCGTCGACCGAGGCGAGGATGTCGATGTTGGGGTTCTGCCGCAGGTCGTTGCTCCAGGAGTACCACTCGCTGATCGACGAGGGGAACGTCGCGGGCAGGTTCCGGGTGGCGGGGTGGGTGCGGTTGTCGGCGCGCATCGTGACCCGGGTCGGTCCCCAGGTGTTCGTCTGGAACGAGCCGGTGCCGAGGAAGGTGTTGTAGTACCAGCTCCAGCTCGACGGGTTGGTGGTGAACGCGCTGACGTGGAAGCCCAGCCACGCCCCGCCGTTCTGCACGTACTGCTGGAACGCGGCCCGCTGCGCGGTCGGCGGTGCGTCGTCGAGGAACATGACGACCTTGTACTGGGCCAGGTTGGCGGAGTTCAGCAGGCTCCAGTTGTTGGTGGCCTCCCAGGAGAAGCCGTACTGGGCGGCGGCCTGCGGGAACCAGGCGCGGGCGTCCTTGACGAAGTCGATGTGCGCGGCGTCCCAGGTGCCGTTGTAGAAGGCCAGGACCTTGAACGTCGGCGCGGCCTGCGCGGAACGCGAGGCGTTGACCGCGAGGCCGGCGCTCACCGCGACGACGAGGGCGACGAACAACGACAGGATTCGTCGGGTACGGGAGGAGAGTTCTGCGATCACCTGATCGTCCCTTCGGTGGGGGACGCGCGCCGCCGCGTCGACCTGCATCTGTTCACAAGGTTTACAGATAGACGAAAGGTTATGCGGTGTCACCGATGGCGTCAATCGCGGGTCGGCCGATCGGGTGGGATTCTCGCGACAGCGGGTACCCCGGCCGGATGACCAGCCCGGACGCCGTCGATGTCGACC
The DNA here is from genome assembly GCF_043198035.1 of Micromonospora sp. NPDC048898. NCBI lineage: Bacteria > Bacillati > Actinomycetota > Actinomycetes > Micromonosporales > Micromonosporaceae > Micromonospora > Micromonospora sp. NPDC048898. The sequence continues at coordinate 270,363 of NZ_JBICUF010000006.1, forward strand.
AGCCACTCGCCGTCGACGTGCCCGCCGCGCCGCACGACGCCAGCGGCGAGTGGGTGCCGACCCGTGACCTCGCCGGGCTCGCACCCGCGGCCCGGCCGGCCCGTCGCTGGACCCCGCGTCGGGTGGTGGCCACCCCGGCCGCCCTGGACCACCCGCACGGTCAGCGGATCGTCGAGCGGGTGCGGGCACAGGGCATCGAGGTGGAGCACCTGCGCTCCAACCGGCTCACCGGGGTACGCGGACAGACCGACCGGGAGACGTACGCGCGGGCCAAGGCCACCATGGCGATCGTGGTCAGCCCACCCTCGCGGCGCACCCTGCAACCCATCGCGCCCAGCGCCGACTGGCGGGTCGACCTCGCCGAGGGCTGCCCGGCGCACTGCCAGTACTGCTATCTCGCCGGATCGCTGTCCGGCCCACCGGTGACCCGGGTGTACGCGGACCTCGACGACATCCTGGCCGGGCTGGCCGCGTACGCCGGGCGCGGGACGGTGACCAGCCGTAACGCGCGGCGCGCCGACGAGGGCACCACCTTCGAGGCGTCCTGCTACACCGACCCCCTGGCGCTGGAGCACCTGACCGGCAGTTGGCGGCGGGCGGTGGAACACTTCGCCGACTGGGACGCGCCGGTGCAACTGCGCTGGACCACCAAGTACGCCGACGTGGACACCTTCGTCGGGCTGCCGCACGCCGGCCGCACCCGGGTCCGCTTCAGCGTCAACTGCGCCCCGGTGAGCGAACGCTTCGAGGGCGGCACCGCCCGGGTGCCGGAGCGGCTGGCCGCACTGCGCCGGCTCGCCCTCGACGGCTACCCGGTCGGGCTGACCATCGCCCCGATCATCGCGCTGCCCGACTGGCGGGACCGCTACGGCGAGTTGCTCGACCAGGTCCGCGCGGCGGTCGACGGGGTGCCGGAGCTGGACCTGACCGCCGAGCTGATCACCCACCGGTTCACGCCGGGCAGCAAGGAGGTGCTGCTCGGCTGGTATCCGCGCACCCGGCTGGAGATGGACGAGGAGGCGCGCAGCCGTAAGCGCGGCAAGTTCGGCGCGGTGAAGTACGTCTACCCGCGCGACACCATGACCGAGCTGCGCGCCTGGTTCACCACCGAGCTGGCGACCCGGGTGCCGGCCTGCCGGATCCTCTACTGGACCTGATCACCCGAGCGACGAGCGGGCGACCGGCGCGGCGAAGAACGTGTCCGGGTACGGCTCGTCGCGCAGGCTGTAGTGCCACCACTCCCGGTCGTAGTTGACGAAACCGGCGTCGGTCATCAGCCGCTGCAACAACCGCCGGTTGTCCCGTGGCGTCCCGGTGATCCGGGGGTCGGCGGTGTGCGCCCGCGAGTCGAAGCAGTCGAAGCCCGTACCCATGTCGATGCTGTTGTCGGCGAAGCGCTGCCCCCGGGGTGCGGTGCAGGCGACAAGCGGCTGCCCGGCCCGGTACGCGGGCTGGCCGGCGGCGGGCTCGTCGACGAGCGTCAGGTCCATGGTGCTGCCCCGGCTGTGCGCGGTGGGCGCGCCGATGTAGCCCTCGGCGAAGAGCCGGTCCTTGGCCACGTCCGGGTAGAACTCGACCTTGGTCTGCTGCTCGCCGGGGCGCTTCGACCAGGCCACGAAGTCGTCCACCGCCGGCTGCGGGCGGTAGCAGTCGTACACCTTGAGGCTGTGCCCACCGGCCAGCGCGGCGTCCTGCACCCGGCGCAGCGACTCGGCGGCCTGCCGGGTGAGCAGGCACAGCGGCTCGGCGTAGCCGGTGATCGGGCGGCCGACGAAGTTGTGCGCCGTGGCGTAGCGGATGTCGGCGTGGATGCGCGGGTCCAGGTCGGTCAGCACCACGAAGCCCGGCAGCCGGGGCGCGGCGGCGGCCGACGTGCTGGGGGTGGGCCTGGGGGCGGGGGTGGGGCTGGCCGGCGTCGACGGCGGCGCGGCCGGCGCGGGGCGGGGTTCCGGTCGCGAACAACCACCGAGCAGCGCGGCGAACGCGAGCACGACGGCGATGCGATGGCGCACGAGTCCTGTCTATCAGCCCCGCCCGGCACGGGGTGCCGGATCGGCTCAGCCCCGGCCGGCACGCCGTGCCGGCTCAGCCCCGCCCGGCACCCGGTGCCGGCTCAGCCCTCGGTCAGGTGGTCGCGGAGGAAGACCAGCGCCGACTCGTCGTCGTCGATCCCGCCGGCCTCGTGGCCGTTGTACCGCCACACCGCCAACTCGGTCGGCCCGGCGTGTGCGTTGACCGCCGCGTACACCGTCGACGGCGGCACGATGTCGTCCATCAACGCCACCGAGTACTTCGCCGGGCGGCGGCAGCGCCGGGCGAAGTTGACCCCGTCGACGTACGCGAGGGTGGTCAGCACCCGCTCCTCGGCGTCGCGGTGGATCGCCAGGTAGTCGCGGATCTCGCGGTAGGGGCGGGCGGCGGTGGTCACCACCGCGCGCGGCATGTCGCAGAGGAACGGCACGTGCGCGACCACCGCCCGCACCCCGGGTGCCAGCGCACCGGCGGCGAGCGCCAACCCGCCGCCCTGGCTGTGCCCGAGCACCGCCACCCGGGTCGGGTCGACGAGCGGCAGGGTCCGGACGGCGTCCACCGCCCGGACCGCGTCGGTGATCAGCCGCCGGTAGTAGTAGGTCTTCGGGTCGGTGATGCCGCGGGTGGTGACGCCGGGCGCCTCCGGGCCGGCCGCGCCGAGATCCGGGGTGTCGCCTCGGCTCCATCCCGAGCCCTGCCCCCGGGTGTCCATCTGGAGGTGCGCGAACCCGGCCGCCGCCCAGAGCAGGTTCTCCAACGGGTGCCCGCGCCCGCCGCCGTAGCCGGCGAACTCAACCACCGTGGGCAGTGCCGCGTCGGCGCCGTGCGGCACCCGCAGCCAGGCTCGCACGGTCTGGCCGGCGAACCCCGCGAAGGTCACGTCGAGGACGTCGATGCTCGTCAACTCGGTCGCGACCGGCTCGACCCGGACCGGCCAGCCGGCGTCCCGGGCGTCCGCCAGGGTGTCGGCCCAAAAATCGTCGAAGTCCGCCGGGTCCCGGACGATGCCCCGGTAGTCGCGCAGCTGTTCCTCAGGTAGATCGGTGTACATGCCGCCCTCGGTCCGCCGAACTTCCGGAAAGCTTCCGCAACTTTGCCGAACGCTAGAACCGACCTGGCATGTCGTCAACCCCCGTCGGTGAGGCAAGATGGCGCGTGGAACGGGCACACCGTTCCGGGATCCTCGGTTGACGACGTCTCGTGGTCGTTCTTCCGGCTCGGTGAAGGAGACGCGGGTGGGCGCGGACGACGGACGCAGGGTGACCATCACCGCGATCGCACGGGAGGCCGGGGTGTCGGTGCCAACCGTGTCGCGGGTGCTCAACGGTCGCTCCGATGTCGCCCCGGGCACCCGGGAGCGGGTCGAGGAGTTGCTGCGCCACCACGGCTACCGGCGTCGCACCAGCCGCAGCGTCCGCCGCGCCGGCCTCGTCGACCTGGTCTTCAACGACCTGGACAGCCCCTGGGCCGTGGAAATCATCCGGGGCGTGGAGGATGTCGGGCACGGCGCGGGCGTCGGCACGGTGGTCTCCGCGATCCACCGACAGCCCACCGCCGCCCGGCAGTGGCTGCAGAACCTGCGCACCCGGGCCACCGACGGCGTCATCTTCGTGACCTCACACCTGAGCCCACCGCTGCACGCGCAACTGCGCCGGCTCAACGTGCCGGTGGTGGTCGTCGACCCGGCCGGCGTCCCGGCCATGGACGTGCCGACGATCGGTGCCACCAACTGGGCCGGCGGGATGGCCGCGACCGAGCACCTGCTCGCGATCGGGCACCGGCGCATCGGCCTGGTGGCGGGGCCGACGCACCTGCTGTGCAGCCGGGCGCGGCTCGACGGTTACCGGGCCGGGTTGGAGAGCGCCGGAGTGCCGGTGGACGACGCGCTGATCTACCCGGGCGACTTCTACCACTCCTCCGGGTTCGCCGGCGGGACCGCGCTGCTCGACCTCCCCGATCCGCCGACCGGCATCTTCGCCGCGAGTGACCAGATGGCCTTCGGGGTCTATGAGGCCATCCGGCGCCGAGGGCTGCGGGTGCCCGACGACGTGAGCGTCATCGGCTTCGACGACCTGCCGGAGGCCCGCTGGGCCTCGCCACCGCTGACCACTGTGCGCCAACCGTTGGTCGAGATGGGACGGTTGGCGGCACGGACCGTGCTGCGCCTGGCCCAGGGTGAGGGCATCGACTCGCCGCGGGTGGAACTCGCCACCGAGTTGGTCGTCCGTGACAGCACCGCCCCACCGTCCGGGTCGTCCGGCCCGTCGTGACGGTCGGAACCGGGTCGGAGACCGGGTGGACCAGTTCCGGTCCGATCCCGAAAATTTCGGGTGCCGGGATGACCACGCCGGCGCGGTGAACGACCGGGGGTCGCCCACCGCGCCGCACGGTCAGTGGTGGTGGTGTGCGCGGACGGCCTTGTGGATGGTCACCGGCAGCGCGGGCGCGCCGTCGACCGGCGCCGGGTCCTCGGCGGTCGGTGCCACTCCCCCGGCGGCGATCCGGTCCAGGGTGGCCAGCCCGGCCGCGTCGACCTCGCCGAAGATCGTGTAGTTGGGCCGCAGCGCCGAGTTGGCGTAGACCAGGAAGAACTGGCTGCCGTTGGTGTCCGGCCCCGCGTTGGCCATGGCCAGCACACCCCGGGCGTACACCCGGCGTTCCCCGGTCGGGTCGGTGGGCGCCGGCGGGAGGCCGGTCGGCAGTTCGTCGCGGTACCGGTATCCCGGGCCACCCTCGCCGGTGCCGGACGGGTCGCCGCACTGCAACACGCTCAGCGTGGGGTACGCGGTGAGCCGGTGGCACGGGGTGCGGTCGTAGAAGCGCTTGCCGACCAGGTGCAGGAAGCTCTGCACGGTGCACGGCGCGGCGGCCCGGTCCAGGGTCAGCCCGATCGGCCCGTGGTTGGTCTTCAGGGTCACCCGGACGCTGCCCCGGTCCGGGGTCCGTCGCGGGTCGGGCGGCAGCGGCACCGGCCGGGCCGCGGGCTCCTCGGGTGTCTCGGTGTACGCGCACGGGCCGTGGGTGGTGCGCGGCGGTCGGGTGGCGGCGTCAGCGGCGGTGGACGACGCGGTGGAAGCGCCCACCGGGGCGGCGGGCGCGGCGACCGCGCTCGCGGACGCCCCGACGACGAGCGCCCCGGCGAACACTGTCGCTCCCGCGAGGCGGGACAGGGCGCGCAGCGGTCGGCGGGGGGCCGCCCCGCCGGGGCGCGGTTCGAGTTCACTCGACACGGTGATCCTCCTGGACTCGTGGTGCCAGAAAGACCGGAGTCTATGGAGGCCCGCGCCCGATGTCGATCCGTCCGGGCACCCGCCGGCTCAGGGCCGCCGGCGGCGCTCGGTGCGGTCTGCGGCTCAGGGCAGCCGGCGGCGGCGCCGCCACAGCAGCCCACCCAACAGCGCCAGCACCGCGGCGCCGCTCGTCGCGGTCACCGCCCACAACCACCCCGAGCCGGTACGCGCGGGCCCGCTGGCCGCCGCCGGCCGGGGCGCACCGGGTGCCGCCAGCGCGGACGGCCCCGCCGTCGGCGTGGCGGTCAACTCCCCCGCCTCGACCAGCCGGCCGACGGAGGCGTCCCGGGGCAGCGTGAAGCCCCAGTCCAGCAGGGCCGCACCCTGCTCCCACCCGCGCTTCGGCGCCGACTCGGCACCCAACAGGGTCACCACCAGACGCCGCCCGTCGCGTTCCGCCGCACCCACGTAGGTGTGCCGGGCCAGGTCGGTGAAGCCGGTCTTCCCCCCGAGCGCACCCGGGTACCGGTAGATGAGCTGGTTCTCGTTCTGGATCTGGAAACCCTTGGTGCGCTGCGCCGCCTGGGTGGGAATCTCCGCCTGCTCGGTCAGCGCGTACCGGCGGAAGGTCGGCTCGGCGAAACAGGCCCTGGCGATCAGCGCCAGGTCGTACGCGCTGGTGAACTGCCCCCTGCCGTCCAGCCCCGACGGGGTGACCGCGTGCGTCTGCAGCGCGCCGAGCCGGTGGGCCTGCTCGTTCATGGCGCGTACGCCGCCGGCCGCACCGTCCGCCCCACCACCCATCCGGGCCAACACGTTCGCGGCCTCGTTACCGGAGTTGAGCAGCAGACCCAGCCAGACCGTCTCGATGGTGTAGCGGCCGCCCGCGACCAGACCCACCGCCGAGGAGCCCGGCTCGATGAGCATGTCGTCCTCGGTGACGGTGACCGTCTGCTTCGGGTCCAGCCGGGGCAGCATCGTGGCCGCCAGCAGGAGCTTCTGCACGCTGGCCGGCGTGCCGTACTCGTGTGGGCCGCAACCGCCGAGCACCTGGCCGCTGTCCAGGTCGGCGACCAGCCACGACGTGGCCGTGATCGCCGGTGGCGCGGCGGCGTCGGCCGGCACGACCAGGCCGGCCGTGTCGAGCGCCGCACCGCCGACCACCCGCTGCTCGGGCACGGCGGGCGGGGGCGAGGGCCGGGGCGGACGCGACATCGCCGGGGCCGGCACCCGCGGGCAGCGCACGGTTGCCTCGGCGGGCGTTCCCGCGGCGGCGACCGGCGCGGGAGCGAGCAGGATGGCGGACGCCGTGGCCGCCAGCAGCGCAGCTCTCATGTGCCCGACCCTAGTCAACAAGATCGCCCGGCGGGACGGGATGACTGTCAACCCGCGTCGCCGCGAGCGCGCAGGTAGTCGTGCAGGGCGGCACTGCCCCGCAGCCTGCGCAGGCTGCGCGCGTGCAGGTCCTGTTCGCGGCGGGCAAGCTCGGCGCGGACCCGCTGGGCGCTGCCGGTGGTCCGCAACTCCCCCAGCACCGCCGCGATGATCTCGAACGGGTACGCGCCTCGGCGCAGCAGCGCGATGACCTGCGCGGCGCGTAGTTCCGCCTCGTCGTACACCCGGTAGTTGGTGCCCGGGGTGCGGCGCGGCCGCAGCAGTTCGCGCTGCTCCCACAGACGCAGCTGCGAGGTCCGCACCCCGACCAGGGCGGCGACCTCGCCGATGCGGGCACCGTGGCGTGCCGCGGGCCGGGCCGCGGGTGGGCTGGCCAGCACCGTCTCGAAGGCGCCGAGCACCCGGCGGATCTCGGCGCGTTCCCGGTCCAGCTCGGCGTGGCCGCCGTCGAGCGCCGCCAGGGCCGCCGGCAGGTCGCCCTGGTGCACCGCGGCCATGACCTCCCGGGTACGGCTCCAGCCGTGCCCCTCGGCCAGCCGCCGCGCCACGGTCAGCGCCCGGGCGTGCTCGCTGGTGAAGATCCGGTAACCGCTCGGGGTGCGCCGCACCGGCGGCAGCACACCCAACTCGACGTAGTTGCGCACCTGCTGCACCGAGATCCCGACGGTGGCCGCCAGGTCCACGGCGCGTAACCGATCCTCCGGGGCGACGTCCACGCCAGCCACCGTACCGCTTACGACGTGATTTGAGACTTTCCGGGGCGTGCTGCCAGAGCGTGCGCTGCGATCTCGCCGAAAGTCTCTACGTGGGGATGAATGAGACAATGGAACCCGTCAGCTTCGGCGGGGGACGAGTCCCGCCACGACTCTGTGAAGGGTTCGCATGTCGCAGCCAGCATGGTCCGCCGCCGACAGCCACGACATGATCGAGGTACGCGGAGCGCGGGAGAACAATCTCGCCAGCGTCTCGGTCGACATCCCCAAGCGCCGGTTGACCGTCTTCACCGGCGTCTCCGGCTCGGGCAAGTCGTCGCTGGTCTTCGGCACCATCGCCGCCGAGTCCCAACGCATGATCAACGAGACCTACAGCGCCTTCCTCCAGTCGTTCATGCCGAACCTCAGCCGGCCGGACGTCGACTCGCTGCGCAACCTCAGCGCGGCCATCGTCGTCGACCAGGAGCGGATGGGGGTCAACTCCCGCTCCACCGTCGGCACCGCCACCGACGCGTACGCGATGCTGCGGATCCTCTTCAGCCGGCTCGGCGACCCGCAGGTGGGCGGCGCCGGAGCGTTCAGCTTCAACCTCCCCGAGGGCATGTGCACCACCTGCGAGGGGCTGGGCCGGGTCTCCGACCTCGACGTGCACCAGTTGGTCGACGTCGAGCGTTCCCTCAACGACGGCGCGATCACCGTGCCCAACTTCGCGGTCGGCTCCTGGTACTGGCAGACCATCGTCGGCTCCGGCCTGTTCGACCCGGACGTCAAACTCCAGGACTTCACCCCGCAACAGTGGGACGACCTCCTGCACAAGCCGTCCACGAAGATCAAGGTGGGCAGCAACAACTGGACGTACGAGGGTCTGGCGGTCAAGGTCAAGCGGCTCCTCCTGGCCAAGGACCGCGAGTCGATGCAACCGCACATCCGCGCCTTCGTCGACCGGGCCGTCACCTTCACCACCTGCGGCGACTGCGGTGGCACCCGACTCAACGCGGCGGCCCTGTCGTCGCGGATCGCCGGGCGCACCATCGCCGACTGCTCGGCCATGCAGATCAGCGACCTGGCCGCGTTCGTCCGGGGCATCGACGACCCATCGGTGGCGCCACTGATCGCCAACCTGCGGGACCTGCTGGACTCCCTCGTCGAGATCGGGCTGGGCTACCTCAGCCTGGACCGCGAATCCGCGACCCTGTCCGGCGGCGAGGCGCAACGGGTCAAGATGGTCCGGCACCTCGGCTCCAGCCTGTCAGACGTCACGTACGTCTTCGACGAACCCACAGTCGGCCTGCACCCGCACGACATCGCCCGGATGAACGACCTGCTGCTGCGACTGCGCGACAAGGGCAACACGGTGCTGGTGGTCGAACACAAGCCGGAGACCATCGCGATCGCCGACCACGTGGTCGACCTCGGGCCGGGGGCCGGCACCGCGGGTGGCCGGATCTGCTTCACCGGTGACGTGCCCGCCCTGCGCCGCTCCGACACCCTCACCGGCCGGCACCTGGACCACCGGGTGACCCTGCGCGAGGCGGTACGCCAGCCCACCGGGCACCTCGCCATCCGCCAGGCCGACCTGCACAACCTGCGCGACGTGGACGTGGACATCCCGCTCGGGGTGCTCACCGTGGTCACCGGCGTGGCCGGTTCCGGCAAGAGTTCGCTGATCCACGGCTCGCTGCGCGGCCGGTCCGGGGTGGTCATCGTGGACCAGTCCCCCATCCGCGGGTCCCGGCGCAGCAACCCGGCCACCTACAGCGGGCTGCTCGACCCGATCCGTACCGCCTTCGCCAAGGCCAACGGGGTCAAGGCGGCCCTGTTCAGCGCCAACTCCGAGGGCGCCTGCCCGGCCTGCAAGGGGATCGGGCTGATCTACACGGACCTGGCGATGATGGCCGGCGTCGCCAGCGTCTGCGAACGGTGCGAGGGGCGACGCTTCACCGACGAGGTGCTCACGTACACGCTGCGCGGCAAGAACATCAGCGAGGTGCTGGCCATGTCGGTCACCGAGGCGTACGCGTTCTTCCCCGGAGGTCCGGCGCACCTCATCCTCGGCCGGCTGGTCGACGTCGGGCTGGGTTACCTCAGCCTCGGCCAGCCGCTGACCACCCTGTCCGGCGGGGAACGGCAACGGCTCAAGCTCGCCATCCACCTGGCGGAGAAGACCACCACGTACGTACTGGACGAACCCACCACCGGCCTGCACCTCGCCGACGTGGACCAACTGCTGGCCCTGCTCGACCGGATGGTCGACGCCGGCAACACGGTGATCGTCATCGAGCACCACCAGGCGGTCATGGCCCACGCGGACTGGCTCATCGACCTCGGCCCGGGCGCCGGCCACGACGGCGGGCAGATCGTCTTCACCGGCACGCCCGCCGACCTGATCGCCCGTGGTGACACGCTCACCGCCACCCACCTACGCGAGTACGTCAACGCGCCGGCGATGGTCGGCCAGAGGTAGGGCGGCGGGGTACGGTGAAGGTCAGGTGACGCGGCGCAGCCAGCGCCGCTGCCAGGGGGTCTCCACCGCCTTCGGGTGGTAGCCGGCCCGAACCCACGGCACCGCCCGCTCGACGGGTAGGCCGTCGAGGATCGCCAGCGCGGCCAGTGCGGTTCCGGTGCGCCCCACCCCACCTCGACAGGCCACCTCGACGCGTTCGCCGTCGTGCGCCCGCCGCAGCGCCTCCCGCAGCGCGTCGAGGGCATCCGCCCGATCGGTCGGCACCCAGAAATCAGGCCACCGGATCCGCCGATGTGGCCAAGCCGGCTCCGGACCATCCGCCAACAGCAGGGCGAAGTCGGCGGGCGAGGTCGACGCGGCGATGCGGCGTCCGCGCACTGTCGTCCCGCTGGGGAGTACGAGCAGACCCGACTGCTCGGACCAGGGCTGAAAATCGGTCACCCGACAATTGTGCCGGCTCCGGCCCGACCAACAGCGCCGCCCCAGGCCGGTGGGCCGGGGGCGGCGCTGGTGTCGGTGTGCAGGTCGCCTCTCGGCGAGTGGCACGACGCGGCTCCAGCCGAACGGTATTCCGCGAAGGCTATTTAGGTGAGGCCCGGGGACACTGAGTCACACCGACACCCCTCCACAACCGGCCCGGCGCCCACGTTGTTCCCCACCCCACCGCATGGCCGCGCACCAGATCTTGGACAGTTTCCGTCCAGACCGGAATAGTCCAGCGTGAACGGAAACTGTCCAAGATCCCCGAACATCGGTCCACCAGACCGGGTAGTCACCTCCCTGACCACCGGACAGCGCCTCGCGCACCCCGCCGGACTAGCGATACCGGCCAACGGAACCGCCGCTGGCCGGCACCCGAGTTGCGGGGTGCCGGCCAGCGGTCGATGTCCTGCGGTGGTGCTGGATCCTGCGGTAGCGCTGTCCTGCGGTAGCGCTGTCCTGCGCGGGGGTCAGCTGTTCCAGTACTGACCGACCAGGTCGGTGGCCTGCTGCTCCCACTGGGCGTAGGCGTCGGGGTACGCGGAGACCTGCACGGTCTGCGCGGCCTCGGTCAGCGGCATGTCCTGCCACCCGTCGACCTGCTTGAGGCCCTTGAGGAACGCGGTGGTGGAGTAGGCGGGGTCGGTGATCTGCTCCGGAGTGCCCCAACCGCTGGACGGGCGCTGCTGGAACAGGCCCAGCGAGTCGTGGTCGTTGGCGTCGCCCAGGTGACCCAGGTTCTCCAGCTTCGACTCCTGCAGGCTCGTCGCGATCGAGATCACCGCGGCCCGCTCGGGCAGGCCGGCCTTCTTCGTCGCGGCGATGATCGCCTTGACGTTCGCGGTCTGCTCACCGTTGAGGGTGATGTGGGACTGCTCGCCCTGCGGCTTCGGTGCGGTGCTCTGCACAGCCGCCGCGACGGGCTTGGCGTCGACGGGGTTGGCGTGCGCGGCGATCGGACCGGCGAACACACCACCGGCGAACGCGAGACCAGCAACGGACAGCACACTCTTACGCATGATCGTGTTCATGGGGGTAGCTCCTTCGGGGGTAGAACACCCGGCCACCAAGAGGGGAACGGTGACGCGGGTGTGAGCACCTCGTCCGGCACTGCACATACAAGGGGGAAAGTCTTCGGCGTCGGCGACCTGCGAGCGGGGGCTCGTGGCGCCGGGGTCCAGGTGTAACGACCGGGGGGCCGGGGTCATTCCGGGTTGGCCCACCTGCCGGCACCCTCGTCGGGGCGGTGCCTACGGTCGTTCGTGGGGACTGCAACGACCGGGCCCGGGTCGGCATTCCAACCTGCCGGGCCTGCATCCCACACCCCTGCGGGTCGGGCATCGAGCCGGCGGTGCTGCGATCGTCAGGGTGTGTAACGACCCCGACCCGGCCACGATTCCGGCCCACGGATGCGACCGGTCACAACCCACAGAGCCGCAGGAGCGGACAAAACGCCCATAACCCTCGCACCGACACCGCCGAACCGAACCCAGCCGGGCATGATCCACTCGCGTTCATGAAAGTCGGGTCATCCCGGACCCCCGGACACCCCGATTTCAAGAAAACCGAGTCGATCAAGGCCCACCCCCAGGCCCCCGCACCCCAGGCCCACCCGCACGCCCGGCGTACGTGGGTCAGGTGTCCAGATAGCGCAGGATGGCGAGGATCCTCCGGCTGTAGCCGGTCACCTCCGCGAGACCGAGCTTGTCGAAGATGGCGTTGACGTGCTTCTCCACCGCGCTCTGCGACACGTGCAGGCGTTGGGCGATCGCGCTGTTCGTGTGGCCCTGTGCCATCTCGTGCAGGACGTCCCGTTCGCGTGGTGTGAGCCGCCCGAACGGGTCGGGCCGTTCCGAGCCGGCCACGACCTGACGAACCACCTCCGGGTCGAGCGCCGTGCCCCCGGCGGCGACCCGGTCGAGTGCGTCGAGGAAGTCGTCCACCTGGGCGACCCGGTCCTTCAGCAGGTAGCCGACTCCCTCCGGACGGTCCGCGAGCAACCGGCCAGCGAAGCGCCGCTCGACGTACTGGGAGAGCACCAGGACGCCGGTGTCGGGCCAGCGTCGACGGATCTCCAGGGCGGCACGCAGCCCGTCGTCGGTGTGGGTGGGCGGCATCCGGACGTCGGTGACGACCACCTCCGGACGGGTCCGTCCGACTGCCTCGACCAGTTCGTCGGCGGTGCCGACCGCCGCGACCACCTCGTGCTCCTCCTCGGCGAGCAGGCGCGTCAGGCCCTCCCGGAGCAGCGTCGAGTCCTCGGCGAGGACTAGCCGCACGGCAGCTCCACCAGCACGGTGGTCGGACCGCCGGCCGGGCTGGTCACCCGCAGCCGGCCGTCCAGTGCGGCGACCCGTCGGGCCAGGCCGGACAAGCCGCGCCCGCCGGGGTCCGCGCCGCCGACGCCATCATCGTGTACGCGCATCCGGACCCACCCCTCCCGTACCCCGATCTCGACCGCGACCAGCGTAGCGGCGGCGTGCTTCGCGGCGTTGGTGAGCGCTTCGCAGGCCACGAAGTACAGCACCGTCTCGATCTGCCGATCGGGGCGGACCGGCAGATCGCAGCGGATCCGCACCGGCACCTCGGAGCGACGGGCGACCATGGCGAGCACCTCGCCGAGGTCGCTGCCGTCCAGCGCCGACGGGTAGACCCGCCACGCCACCTCGCGGAGTTCCGTGATGGCCCGCTGCACGTCCTCGTGCGCCTGGACGAGCAGTGCGGCGGTCCGGTCGGCGTCGCGGGCACGCCGAGCCCGGCCGAGCAGCATGCCGAGGGCGACCAGCCGCTGCTGGAGGCCGTCGTGCAGGTCGCGTTCGATGCGCTGCCGTTCGGCGTCGACCGCGGCGATGACTCCGGCCCGGCTGCTGGTCAGCTCGTCGACCCGCCGCGCCAGCTCGGCCCGACTTCCCGCGCCGAGCAGCCGTCGTGCCATCCGTACGTCCAGCGCGGCGATGCTGGCGAGCGCTTGGACGTTGAGCAGCAGCAGCACTACTCCGACGGCGACCTGCGCCAGGGTGTCGAGCAGGGACAGCTCGCCGCGTACCGCCGCGCGCAGCACGATCCCGGCCAGCACCAGGCCGACGCCCAGCATCGCGTACGCCAGGAGGCCGAGCGCAGCGGGCAGGAGTCGGGCGGCCAGGTAGCCGACCTGCCGCCGGGTCGCCAGCGCGTCGACCGCGGGCAGTTCGCTGCCGGGCAGCAGTCGATCGAGCCGGCCGCGTTCCAGGCGGACGAGCCGGTCGGCGTACCGCTGGGTGAGCCTGGCGGCCACGCGAGCGGCCGGAGGCACCGGCGCGGACACGGCGAGCGCGACGGCCGCGACGACCAGGAAGACAAGCGCGACGGCCCCTGTCGCGCTGCCGGCGGCGACGAGAACCGGCAGCCGAAGGCGAGGTCCGACGTGACGCTCCACCGTCACCTCCCGTGCCGAGTCCGTCGCCCGCACTCCCGCGGTGACCGGGGCCCGGCTAGCGCTCGTCGGAGGTCCACGTACCGCTGCGGTAGAGGGTGCCGCGCCCACCCGGATCGGGCACCCCGAGCGTCGGCTCGCCGTAACCGGCGGCATCGGGATCGGCCCGCTCGGGGTCGCGGGCGGCACGGCGGGCTCGCAGCACGCGGGACCCGACGAACCAGGCGACCGCCGCCGCGCAGACCACGATCACCATTTTCTGCAGCGTGCCCGCGTACCCCTCGACGAGGTGCCAGTTGTCGCCGAGGAAGTAGCCGGCGAGCACGAAGGTGGTGTTCCAGATCAGGCTGCCCAGTGTGGTGTAGAGCAGGAACGTGCCCATCGGCATGCGCTCCACCCCGGCCGGAATGGAGATCAGGCTTCGGAAGATCGGAATCATCCGGCCGAAGAAGACGGCCTTCACGCCGTGCCGGAGGAACCACGCCTCGGTCCGGTCCACGTCGCTGAGCTTCACCAGCGGCAGCCGGGCCACGATGGCGCGCATCCGGTCGCGCCCCAGCGACGCGCCGACCAGGTAGAGCGCCAGCGCGCCCACCGCCGAGCCCAGCGTCGTCCAGAAGATCGCGCCGAGCAGACTCATCCGGCCCTGCGCCGCGACGAACCCGGCCAGCGGCAGGATCACCTCACTGGGGATCGGCGGGAACAGGTTCTCCAACGCCACGGCCAGACCCGCCCCCGGCCCACCGAGTCGTTCCACCAGGTCACTGACGTAGCCGACGATCCCACCCTGCGGTGGTTCCGCTGCGGCGGTGGGGGTTCCGGTGGCGAGCACGGCGTGGGACGTTCGAATCATGCACCCACCGTACGAAGTGATCCTGAGAGCCGACCATGCGGTTGACCGCCCGGTCCCGCTGGTCGACCACACCGGCGGGGGTGCGGAAGACCACACCCCACTGCGGCTCGCGGTGGCGCAGCCACTGTGCGTACCCCGGGATGTCGCGGCGAACGCGCGGGCACACGCCGCCGCGGTCCGGGCGGCGGGCGCCCGGGTGGTGGTCTTTCCGGAGCTGTCCCTGACCGGGTACGAGTTGGACGCGCCGGTCGTGTCGGTCGACGACCCGCGGTTGGCGCCGTTGGTCGAGGCGTGCGCCGAGACCGGCACGTTGGCCCTGGCCGGCGCACCGGTCGCGGGCGACCACATCGCGATGCTGGCCGTGACCGGCGACGGAGTGACTGTGGCGTACCGCAAGATGTGGCTGGGTGACGCGGAAGCCCACCGGTTCCGGCCGGGTCACACGCCCGCCGTGCTCACCGTGGACGGCTGGCGGGTGGGGCTGGCGGTCTGCAAGGACACCGGCGTCGCCGCGCACGCGGAGCGGACCGCGACGCTCGGCATCGACGTGTACGCGGCGGGTGTCGTGGAGTCCGCACGCGACGCCGCCGTGATCGACCAGCGGGCGCACCGGATCGCGACCGCCCAGCGGGTCTGGGTGGCGGTGGCGAGTTGCGCCGGCTCGACCGGCGGTGGCTACACCGAGGCGGCCGGACGGTCCGGGGTGTGGACGCCGGAGGGAAAGGTCGTCGCGCGCGCGGGCACCGAGCCGGGAGAGTCGGTCAGCGCCAGCCTCGGTTGAACGGGCCGTTGATGTCGGGCCCACCGCCTACCGTGGGGCCACGTCATCGACACGAGGAGGGCCCGTGGACGAGGCCGCGACGACCGGCACGGTCCGCTCGGCGGACGGCACCACCATCGCGTACGAGCGCATCGGCACCGGCCCGCCGGTGATCCTGGTGGACGCGGCGGGCGGATTCCGCGAGATGGGTCCGATGAGGTCGCTGGGAGCACGTGACATCGGCGTGCTGCGGTCCTTCTACCGGTCGTTGGGGTGGCCCGAGCTGCCGTCCAGCGACGACGACTGGTCGGCCTTCCTGCTCGGTGGTGTGCTGTTCGCACTCTTCGGGCTGCCGGAGCTGGCCGCCGAGGCCGCGCCGGGTGTGCCCGCCCCGGCCGGAGGTTGGTCCGGTGTCACCCTGGCCTGCAATGTCGACAGTCGCGAGGAGGTCGACGGGGCTTTCGCCGCGGCGGTCGCGGCGGGCGCGACCGTGGTGGCGGAGCCGACCGACCGGCCCTGGGGTGGGCGCTCCGGTTACATCGCCGACCCGGAGGGCAACCGCTGGGAGATCGCCTGGGCCGGCTCGGCCCGCTTCGACGAGCGTGGTGCTCTCCTCTCCTTCGGCTGAGTGGCTGGTGTTTGCGCCGCGACCGTGAGGGTTGGAATGCTGCGCCTGTGACTACTTTTCCGGGCACCTTCGCCGACGATGTGATCGACCAGCCGGCGCAGACGCAGATCGAGACGTTCATCGACGAGCACCGCAGAGCACTCAACGGCTGTCTGGACGGGCTGACCGAGGAGCAGGCGCGCCGCTCGTTGGTGCCGTCCCGGACCACGCTGCTGGGTCTGGTGAAGCACGCCACCGTCGTGGAGAAGGTCTGGTTCGACGAGGCCATCACCTGCCGGTCCCGCGCCGAGATCGGCATCCCCGCCACGCCGGACGAGTCGTTCATCCTCGACGACGACGACACGATCGCCAGCGTCCAGCGCGCACACCGCGAGGCCTGCGAGGCATCCCGCCGCGCGACGTCCTCGCTGGGCCTGGACGACGTGCTCCGCGGCAACCGGCGCGGCCCGCTGCCGCTGCGCTGGGTGTACCTGCACGTGCTGCGCGAGCTGGCCCAGCACTGCGGGCACGCCGAGATCCTGCGGGAGCAGCTCCTGGCGGAGTGACGCGGGACTCAGGCGGCGTCCAACACCTCCCGCAGCCGCGCCGCGAACTCCTCGGGCTTGCCCGCATAGCCGAACTCGCCACCGAGGAAACCGCCGTGGTGACTCGGGAACACCACGGCCTCCTGGCCGAGCAGGGCCGCCAGGCCGAGAGCCGTACGCGCGGTGTACGTGCCCGTCGACTCCTCGCCGACGGCCACCACGATCCGCGTCGGCGCCGCGGCGAGCCGGCTCGCGTCGGGGCGGTAGTCGCTGATCGCCCAGGAGAGGTCCGACAGCAGCGGATCGTCGCGGCTGCCGTCGTCCTCGGTGGACAGACCGAACGTCACCGGGTCGGCCGCGGGCCGGGCGAAGTAGGCGTCGGTGAACTCACCCTGCCACGAGGTCATCGCGATGAACGCGGCCATGCCGGCACCGGCGCCCTTCGTCTGGTACGCCTGGTAGAAGTCGGCCCGGGCGCGCTCGGCGGCCGAGGCGTCGGGCAGCACCGCGTTGATCGGCGGCTCGTGCGCCACCAACGTGACGACGTCGCCCGGGTAGGCCGCGACGAGTTCGAGCGCCGTCACCGCACCGCCGCTGCTGGCGAACAGGTCGACCGGGCCGGCGCCGAGCGCCTCGATCAGGTGGTGCAGGTCGGCCGCCTGCTGCTGGGGCGTGTGGTCGGTGCGACCGTCCGTGCGGACGCTCCGCCCGAGGCCGCGAGGGTCGTAGGTGACCACGGTGCGGTCGGTGAAGTGCGGGGCGAGCGCGGTGAAGCCCTCCGCCGCCATCGGTTGACCGATCAGGAGCAGGACGGGGCGCCCGGCGGACGGGGGCAGCGGGCCGCGGACGTCGTAGACCAGGTCGACGCCGGGTACGGCGAGGGTGTGCGTCTGCGTTGTCGTCATGCCGCCGACACTACGACCGTCGCGAAGCGGTGGTTGACCACGCCGTGCCGGCGACATCCACGGATCACGCGCCGGCCCACCCGCCGACGTCGCCGAAGCGACGCAGTGTCCAACGGGCCGGCGGCCAACCGCCGGGGTCGTGGTCGCTTGTCCATTCGGTGATCGACGCCGGGGGCACGTCGAGGTCGAACGCCCGGAAGATCGGCTGCGCGGCGAGCGCGTGGAACGCGCCCTCGACGGTCTCGCTGTGGCCGACCAGCACCACGGTGGCGCCCCGGTGCCGATGGGCGATCTCCATGATCGCGCGGCTGACCCGGACCACCAGCTCCGCCCAGCTCTCGTTGCCCTCCTCGAACGGCCGGAACACACCGCCACCGGCCACCGCGTGTTCGGTGCGGAAGCGGGCGGTCGGCAGGCCGTCGGCGTACGGGGGTGTGTGCCAGGTGCACAGGCCGCAGTCGGCCACCGGTCGGACGCCGAACGCCGCCCCGATCGGTTGTGCGGTCTCGACGGCTCGGCGCAGCACGGACGAGTAGACCGCCACGTGCCCGTCGGCGGCAACGTCACGGGTGAGCCGGTTGGCCAGGTCGTGTGCCTGCTCGTGGCCGAGGGCGGTGAGGCCCCGGCAGCCCCGTGGCCCGCCCACGATTCCTTCGAGCTGGTGGAGCGACTCGCCATGTCGCACGAAGATCAGACGTGTCCGCATCGGCACATCATGCCAGCGGCATCGACAGCGTTATCAGTCGTCCGTACGGTCGACGGAGAAGCCGCTGGCCCGGGACAGCAGAGCGTCCAGTTGGGCACCCGTCTGCGCTGGTAGGCGGTCGCGTTCCACCAACTCGGCGATGCGTGCGCGCAGGTCGGCGACTCGCCTGGACCGGTCCCTGGTGTGCCGGTTCAGGTCGGCGAGGTCGTCACGCAGGTCCTCGGCGGTCTTGCGGTCCACGTCGCCGCGGGCGACCGCCCCGGCGAGGACGGCGTCGAACTCGCTCGTCACCTCCCGGAGGCTCACCGGCAGCTGCTGCCCGGCGGTCGGGGGCGCGGTGCTGGCGCTGGGTCGGGGCGAGGAGGGCGCCGCCGGCGTCGGCGAGTGCGTCGTGGGTGCGGGTTTCGGGGCGGAGGTCGACGGCGGGGCGGCCACCTGCGGCGAGCTGGGCGCGCTCGGTGTGCCGAAGGGGCCCTCGGCGAGCAGGGCGCCGACACCGACGAGCACGGCGAGGCCGGCCGCGACAAGCACGGCGAGAGGCCGGCGCGACCGGCGGCGGGGCGGCTCGGCGGCGACCGGGGCGGGGCGGGCCGCCGAGCGGTCGATCAGGGTGGGCGGGTGCGCCGCCGGCGGGACGCGCAGCAGCTCGGTGGGCGGGTGCGCCGCCGGTGAGACGCGCAGCAGCTCGGTGGGCGGCTCGACCGGCTGGCCGGCGCCGAAGCGGCGGGCCAGGTGCGCGGCGCTGGGCCGGTCGGCCGGGTTGGCGGCCAGGCAGGCGAGGGTCAACGCGGCGATGTCGGCGGGGAGGCCGGGCACCCGCAGCGGCGGCACCGGCGTGCCGCGGCGGTGCACCTCCAGGGCGTCCTCCCAGCTCTGCACCGGCAGCGGCGCCTGCCCGGTGAGGGTGCGGTAGAGCAGCGCGCCGAGGGCGTACACGTCACTGGCCGGGTCGGGCGGGCCGGCGGCCAGCCGTTCCGGGGCGAAGTAGGCGGGTGTGCCCATCAGCGGCTCGCCGGACTGGCTGTCGAGGCCGCCGAGCGCCGCGATGCCGAAGTCGAGCACCTTGGCGCCGGTGTCGGTGAGCATGACGTTGCCCGGTTTGACGTCGCGGTGTACGACGCCGATGCGGTGCGCGGCGGCGAGCGCGGCGGCGATCTGCCCGGCCACCCGGACCGCCTCCGGCCAGGGCAGCGGCCCGGTCCGCAGCCGGTCGGCCAGGTTATGGCCGTCGACGAGCTCCATCACCAGGTACGGGACCACGACGCCGCCGGCCAGGGTCGCCTCGGCGTAGTCGTACACCTGGGTCACGTGGGGGTGGGTCAGCCGGGCGGCCGCGCGGGCCTCGCGTCGGATGGTGGCCCGCAGTTGCGGGTCGGCGGCGAGCTGCCCGGCGAGGACCTTGATCGCGACCGGTCGGCCGAGCACGTCGTCGTCGGCCCGCCACACCTCGGACATGCCGCCGAGGCCGATCCGCTCGTGCAGTACGTAGCGGTCGTGCAGACGGAGGGTGGGCGTGAAGGGCGACATGGCTTCACCAGTCTGCCTGGCCGCGCCCTCCTCGACCACCCTGCGTGCCCGGACCCACACTGTTCGTCCCGTGCGTGCCGCAATGAGTTTCGATCGGGTCAGGAGCAGGGCGGCGCGGCGGGCAACGGCCGCGGCTGGATGCGGTCGGCGAGCCGGCGCAGGGCGACGGCGGCGGCCTGCCGGGTCGGGGCGAGCAGGGCCGGACGGTCGCGTTCGACCTGGACCGGGGCGTCCGGTCGGGCCGAGTTGACGTGCCGGTTCATGGCGTCGAGCGCGGTGACGTATCCGCTGGGAAGTTCCATGGTCAACTCCTCGGGACAGGTCCGGTGGAGTCCCGGACGACGAGTGCGGTGGGCAACAACACATGGCCGGCCGCGGCGTCCGCGGGCGGGTCGAGCAGGAGTTCGGCGGCGATCCGGCCCTTCTCCTCGGCTGGCTGCCGAACCGTGGTGAGGCCGGCCGCGGCGGCCTCGGGGACGTCGTCGAAACCGGTCACCGAGACGCTTGGACGATCATGGGCAGGTCGCGCGGCCAGGGCGTCCAGCACACCGAGCGCGAGGACGTCGGAGCCGGCCAACACGGCGGTCGGCGGTGCGGGTTGGTCGAACAGTCCGGCGACGGCCGCTGCTGCTGCCGGGCGGCTGTTGCCGAGGACGTTGACCAGGGTCAGCTCGGCCCAGCCGACGCCGACCTCGGCGAATGCGTCGGCGAAGCCGGTGAGCCGACCTCGGGTGGTCGGGTGCGGCACCTGGTCGACCCCGGCCAGGGTGAGCGGACCGGCCGGCGCGTCGGGCAGCACGGCGTCGGCGAGCAGCGCCACTCGACGGTGGCCGAACCCGGCGACGTGCGCGGCGACACTGTGCGCGGCGGCCCGCTCGTCGATGCCGACGAACCGCTCGTCCGGGCCGGCATCGTCGCGCGCGGCGGTGCTGACGAACGGCAGCCCGCGGGCGCGGATCACGTCCAACGCCCATTCCTCGTCGGCCACGCAGTAGACGCAGAAGCCGTCGACCGCGGCGTTTTCCACCGCCCGCCGGGCGTCGGTCACGGCCGGCGGCAGCGGCACCAACAGCATGCTGGTGCCGTGCCGCTCGGCGGCCCCGCTGACCCCGGCGAGGAAGCGGACCGCGAACGGGTCGGTGAAGGCGTACGACAGGTGCGAGGTGAACAGCACCCCGATCGACCCGACGAAGCCCCGGCGCAGGGAGCGTGCGGTGGGGTTGGGACCGGGGTAACCGAGTTGCCGGGCAGCATCCAGGATCCGCTCGCGCAGGGTGGCCGAGAGCTGGTCGGGGCGGCTGTAGGCGTTGGACACGGTGCTGCGGGAGACGCCGACGGCGTCGGCCACGGCTTGCAGTGTTGGCTTCACCGGCACCTCTCTGTATCGATTCAGTCTGTATCGATACAGAGACTAGCTCGACCAGTCGGCGTCGGTCAATACGTGGATCCGGAGAACGCCGCCGGCCAGCACGGCGGCCGGCGGCGTCGGCCTCAGGGCTCCAGCACCAGGCGCGCCGGCCCGGGTCGACTACCAGCTCACCCCGTTGGGCGAGAGCCTGCCGCCGGTGCAGCGGGCGATCAAGGCGTGGGCCGAGACGCACATCGGTGCGGTGCACGCCGGACGGGCCCGCTACGACGCCCCGGAGAACTGACCGCCCGCGCCCGGGACGGTCGACGGGGTCAGGACAGGCGGGCGACCCCGGCGTACATGCTCACCTCGGCGGCCGAGGGACGCGGCCCTCGCTCGCTCTGCGCCCGCCACTCGGCGACCGAGGTGACGCCCGGCTCGACCAGGTCGAGGCCGGCGAAGAAGCGGGTGAACTCATCCCGGGTGCGCAGGCTGATCATGCCGTGTGGGCCGCCGTTGCGAGCCCCCACCCGGGCCTCCTCGGCGATCTCCGGTGGCAGGTAGTCGTGGGTGGCGTGCGACGCGACCAGGAAGCTGCCCGCCGGCAGCGCGTCGAGCAACTGCCGCACCAGCTCGTACGGATCGTCCTCGTCCGGCACGAAGTGCAGGACCGCGACGAGCATGAGGGCGACCGGCTGCGACAGGTCGATGGTGCGTCTCAGCTCCGGGTCGGCGATGATCCGCCGCGGGTCGCGCAGGTCGGCGTCGATGTAGGCGGTGGCACCCGCCGTCGAGCTGGTCAGCAGCGCGCGGGCGTGGGCCAGCACGATCGGGTCGTTGTCCACATAGACCACCCGGGTCTCCGGCGCGATGGCCTGGGCGACCTCGTGGGTGTTGTCGGCGGTCGGGATGCCGGTGCCGATGTCGAGGAACTGCCGGACGCCGGCCTCGCGGGCCAGGTAGTCCACCGCCCGCCGCAGGAACCGGCGGTTTTCCTGGGCGGCGGTGCGGATGGTCGGGAAAGCCTCCGCCACCGCGTCGCCGGACTCCCGATCGGCCTGGAAGTTGTCCTTGCCGCCCAGCCAGTAGTTGTAGCGGCGGGCCGGGTGCGCCACCGAGGTGTCGATCCGGTCGCTGGGCGAACCGGCCGTCGTGCCCGTGGCGTCGGTGGTCAAGGCAGCTCCCGCAATGACGTCTGTGCACTGTCGTCGATCGTGGACCATGCTAGCGCCACGGCAGGCGGGGCCGCGGCCCCGGTCGGTGATCAGGCGGGATAGAGGTCGTCCAGCAGTCGGCCGAGAATCTCCGCCGTACGCTCCGGTGGCTCGGCCTCGACACAGAGTCGTTCCATGGCCACCGCGTAGTAATCCAGGTCGTCGCGCTTGTCGAGGTAGATGGCGCTGGTGAGTTGTTCGATGTAGACGATGTCGGGCAACTCCTGGTCACCGAAACGCAGGATGGTGAAGGCGCCCCCCGCGGCGGCGTGGCCTCCGGCCGCGAACGGGATGACCTGGAGCCGGATGTGGGGCGACTTGGTCGCCTCGATGAGTGCGGTGAGCTGGCCGCGCATGACCGTGGGACCGCCGATCGGCCGACGCAGGGCCGCCTCGTCCACCACCGCCCAGAGCTGCGGCGGGCTGTCCCGGCGAAGCAACTGCTGGCGCTGCATCCGCAGGGCGACGCGTCGGTCGATCTCACCCGGACCGGCCCCGCCGTGCCCGAGCAGCACGACCGCCCTGGCGTACTCCCGGGTCTGCAGGAGGCCGGGCACGAACTGCACCTCGTAGCTGCGGATCAGCGCCGCCGCGGCCTCCAGGCCGAGGTACGACTGGAACCAGGTCGGCAACACGTCACCGTAGCGGTGCCACCAGCCGGGACTGTTGGCGTCACGCGCGAGCTTGAGCAGAGCGTCACGCTCGTGTTCCTCTGTGACGCCGTAGAGGGTCAGCAGGTCGGACACGTCGCGCTCCTTGAAGCCGACCCGACCCAGCTCCATCCGGCTGATCTTGGATTCGGAGGAACGGATCTCCCAGCCGGCGCCCTCCCGGGTCACCCCGCTGGACTCCCGCAGGCGGCGCAACTGGGCGCCGAGCAGCATCCGAAGGACGGTCGGCCCGGTCGTCGGACCACCCTCGGCAGGAACCATCGTCACGTGCGGACCTCCGGACACCGACCCACGGTGACCGGGCGCCCCGGCCCGGCCGACGTGTAAGCATGCCATGGACCGACAGTGAGGTGAACTCCTCCGCACCGGCGATTCGGTCTCGTCGCCGGGACGCCGCGGACGACGAACGGTCAGTTGATCAGATGGTCGAAGTCGCCGTCGCGCGCACCGAGCACGAAGGCGGCGATCTCGTCCACCGTGTAGATCAGTGCCGGCCCCTCCGGATGCCGCGAGTTGCGGACCGCGATGCCCGTTCCCCCGGGCAGTTCGGCGAGTTCGACACAGTTGCCGCTGGGGTTGCTCCGGCGGCTCTTCTGCCAGCTCAGCGGGGGCAACTGATGGATCGGTACGCCATTGGGTGGCTGCTGCATGGAGGCGTCTTTCTGCTCACGAGCCCGCCGGTGGCCGTGGGAGGAGCGGTGACGGCGAGGGGTGTTTCAACGACATTGGACGTTCATGCACGTGCATCTGCTATTGCATCTGCATCGGACGGCGAGCATGATAACGCACGTGATCGGTGGCCATCCGTTCACTTTGTGTTACCCCCGCAGGGGCAACCATCAGGCAAAACATGGCCCCGACGCGGCACGCCGCGTCGGCCGGAGGCTGGAGGCGGTCGAGGCGATGGGAGGGTTCGTGCCGGATCCGATGAGTGTCGCCTCCGGCATCTGTGCCGCCGGTGCGCTTCTCTCCTCCTGGCAACTGCGTCGGCGGGCGCTGCGCGCCGAGGTCGAGATCGGGCACCTCCAGGCCGAGCTGGCCGCCGAGCGGCACGCCGCGAGCCACGACCCGCTCACCGGGCTGCCCAACCGTCGCGCCTTCTACCGCCTGGCGGCCGCCCTGCTCACCGACGCGGCCGGCCAACCGCTGATCGCCGTCGTGCTCGACCTCAACGACTTCAAACAGATCAACGACCAGTACGGGCACGCCGCCGGCGACCAGGTGTTGATCAGCGTGGCCGAGCGGCTCGCCGGCTTCGCCGGGGACAACCTCGTCGCCCGCCTCGGCGGCGACGAGTTCGCCGGGCTGCTCTCCACCCCCACCGTCGACCGGCGCTGGATCGACCACGCCACCCGCCGTCTCAGTGAAACCGTCGCCGCGCCCATTCGGCTCAGCGGTTGCAGCGTCCGGGTCACCGCGTCCGTCGGGCTCGCCCCGGTGACCGGTCCGGCCCAGCTCACCGACGCGCTCAGCCGCGCGGACGCCGCCATGTACCAGGCGAAGAGCCTCGGCGGCGCCCGGTCGCCCCGACAGTTGGTCGACAGCGCCCGCCTGGTGGAGCGCTGACCGTTCAGGTGGCGGGCGCGCCGAACCACCTGGGCAGCTGACCGAGCAGGTCGGTCTGGTCGTCGCCGACCCACGCCACGTGGCCGTCCGGCCGGAGCAGCACCGCGGGCACGTCCAGTTCCTCGCTGGTGTCGACGACGTGGTCGACCCGATCCGCCCACCCGGCGACCGAGAGCCGACCGCTCTGGTCGAGCAGCAGTCCGCGACCGGCGTGCATCAGCTCGTAGAGACGCCCCCGCCGCAGCCGCACATCGCGCAGGTGTCGGCCGAGCAGGTCGTGGCCCTCGCCGATGTCGTAGCGGACCCCGATCGCGGTGATCTTCTCGATCAGGTACCGGTTGACGTCCTCGAAATCCAACAGCTCCGACAACAACTGGCGCACCGCCCGAGGGCCGGGCTGGGGCGACAGCAGCTCCATCTGCGCGCGGGTGTTGGTCAACACGTCGGCGGCCACCGGGTGCCGTTCGGTGTGGTAGGTGTCCAGCAGCCCCTCCGGCGCCCAGCCCGAGATGTCGGCGGCCAACTTCCAGCCAAGGTTGAAGGCGTCCTGGATACCGAGGTTGAGACCCTGCCCGCCGGTCGGCGGGTGGATGTGCGCCGCGTCCCCGGCCAGCAACACCCGCCCGACCCGGTAACGCTCGACCAGCCGGGTGGCGTCGCCGAAGCGGGACAGCCAGCGCGGTGAGTGGACGCCGAAGTCGGTGCCCGCGTACGCCCGCAGTTGGTCTTTGAAGTCCTCGATGCTCGGCGGGACCGCGCGGTCCTCGGCCACCCCCTCGGCGGGGACGAGGACGCGGTAGACCCCGTCGCCGAGCGGCCCGAGACCGAACCGGAGGTGGGTCTTGCGGACCTCGGCCACGATCTCCGCCACCGTCTCCGGCGGCACCCCCACCTCCATCTCGCCCAGCAGCGTCTCGACCGTCGACGGCTCACCCGGGAAGCCGACGCCGAGCAGCTTGCGTACGGTGCTGCGGCCACCGTCGCAGCCGACGAGGTAACGCCCGCCCAACCGCGTGCCATCGGCCAGCTCCACGGTCACCCCGTGGTCGTCCTGGCTCAGCCCGACCAGCTCGCTGCCGCGCCGGATCTCGACGCCGACGTCGCTGGCGTGCTCGGCCAACAGGCGGTCGGTGCTGGTCTGCGGAATGCCGAGGACGTACGCGTGTGCGGTGTCCAGCCCGCCCGGCGACGGCTTGGGGATGGCGGCGAAGAAGCCACCGACGGGGTACTGCGTGCCGAGCGCGAGGAACCGCTCCAGCAGGCCGCGCTGGTCCAGCACCTCGATGCTGCGCGCGTGCAGGCCGAGCGCGCGGACATACCTGGTCGGCTCGGCCTCCTTCTCCACCACGAGGGGACGCAGCCCGTGCAGCCGCAGCTCGCTGGCCAACCACAGGCCGGTCGGTCCAGCGCCGGCAATGATCACATCGATCACAGAATCCCCCGATTTTCCCGGATTTGAGCTTCGGCTGGTGATTCTGCTGCACCACCCGGGTCTTGCCGCAAGGCCCCCGGTGCGGTATATGTTGGGAGTGGCAGGGAGGGGATGACCTCCTTGCCGTTCTTTTTGCCCGCCAACCCTGACGCGGTCGCCGCTCAGTGACGCGCACCGAGATCGCGCAGCGCCGCGTCGGCGAGGGTGACCAGACCCACCGGCGACACCAGTCCGCGCACGATCCGCGCCGCCCGGTCCCGGTCGGCGGCCTCGGCGTCGGTGTCCAACGCCTGGCGGGTCCAGTCGCTGAGGTCGTCGAGCGCGCGCACCGCGAGGAACCAGGCCACCCGCGCCGGGTCGACGTCGGTCGTGCCGTAGCCGGCGAGGACGGCCCGCTGCTGCTCGGGTGTGATCGGCGCGAAGGCGAGCACCCCGCCGCGCACGAACATCAGGTCGCACTCACGCGAAGCGAGCACCGCGTCGTCCCAGTCGATCAGCCAGACCTGCCCGTCCGCGCCGAGCAGCAGGTTGCCCAGGTGTGGGTCGCCGTGGCAGACGACCAACGGCGCGGGCCGGTCCCGCTGGTCGACGGCCAGGCGCTCGACCTCACGGGTCAGTGTCCGCACCCGGTCGGCCACCGTGGACCACACCCCCGCGAGGTCGGCGACCACCGGGCCGGCGGGGTCGGCCGGGTCCGGGTCGCGCAGCCGCTCGGCCATCGCGCGGGTCGCGGCCACGATCGAGGGGTACGCCGCACCACCCACCGGCAGCAGTCGACTCAACTCGTCGCTGACCGGCACCGCGTGCACGGCGGCCAGCACCTCGCCGTACCCACGCCAGTGCGCCGTGGTCATCGGGCCGTCGAGCGCCCGGCGGTCGGAGACCCACGGCACCACCGAGAGACGGTGGCCATCGTGATCGACCCACAGCCGTCCATCGCGGGTCGACACCGGCGCGGCGATGCCCGGCACACCCTGCCCGGCCAGGTACGCCGTCACGGCCAGACCGGCGGCGGTGCCACCGCCGCTGAGCTTGACCGCGTACCGGGCACCGTCGACCGTGGACGCCAGCCACAGACTGGCGTACTGGTCCGCACCGTGGGTCACCCGCTGCATCGCGGACAGCCGCAGGCCGAAGCACACCCGGACCTGCTCGGCCACCCGCCGCGCGACGTCCTCAGTCATCAGTATCGGTCGAATATACGGCTCAACTTCGTCTCGTCAATCGCTTCGCCGCCACGTTTATGGATGTTTGGGTCCCGCTGACCGGGTATGGGATAGCGGCATCCCAAACAACTGCCGGGAGGAACCGACGTGGCGGCCATTCGTGCCCTCGTGCTCAACTGCACCCTCAAGCCCTCGCCAGCACCGTCGAGCTCCGAGCAACTCGGCCGGGAGGTGCTCGCCGAGTTGGCCGCGCAGGGCGTCGAGGGCGAACTGGTCCGGGTCGTCGATCACGGCGTGCGCTTCGGTGTGTCCACGGATGAGGGCAGCGGTGACGGCTGGCCGGCGATCCGCGCCAAACTGCTGGCAGCCCAGGTTCTCGTCATCGCCACGCCGATCTGGCTCGGTCAGCCGGCCAGCGTCTGCAAGATGGTCCTCGAACGCCTCGACGCCGAACTGTCCGAGACCGACGCCGAGGGCCGACTCCTGACCTACGGCAAGGTGGCCGGCGTCGCCGTCGTCGGTAACGAGGACGGTGCGCACCACACCATCGGTCAGGTACAGCAGGCGCTCAACGAGGTCGGGTTCACCCTCGCCGCCGCCGCCGCGACCTACTGGGTGGGCGAGGCACTGCACACGGTGGACTACCGCGACGTCGGCCCCAAGCCGGACACGACCGGCCGCACCACGAAGGCACTGGCGCTCAACACCGCGCACCTGGCCCGGCTGCTCGCCGACCAGCCGTACCCGCCGCCGGACGCACGGGACGCAGCGGTCGGCCCGAGCCGCGAGTAGGCACGACCACCAGGTGCGTCACTGTGGGGCTGCCCCGCCTACGGGGCAGCCGGATGCGCCGTTCGCCACCGGTCCGGACGCGGTCAGCGCCAGCCGTAGCCGGCGCGCAGCGCCTGCCCGACCCGGTCGAACCGGGGCCGGTCCAGCACGGCACCCTCGCGCCGGATGCTGTCCTCGCGCATGGTGAGCACCCGGTCCAGCCGGACCCAGCTCGGCCGGTTGTCGCGGTCCCACTCACCCGGCCCGAGCGCGAACCAGTGCCGCTGCCCGTGCCGCTCGCTCTGACTGGACAGCATCAGCCCGAACAGCGTCCGACTGTGTCGCCCGACGACCAGCACCGGCCGGTCCTTGCCCTGCCGGGGGTCGTCCTCGTACGGCACCCACGTCCAGACGATCTCGCCGGGGTCGGCCTGACCGTCCCGCTCCGGGGCGTAGGTCAGCTCCCGTCGCTGCAACGCGCTCACCTGACGGCGGCGGGCCACCTGTGCGGGAGCCGGCCCGGTACGCCGGGGCGACGGAATCACCGCGCCCACCCGGGAGATGCGAGCCGCGACATTCCTCAACAGACCAGCCACGGCGGGCAGCCTACCCGCCGCCGCACCGCGGGTTGCGACAGACTGGGCCGATGGACGATCTTCCCCGCGACCTACCGATCCTGCAGAGACGCGCGGTGCGGGTGGTGGTCGTCGACCACACCGATCGGGTGTTGCTGTTCCACACCCACGACCCGGACCATCCCCGGCTGGGCACCTGGTGGGAGCTGCCGGGCGGCGGGATGGACCCGGGGGAGACCTATCGCGACACGGCGGTGCGCGAGCTACGCGAGGAGACCGGCATCGTGGTCACCGCTGACCAGGTGGGCGCGCCCACCTGGCGACGACGGGCGAGTTTCCTGCACCGTCAGGTGCGGCACGTCCAGGACGAGGTGGTCGTCACCGTACGTCTGGCGGGCCCCGGCCCGGACGTGGACGAGGCGCACCGGCTCGACTACGAGGTGGAGGACTACTTCGCCTTCCGCTGGTGGCCGCTTGCGGAGGTGGTGGCCAGCCGGGACCGGTTCTACCCCGGGCAACTCCCCCGGCTGATCACGCCCTTCCTGGCCGGCGAGGAGATCGACGAGCCGTTCGAGCTGTGGTCGTGAGCCGAGCAGGCGGGCAGAGTGGGGGCATGACGACCGATCTGCACGGGCCGCTCTCCGCGTACGCCGCGCGGTTGCACGCCACGATCGGCGACCGGCACCACGTCGCCTCCCCGCTCGGCGCCTGGCTGCTGCTCGCGGTCTGCGCCACCGGGGCCGAGGGCTCCGACCCCGCCGCCGAGGATCTGGCTCGCGCTCTGGGCACCGACCTGGCCAGCGCGGCCAAGGTCGCCCGGGCACTACTGGACGCGCCGCATCCGCTTGTCGCCTCGGCGACCGCGCTCTGGCACCTGCCGGGCCAGGGCGACGGCGGGTCGACCGGGTGGCGGGCCGCGCTGCCCGCGACGACCGAGGTGGGTGCGCTGCCCGACCAGGCCGGGTTGGACGCCTGGGCGCGCGAGCACACCGACGGCCTGATCGACACGTTTCCCCTGAAGGTCAGCCCGGATGTGGTCTTCGCCCTGGCCAGCGCGCTGGCCACCCGCATCTCCTGGGCGACCCCGTTCGACGACGTCGACGCCCGCGCGCTCGGTGCGGGCAGCGCCTGGGCGCGCGGGTTACGCCGGGTGTTGCGCAGCCCGAGCCAGGGCCACCGGTGCGCCATCGTGTCCGGCACCCGGGTCGGTGACGTGATCGTGCACGCCGCGCCAGCCCAGAGCAGTCACGGCGCGGGGCTGGTCGTCCTCTCGGTGGCCGCCGCACCGCAGGTGTCGCCAGCCGAGGTGCTGGCCGTCGCGTACGACCTCGGTGCCGGCGCGGCCGACGGCTCGCCACCGGCCGGCAGCCGCTCGCTGTTCGACCTGCCGCTGGGCGAGACCGCGCTGTGGACGGTGCGCGAGGAACGGGTCCGGACCCGGGCCCCCGACGGCCGCGAGGAGCGACACCAGGCGATACTCCCCTGCTGGTCGGCCCGCGGTGAGCACGACCTGAGCGCTCCGGCGCTGGGTTTTCCGGCGGCCACGCTGGCGCTGGCGAAGGCGCTGGCCCGACCGGTGCGGGGCTTCGAGGCACGACAGACGGCGGTGGCCCGGTACGACCGGTACGGCTTCGAGGCGGCCGCGGTGACCGGAATGTTCGGGCTGGTCAGCCTGCCACCGGAGGGCGTCGCCCGCACCGCCGAGCTGCGCTTCGGCCATCCGTACGCCGTGGTGGCAGTCGCCACCGACACCCGGGCCGACGGCACCACCGGGCCGTGGCACGGGGTGCCGGTGTTCTCCGCCTGGATCACCGACCCGGAGGACCTGGACGACTCCGCGACGTGAGCGCGGGGGTGGGCCGGCCGACCGTTGCTCCCCGGTGAATGGCGAGACGATGGCCGCGATCAGGTGCGCGGGCCGAGGAACAGGCCACCACTGGCGTCGATGACCTGACCGGTGATCCAGCGTGCGCCGTCGGAGGCGAGGAACGCGACCACCTCGGCGACGTCGTCGGGCTCGCCCAGCCGGTCGAGCGCGGTCGCACCCTTGATGAATTCGGCCAGGCCCGGCGCCTCGAAGACCGACCCGTTGGTCGCCGTCCGGGTGGCACCGGGAGCAACCGCGTTCACCGTGATGCCCCGGGCCCCTACCTGGTTGGCCAGGGTCATGCTCATCGTCTCGACCGCGCCCTTCGTCATGGCGAACGACGTCTGGGTGGGGTTGGCCATCCGGGTCGCCACCGACGAGATCGTGATGACGCGTCCACCGTCGCGCAGCAGTGCCAGTGCCCGCTGGGTGATGAAGTACGGCGCTCGCACATTCACCGCGAAGAGATGGTCGAACTCCGCCCGCGTCGTGGCACCGAGTGGACCGGCCGGCGCGGTCGCCGCGTTGTTGACGAGGATGTCGAGTGGCCGCCCGGCCAGACCGGCCTCGACCCCCGCGAAGAGCGTCTCGACGTCGTCCTGCACGCCCAACTCCGCGCGGACGGCAAGCGCGGTGCCGCCGGCACGTTCGATCCTGTCGACAGTCGCCGTCGCGCCGCCCTGGTCGGTACCGAAGTGCACGAAGACCATCGCGCCCTGCGCCGCGAGCCGGATCGCGATCGCCTGGCCGATGCCGCGCGATGCTCCGGTCACGAGAGCCGTCCTGCCGGTCAGATCACCCATGCCAACCCACCCCAAACCTGTTAGTCACCACCAATCTGGTAGTGACTCTCACTGAGGTAGTGTCTATCACGTGCCCGACCAACGCTCAACACTGCGAGCCCAACGACGAGCCGACACCCAACGCACGATCCAGGCGCAGGCGGTCCGGCTGTTCGGCGAGCGCGGCTACGACGCCACGACCGTGCAGGACGTCGCCGAGGCCGCCGGGGTGTCCCCGATGACCGTGTACCGGCACTTCCCCACCAAAGAGGACCTCGTCCTCTTCGACCAGCACGGCCAACTCTTCGCCGAGCGGATCGCCGCGGCGCCCGCCGCGCAGCCTCTGGTCCGGCGCATCGGCGGCGCGCTCGTCGAATCGGCCGCGACACTGACCGGTGGCAGCCAGCGGGAGTTCCTGCTCGCCCGCCTCCGCCTGATGATCTCGACGCCGGCCCTGCGGGCCAAACACCTGGACAACCAGTACGCCCTGCAGCAGGCCATCGTCGCCGCCGTCCGGGACGACGCCACCGATACCGACCCCGACGTGGCGTTCCACGTCCAGGCGGCGGCGAGTGCCTGCCTCGCCGCCCTGCATACGGCGGTGATGCGCTGGGCCGAGGACGACGGACGAAGCGAGCTGCCCGAGCTGATCGCGAAAGCGTTCACCGCCGCCTTCGGCGACGACACCGTCAACGCCCACCCGGGGGCGCGATGACCGCTCGCGCGGCCAGCCTGCCTTGATCGGCTCGTGTTTCAGGAACCCGGGGTGTCCCGGTCACCGCGACACCGCGACTTCAAGAAACACGAGTGGATCTCGCCGCGCCGCGCCGGGCCGCGCCGCGCCGCGCCGCGCCGGGCCGCGCCGCGCCGCGCCGGGCCGCGCCGCGCCGCGCCGCGCCGCGCCGCGCCGGGCCGCGCCGGGCCGGCGGGCACCGTCTCGGGTCAGGGCCGGTACGCGACTCCGCCTTCGCCGTCGCGCGGGAGTCGCGCCACCAACTGTCGGAACTCCCGTACGGTCATCGCCGAGCGCAACGTGCCGAAGACGGCGCCGGTTCCTGCGCGGGCGGTCTCCGGATCCACTCCGGCGCGCTCTTCCACCCTGCGCAGGAACTCCGCCGGACCGGCGCCCGCCGGCGGGGGAACCGGACCTACGCCCGCCGACGCGGGAACCGGACCGGCGCCCGCCGACGCAGGAGCCGCAGCGACGCCGCCCACATCCAGGCCCA
Organism: Micromonospora sp. NPDC048898; assembly: GCF_043198035.1. Classification (NCBI taxonomy): domain Bacteria; kingdom Bacillati; phylum Actinomycetota; class Actinomycetes; order Micromonosporales; family Micromonosporaceae; genus Micromonospora; species Micromonospora sp. NPDC048898. The sequence goes on from NZ_JBICUF010000006.1 coordinate 302,609, forward strand.
CCCCGGTGTCCAGCCCGTCCACGCCACCATCCGGGCCGACCAGCCCGGCGGGATCCAGAGCCGAGCCGGCCGGGTCCAGGACAGAACCGACCGCCCCGGCCACCTCCGGGGCCGGACCAGCAAGGTCCGGGCCAACAAGGTCCGGGCCAACAAGGTCCGGGGCCGGACCACCCAAGTCCGAGGCCGGACCGGCCAGGTAGCCGTCTACCTCGTTCGGGAGGTGCCCGACGAGGTCGTCGGGCGCGCCACCGGTCACCCGCTCGGCCAACGTCTGGAGTACGGCGCGGGCGAGTGCGGCGGCCTGCTCGGTCGGCAGGCCGGACCGGCGGGACACCGCGTCGATGAAGTACGGGAACCCGTCGCGGTCGGTCACGTCCGGGCGGTTACCCCCACCCGGCCGCGACAAACTGCGCCGCCAGCGCAGCGGCGGTCGACCGTTGAGGTGGCGCCGAGCGGGGCAGCCGGGACCGGGCACGGCCACCACCTGGTACGCGCCGAGGGCGGGCTCAGTCGGCCAGCAGGTCGAGCAGCAGCGCGGCGGTCCAGCTGAACGCTGGCGAGCCCAGCCCGGCGCCGGTGTCCGGGTGGAAGTACTCGTGGCAGCCGGCCCCGCCGACCAGGTCGATCATGGAGCGGCGCAGCCCGGCGGCCAACTCCGGGTGCCCGTGCGTGAGCAGCCCGCGGTGGACCAGCCAGCCGATGTTCAGCCAACTCGGCCCACGCCAGTAGCGCAGGGGCTCGAAGTCGGGTGCGGTGCGGTCGTGGGTGGGTAACGGCCGGTCCATCCGGCGGGCCACCCCGAAGCGCGCCGACCGGGCCTCGACGACAATCGCATCGGCCTGCCGCGCGGGCAGGTCGGGCAGGATCAGCGGCGCCAGCCCGAGCACGGTACGGGCGCTGACGAGCCGGTCGGTGCGCAGATCACGGGGCTGGAACGTCCCGGTGCCGGGGTCGTGGAGCCGTCGTAGCAGCGCCTCGGTGATCTGGGCCGCGCGAGCCCGGTGCGGCCCCGGGTCGGCGCCGACAAGCACGGCGATCTCGGCGAGGGCGTGTTCGGCGGACCCGAAGGCCGCGTTGAACAGCGGGCACTCCACCAGGAAGGGATGGTGGTCGGCCAGCGGGCGGTCGGCGTAGCCGTGGTCCCGGTAGGCCGCGACGATCGCCAGGTAGCGCGCGTAGTCCAGGTCCGTGGGGCGGTGCGCGGCGTCGGCGTGCACGGTGTCGTGCCGACGGTACGCGCGCATGACGGACGCCTCCGCCGGCACCGCGGCCATCGGCTCGTCCCAGGCCGGGCTGTTGTCCAACCCGGACTCCCACGGGTGCACGATGCAGACCAGCCCGTCACCGGCCACGTCCCGCCGCGTCGCCAGGTAGTGCTGCTGGGCGACCAGCGCGGGATAGAGCCGACGCAGTGCTGCCAGGCCGGCCGGGTCGGGTGCCCGCCGGTACGCCAGCAACGCGGCGAGCGCGTGCACCGGTGGCTGGACCAGGCCGGAGGTGTCCACGGCGGGTGCGCCCTCGACGCTGGCCGAGCGCCACAGCTCCGGGCCGGGGAAGTACGCGCCGACCCGCATCGCCGGGTTGAACACGATGTGCGGCACCCGTCCGTCGGCCCACTGCGCCCGGAAGAGGCTCGCCAGCTCCTGCCAGGCCCGCTCGGGGCGGATCTGGGCCAGCCCGATCGCGATGAACGCGGAGTCCCAACTCCACTGGTGCGGGTAGAGGGTGCGCGAGGGCACGGTGTGGTCGTGTTCCCAGTTGGCGTCGAGGGTGTCGACGGCGAGCCGACGCAGCCCGGCCGGGTCGGTCGGCCCGCCGGAGCCGGCCGGGCCGCCGGCGGCGCGGGTCGGGTCGGCGCGGATCGGATGGACCTCGGCGCCGACGCGCGTCGGGTCGGCGGTGACGCTCCCATCGACGCCCGTCGGCTCGGCGGTGACGGCCCCGTCGACGCGCGTCGGGTTCGCACCGGCGGTCATGCGGCGGCCCGCCGGGGCAGCGCGTGTCGCAGGACCGTGGCGGCCTGTTGCAGGGCCCGGACCGGGTCGCCGCGCAGCCGGCACTCCAGGGCCAACCAGCCCCGGTAGTCCAGCTCCAGCAGGGTGCGCACCAGCGCCGGCCAGTCCAGGTGCCCGGCACCTGGCTGGAACCTGTTGGAGTCGCTGACCTGCACGTGCCCGAGGTACGGCGCGGCGGCACGCAGGGCGCGATGCATGTCGTCCTCCTCGATGTTCATGTGGAAGGTGTCCGCGACGACCCGCACCGACGGCAGCCCGAGCGCGGCGCAGAGCGCGACCGCCTCGTCGAGACGGTTGACCATGTGATCCTCGTACCGGTTGAGGGGTTCGAGAAAGAGGCTGACCCCCTCGGCCCCGGCGTGCTCGCCCAGCTCGCCCAGGGCGTCGAGGAGAACCTGCCGGTCGCCGGCCGGCGGACGCGGCGGTTCGAACGGTGGTAGCCGCCGGGAGAACATCCCCCAGGCCGCCGGGGTCATCACCCCGACGCCGCCCAACTCGGCGATCACCGAGAGCTGCGAGCGCAGGTTGCCGACGGCGTCACCGGAGCGGGCGGGGTCGAAGTCGCCGATGAAGTGGTCCATCTCGACGCAGACGGTGGGCATCACCACCCCGGCGGCGCGGGCTCGGCGCAGCTCGGGCAGGCGGCGGGCGAACGCCAGGTCGCCGCGCCCGCGTAGCTCGATGCCCTGGTAGCCGAGGGCGGTCGCGAGGGCGTACTTCTGGATCAGGTCGGTGCCCGGCAGGAGTTGTTCCTGGCAGGCCAGCGCGATGGTGGTCATCTTTAGAACCTCAACACCACTTGGAGGACGTCACCGGCGCCGCGGTCGAGCAGCGCGAGGGCGTCGGCGACGGCGCTGGCGTCGACGATGTGGCTGACCAGCGGCATCGGGTCGAGGCTGCGCTCAGCCACCAGATCCATGAAGGTCTGCGCGACCCGGTCACCGGTCCACCGGCCGGCCATGCTCGGCGCGGGGGTGGGACCGGAGACCTGGGCGGCCACCAACTGGATGCGGTTGTGGTGGAACTCCTCGCCGAGGCCGAGCGCGTCGGCCTGGCCCTGGTAGAAGCCGGCGGCCACGACCCGGCCGGCGTGTGCGGTGGACCGGATCGCCTCGTGCAGCGCCGGGTACGTGCCGGACATCTCCAGGCAGACGTCCGCGCCCCGGCCGGCGGTGAGGTGCCGCAGCACGGTGGCGGCGGACTCGACGCCGACGTCCACGGTGGATCGGGCACCGTAGCGGGCGGCGTGCGCCAGCCGGTCGGGCAGCTGGTCGACGGCGACCACCCGCGCCCCGGAGAGCACGGCGAGTCGGGTGGCGAGCAACCCGATGACGCCCTGCCCGAAGACGCCGACCCAGTCGCCGAGGTGCAGGTCACCAGCGAGCACGGCGGTCAGCGCGATGGCGCCGGGTCGGGCGAAGACCGCGGCGAGCGGGTCCAGCCCGGCGGGGAGCGGACGGACCGCGTCGGCGGCGAGCACCGCCTCGGCCCGGTGCCCCCAGATGCCCCAGACGAGCTGCCCGGGGTGCCGGTCGGTGACCTCCGGGGCCACCTCGACGATCTCGCCGACCTCTTCGTAGCCGAAGCCGATCAGCGGGTAGGGCACCGGGCTCTGTCGGGGGACGAACATCCGGGCGACGTCGTCCCAGTCCTTGCTGAGCCGGGGATTGCTGCCCCGGTAGAGGGTCAGCTCGGTGCCGGCGGAGATGCCCGAGTAGCAGGTGCGGACCCGGACCTGGCCGGGGCCGAGCGGATCTGGCGGGCAGGGCTCGAGGCTGATCCGTCGAGGCCCGGCGAGAGAGACAACCCAGTTGCCCATGCGTCACATCCCGGTAGCACTGGGCTCCAGGATAGCAAAAAATCGCGATATGTCTTGTTATTGATCTATCGAACGTGTTGAATCCGTCATGTACCCTTCGAGAGGAGTGCCACCGATGTCAGCACCTCCGAGGCGGATACTCGCCACCACCCTGATCATGGCACTGACTGCGTCCTCCCTGCTGGCCTGCGGCGACGACGAACCGGACAGCAACAGCAAGAAGATCACCGTCTGGAGCCTGGAAGACGTCGCCGACCGGGTCACCGCCACCAAGGCGATCATCGCCGACTTCACCGCGAAGACCGGGATCCAGGTCGACCTCGTGACAGTCAACGAGGACCAGTTCCCCTCCCTGATCGCCGCCAACGCCGCCGCCGGCGACCTGCCCGACGTGGTCGGCTCGGTCTCCCTGGCCGGCATCCGTACGCTCGCCGGCAACGAGCTGCTGCACGCCTCGGCGAACGCGGAGGTCGTCGACAGGCTGGGCAAGCAGACGTTCTCCCCCCGAGCGCTGGAGCTCACCTCCGACGACGGCAAACAACTCTCCGTGCCCAGCGACGGGTGGGGGCAGCTGCTCGTCTACCGCAAGGACCTGTTCGCCGCCGCCGGCCTGCCCGCCCCCGACACGTACGAGCGGATCACCGACGCCGCGGCGAAACTCAACACCGGCGGCGTTGCCGGCATCACCGCGGCGACCTCGCCCAGCGACGTGTTCACCCAGCAGACCTTCGAGCACCTGGCACTGGCCAACGGCTGCCAGCTCGCCGACGACTCCGGAAAGGTCACCCTCGACTCGCCCCAGTGCGTCGAGGCGTTCCGCTTCTACGGCGACCTGATCCGCACCAGCTCGGTGAAGGGCGCACAGGACGTGGACACCACCCGGGCCACCTACTTCGCGGGCAAGGCGGCCATGGTCATCTGGTCGCCGTTCATCCTCGACGAGCTGGCCGGGCTGCGCAACGACGCCAAGCCGACCTGCCCGCAGTGCCAGTCCGACCCGGCGTTCCTCGCGAAGAACAGCGGGTTCGTCACCGCGATCAAGGGCCCGAACGGCACCGAGCCGGCGCAGTACGGCGAGATCAGCTCGTGGGCCGTGCTCGACGGCGCGGCGGCCGACCCGGCGAAGTCCTTCGTGGAGTACATGCTCGGCGACGGCTACCCGCGCTGGTTCGGCATGTCCCCCGAGGGTCGCTTCCCAGTGCGCAAGGGCACCCCGGCCGAGCCCGAGGCGTACCTGACGGCCTGGAACACCAGCCAGGCCGGTGTGGACGCGAAGAAGCCCCTCGCGGACGTGTTCGGCGACGAGGTGCTCGCCGACCTGCGCCGCAGCCCGGACACCTTCCAGCGCTGGGGGCTCACCCAGGGGCAGGGCAAGCTGGTCGGCGCCATGCTCGGTGAGCTACCGGTGCCCAAGGCGTTGAGTGACGTCTACTCCGGCAAGTCCGACGCCGCGGCCGCCGCCGGCCGCGCCAAGAAGGACGTCGAGGCCATCAAGGCGGGCGTCAATTGACCACCACCGCGCCGGAGACCGGCCGCTCCCCCACCCGGGACCGGCCGGGACGGCCCGGCCGCCGTCGCCCACTGACCCTGCGCCGCCGCGAGTCCCGTGCCGGGCTCGCGCTCGTCGCACCGACCCTGCTCGTCACCGTCGCGGTCATCGGCATCCCGATCGTGTGGACGGTGGTGCTCGCCTTCCAGCGGGTCCGGCTCGCCACGTTGCGCAAGACCGGCCTGTTCGGCGAGTTCACGATGGACAACATCGACCGGGTGCTGCACACCCCCGGCTTCGCCGAGACACTGTGGGTCACGCTGATCTACAGCATCGGCGGTACGGTCGGGTCGATCCTGCTCGGTCTGGTGGCCGCCCTGGTGGTCCGCCGACCGTTCCGGGGCCGCACGCTGGTGCGGGCGTCCATGCTGCTGCCGTACGTGGCGCCGGTGGTCGCGGTGACGTTCGTGTGGCAGGTGATGCTCGACCCACAGCTCGGCATCGTCAACGCGTGGGGCCAACGCCTGCTCGGCTGGGACGCACCGGTGCCGTTCCTGTCCCAGGAGTCGACAGCGCTGACCACGGTGATCGTCTTCGAGGCGTGGCGGTACTTCCCGTTCGCGTTCCTGTTCCTGCTGGCCCGGCTCCAGGCGGTGCCCGGTGAGTTGGAGGAGGCGGCCCGGGTCGACGGCGCCACACCCACCCAACGCTTCCGGCACATCCTGCTGCCGCAACTGCTGCCGGTGATCGCCCTGCTCGGCGTGCTGCGTTTCATCATGACGTTCAACAAGTTCGACGACGTCTACCTGCTCACCGGCGGCGCCGCCGGCACCGAGGTGGTCAGCGTGCGGGTGTACGAGTTCCTCACCGCCCGCACCGACATCGGCGCGGCCTCCGCGCAGGCGGTCGTGCTGGCCCTGGTGCTCATCGTGTTCGTGGTGATCTATCTGCGCTTCTTCGGACGGAGGGTGGGCTGATGGACCGGGACGTGGTCGAGACGGTGAGCCTGCGTTGGCTGCGCCGCCTGGTGATCGCCGTGTTCCTGGTGGTCACCGTCTTCCCCTTCTACTACATGCTGGTGCTCTCGGTGCGCCCCATCGAGCAGCTGCTGCTCGACCCGGGTGCGCTGCTCGTCGGCTTCGGCGAGCTGACGGTGGCCACGTACGCCGAGGTCCTCAAGGCCACCGACGACGGCGGCCAGGGGTTCCTGACGTTCATCCGCAACAGCGGGCTGGTCGCGGTCGCGGCGACAGTGCTCACCCTGGTGGTGGCGATCCCCGGCGCGTACGCGGTGGCCCGGCTGCGGTTCTTCGGCCGGCGGCAGGTCGACTTCCTGTTCCTGGCGGTCTACCTGTTTCCGTCGATCGTCATCGCGATCCCGCTGTTCGTGGTGTTCAGCCTCGCCGAGCTGCGCGGCTCGCTGTTCGGCCTGGTGCTTGTCTACATCTCGCAGACGCTGCCGGTGTCGGTCTACATGCTGAGGAACTACTTCGAGACCATTCCGGTCAGTCTGGAGGAGTCCGCCGCCATCGACGGCGCCGGTCGGCTCGGCATCATCCGCCGCGTCAGCCTGCCCCTCGCCATGCCATCGATCATGGCGGTCGCGCTCTACGACTTCATGATCGCCTGGAACGAGTTCCTCTTCGCCCTGCTGTTCCTGGTCGACAAACCCAACAGGTGGACGGTGTCGCTGGGGTTGTCCCTGCTCGCCGACGGGGTGGAGGTGCCCAAGACGGTGCTGATGGCCGGGTCGGTGGTGCTCACCCTGCCCATCGTGATCCTCTTCTTCGCCAGCGAGCGGCTGCTCACCGAGGGGCTGACCAGCGGCGCGGAGAAGGGCTGATCGTCTCCCCCGGGTCCCCCGCCGCACCCCCACCGACCCGGTTACGGTGGCCTCATGGCCAACCCGACCCGCTGGGCGACCGACACCGGTCCCGAGCACTCACAGTGGTATATCGACCGGTTCCGCAAGCTCGTGGCCGAGGGCGCGGACCTGGCCGGCGAGGCCCGACTGGTGGATGCCCTCGTCGCGCCCGGTTCCCGCATTCTCGACGCCGGCAGCGGCACCGGCCGCGTCGGTGCCGCGCTGGCCGAGCGGGGGCACACGGTGGTCGGTGTGGACGCCGACCCCGCGCTGGTGGATGCCGCCCGCGCCGACTATCCCGGCCCGACGTGGCTGGTCGCCGACCTCGCCGAGCTGGATCTACCGTCACAGGGTGAGGCCGAGCCGTTCGACGCGGCGGTGTTGGCCGGCAATGTGCTCGCCTTCGTCGCCGTCGGCACCGAACCGGACGTGCTGCGCCGCGTGGCGGCGCACCTGCGACCCGACGGCGTGCTGACCGTGGGCTTCGGCACCGAGCGTGGCTACCCGCTGACCGCGTTCGACGCCGACGCGGTGGCCGCCGGGCTGCGCGTGGAGCAGCGCTTCGCCACCTGGGATCTGCGCCCGTGGCGCGACGACGCGGCGTTCGCGGTGACGATCCTGCGCCGCCCGGCCGGGTGACACCGGCCCGGCCCTGATCGGCCGGGTCACCCTCAGTCTCCGGCGGCGACGGCCCGTGCGGCGGCCGGGTCCAGGGTCGCCCCGGCGGGCACGAGGCTGACCAGCCCGGCCGGCAGCCGCAACGGACGCACGTTGCGGTAACCGAGCATCGGGAGCACCTCCCGGTCCGCCACCACGTACCGTCGGCCCAGGTCGGTGACCACGGACACCGCGCCGCCGGACGCGCCGGGCGCCGCGGCGGCCTCGACCACCGCGCCGCGACCCGGCTCGACCACCACGTGGTCGGCCAGCACCGCGTCGCCGCCGGGCGCGGTGCGTGGCATGGCCGCCAGGTCCCGCAGCGGTACGCCCCAGCGCACCTCGGCAACCCCACCGTCGTCGGCGACGCGGGCGCAGAGGGCCCCGTCGTCGCTGGCCGCGAGCCGGGGCGGGGTCGGCGGTGGGGCGGTGGCGCCGCCCGGGGCGAGGTCGGGCACCGTGGGCAGCGCGGCGAAACGGCCCAACGTCATCGGCACCGGCTCGCCCTGCCCGGTGCGCGCCAGCAACAGCCCGGCCTGCAACTCGGTGATGCCGGCCAGGCCGGCGTCGACGGCCACCGCGTACTGCCGGCCGCCACCGGAGTTGCTCACCAGGTAGACGGTGCCGACCGTGGCGCCCGCCACCCGGGTCGCGGGCTGCCCCAGCCCGGGAAGGTCCAGCGGGGCGAGGTCGGCGCCGGTGGGCAGTGAGTTGAGCAGGGCGGGCGCCACCGCCACCGCCTGCGCGCGGGTGGTGGCGAGCGCCGCGAGCACCCTGCTGGGATCGCGGACGAGGTGGCGCCGCTGGTGCCAGACGAGGTGCAGCCCGCCGTCGGGGTGCCGCAGCAGCAACGCCTCGTCGCCCAGCAGTCGGCCGCCGTCGGGCTCGGTGCCGATCAGCAGCGCGGAGCGGGGTGCCTCGCCCGCCGGGGCCGTCGAGCAGACGGTCCACGCCGCCGTGGCCAGCCGGCCGGGGGCGGGCAGCGAATCGGGCGCGTCGGCGATGCCCAGCGGCAGCCCGCGCGGCACACCGTCGATCGTGCGTCGGGAGACCAGCACGGTCTTCGACTGGTCCGCGCCGACGATCAGCAGCGCCGAGGCGTAGTTGAGCACCGGGTGCAGCCGCTGCTCGCGATAGACGAACCGGGCACCGGACTCCTTCTCCACGATCACCGCACCCGGGTCGCGCCAGCCGTTGCCGCCGCCGGCGAACAGGCCGTAGAGCGCGAAGCCGCCGAGCGCGATCGCCGCGACCAGGACGCTGGCCAGGCCGGCGCCGGCCAGCCGCCGAAACGGTGACTGTGCCGGGTCGGTCTCCCGCATGACCAGGGCGGCGACCGCCCGCTGCACGCTGAACTGGTAGGAGTGCAGCTGGTCCTGCCGCGACGGCATGAGAGTCCCTCCGGTGGATCGGCCGGGCACAGAATATGCGTTGCGTCGATGTCGCGTGGACCCTGCGTGGCCGGCCCGGGGCAACCGGTACCATCCGGGGACGAATCCGGCGGCGAGAGGGCACCCGTGGGCGCGCGTTTCGAAGAGCTGGCCTGGCGGGAGACCCCGATCGGCGCGATCAGCCTGCGCCGACGCCGGGACCCGGCCCTCCAGGTCGAGGTGTACGAGGTCAAGCTCGACGACGAGTACCTGATGTCCAGCCTGTTCCCGGTCGCGGAGATCGAGTTGGCTCGGCTCGGCCTCGCCGAGGTGACAGGTGACTCGCTCGACGTGGTCGTCGGCGGTCTCGGGCTGGGCTACACCGCCTGCGCGGCGCTGGGCGACCCCCGGGTGCGGTCGCTGCTGGTGGTGGAGGCGATCGAGGACGTGATCGACTGGCACCGCCGGGGTCTGCTGCCGTTCGCGGCGGGGCTCGCCGAGGACCCGCGGACCCGGTTCGTGCAGGCCGACTTCTTCGCGGCGGTGGCCGGTACGACCGGCTTCGACGCCGAGGTGCCCGGCCGGCGGTTCGATGCCGTGCTGCTCGACGTCGACCACTCCCCGCGCAACGTCCTGCACCCCAGCCACGCGGCGTTCTACCCGCCGGCCGGGTTGCGCCGGCTGGCCGCCCTGCTGCGCCCCGAGGGGGTGTTCGCGCTCTGGTCGGACGACCCGCCGGACGCCGAGTTCACCGCGGCGCTCGCCGAGGTCTTCGTGGACGTACGGGCACACGTCGTGCCGTTCGCCAACCCGTTGACCGGCGGTGAGTCCGCCAACACGGTCTACGTGGCGCGCACCAAGGGCTGAGCCGGCTCGGCGGCCCGGTCAAGCGCGCCGGTGATCGACTCGGTTTCCCGGAAGTCGGGTCAACCCCGCGTCCCGGACCCCCCGAGTTCAAGGAACCCGAGTCGATCAGGGGCGCTTCTCACCGCAGGCGGGGCATGGTGGCGGCCGGATCGGGAAGGTGACCTTCGTGCCCGCCGCACCAGGCGCGGCCGGTTACCGGAGGTGGACATGCGTGCACTGCTCTGGGTCGTCGGCGTGGTCGCCGGCGTGCTGATCCTGCTCGGGCTGATCCTCGAGGCCGTCCGCTGGCTGATCATCATCGGTCTGATCGCGCTGGTGATCGTGATCATCCTCGGCGTGGTCAAGGGGCGACAGGCGATGCGGCACCAGGGCCGACGATGACGGCCGGCCCGGTCAGAACCAGTCCGGGCGCATGTCGAGGGTCGTCCGGTCCCGGCTGTCCAGCAGGTCGAACTGCGGGCCGGTTCGGGGCAACTCGACCCTGAAGAAGTAGCGTGCGGCCTGCCGCTTGCCCGCGTGGAACCCGTCGCCGTCCTCCTCCGGCGGCAGCGTCAGCACCTGCTCCAGCCACATCCACGCGATCACCACGTGCCCGACCGCCTCCAGGTACGCGCTGGCGTTGGCCAGCGCCAGCACCGGATCGCCGTCGGCCCAGAGTCGACGGGTGACCTCGGTGACGCGGTCCACCGCACCCGCCAGCCGGTCCGCCAGATCGGCCGCCTCACCGCCGGCCTTCCGGCCCCGCTCGACGGTGTCGCCGATCGTCGCGGTCAACACGGTGAGACCGGCACCGCCCCGCATGGTCATCTTGCGCCCCAGCAGATCCAGCGCCTGGATGCCGTGGGTGCCCTCGTGGATCGGGTTGAGCCGGTTGTCCCGGTAGTGCTGCTCCACGTCGTGATCGCGGGTGTAGCCGGCACCTCCGAGCACCTGGATCGCCAGGTCGTTGGCGGCCAGGCACCACTGCGACGGCCAACTCTTGGTGATCGGCGTGAGCACGTCCAGCAGCAGGTGCGCGCGCTCGCGGTCGGCGTCGGCGTCGGCGGTCTGCTGCTCGTCGAGCAGCCGCGCGCAGTAGAGCACCAGCGCCAGTGCCCCCTCCACGTAGCTCTTCTGGGCCAGCAGCATCCGGCGTACGTCGGGGTGGTCGATGATCGGCACCTGCGCCGAGGCCGGGTCCTTCGCACCGACCGGCCGGCCCTGCGGCCTCTCCTTGGCGTACGCCAGGCTCTTGAGGTAGCCGGTGTAACCCAGCGCGGTGGCGCCGGCCCCGACCCCGATCCGGGCCTCGTTCATCATGTGGAACATCTGCGCCAGGCCCTGGTGCGGCGGGCCGACCAGGTGACCGACCGCACCGGCGCGACCGCCCGGGGCGTGCGCGCCGTCGCCGAAGCTGAGCAGGGCGTTGGTGGTGCCCCGGAAACCCATCTTGTGGTTGAGCCCGGCCAGCACCACGTCGTTGCGGTCGCCGAGTGAACCGTCCGCACCGACGAGCACCTTGGGCACGATGAACAGCGAGATGCCCTTCACCCCGGGCGGCCCGCCGGGGATCCGCGCCAGCACCAGGTGGACGATGTTCTCGGCCAGCTCGTGGTCGCCGCCGGAGATCCACATCTTGGTGCCGAAGAGCCGGTACGTGCCGTCCGCCTGCGGCTCGGCGCGGGTGGTGATGTCGGCCAGTGAGCTGCCGGCGTGCGGCTCGGACAGGCACATGGTGCCGAAGAACCGGCCCTCCAGCATGGGCCGGACGTAGGTGTCCACCTGCTCGGCGCTGCCGTGCGCCAGCAGCAGGTTGGCGTTGCCCAGCGTGAGGAACGGGTACGCCGAGGTGGCCACGTTCGCGGCCTGGAACCAGGCGAAGCAGGCCGCCGCGACGGCGTGCGGCAACTGCAGGCCGCCGACCGAGGCGTCCAGGCCGGCGCTGAGCAGGCCCGTTTCGGCGAAGCTGTCCAGCGCCGCGCGAACCTGCGGGATGAGCCGCACCCGCTGCCCGTCGAAGGTGGGCTCGGCGAGGTCGGCGGCCCGGTTGTGCGGGGCGAACTGCTCGGTGGCCACCCGCTCGGCGAGGTCCAGGGCGTCGTCGAAGGTCTCCCGGGAGTGCTCGGCGTAGCGGGGTCGCTCGACGAGTTGACCCACCTTCAGCCAGTCGTGCAACAGGAAGTCGAGGTCACGGCGGGAGAGCAGACTGGACGGCACGGCACTCCTCAACGGGCACGGGGGGTGGGGTGGGCCCGGACGACGGCCCAGGATCACCACGCCCATCCTCGCGGATCGACGGTGCACGCACCACCGGGCGGGGAGGCCGTCGACGAGCGGAACTTGTCACACCACCCGACTACCGTCGCTGCCCGTGACCGAACCCGGAGACGTCCCACCCGAGATCCTCGACCGGCTGCGGCCGATCTGCCTCGGGCTGCCGGAGACCTACGAGGAGCCCGCCTGGGTGGGCATCCGCTGGCGGATCCGCCAGCGGACCTTCGCCCACGTGCACACCGTCGACCCCGACCGCCAGGTGACGCACGGCCGGGCCGCCGCGCTCGACCGTCCCACCTGCCGGCTGGTCTTCCGGTCGCCACTCGACGAGATCGCCGGGCTCCTCGCCAGCGGACACCCCTTCTACAAACCGGACTGGGGCCCGAACGTGCTGGGCGTGCTCCTGGACGGGGACACCGACTGGGGCGAGGTGGGCGAGTTGCTCACCGAGAGCTACTGCGTGCAGGCTCCGAAACGGCTCGCCGCCCTGGTCGGTCCCCCGACACCGGACACCGGCTGAGCGCTGGCTGTCGCTCGGCCGGCGGTTTCGCCAGGTGTGCTCCGGGGATACCGCGCCGGGTGGCCGGAGCCGTCGGTCACCGACTGGAGCCGAGGACGCCACCGGGCGGGTGAGGAGCGGGCCGATGACGGCGCTGCCCACCGAGGAGGATCCCCGGTTGACACCGGTGCTGCGCGAGGACCGGGTGTGCACGGGCGTGACGACCCTGCGCGGGCGGGTGTTCCTGAGCTATCCATCGGCCGACCGGCCCGGCGTGCAGGTGGTCGAGGCGCTGCCGGACGGCAGTCGCGACTCGTACCCCGATGTCGCGTGGAATCGGCCCGACCAGCCGCCGGGTGGCGCGTTCGTGCACGTCAACAGCGTGCGCGCCGGCCCGGACGGCAGACTGTGGATCGTCGACTCGGGTACGCCGCAGATCGGCGGCCAGCAGGTGCCAGGCGGCGCCCGACTGATCGTGGTCGACCCGGACGGCGACCGGGTGGACCGGGTCTACCACCTCGACCGGGCGGTGCGTCCGACCAGCTACGTCGACGACGTCCGGTTCAACGGCCCGACGGCGTACCTCAGCGACGCGGGGGTGCCCGGTCTCATCGTGCTCGACCTCGACTCGGGTCGGCCCCGCCGGGTGCTGGACGGGCATCCGAGCACGGTGGGTGGGCCGTTGGTAGCCGACGGTCGGGCGCTGCGCGACCCGGACGGTGCCGAGGTACGCCTGCACGTCGACCAACTGGAGGTGTCGCCGGACGGGCGGTGGCTCCACTACCAGCCGGCCTCCGGCGGGATGTCCCGGATCGCCACCCGCTGGTTGGACGACCCGTCGGTGTCCGCCGACGAGATGGCTCGACGGGTCGAACGGTGGTGCGACACGCCTAGCACCGGCGGTACGGCCATCGACGCCAACGGCACCATCTACCTCAGCGACGTGCGGCGACGACGCGTCCTCGCCCTCGCACCGGACCGCAGCGTGCGTACGCTCGTCGCGGACCCCCGACTGGCCTGGGTGGACGCGATGTGGCTCGATGCCGATGCCCGGCTCTGGATGCCGGTGGCGCAGTTGCACCTGACCGCCGGGCTCAACGGCGGGCACTCGGCGGTCGACTACCCGGTGTGGATCTATCGGATGCCGGTCGACGTCGGTCCGCCCGCACTGGACCACACCTGAGCGCACACCGGCGTCGGTATGTTGCCCCGCATGCATCGTGAGTGTCGGATGCTGCGGGCCCCCGGTGGGCATCTACTGTGCGTGCTGCCGGTGGCGGGCCCACCGGAGGTCTTCGCGGCGCGGGCCCGCACCTGGCCCTGAGCCGCCGGGCTGTCACAGGGCGGCGCTAGGGTGCCGGCCATGGCTGATTTCGTGTTGGTGGCGGGGGCGTGGCTGGGTTCGTGGGCATGGGACGAGGTGGTTCCGTCACTGCGTGCGGCCGGGCACGACACCTACCCGTTGACGCTCTCCGGCCTCGCCGACAAGCAGGGCGTGGCCGCTGGCCAGCAGACCCACGTGCGGGACATCGTCGATGAGGTCGAGCGCCGCGACCTGCGCGACGTGGTGCTGGTCGGGCACAGCTACTCGGGCATCCCGGTGGGCCAGGCCGCCGGGCGAATCGGTGACCGGCTGACCAGGGTGATCTTCGTCGACTCTGAGGTGCCGGTCGACGGCGCGTCGTTCGTGTCCGAGTGGTGGCAGGGGCCGTCGGCACTGGAGTCGGTGATCGCCGACAATGGCGGCTACTGGCCGCCGCTCGGTGCGGCCGACTTCGACGGTCAGGGGCTCACCGACGAGCAGGTGGCCCGTCTGATCGACGGCTCCACGCCGCATCCCGGTGCCACGCTCAGTGAGCCGGCCGTGTTGACCCGGCCGTTGGGCGACCTCCCGGCGACGTACGTCAAGTGCCTGCTCGACGGGCCCGAGCCCAACGACACCGTGGCCAAGCTGCTGACCAGCGACCACTGGCGACTTGTCACGATGGCCACCGGTCACTGGCCGATGATCTCCCAGCCCACCGAGTTGGCCGGCGTGCTGCTGACGGAGACCAGCTGACGACGCGACGCAGGCCCGACCTCCACCGGAACGGCCGCTGGTGGCCGCACCGCCAAGCCCTCATCGCCCGCGATGCCTGTGAGTCATAACGATGACTCACAGGCATCGCTCATCCGGGTGGTGCCCTCTCCGGCACCGCCTCCGATCGCGCCGGCGGGCCGATCCCCAACCGGGTCGATGCGGTGACCAGCGCCCCGGGCAACGGCGGCCCAGGGTCCGGGAGACGGCGGGTCAGCGTCCGGGATACGGCCGGGCGAGCCAGCCCGGGTCGATCAGGCCGTCTGGTCGTCCAGGGTCCTGATGTGGCGGACCGGTGACGCGAGCAACCACAGCACGGCGAGCACGCCACCCAGGCCGGCGACGACCAGGGTGGGTCGCAGCCCGATGGTGGTGCCCAACGCGCCACCGACCAGCGCGCCGAGCGGGCGCACTCCGTAGTTGACAGCGCTGTACGCGCCGGCGCGGCGTCCTCGCGCGTCGTCGGGTGTCACGGCGGTGAGCAGGGCGTTCAGGTTGACGTCCATCAGCATCACCCCGACGCTGGAGACCAGCTCGATGGCCGCCAGCATGGCCACCTTCGTCCACGTGGGGCCGGACACCAGCGCGGTCAGTGCCAGCGGCGCGGGAAAGAGCACCGTGCCGATCATGGCGGTACGGCCCAGGCCGATGGCGCGTGAGATCCGTGGTGCGAGTGCCGCGCCCGCGAACCCGCCGACTGCCCCGAATCCGAGGGCGACGCCGATCGCGCCGGCCGACAGGTCGAGTTCGCGGCTGGCGTAGAGCACCAGCAACGCGCCCGAGATGAAGGTGAAGAAGTTGACGGTGCTGGTGCAGCCGAGCGCGGCACGCAGCACCGGATGCCGCAGCACCAGCACGAGTCCCTCGCGGACCAGGCCGAGGGTGGACGTCCGACGTGGCGGCGGAGGCACCTCGGTCACCGGGATGCGGCTGAGCAGCAGCGCGGAGCCGAGGAAGGACACCGCGTCGACGACGATCGCGACCGGGGCGCTCAGCGCCTGGACCAGTCCACCGCCGACGGCCGGACCGGCGATGAACGACAGCGACCGGCTCATGCTGAGCTTGCTGTTCGCGTCCACGTACGCCGATCGCGGCACCAGGGCCACGAAGAACGCCTGACGTGCCATCGCGAACAGCACCGCACCGAAGCCGGTGAGCAGTGCCACCAGGTAGAGCTGGCCGAGGGTGACCGCGCCGAACAGATAGGCCAGCGGCAGGCTGAGCAGCACCGCGCCCCGGAGCAGGTCCGCGATGACCAGGAGGCGCCGCTTGTGGGTGCGCTGGTCCACCCAGGCGCCCAGGAACAGGCCCAGCAGGTTGGGCAGCCAGATCAACGCGGTGAGGACGCTGACCTGCACAGGGGTCGCGGCGAGCAGGGTGACGGCGATCAGTGGCAGGGCCAGTTCGCTGATCCGATCACCGAAGTCGGAAATCGTCTGCCCGAACCAGAAGGTGCGAAACCGCCGGTCGCGAAACAGGGCCGGCGAGGGCACGGCGCCGGGGGCGCGCACCACCTCGGCGCCGGGGGCGCGCGGGGTGTCGGTCCCGGTGGTGTTCACGACGCGGCCGGTGCGTCGCCGGACTCGGCCGGGGCGTCGTCGCCGGCCTCGGGCAGGAGGTAGCGCAGCATCCGGACGATCCGCGCGCCGTCCGGGGACGACTCCTCCTTGCGCCGCACGTACGGGGCGATCAGCTCTTCGATCGACTCCTCGAGCTGCCGCAGCTCGTCGGCGGTGGCCACGAATCGGGTGTCGGCCATGCCGGCCAGAGCGCGCCACTCGGGGTCCAACCGGGGCTCCTCGTGCAGCAGCCATTGCTGCGGCGCGTCGGCGTTTCGGGCGAACATCTCGCCGCGCAGCTGGTGGCTGGCGGACTGCCCCTCAACGCTGTCGGTAGGGGTGAAACGGAAGCCCCGGGCAGTCGCCTGCCACCAGCGTTCCCGTTTGCTGGTGGCGCCATCCCAGTCGGTGACCAGACCGAACGTCGCGAGGTGCCGCAGGTGCCAGCTGACCACCGACGGTGTGGCGCCGACGTGCGGTGCGAGCCCGGTCGCCGTGGCGGGGCCGTGTCGCTGAAGGTGTTCGAGGATCGCCAGCCGCACCGGATGGGCCAGTGCCCGCAACGCCTGCGGTTCGGTGATCTCGAAATCCCCGTACGGATTCTTGAGAGACATGTTTCGAAAGTAGTCTCTCAGATCAGGCGCGGCAACCCCCCGCCACGGCGCGGAGGCCGAAACGATCAGGCGATGCCCAACCGCGCCAACGGCTCGACCAGCTCACGCTCCTCGTAGCTCAGGTGCGACAGCAGGGCGTCGGTCAGCAGGTCCACCGCCGCCCGCAGCTCGGCGAGACCGTCCGGAGACCCGACGTACGCGACCAGGGCCTGGTCCACGCCCTCCAGCACGTCGTGGATGGCGTGATGCTCCTGCTCCAGCCGGTCGACGACCGGGCCGAGTCGGGGGTCACGCGCCCGCAGCCGGGGGAAGAGCGACTGGTCCTCGATGGTGTGGTGGGTGGTGACGATGCGGCAGTACGACTCGCAGTAGACGCCGAGCGTCCACCGGTTCTGCCGCATGGTCATCGTGTTGATGTGGGACCGGGCCACACCGGCGTCGATCTCACCGGTGGCCACCTGTTCGATCAGGTCGTGGATCTGGGCCAGCTCGGCACGTAGGCCGTCGTGGACCTGCACCAGGTGCGCGCCGGTGGCCTGCTCGTGAGGGGTGTACGTGCGCTCCGGGTCGGGCGTCGGCCCGGTCGGGCGGGTCGACTCGTCCCAGACCTGCTGGTCGCTGCGCCGCACGCCGTCGTCGGGGGTCGGCACCACGGCGAACGCACCGCCGGCCACCGTCGCGCGGCTCGGCCGCGCCGCCGACTCCCACGCACGCCCCGACTCCGGCACACGTCCCGCCGCCGGCTCCGACGCATGCCCCGGCCCCGACTGCGGCGCACGCTCCGGCTCCCGCCCCGACTGCGGCGTACGCTCCGGCTCCCGCGCCGACTGCGGCGTACGCTCCGGCTCCCGCGCCGACTCCGGCGCACGCTGCGGTGCCGCACCCCTCGCGCGCTCGGCCGCGACCAACTCGCGAACCGCCGGAGCCACCTCGCCGGCGAAGCGCCGCAGGTCGTCGGGGTCGTCGCTGGCGAGGATGAACGCGCTGACGCCCTCCCCCAGCGCCAGCTCGGTCAACTCCCGCACCCACTGCTCGGCCGGCCCGTCCAGCGGACCCCGGCCGACGGCCGAGAACTGGCCGGCGATGTTGAGCAGCCGCCGCACGGCCCGCGGGGAGCGGCCAGCCTGCTGCGCGGCGTCGTCGATGATCGCATTGCCCTTGGCCAGGTCACCGGGCTGGAGATAGCTCAGCGAGGGCAGCCAGCCGTCGGCCCGGCGGCCGGTGAGCTGCAGCATCCGCGGCTTGTACGCGCCCAGCCAGATCGGCACCGCGTGGGCCGGGGCGGGCCCGCGCTTGGCGCCGCGCACCCGGTAGAACTCGCCGTCGACACGCACTCCACCACGCGCCTCGGTGTCCCAGATCTGGCGGATGACCTCGATGCCCTCCTCCAGCGCGCGTACGCCCTGCCCGGGGGTCAGGCGCCGGCCACCCATCGCCTCGATGGCCTCCCAGAACGAACCCGCGCCGAGGCCGAGACCGACCCGGCCACCGCTGAGCAGGTCCAGACTGGCCACGCTGCGGGCGAGCACCGCCGGTGGGCGCAGTGGCAGGTTCGTGACGTTCGCCGCCACGTGGACGCGGTTGGTGCGGGCCGCGACGAAGCTCAGCAACGTCCAGGTGTCGAGGAATGCCGGCTGGTACGGGTGGTCCTGGAAGGTGACCAGGTCCAGACCGACCTGCTCGGCCAGGACGGCGACGTCGACCGTGCGGCCGGGGTCGTCACCGCGGGGGGTGACGAACGATCCGAAGAGCAGGTCGTGGCCGTAGTCGCTCATCTGCGAGCCTCCCGAATGTCGCGCGACGCCTCGAACGATGCGCCTGGTGTCAACCTTATGCCACGCAGAACATATTCTGCCAACAAGGTCTTCGTCACTGCGCTATTGTCGGGGGATGACGGGTGCCCCTCACCGGCCGGACCGGCCCGATCCGCTCGACGACGACCTGGGCTGGATGCTCGGCGTCGTCTTCCGTGGCTACGTCCGGGCGGCCGAGCACGCGCTCAGCGACTTCCCCGGCGGCCCCCGCGGCTACCAGGTGCTCACCGCGGCGAGCACCGGTCCGGCGCGAAACCAGGGTGCGATCGCGGAGGAGCTCGGCATCGATCGCACCGTCCTCACGTACCTGATCGACGACCTGGAACGGCCCGGGTTCGTCGCCCGTCGGGCGGACCCGGCCGACCGGCGCAACCGGCTGGTCGACGTCACCGACGTCGGCCGCGCCGCCTGGGAGCAACGGCGCGTGGCGCTGCGGCACGTCGAGGCGCACCTGTTGGGGGCGCTCACGCCGACCGAGTCGGAGACGCTGCGGGCACTGCTGCAGCGGGTCGCCTGCTCGGCCCAGGCGATGGACCCCCTGCGTGACCTGTGCGAGGTGGTGTCGCAGGTCCAACCCGAGCCGACCCAGACCGCGACCAAGGCCGGAGGCGGCGGCCGGGCCGCCACTCCCCGAGGCCGTCGCCGCGGCGCCGACTGACCCGGCGGACGGCCGCCGCCGGGAGGAAACGCGACGCGGGCCCGGCCGGCTCCCCCGACGTGGTACGTCGAGCGGAGCCGGCCGGACCCGCGGTGCCCGGAGCGTGGGATCAGCGCACGTGCACGAACACCGGGTTCGAGTAGAACCACAGGTCGTCCCACGGGCTCTCCAGCCCGTCGGCGAGCGGCTCGGCCTCGTCGGTGCTGGTGCCCCGCACCCGCGCGTAGGTGTCGGCCTCGACGTTGCGCAGCGTGTGCCGGATGACGTACTCCTCGCCCTGGCGCCGCCAGTCCCGCGGGCCGAAGCGGGCCACCACCTTGGTGGTGGGGTTGGTGTCGGCGTCCAGGCTGGCGCTCGGGCCGGTGATCTGGCCAACGATCAGGTCGACCCGACGGACCTCGGGCCGGTCCCCGTTCGCGTTCACACCGCCCAACGGACGGAACCTGACCTCGATCTCGACATCGGTGCGGCTACGACGGCTGACCGTGATGGTCTCGCCCACCTCGGCGGTCCGGCCCTGGGACCTGGCGCTGATGTCGAGGGTGCGGATCAGGTCGCCGGTGGTGACCCAGATCCGGCCGTTGCGCAGACCGTCCATGATGTCGCCGTAGTCCTGACGGGCGTGCACGTACGTCTTGCTGTACTCGCCCGGCCAGAAGTCGGAGCCGCCGCGGGTCCAGTGCACGTGCGAGTCGGACGTCGCGGTGATCCACCAGCGCCGCCCCTCACCGAGCAGCGAGTCCCACAATCCGCCGACCCGGGCGGTCATCTGGTCGAAGCCGCCGTAGGTGGGGTGGTTGCCGTACCCGCCTCGCTTGCCACCGTTGAGCGGACCGGCCTGGTGGCCGGGTGCGCCCTCGAAACCGATGTAGACGTCCGGTGCGGCGTTGTTGCCGTTGCGGAACTCACGCGGGGTGTCCTGGCCGTAGACGCCGAGCCCGGGCGCCGAGCGGGACGCGTGGTGGGCGATCACCAGCGGCTTGTGCGGCATGCCCCGGGCGACCTTGAGGAACTCCACCATCTTGGCCTCGGTGTCGCGGGCCGGGTCGGTGGGGAACGCGTCGTACTTGGCGAACCGGCTCTCCAACTCGAAGAGCTGCTTCGCCTCGTCGTCGTGGCGGGGGATCATCAACGTGTGGTGGTCCAGCGAGGGCGCGTCGAACTCCATCCCCCAGAACTGCAGCACCTCGGGGACCAGCTTGCGCGAACGCAGCAGGTCGGGGTAGGCCTGCTCGATGTTCACCTTGGAGTGGGTGGGTCCGCCGTGGTCGGTGCACATGGCCCAGGTCAGGCCGAAGTTCTTCGCCATGATGGCGTTGGTGACGATCGGGTAGACCGCGTCGGCGCCCTTGTGGAAGACGATCGGGCTCTTGGTGGTGTCGAACTCGCCGCTGTACTCGGAGTGGACGTGGTGGTCACCGGCGCGCCACACCCGGTTCTTGGAGTTGCCCCGGTCGCCGCCCGGCCGACGCTCCTCGTCGGCCCACGCCGCGCTGGCACCGACCAGCGGGCTGGCCGCGGCCAGCGTCGCGCCGACGCCCGCGTACTTGACCAGCTTGCGCCGGGACAACTGCGTGTGCTCGGTCTCTTCGGGTTGCTTGTCTCGCACCTGGGGGCCTCTCCTCGATCAAGCGAATGCTCTTTCGATCAAGGAGCCTCGAAGAACGTCGTGAACATCCGTCGTACGGAGAGCGGGTCCACGATGAACACCCAGGCCTGACCTGCCAAAAGACCTGTTGACGATAGCAGCGGGTCACACCTCGACCGCAGGGCGTGCCCGGTGGAGGGCCGAACCCGGCCGGGCCGGTCAGGGCACCTGCCGGGTGTCGTGGGGCGTCCGGGCGGCCGACGGGTCGACCGGCGCGGTGACCACCGGCGGTGCGACATCGACGGCGGGCAGTCCGGCACGGCCGGTGACCGGAAGGGTCAGCGCACTGCGGCCGAGGTCGACGCGAACTGTGGCGTCGCGGTCTGTGGTGTCGGTGAACTGCGGGTCGCTCTGACCGAGCACCAGGCCGAGCACGTGCCCGGCGGGCACCACCGCGTCGTACGCGTTGAGCGGGATGGTCACCGTGTACCAGCGGTCCGGCCGCAGCGGTGTGGTGAACCGCAGCGAACGGTGGTGCGCGGCGTCGAGCCACCCCCGGGCCAACACGGCGTGGTCGGAGACCTCGGTGACCTCCTCGGTGTCCCGGTAACAGGCGTCGTCGACGTCGGTGGAGGCACCCCAGCAGGACTCGGTGTCCAACGTCCGCACGCCCCCCGCACCGGCGAGCGACACCCGCTCGGCGGTGCCGTAGTCGACGAGCCGGGCGGTCAACTGGGTGGTCGGCCGGTCCACCCGCACCCGCAGCCGCAGCGACGGGCTGCCGGAGATGCGCAGCGCGGTGCTCAGCACGCCGGACAGGAAGACCAGTCGCCCGGAGGTCGCGGTGCTCGGTGCGGCGACCACCTCGTCCTCGAACAGCGGCTCGTCGACGTACGCCTGCTCCTGACCCGGCCGCGCGCCGCGCCCGCCGAGGGTGCCGGGCACGCCGTCGCCGACGCCGAGGGCCACCGGCACGTCCCGGGTTCCGGGGGCGGGCCAGTCGCGCTGGGTCGTCCAGGTACGCGGCGCGGTCTCCAGGTCGACCCGCGGCTCGTCCATCACCCCGTTGCGCAGCCCCTGCAACCAGTAGTCGAACCAGCGGTGCAGGGCGGCGACCCACTCGGCGCGTCGAACGTCGAACGGGTCCTGGTGGCCGGTCTGGTGGAGCCAGAGCTTGCGGGGCACACCCTGCTCGGCCAACTCCTGCCACCAGAGGGCGAACTGGTTGGTCGTGACGTTCAGGTCGTTGAGGCCGTGCGCCAGGAAGACACTGGCCCGGACCCGGTCGGCCGAGGGTCGGTAGTCACGCTGTGCCCAGAACCCGTTGTAGTCACCGGTCTCGTCGGCGCTGTCCGCACGCAGCCGGGCCAGCATCTCCGCGCAGGCCGCCTCGGGGCGCCCGTTGACGGCCGAGTGCAGGTAACCGGGGTAGTCGGTGGCGACAAGTGACCCCTGGTAGCGCATGTAGTCGTACCAGCTGGAGATCGCCGAGATCGGCACGATGGTGGCCAGCCCCGGCACGCCGGTGGCGGCGACGCCGTTGGCGACCGAACCGTCCCACGACTTGCCGATCATGCCGACCTGCCCGGTGCTCCAGGCGGCGCTGACCGGCCGCCCTGCGGCGTCGTACGCGCGAGCCCGCCCGTTGAGCCAGTCGATCACCGCCGTGGCGCTGCCCACCTCGGCCGGGCCGCCGACGTCCTCGCAGCCGGTCGACCGGGCGGTGCCGGCCAGGTCCACGGCGGCGAAAGCGTACCCGCGTGGGACGAAGTAGTTGTCGTAGAAGAGCGGGACCTTCGCGATCACGCCAGCCGCGTCGTACGTCTTGGTCTCGCCCTCGTTGCCCCGACCACAGCAGAGGTAGTAGGGCGAGGCGTCCATGATGACCGGCACCCGCACCCCGGCGGCGGCGGCCTCCCGGGGCCGGACGAGGTCCACCGCCACCCGGTCGGGCGCCCCGTCGCCGTCGCTGTCGGCGCGGGTCTGGACCCAGACGCTCTCCCGGATCGCGTCGGCGTAGGAGTAGGCGGGAACGGTCTGGTCGCCCACCACGTGCGGCGGACGGGGGCGGTGCTGGGCCCCCGCCTCGGCCGCCGTCGGGGCGGCTGCCCGGGGAGAGGCGGTCACCGGGGTCACGGGTAGTACGGCCACCAGCAGGCCGGCCAGGACGGCGGCGAGCCGTGCGCGGGTGCCCACGGACGACGGCGTGAACCTCATCGATGTCCTCCTGGGGAGCGCCAGACGCATCACGTTCCATCGAATCGATGTTTGTCTAGCCTAGTGCCCACGGCGGACCCGGTGCCGGACAAACAGCCTCCGGGCGACCGGGCGGCCTGCTCAGATCCGGGCGCGGGGCAGCCAACCGAGAAACCGGAGCCGGACCCGGGGCAGCGGCACGGTGGGCAGATCCTGGGCGGCGGCGACGAGGCAGGAACCCAGGTAGACCGCGAGGGCGGTGCGCGCGCCACCGAACTCGGCCAGCAGTTGGCTCTGCTTCGTGGCGCAGGGCCACTCACGTCCACATCCGGTGCAGGTCCAGCTCGGTGGGTTGGGAAGGTGCTCGGGCAGCTTGGCGCGGCGGTACCGGCCGACGACGCTGTTGTCCGCGCGCACGTCGCGTCGGCGCGTCGTCGGGCCTTCGTTGCGGTGCGCGACCGGGCGAGCACCCGGCAGGTAACGCCCGACGGTGCCGAGGAGCACCCCGACGCGGATCAGGGCGTCCGGCCCCACGTGGTGGGTCAGCAACGCGGTCATCAGGTAGTGCCCCAGCAGGTCGAGCGCCTCACGGCTCAGACCAAGATCACGGCAGAGGTCGACGAAGTCCGGTGTGGTCAGTGGCACCCGGTTGTCGAGCGCGCGGCGCAGCACCTCGCGCAGATCGGCCCCGAGGCGCTGCACCGCGTCGCTCTCGCCCAGCCCCAGGCTGTCCCCGTCGGCCACCCGCGCCAGCGCCTCCGCCACGGCCAGTCGAACGACGCGGTCAGGATCGGTACTGTCCAAGGCTCACCCCTTTCGTAGGCCGGTCACCCGGCGGCGCCCGATCGCCCGGCGACGCCTCCGGAGAATCATGAACAAGATTTCGCTGTCCCCCACGACGATGGCTAGGACAGCAGACGCAGAATCCGCCGACGGGTTAGTCGGAAAGCGAAGTCGGCCTGCCGACAACCTCGGCGATTCGTCGGACGACCGAGGGCGGTTGTCGTATGGTGACATTCCCATCGACAGATATCCCGCTCCCCACCGAGCCCGACACGACGCCACCTCCACCGGTCGCTGCCGTCCCGCTCGCGACGTTCCACCTCACTGCACCGCCGGCCAGCCACACACCGGGTCACCGCCGAGCACCCCGGCACGTCCCGATCTGGCCGCCGGCACCAGTTCACCACCCGGCGGCACCTCCACCGGACGGAGACAGCGGATGACGTCAATACCCGTGCAGACCCGACAGTTCGACAGCCGTGACCCGGTGGCCATTCACGAGTTCCTGTCCGCCACGTACGACCCGAGACTGCGCCTGCACAGCAGGAACAGGTTCCGGCTCACTCATCACCGCGTCGACGCCGGCCCCTTCGCCCTCGCGACCACCCGCCAGACCGGACAACTCGACATCGGCGCCACCACCCTCGACGGGCTGGTCCTCGGCCGCACCCGCACCGCCCGCGTCGATCGCGTCTGCGCCGGCTCAGCCAACCGCTTCGGCCCCGGTGAGGTCTTCCTCGTCACCAAGCCGGAGGAGCCGTGCACCGTACGCTGGCATCCCGGCGAGGTGGAACTCTGCGTACTGGATCTCTCGGTTCTGGAGCAGGTGGCCACCGCCGCGCCGGCCCGGCGGCCCGGTCGGATCCGATTCACCGACCTGGGTCCCGCCGACGCGGCGCTCGCCCGGCAGTGGCGCAACACCACGAGCTTCGTCAGCGATGTCGTGTTGAACAGCCCGACCGCCAGCACGCAACCGCTGGTGATCGGCAACGCCGCGCGGATGCTCGCCGCCGCGGCGCTCGCGGTCTTCCCGAACACCGCGTTCACCGAACCGACAGCCGCCGACCGACACGACGCCAGCACCGCCACGTTGCGGCGGGCGATCACCTTCATGGAGGAGTACGCCGACCGCGACATCAGCGCGGCCGACGTCGCCGCGGCCGCGGGCGTCTCCCTGCGGGCGGTGCAACTGGCCTTCCGTCGTCATCGCGGCACCACCCCGATGGCGTACCTGCGTCGGATCCGGCTCGCTCGGGCGCACCACGACCTGCTGCGCGCCGACCCCCGACAGGAGACGGTGTCGGCGATCGCCAGTCGATGGGGCTTCGCCAGTCACAGCAGGTTCACCGCCCGCTACCACGCCAGCTACGGCGTACCACCCCGCGAGACGCTGCATGCCTGAGGCGGGCAGGGCACACCCCCACGGGTACGGGACGAACGAGCCGGATGCCGCGCGGCGCAGTTTCCTGCGGGCCGAGGATGTACGCGACCTGGTGGCGGACCAATTTGGCAGCACCCGGAGTCTCACCGCTCTGGACCGGCTCACCGGCGGCAGCAAGAAGGGTGTCTACCGAATTCGGCTGGACGACCGGACAACCGTGGTTCTCTATGTGTGGGCAGCCGCCGAGAACTTCTGGCCCGTGTCGCCGACCGTCCCGGACGACCCGTTCACCGACGCGTCCGGCGCGGACCTGTTCGCCATCAGCCATGCGGCCCTCACCGCCACGGGCGTACGGGTCCCGCGGCTGCTGATGCTCGACCGGGACGGCCGCTACCTCCCCTCCGACATCGCGCTCGTCGAGGACGTCGGTGACCTGACACTCGAGGCGCTGCTGGCCCGTGACCCGGTCGGCGCCGCCACTCCACTGTCCGCGCTCGGTGACTCCCTGCGCCGCATGCACACCACCCTCGGCTCGCACTACGGCAAACTCGCGACCAGCACGCACGGCAAGGCGTCCCGGACCCGCCCCGCGGAGGACGTCGTCGCGGACCGGGCACTCGGTCATCTCGACGCGGTGGCGACCCGCGACGCGCGGCTCGCGGACGCCCACGACCGGGTCGCCACCCATGTGCGTCAGCTGCGCGGCGCGGTCACCGCACGACGGGTGTACGGGCTGGTGCACGGCGAACTAGGCCCCGATCACGTTTTCGTCACCCGCGACAACGAACCCGCCCTGATCGACTTCGAGGGCCTGACGTACTTCGACGTCGAGTGGGAGCACGCCTGGCTCCAGATGCGCTTCGGCGACGCGTACCCGGCGCTGCGCCCCGTCGACCTGGACCCGCGCCGGCTGGAGCTCTACCGGTACGCGCAGGTGTTGTCCCTGATCGAGGGCCCACTGCGTATCGCTGCCACGGACTTCCCCAACCGGCAGTGGATGCTGGACCTCGCCGAGTGGAACATCGCCAAAGCACTCGCCCCGCTCTGACGCCGCACCCCCCGCGAAGACATCGCTGACGAATTTCTGGGTAGGCCGCGCCAGGCCCGACTTGTCACCGCCCGACCGGAGGTTTCCCGTGCCCACCTATGCCGTCACCGGCGCCACCGGCCGGCTGGGCCGCCTGGTGATCGAGCAGTTGCTCGCCTCGGGCGTACCCGCCACCGAGATCGCCGCCATCGTCCGCAGCCCGGAGAAGGCCGCCGACCTGGCCGCGCGCGGAGTCGAGATCCGCGAGGCCACCTACGACGACCCGTCGATGCTGCCCGGTGCCGTGGCCGGCGTACGCCGCCTGCTGCTCATCTCCGGCGACACTCCCGGTCAGCGTCTCGCGCAGCACACCGCGGTCATCGACGCGGCCACGCTCGCCGGGGTCGAGCGGCTGATCTACACGAGCATCCTGAAGGCCGACACCACCACGAACCCGCTCGCCCCGGAGCACAGGGCCACCGAGGAGGTCCTCGCCGCGTCGGGTCTGACCCACACCGTGTTGCGCAACAGCTGGTACATCGAGAACTACACCGACCAGCTGCCGCAGTACCTGCGGACCGGCACGATCCTCGGTGCCACCGGTGGCAGCAGGATCTCCGCCGCGACCCGGGCGGACTACGCGGAAGCCGCCGTGTCGGCACTGACCCGCCCGGCGGACGGTGACGCCGTCTACGAACTGGGCGGCACCGCGTTCACCTTCGACGAGTTGGCCGAGGCCGTCACGGAGGTCACCGGCAGCACCGTCGTCCACCGGGACCTGTCGACCGCCGAACTGGCCTCGACCCTGGAGAACGTCGGGCTCGACGCCGGCACCGCCGGGTTCGTCGCCGCGCTCGACCACTCGATCGCCCTCGGTGAGCTGGCGACCGACAGCGACGACCTCAGCCGGCTGCTCGGTCGACCGAGCACCCCGCTGCGCGACGCCATCCGGGCCGTGCGGGCCTGAGTCCGGATTTCGGCGTCTGCTCCGCCTCGTCCTCCTGGTCGGTGATGTCGGCCAGCACGTCGGCGGCGTCGCGATTGCCCGCGTCGGCGAGCCCGTCAGCCCGCCTCGGACGGCTCGGCGAGCAGCAGACCGCTCAGCAGACTGCGCAGGGCCCGCTCGAAGAGGTCCGTTCGGGGCGCGGGCGCGGAGGGCTGGCGGAACGCCGCGACCAGGTGCGGGTACGCCGCGAGGTCGGCACCGGCGAAGCTGAACGCCCCGGAGGCGGCCTCGCTGCGGGCGAAGAGGGTCACCACGCCGTTCGGGTGGGCGATCATGGAGCGGATCAAGGCACGGGATGGCGCGAGCGTCGTGCTGCACTCCTCGGGAGACGGGCCCGGCATCGTGGTGGTGCACGGCGGCGGTGTCACCATCGACGTCTACCGCCGGCTGGCGACGGCGCTCGCCGACCGGTTCACCGTGCACCTCTACAACCGGCGGGGCCGGGCCGACGCACCACCCAGGTCGATGCCCTACACCCTGGAGCAGGAGATCGACGATCTCGCCGTCGTGCTGGAGCACACCGGGTCCGGCAACGTCATCGGCCACAGCTCCGGCGGGTTCATCGCGCTGGAGGCGGCGCTCCGGCTGCCGATCGACCGGCTCGCCCTCTACGACGCCGCGGTCTGCATCGACGGCGGATTTCCGTCGGCGTGGCTCGCAGCGGCCCAGGCGGCGCTGCGGGCCGGCGACATCGCCCGGGCCCTCGCCATCACGTCCGCTGGGATCAACCCACAGATGGCGGCGGGGAAGCTTCCGCTCGGCATACAGATCGCGATCATCCGCGCGTTCATGCGCACACCGACCGGTCGGACGATGGCCGACCTGCTGCCGTTGACGCTTGACGAATCCGCGCTGATCCGAGCGCACGACGGCCCGGCCAGCCAGTGGGCCGGGGTGAGGGCCGACGTGCTGCTGGCGTGTGGTGCCGACGGTCCGCCCTACTACCCGGGTCAGAACGCGGCGCTGGCCCGCGCACTGCCACGAGCGCGGACGTTGACGATTGCGCGCAGCGGCCACGACGCCATCAACCGGGCGTACCCCAGAATTGTCGACCCGCTC
The DNA here is from genome assembly GCF_043198035.1 of Micromonospora sp. NPDC048898. NCBI lineage: Bacteria > Bacillati > Actinomycetota > Actinomycetes > Micromonosporales > Micromonosporaceae > Micromonospora > Micromonospora sp. NPDC048898. The sequence goes on from NZ_JBICUF010000006.1 coordinate 331,204, forward strand.
GCCGACTTCTTCGCGGCCCCGGTGACGCCAGAGCGGACGAGCCACGCCTGAGCGGATCACGGTCGCCCACGATCATTGATCTTGGCTAGGCTGGCGGGCATGCCCGCCAGCCCCGTGCCCGCCCAGCGGCGTGAGCCGGGCCCTCCCGAGCGGCACCGAGCCCGTTGGGCCGCGCACTGCGCCCGACTCGCCGGGTCGCGCCCCTTCGAGATCGTCATCGTGGTGGTCATCCTCGCCAACGGGGTCGTCCTCGGCCTGGAGACGTACGACGACCTGACTCCGGCGGGCACCGCACTGCACTGGCTGGAGCTGTTCTTCCGGGCCGTCTTCGTCGTCGAGATCGGCATCCGGCTGGCGGCGTACGGCAGGCGTCCACAGGACTTCTTCCGGCACGGCTGGAACGTCTTCGACTTCGTGGTGATCGCCGCGATCTTCATACCGGGCCTGCACGGCGACCCCGCACTGCTGCGGGTCGTGCGGGTCGCCCGGATGGTCCGGTTGGTGCGGTTCTCGCCGGGCCTGCGGACCATCGTCTCCGCGCTGTGGCGCAGCCTGCCGGGCGTGACCGGGTTCCTCGCCCTGGCCGTGGTGACGCTCTACGTCTACGGCATGGCCGGCTGGCTGATCTTCGGCAGCAGGTACCCGGACGAGTACGGCGACATCGGCAGGTCGCTGCTGACGTTGTTCGTGCTGCTGTCGCTGGAGACGCTGCCGGACCTCATCGAGCAGGGCATGGCCATCTCACCGTGGACGCTGCTCTACTACGTCAGTTACGTGGTCATCACCGTCAACCTGCTGCTCAACATCCTCATCGCCGTCATCGTCAACTCGATGGAGGAGGCACGCCGGTTGGAGATGACCGAACGACTGGCCCCCGACTACGACGAGGACGGCGACGGCGTACCGGACGAGGTGGACCGCATCGCGCTCACCCAACGGCTGGACGACCTGCGGGCGGTCATCGCCGAGTTGGAGCGCGAGTTGCGGATCGACCGGGACGACGGGCACGGCCGGCCGCACCGGGACGGCACCCGCACCAGACGATGATCCGACGCTCGCGCTCCGTACTCCCTTTCTCCGCCCTGCACACCCCGCAACTTCAGGTAGGCGATCCCCGCGCACGTCGTGGTGTGCGCGGGGATCGTCGGACGGCAGGTCAGCGAGCGGTTGTCACTGGCCGAGCAGGGTCCGGATCTGACGCGCGTAGCCGGCCACCGTGAAGTCCGGGCCGACGGAGTCCACCAGGATCAGGTCGTTGATGGTGTGATCGACGCGCAGCGACAGGATGGCCTGGTACTCGGGCGAGTTGTACCAGGTCCTGGCGGTTGCCGCGTCCGGGAACTCGATCAACACGACCGAGCCGGGCCAACTGCCCTCGATGACCTGCACCTCGGCGTCCAGGACGAGCCACTTGGCGCCGTACGGCTCGGTGGTGGCCTGCACCTGCTCCAGGTAACGCAGGGACTCCTCGGTAGGCACACCGCCGGGGATACGCAGGTGGTTGATCAGGTACGTGCTCATGTCGCACTCCTCAAGGTGTGTGATGGGTCTCCGGCCGAAGGCGTACGACCGGTCGTCTTAGATTTGTTACACGCCGCGCCCGCTGGCCTGACGCGCGCGTCAGCGTGGCTGGGGACCGACGCGGATCAGGTGAGGATCCGCGTCGTGGTGATCGCGAGGAACTCGTGGAGGGCGGTCAGGTCACCGGAGGCCTTCGCCCGCGCCGCCGCGCCCTCGTAGCTGGAGACGATGAAGCCGGCCAGGTCACCGGCGGGTTCGTCACCGTGCATCTCGCCGGCAGCGCGCGCCTGCTCGATCGTCACGGCGAGCGCGGCGACCCAACGGCCGAAGCCGGCGTCGACGGCGGTGCGCAGGACGTCGCTGTGCGCCGGGATCTCACTGGCGAAGTTGCCGAGCAGACACCCGCGGTCCCCCATGGTGTCGCCGAGGCCGGTGATGTAACGGAGATGGCCGACGATCCGCTCGCGCGGCGTCCCGCCGCACTTCTCGTCCAGCATCTCCAGCCCCATCGCCGCCGAGTATCTCGCCACCGAGTCGAGGGCGAGATCCTCCTTGCTGGCGAAGTGGTTGTAGAAGGTGCCCTTGGGCGCCCCGGCGGCGGCGACGATGTCCTGAACGCTCGTCCCGTTGTAGCCACGCAGATGGAACAGATCCAACGCGGCGTCGGACAACCGCTGCCTGGTCCCGGCGGAGGCCGGCGACTTGGGTCGTGCCATGTCGTGACGCTCCTCCGCTCGGGTGTGGCTGACACCGACAACAATATGACCGGTCGTCTCGGAATGCCAGCGATGTGACCACAGTCATTCCGCAGTACGGTGGGTGGCCATGACCAGCGACGCCAGCACGGTTCGCCAGGCACTGCTGCGCCTGCGCCAGGAGACCGAGGCGCAGGCCACCGCCCTGGACGGTGACCTGCGCAGCCTCTTCGAGGCGTCCCGGTCGTCGAACGCCGACGACGAGCACGACCCTGAGGGCAGCACGATCGCCTTCGAACGCGCGCAGCTCACCGCCGTCCTGGACGCGGCCCGCCGACGCCTGGCGGAACTGGACGTCGCGCTGCGGCGGATCGACGACGGCAGCTACGGCAGCTGCGAACGGTGCTCCCGAGCGATCCCCGCCGAACGGCTCGTCGCCCGCCCGTCGGCGCGGACGTGTGTCGCCTGCGCCAGCCGACGGTGACGGCACCCGTCCACCACGGAACCGCTGACCGGACGTCCTCGGTGGTGCAGTTCGTGATGAGGATGTCGTTGGACGTGCCGGGGGTGTTGTCCCACACGCTGATGCCGGTGTGGCGGAACCCGCGGGACACCACCCCGTCGACGACGATGCCTTTCGACGCCGTGATGATCAGGCCGCTGTACCAGTACGCGGCGGTGTTGTCGACGAGGTTGAGCCCGAGCACCTTCAGCCGGTGGCAGTCCTGGATCTGGAGCACACCCCGGACCTGATCCTTCACCGTCACCGGGCTGGCGTCGACGAGCGCCAACGTCGCCCCGTGGCCCCGCAGCGCGGTGTCGGTCAGCCCCGAAAGTGTCACCCGGTTGCTGACCCGGTACGTCCGGCCGGCCGGGAACAGCACACCCAGGTTCGGAGAAACCGCCCGCGCGGCGTTGAACGCCGCCTGGATCGCCGCGGTGTCGTCAGTGACTCCGTCGCCGACCGCTCCGTGCGTCAGCACCGAGACCCAGCCGTCGTCGGTGGCGGGCAGCGCAGCCGCAGCCGGCTTGGCCGCCAGCGCGGCCCCGCCCGCCAGCGCCGTAGCCGCCAGGCCAGCGCGTAGAGCCGCGCGTCGTCCCATCGATGTCATGTGATCGCCTCCCGGTGAAACGTGCCCAATCACCATCGCCGCGCACCCTATCCGTCCCGCCTCGGCCGTAGGGGCACGCTTGCGCCCCGCCCCGTCAACGGGGAGACGAACCGACCCGCACCCGGTCGCTCTCGTTGTCGGAGAGGAAGGACGCCAGCGCCTGCCCCTGCTCGGTCACGGCCGCCCGGTCCGTTGGGGAGAAGCCGCGGAGTGGACTGACGGTCACCGTGCCCGACTCGACGCTCCAGGTCGCCGCGACCCGCCCGTCGACGAGCACCACACGCTCACCAGCCACCGAGAGGCCACGGTGGGCGTCGTCGATGATCCGGCTGCGGTCGTCGTAGCCGAGGATCGCGTTGTCGAACGCCGGAAGGAACCGCGCCGGGGCGGGTGTCTCCGGGTCGGGGCGCGGCGCGTCGGGAAGGTCGATCAGCTTCCGGCCACGTTCGTCGCGGAAGACCACCAGCTCGTCGCGCATCGCGGTCACCGCGGCCGGCAGCCCGGCGAGGCCGCACCAGGCCCGCAGGTCGGCAGTGGCCGCCGGGCCGAACGCGGCCAGATAGCGGCGTACGAGCAGCTGGCCGACCGGATCGGCGCCGTCCGCGGTCGGCGGGGCGATCTCCCGGTCGAGCCACGTGGAGAGCAGGACGTAGCGCGCGCCTCCCTTCGCCCGCCACACCCCGCGCGGCGGCAGCTGTGTCATCGGGAGCAGCGCGACCGCCATCTCGCCCAGCACCCGCGGCCCCGGCGTCGGCCAGCGCTCGCCGAGCGCCCGCCCGATCTCGGACATCGAGCGGGGCTCACCGTCGGCCACGACCGCCCGCGCTGCGGCGGCGAGGTCGTCGAGGTCGACCCCGTCGAGCTCGCCGCGGTAGACCCCGAGCACGCGTTGGCGCAGCATGGCGTCGTGACGGGCACGCCAGGCCACGGCGTCGTCGGCGACGAGCAGGTGGACGGTGCGCCGCATGAGGTGGGTACGCACCACGTGCCGCTCGATCAGCAGGGTGGAGAGCACCGTCGGGTCGAACGCGCGCAGCCGCGACCACAGCCCGACGAACGGCTCCTGCGGCTCCTGGGCCTGGAGGCCACCGAGGTGGGCGACGGCGTCGAGCGCCGGCAGGTCGGTGCGGTCGAGCAGCAACTGACGGGCGAGCGTCGCGCGGTTGAGCGCCCGGGTGTCGAGAACGGTCATCGGGTCCTTTCGGTCGACCTCATTGTCCGACCCGGGGCCGACAAGTCTGGGTGCCCGACGTCCCGGGTTACGCGAATTCGCCCCGTCCGGTGGCACCGGGCGGGGCGAATCCGAGCTGGTGCACCGATCAGTGCTTGCTCAGGAAGATGCCGATGCCGTTGGCGACCAGACACTCCGTACCGTCGGATGGGCTGTTGCGGGCGGTGGCCGCGGCCTGGCCCGGCTCGCGGACCGCGACCGTATTCGAACCCCCGCCGTCCAGGTTCACCGCGTCGTGCGCGCCGAGCGTTCGCATCAGCCCGTTGACGCCGGCGACGGCGCCAACGGTTGCGCGGGCCTGAGCTGCTCAGACTTCGATCCGGCGGTCCACCCCGGGTGTGCCCGGCGCCCGGACCGCACGGAACGTGGTGTGCCGCCGCAACCTGAAGCCGAGCGACTCGTACAGCCGGATCGCTGTGGTGTTGCTGGCCGCCGCGTGCAGGAACGGTCGCCCACCCCGAGCGCGGATGCCGGCCGCGACGGCCCGCACCAGTCGGGTCGCCAGGCCCTGACCGCGGACCTCCGGTGCGGTGCACACCGCGCTGATCTCGGTCCAGCCCGGCGGGTGCAGACGCTCGCCTGCCATCGCCACCAGCGCACCGCCCCGCCGGATGCCCAGGTAGGTGCCGAGCTCGACGGTCCGGGGCAGGAACGGGCCCGGTTCGGTGCGGGCGATCAGAGCGAACATCTCCGGTAGGTCGGCGGCGGTGAGCCGCACCGCCTCCGGGTCGTCGGCCGCATCGACTCCGACGTCGACCATCTGCACCCCGGCGATGGTGGCGTCGACAGCCCAACCGTCGGGAAGGGGTGCGGCGGTCCCGGTCACCGCGACCACCGCGCCCGGCCCGACAAGCGTGGCGAGGTCGGCCCAGACACCGGGATCGTCTCCCACACTGACGCAGGTGAACGGCGCGACGTCCGGCTGGTAACGGGCGGCCCGGCCGTGTATCTCGGCGAACCGCCGGTGCGGGCCGGTCAGCGCGGCCCACACCGGGTTGTCCAGGGCTTCGTCGGTGTGCGTGTCTGTCACTTGCCCTCGATCGGCAGGCCCGGCGGGTTGATCTCCGACTTGCTGGTCGTCTCGTCACCGAGGTTCCAGCGGGCCAGGATCTTGCCGTAGTCGCCGGAGCGGATCAGTTCGTCGACCGCGGCGGCGAGCGCGCCGACCAGGCCGCTGCCCTTCTTCGTGGTCAACGCGATCTTCCCTTGCAGCGCGGCGCCGGCACCCGAGTAGGTCCCGATGATCTCGGTCTCACCGGCGACCGCCACGTGATAGGCGACGCTGGGGTTCGGGCCGAGGTACGCGTCGATCTGCCCGGAGGCCAACGCCAGGTGGGTGGCCTGGTTGGTCTGGTAGTACTTGATGTCCACAGGTGCCAGACCCTGCCGCTTCGCCTCGGCGCTCCACTCGACGAGGATCTTCTCCTGGTTGGTGCCGGAGCCCACCGCGATTCGCTTGCCGGCGACGTCCCTGGGCCCGGTCGCCTTCCAACCCGCACCCTTCTTCGCCTCGAACGCGAGGTTGTCCAACCGGTACGTGGCGAAGTCGTACTTCTGCTTCCGTTCCTCGGTGACCGTGATGTTGGAGACGCCAACGGCGTACTTGCCGCTGTCCAGACCGACGAAAAGGTTCTCCCAGGAGGTGTTCTCCAGACGCGGTTCCAGGCCGAGGATCCCGGCCACGGCCACCGCGATGTCGGGTTCGCTGCCGATCAGGGTCCTGTTGTCGGTAGCGGTGAAAGCCAACGGTGGCGAGCCGGCACCCGCAGCGCCGACCCCGATGGCGAGCGTGCCGCCGGCGCGGAGGTCCGCCGGCAGGAGCGCGGCGACGGCGGCGACCTTCGCCGGGACGATCCGCTTCTGGTCGGGGCTGTCGTTCACGGTGCCGGGGATGGCGGCCGAGGCCCGGGGAGCCTCTTCCGGAGCGGCGCAGGCGGTGAGGCCCAGGGCGAGCACGACGGCGAGCAGGAGGGGGCGGGTGCGCATGGTGCGTCTCCTCAGAACAGGACCTTGGACAGGAAGGTTCTGGTGCGTTCGTGGGTGGGTTTGTCGAGAACCTGTGTGGGCGGCCCCTTCTCGACGACACGTCCGGCGTCCACGAACACGACGGTGTCCGCGACCTCCCGGGCGAAGCCGATCTCGTGGGTGACGACGATCATCGTGGTGCCGGACCGGGCCAGCGCGCGGAGCACGTCGAGGACCTCACCGACCAACTCGGGATCGAGCGCGGAGGTGGGCTCGTCGAAGAGGATGAGCTTCGGGTCCAACGCCAGCGCGCGGGCGATCGCCACGCGCTGTTGCTGGCCCCCGGAGAGTTGCCGCGGGTAGGCGTCCACCTTGTCGGCCAGCCCGACCCGGTCGAGCAACTCCCGGGCGTGGGTGAGAGCGGCCGCCCGCCGTCGGCGCCTGGTGGCCAGCGGCGCCTCCGCGACGTTGTCGAGTGCGGTCAGGTGCGGAAACAGGTTGAAGTTCTGGAACACGAAACCGATGTCGGCGCGTTGCCGCAGGATCTGACGCTCGCTGAGCTCGTGCAGCCGGTGGCCGACCTCGCGGTAGCCGATGAGCTGACCGTCCACCCGGATCGTGCCTCGGTCCACCTTCTCCAGATGGTTGATCGCCCGCAGGAGGGTGGATTTGCCGGAACCCGACGGCCCGAGGACCACCGTCACGCTGCCGGCCTGCACCGTGAGGTCGATGCCACGCAACACCTCGTGCGTGCCGAACGTCTTGTGGACGTCCCGCACGTCCACCATGACGGTCACCGCGTCACCGCCTGGCGCAGGACGACGCGCAGGCGTTGCAGGGGCGTCGGGGGCAGGGTCCGCAGTGCACCCCGGGCGAAGTGCCGCTCGACGTAGAACTGGAGGATCGACAGCAGAGCGGTGAGCACGACGTACCAGACGGTGGCCACCATGAGCAGGGGCACCACTCTGCCGTTTCGGCCGTAGACCACCTGGACCTGGTAGAAGATCTCACCGATCGCCAGCACGTAGACCACAGACGTGCTCTTCAGGAGGTTGATCAGTTCGTTGGCGGCGTTGGGCAGGATCGCCCGCATCGCCTGCGGCAGCACGATGCGGCGGAACTGGCGGTGCCGAGGTATGCCCAGCGCCGCGGCAGCCTCCAGTTGACCCTGGTCGACCGAGAGGATGCCGGCGCGGACGATCTCCGCCGCGTAGGCCGACTGGTGCAGGGTGAGGCCGAGCAGCGCGGCACCGAACGGTCCGATCAGGTTCGCCGTCTGCACCTGGTAGAAGCCCGGACCGAACGGCACACCGAGTTGCAGTGTGTCGTAGAGGTAGCCGAGGTTCGCCCAGAACAGCAGCTGCACGATCAGCGGCACCGAACGGAACACCCAGATGTAGGTCCAGCTGAGCGCCTGGAGGACGGGGCTGCGCGACAGCCGCAAGGCGGCCAGCGCGATCCCGGCGAGGAAACCCAGCGCCGCGCCGGCCACCGTGAGTTCGATGGTGGTCAACAGCGCGCGGAGCACCGACCGTTCGAGGAAGTAGCCGGCGAACGTCGGCCAGTCCCAGCCCGGGTTGGTGACGAGCCCGTGGGTGAACTGGGCCGCGAGCACCAGCGCGACGACGGAGGCGACCCAACGCCACGGATGGCGGGCCGGCACCACGGTCAACAGGGGCGGGTCCGTCGTGCTGGGGGCTGCGGCAGGCGCGGACAGGAGACTCACGGGCACCTCCGGGTCACGGTTGCCCATGACCATAGGGACGACCGGTTAACCAATTATCCCTATCTGAGAAATAGGTTATTACGCTGGACCCGACGGGCCAGGCCTGTCGTCGCCGATGTGCGACAGCCAAAAACTTTTGTGCACTTCCTACAACTGAGGGGGCGTTGGTTCGGTGATTGCGCCATAGCGCTGGCCGCCTCCAGACGGAAGGGTGATCACTGCTGGGAGCCGTCCTCTCGCGGTACGCAGTTCGAGGTCTAGTTAAGGGGTCAGTCGGGTGTTCAACCGTGTCGCCATCGTCAACCGAGGTGAAGCCGCCATGCGGCTCATCCACGCGGTCCGCGAGCTGGCTGCGGAAACCGGCAGACAGCTCGAAACCGTCGCTCTCTACACCGACGTCGACCGCACCGCCACCTTCGTCCGCGAAGCGGACATCGCCTACGATCTCGGTCCCGCATCCGCTCGCCCGTACCTCAATCTCGCGGTGCTGGAGCGTGCCCTGACCGAGACCGGTGCCGACGCCGCGTGGGTCGGCTGGGGTTTCGTCGCCGAGGATCCGGCGTTCGCCGAGCTGTGCGAGAAGATCGGCGTCACGTTCGTCGGGCCGAGCCCGGACGCCATGCGCCAACTCGGCGACAAGATCGGCTCCAAGCTGATCGCGGAGGAGGTCGGCGTGCCCGTCGCGCCGTGGAGCCGCGGCGCCGTCGAGACCCTGGACGCGGCCCGGGCGGCGGCGGACGAGATCGGCTACCCGCTGATGTTGAAGGCGACCGCGGGCGGCGGCGGGCGCGGCATCCGCGTGGTCCGCAGCGAGGCCGAGCTTGTCGACGCGTACGAGCGGACCAGCCAGGAGGCGGCGCGGGCGTTCGGCAGCGGCATCGTGTTCCTGGAGCGCCTGGTCACCGGCGCTCGGCACGTCGAGGTCCAGGTGATCGCCGACGGGCAGGGCACGGCGTGGGCGCTCGGCGTGCGCGACTGCTCGGTGCAGCGACGCAACCAGAAGGTCATCGAGGAGTCGGCGTCGCCGGTGCTCGACCCGGCGCAGGCCGCCGAGCTCAAGACGTCGGCCGAGCGACTGGCCATCGCGGTCGGTTACCGGGGCGCGGCGACCGTCGAGTTCCTGTACCACCCCGGCGACCGGCTGTTCGCGTTCCTCGAGGTCAACACCCGTCTCCAGGTCGAGCACCCGATCACCGAGTTGACATGCGGGTTCGACCTGGTCAAGGCGCAGCTGCACGTCGCGTCGGGCGGACGGCTGGAGGGTGCGCCGCCGGCCGAGCGCGGGCACGCCATCGAGGCGCGGCTCAACGCCGAGGACCCCGACCGTGACTTCGCGCCGTCGCCGGGGCGTATCGCGCGGCTGGACCTGCCCAGCGGCCCCGGCATCCGGGTGGACACCGGCGTCAGCGAGGGCGACACCATCCCGGCCGACTTCGACTCGATGATCGCCAAGATCATCGCGTACGGCCGCGACCGTGACGAGGCACTCGGCAAGCTGCGTCGGGCGATGGCGAACACCACGGTGATCATCGAGGGTGGCGCGACGAACAAGAGCTTCGTGCTCGACCTGCTCGACCAGCCCGAGGTGATCGACGCCAGCGCGGACACCGGCTGGATCGACCGCGTCCGCGCCGAGGGCCGGCTCGTCACGCACCGGCACTCCGCTGTCGCGCTGGCCGCCGCCGCCATCGAGGCGTACGAGGAGGACGAGCGCATCGAGCGGCAGCGGCTGCTGTCCACGGCGTCCGGTGGGCGCCCGCAGGTGCAGCACGCCAGCGGTCGCCCGTTGGACCTCAAGTTGCGCGGCGTCGGCTACCGCACGCGCGTGGCCCGGGTCGGCGCGCACCGGTTCCGCGTCGGCATCGAGGTGGGCCCCGTGGTGCGCACCGCCGACGTCGAGCTGGACCGCTTCGACCGGCACACCGGCCAGATCGTCGTCAACGGCATCCGCTACCGCCTGCTCACCGGCACCTACGGCCCGACGCACCTGGTCGAGGTGGACGGGGTCACGCACCGGGTCAGCCGCGACGAGGGCGGCGTCCTGCGCTCCCCGATGCCCGCGCTCGTCGTCGCCACGCCGCTGGAGATCGGCGCCGAGGTGGAGGCGGGCGCACCCGTGCTGGTGCTGGAAGCGATGAAGATGGAGACGGTGCTGCGGGCGCCGTTCAAGGCGCGGCTGAAGGAGTGCGCCGTCTCGGTGGGCAGCCAGGTGGAGGCGGGCGCGCCGTTGCTGCGCCTGGAGCCGATCGCGGACGAGGCAGGCGAGACCGCTGCCGGCCCGACCGCCGAGGCCGTCGAACTGGACCTGCCCACCGCCACCGAGGACGTGCCGGCGTACGAGCGCAGCAGGCGCGGTCAGGAGGACCTGCGCGGCCTACTGCTCGGCTTCGACGTCGACCCGCACGACGAAGGGCGGGTTCTCGACGACTACCTCACCGCCCGACGGGCCGCCACCGGGGCCGGTCCGCGATCCTCGGGCGCGGCGACCAGCCGGCGGCCCCTGGCCGCCGAACTCGACCTCATCGAGGTGTTCGCCGACCTCGCCGAGCTGAGTCGCAACCGGCCGACCGGCGAGGACGGCGGCGCCGCGCACGTGCACAGCGCCCGCGAGTACTTCCACACCTACCTGCAGAGCCTCGACGTCGAGCGGGCCGGGGTGCCGGACGCCTTCCAGACCAAGCTCGCCAAGGCGCTCGGCCACTACGGTGTCACCGACCTGGAGCGCTCCCCCGCCCTCGAAGCGGCGGTCTTCCGGATCTTCCTCGCCCAGCAACGCGCGTCCGCCGACGCCACGGTCATCGCGACGCTGCTGCGCGCCTGGCTGCGGGAGACCCCGCCGGACGAGGCGCTGCGCGAGCCCGCCGGACTCGCCCTGGAACGGCTGATCGCCGCGACGCAGGTCCGCTTCCCCGCGATCGCGGACCTCGCCCGTGGCGTGGTGTTCGCCTGGTTCGCCCAGCCACTGCTGCGCCGCAACCGCGCCCGCGTCTACGCCGGGGTCCGTGGGCACCTGCGGCACCTGGACGCCCACCCGGACGCCCCGGACCGCGCCGAGCGCGTCGCCGAGATGGTCCGCAGCACCGAACCACTGGTCCGGCTGCTCGGCCAGCGACTCGTCCGTGACCACCTCGACAACGCGGTGATGCTGGAGGTGCTGACCCGGCGGTACTACGGCAACAGGGCGCTCACCAGCGTACGCACGCACGAGGTCGCGGGCTGCACGTTCGTCGTCGCCGAGCGTGCCTACTCCAGTGTCGTCTCCGCCGCGGTGCGCTTCGACACGTTGGGCAGCGCGCTGCGCGGGCTGGCCGAGCTGGCCACCGACGAGGACTCCGTCGACGCCGACATCTATCTCGGCTGGGAGAACCAGCCGGAGGACTTCGACGCGTTGGCGGCGGCGCTGGCCGAGGTCATCGCCGCGCACCCGCTGCCGCCCCAGGTGCGTCGGGTCACCACCACCGTCGCGGGTCGCGGCGGGGCGGTCATGCACCACCACTTCACCTTCCGCCCGTCGGGCACCCAGCTCACCGAGGACCGGCTGATCCGTGGCCTGCACCCGTACATCGCGCAGCGGATGCAGTTGGAGCGGCTGCACAAGTTCGACCTGACGCGGCTGCCGGCGACGGACGAGGAGGTCTACCTCTTCCAGTGCGTGGCGCGGGACAACCGGGCGGACGACCGCCTCGTCGCGTTCGCGCAGGTGCGTGACCTGACCGAGCTTCGCGAGCAGGACGGCCGCCTGGTTTCGCTGCCGACGACCGAGGACGCCATCGCCGCCTGCCTCGACTCGATCCGCCGTGCCCAGTCGCGGCGACCGTCGAAGACCCGCTTCAACACCAACCGGATCGTGGTCTACGTCTGGCCGCCGAGCGAGCTGACCCGCAAGGAGATGGAGATGATCGCCGGGCGCGTCCGCCCGACGACAGTGGGTGCCGGCCTGGAGGAGATCCTGTTCATCGCGCGGCAGCGCGACCGTCGGACCGGCGAGCTGACCAAGATCGCCGTACGGATCACGTTCGACGCCACGGGCGGCGCGGAGCTGGCCGTCGGTGAGCCGCCGGTCGAGCCGATCGAGCCGCTGGACGAGTACCGGCTCAAGGTGCTGCGCGCCAGCAGCCGCAACACCGTGTACCCGTACGAGCTGACCGGCCGACTCGGTGCCTTCGTCGAGCACGACCTCGACGCCGACCACGCGTTGGTGCCGGTGGACCGGCCGAAGGGGCGCAACAGCGCCGCCATCGTGGCCGGGGTGGTCACGACGCCGACCGAGCGGCACCCGCAGGGCGTCACCCGGGTGGTGCTGCTCGGTGACCCGACCAAGGCGCTGGGCGCCCTGTCGGAGCCCGAGTGCCGGCGCGTGATCGCCGCGCTGGACCTCGCGGAGCGGATGAACGTGCCGCTGGAGTGGTGGGCGCTGTCCGCCGGGGCCCGGATCTCCATGACCACCGGCACGGAGAACATGGACTGGGTGGCCGCGGCGCTGAAGCGGATCGTCGAGTTCACCCAGGCCGGCGGCGAGATCAACATCGTCGTCGCGGGCATCAACGTCGGCGCGCAGCCCTACTGGAACGCCGAGGCGACGATGCTCATGCACACCAAGGGCATCCTGGTGATGACACCCGACTCCGCGATGGTGCTCACCGGCAAGCAGTCGCTCGACTTCTCCGGCGGCGTGTCCGCCGAGGACAACTTCGGCATCGGCGGCTACGACCGGGTGATGGGGCCGAACGGGCAGGCACAGTACTGGGCGCCCACCCTGACCGCCGCGCGCGACGTGGTGATGTCGCACTACGACCACACGTACGTCGCGCCCGGTGAGGACGCCCCGCGTCGGGCGGTCACCACCGACCCGGCGGACCGCGACATCTCCGACTTCCCGCACGACGTCGCGGGCAGCGCCTTCCGCACCGTCGGGGAGATCTTCTCCGTCGAGTCCAACCCGGACCGCAAGAAGCCGTTCGACATCCGTACGGTGATGCGGGCCCTCTCCGACCAGGACCACCCGGTGCTGGAGCGCTGGGCGGGCATGGCGGATGCGGACACCGCCGTCGTGCAGGACGTCCACCTCGGCGGCATCCCGGTCTGCCTGCTCGGCATCGAGTCCCGGTCGGTGCCGCGGCACGGCTTCCCGCCCACCGACGGGCCGGACACCTACACGGCGGGCACGCTGTTCCCCCGCTCGTCGAAGAAGGCGGCGCGGGCGATCAACGCGGCCAGCGGCAACCGGCCGCTCGTCGTCCTGGCCAACCTGTCCGGCTTCGACGGCTCACCGGAGTCGATGCGCAAGCTGCAGTTGGAGTACGGCGCCGAGATCGGCCGGGCGATCGTGAACTTCCGGGGGCCCATCGTCTTCTGCGTGATCTCGCGCTACCACGGCGGTGCGTTCGTGGTGTTCTCGAAGGCGCTGAACCCGAACATGACGGTCCTCGCCCTGGAGGGCTCGTTCGCCTCGGTGCTCGGTGGCGCCCCGGCCGCCGCGGTGGTGTTCTCCGCCGACGTCAACGCCCGCACGGCGGCCGACCCCCGGGTGCGGGACCTGGAGGCCCGCGCCGCGGCCGCCGCCGGCACCGAACGCGCCGCGCTGACCGCCGAACTCGACGAGCTGCGCTCGTCGGTGCGCGCCGAGAAGGTCGGCGAGGTGGCGACGGAGTTCGACCGGGTGCACAACATCCAACGCGCCGTCGAGGTCGGCTCGGTGGACGCCGTCATCCGCGCCGCCGAGCTGCGTCCGCGCATCATCGAGGCCATCGAGGCCCGCCTGGCGTAACGCCAGGGTTGGCGTCGACCGGGGACCAGCCTGATCAGGCTGGTCCCCGGCACCTACCGCTGGACGGGGGCCCGCTACCCGCAGAGTTGAGCCCTCGATAGCGCGTCGAGCACCGCGGCGGTACCCACCGTCAGCCGGTTCGCTGCTCGCGGGTCGGGCCGCCCTCGGCCTGCCAGGCGGCGACGAGATCCTCGCGGGCCCGGGCGACCCGGGAACGGATGGTGCCGACCGGGCAACCGCAGACGTCCGCCGCCTCGGCGTAGGACAGGCCGAGCACCTGCGTGGCGACGAACGCCTCGCGACGCTCCGGGCTCAGGCCGGCGATCATCTGCTGGAGGGTGACGCCCTCGTCGGCGCCGGCGGTGATCGCACCGGCGGCCTCGGCCGCCGCCTGCCAGTCCGCCACCGAGGCCAACCGTGGCCGGGCGACCGCCGTCCGGACGTGATCCACGGCAACGCGTCGCGCGATGGTGAACACCCAGGTGCGCGCCGACGACCGGCCGGCGAAGCCGGGCAGGTTGCGAAACGCCCGCAGGAACGTCTCCTGGGTCAGGTCGTCGGCCTCACCCGGCCCGGCCAGGTGCGACAGGAAACGCCGGACCTGATCCTGCAGGGCCCGGACGAACGCGGTGGCGGCCTGCCGGTCGCCCCGGCCCGCCTCCTGCGCCCACCGGGTCACCTGGTCGTCGTCAGCGGCGCCGTTGCGCACAGACCACCGTCCTGGGTGCCACGGGCGCTCCTCCATGCCGAGATGCCGTCGTCGGATCGCGCCGCTCAGCCGCGCACTCTGATGGTCGGTGGCCGGCCCGGGAAAGTTCCCGAGACCTGACCGCACCTGTGCGAAAACGGCGTGCGTACCTAACAAATAGCTGACATGCGGCGATCAGGCTGGCTCGCATGCACAAAGCGAATGTGAAGATCACCGGTTTGGCGGTCCTGCTGTTGTCGCTCGCGGCCTGCGGCGACGACCCGAAGGCGGCGGAGCCGCAGGTGGCCGCGCTCCCGGGCGCGACCACGTCGGCGAGTGCCGGCCCGGCCGCGTCGAGCAACGCCGCCGACCGTCAGCTCCCCCTCGGCGCGACCAAGCAGGAGGTCGACCGCCTCTACGAGGCCTACTACGCCTGCTGGACGCAGCACGGTGTGCCGTCGGCGCCGGGGAAGGGCGGAAACGGTGGTCCGCTGCTCAGCTACAAGATGGACGAGAAGAAGTATCAGCCGGCCGTGGACGCGTGCGCCGACAAGGAGCCGCTGGGCCCGCCGGAGCTGGACCCGCACCAGAACCCGAACTTCGCCGACGACCTGCGCGAGAAGCTGCAGTGCGTCCGGGACCAGGGCCTGTCGATGGAGATCCGGCAGGGGGGCACCGACAACGCCAACATCTGGGTCGCGCCGGAGACCAAGGCCAACCTGGAGAAGGCGAACAGCGACGCGGGGATGGAGATCCAGCGTCAGTGCGAGATCTCGGCCTTCACGCAGAGGTAGCCGACCGTGCGGACGAAATCCCTCATCATCACCATCACGTGCGGCGTGCTCGCGCTGGGCGGCGTGGCCTACGCCGTCCACGCCGGCGCCGGCGACGACTCTCCGGCCGCGCAGCCGGCCGCGGCCAGGGTGGCCACGGCCGAGGTGGTCCGGACCGACCTCTCCGACTACTGGGCCGAGAGCGGCACGGTCGGCTATCGCAAGCAGCGCACCCTGCGGGGTGTCGCGCCCGGGGTGCTCACCTGGTTGCCCCAGTCCGGCAGCACCATCGCCCGCGGCGACATCATGTACCGCTCCGGTGACCGCCCGGTGATCCTCTTCTACGGGTCGTCGCCGATGTTCCGCGACATCGACGTGGTCGGCATGGTCGGCCGCGACGTCAAGGTGCTGGCCGACAACCTTCGGGCGCTCGGCTACCGGATCGGCTCCCAACCCGCACCGGGGACCCGGGTGACCGTCCAGGGTGGGCCGCCACCGGCCGCGAACGACCCGGGCACGAACGAGCAGGGTACGAGCGGGGAGGCCACGAACGAGGGGGCCAGCAAGCCGGGTTCGCCGCCGACAGCCTCCGGCACGGGGGCGTACCAGACCGTCGTGACCAGCCAGGACGCCGTCTTCACCCGATCGCTCAAGGACGCCGTGAAACGCTGGCAGACGGCCAAGGGGGTACGTCCGGCCACCGGCACCGTGACACTCGGCGACATCCTGGTGCTGCCCGGTGCGGTGCGGGTGGGCACCGCCTCGGCCCAACTCGGCGACGACGCCACCGGCAACCTGATGGCGATCAGCGATCAGGCCAAGGCGGTCACCGTCGAGATCGACGCCAGCCGGGCCGACGACCTTCGTGCGGGGCAGAAGGTGCAGATCACCCTTCCGGACAGCGCACACACCAGTGGCACCATCACGTCGGTGAGCAGCAACGTCCAGGCCGCCCAGTCCGACGGCGACAATCCGGGCGCGGAGGGGCCGAAGGTGCAGGTCGTCATCGCGGTGGACGACGCCTCGGCGATCCAGAACATCAGCTCGGCCACCGTCGAGGTCCGGTTCACCGGCACCACCGAGCGCGACGTACTCGCCGTCCCGGTCGGCGCACTGCTCGCGCTCAGCGGTGGCGGTTACGGCGTACAGATCTCCGACGGTGCCCTGACCGCGGTGAAGGTGGGCCTGTTCGCCGACGGCATGGTGCAGATCAGCGGTACCGGCATCACCGTCGGCACCAAGGTGGTGACGACGTCGTGACCGCGGTCTTGGAGATCGACGGTGCCACCCGGCGCTACGGCGAGGACGTGACGGCGCTGCGCGACGTCTCGTTGCGGATCGACACGGGCGAGTTCGTGGCCATCCTGGGGCCGTCCGGATCGGGAAAATCCACCCTGCTCAACATCATGGGCACGCTGGACCGGCCCACCGAGGGTCGGGTGCTGATCGGTGGGCGGGACGTCACCACCATGTCCGACCGGCACCTGTCCAGCCTGCGTGGCCGGTGGCTGGGCTTCGTGTTCCAGCAGTTCCACCTCACCGACGGGCTGACCGCGACCGAGAACGTCGCGACCGGTCTGCTCTACGCCGGCGTACACCGCCGGCACCGCCGGGCGCTGGCCCTGGCGGCACTGGAGCGGGTCGGTCTGGCCCACCGCGCCGACCACCACCCGCAGGCGCTCTCGGGCGGTGAACGCCAACGGGTGGCGATCGCCCGGGCGCTCGTCAACCGGCCCGCCCTGGTGTTGGCCGACGAGCCGACCGGGGCGCTCGACGTGGCCACCGGGTCGGCCGTGCTGGACCTGCTGACCGAACTGAACCGGGAGGGGACCACGATCGCGCTGATCACCCACGATCACGAGGTGGCCGCCCGGGTGCCCCGACAGCTCCGCATCCGCGACGGCCGCCTGGTGTCCGACTCCGCGGCGGGCGGTGGGCCGGCATGAGGCGTACCCGGCACGAGGCGAGGCTGGATCGGGACGCCGCACCGGTCCGGCTGGCCCCGGCCGACCTGGTCGGCCTGGGTCTGCTCGGCATCCGGACGCGCACGGCCCGGGCCGCCCTGTCGGCGCTCGGCATCGCCATCGGCATCGCCACCCTGGTCCTGGTCACCGGGATCCCCGCGTCGAGCCAGCGGGCACTGGAGGAGAAACTGGCCGCCCTCGGCACCAACCGACTGCAGGTCACACCGGCGCCCAACCGCGAGCCACCGGTCCAGCTGCCCGTCGAGTCGGTGGACATGGTGTCCCGGATCGCGCCGGTGACGGTGGCGAGCGCGACCGCCGACTTCGGGCTGAACGTCGCCCGTTCCGACCGGACCGGCGCCGGCGACTACAACGCCATCGCGGTCGTCGCCACCAGGACGAACCTGCTCGCGGCGATCGACGGCCGGGTACGCTCCGGCCGTTTCCTGGATCCCGCGATGGAACGCCTGCCGACGGTGGTCCTCGGCTCGGTCGCCGCCCAGCGGCTCGGCTTCGCCACCGTCGACCTCTCCGAGCCGCTCCAGGTCCACCTCGGCGGGCAGCGGTTCACCGTGATCGGCATCCTCGACCCGGTGCCCCTCGCCCCCGAGATCGACCGCTCCGCGATGATCGGCTGGGAGGCGGCCAACCGCTGGCTGCGCTTCGACGGGCACCCGACCCGGATCTATGTGCAGACCACCGACGCCCAGGTAGTGGCGGTACGCCAGGTGCTGGCCGCCACGGCCAACCCGGAGCATCCCAGCGACGTGCAGGTCAGTCGTCCCTCGGACGGGCTCGCCGCCAAGCAGGCCGTGCGGCAGACCTTCAGCTCGCTGCTGCTCGGGCTGGCCGGGATCGCGTTGCTCGTGGGCGGTATCGGGGTGGCCAACACGATGTACATCTCGGTGCTGGAGCGACGCCGCGAGATCGGCCTGCGTCGGGCCCTGGGCGCCAACCGGGGCCAGGTACGCATCCAGTTCGTGACCGAGTCGATCGTGCTGTCGGCGCTCGGCGGAGCGGCCGGAGTGCTGGCCGGCGCGGTGGCCGTCGCCGGTTATGCCACCCTCCAGCACTGGCCGGTGACCATCCCACCGACGGCGGCCGCCGCCGGGTTGGGGGGTGCGCTGATCATCGGGGTGTTGGCCGGGGTCTACCCGGCGATGCGGGCGGCCTCGCTCGACCCCACCGAGTCACTGTCCAGTGTCTGAGCAGTCGTTAGGAATCTGTCAGGTCGGGCCTGGAACCGGTTCGGTGCCGGATCGCCGGCCTATCATCGCCGGCATGTGTGCGATGGTCCTGGTCGCTGACGACGATCCGCGGCACGCGGAGGGAATCCGGCGCTATCTCGTGGCCGCCGGCCACGAGACGATCGTGGTGCACGACGGGCGGGCGGCGCTGGACGCCGCCCGCCGGGCCCGGCCCGACCTGCTGATCCTGGACGTGATGATGCCGGGGTTGGACGGCTTACAGGTATGCCGCACGGTGCGGCAGGAGTCGGACGTCCTGGTGCTCATGCTCACCGCCCGCAGCGCCGAGAGTGACCTGCTGCTCGGCCTGGAACTCGGCGCCGACGACTACCTGACCAAACCGTTCAGCCCCCGGGAGTTGGTGGCCCGCACCCGTACCCTGCTGCGCCGCGCGCCCCGGGGCGCGCCCGCGCCGACCGACCGGGGCGTCCGGCAGATCGGTCGGATCAGCGTCGATCCGGTCGGGCACCACGTGACTGTCGACGGCGAGCGGATCGAGTGCACCCGTGGCGAGTTCGCCATCCTGGCCGCCATGTCCGAGCAACCGGACCGGGTCTTCACCCGAGCGCAGCTGCTGCACCACACCCGTGGCCTCGATCGCAGCTCGACCGAGCGCACCATCGACGTCCACATGATGAACCTGCGCCGCAAGATCGAGACCGACCCGAGACGACCTCGGCAGTTGCTCACCGTGCACGGTGTGGGCTACAAGTTGGCGCTGGGCCCGACACCGTGAGCGGGGACCAGGTGCCGCTGCGGCACAGCCTGGTGACCCGGCTGCTGGTCGCCGCCGTGGTCATCGCGCTGGCCGCGATCTCGGCCACCGCCTGGCTGGCGGCGACGACCACCACCCGAGCGATCAACTACGAGCAGGGCGGCGCGGTCGCCGACCAGAAGGCCCTCTACCAGGCGCTGCTCGGTTACGCGGCCACCCACCACGACTGGTCCGGGGCCGCCGCCCTGGTGCGATCGCGCGCCGCCGAGCTGGACCGCCGCATCACGCTCACCACCGACGACCACCGGGTCATCCTCGACTCGCAGACCGGGCCGGCGCTGCGGAACACCAGTCCCGCGGCCGTGGTGGATCCGCTGCAGGTCGACCTGGGCCTGACCGGCGGCGACGAGCACATCGACGAGCGGGCCGTCGGGCCCTACGTCGTGCCGACCGAAGACCGGTACGTGCTCAGCGAGGTGGCCAAGAACAGCCTGGCCTGCTTCCACAAGGTGGGCTACGACGGGGTCATCGAGGTCGCGGAGACCGGCCGCCCGAGCGTCGTGCTCACCAACGTCCGCGCCGAGGCCGAGCGACCCCTGACCCGGTCCGTGACCGAGAGCTGCGGGTTCGCGCTCGACAGCCTGGTCAGCGCGGCCGAGAAGAAGGCACTCCAGACGCTGAGCACCCTGACCGCCCGCTGTCTCAACCTCGGCGACCGTGCCTCCGAGCTGCGCATCACGCCGACCTTCGATGCCTATCTGGGTGAATCGGCGGTCGTCCGGACCGCGCACGAGAAGACCGAGGTGAAGCCACCGTCGCTGCTCGAACCGGCCGGGCCGGTCGGCGTCGTGCGGGGCTGCGTCGAATCAGCGCGCAGGACCCAACTCCGGCCGTACGTGGCGCCCCGCGCGTTGCTGTTCGTCACCGCCCCCGGCACCGGCGACACCACGCTGCGCCTGTCCGGCGGCAGCATCGGACGAATCGTGGCGGTCACCGGCGCGGTCCTGCTCGCCACCGTCGCGGCGACAGTGCTTGTCGGCCGGCGCCTGGTGCGGCCACTGCGCACCCTCGCCGACGCGGCCGATCAGCGCACGCCCGCCCCGGTGTCCGGCCGCGACGAGATCGGCCGGTTGGCGCGCGCCCTCAACGACTCCGCGCAACGCCGGGAACGGGCCGAGGCGCAACGCCGCACCATGGTCAACGACGTGGCACACGAGCTGCGTACGCCACTGAGCAACATCCGCACCTGGCTGGAGGCGGCGCAGGACGACCTGGCCCCGACCGACGCGCAACTGCTGGCGCTGTTGCACGAGGAGGCGCTGCTGCTCCAGCACATCATCGACGACCTCGGCGACCTGGCCGCCGCCGACGCGGGCACGCTGCGCATCGACCCGGAACCGACCTACCTGCGGGACGTGCTCACGCAGGTGGTCGACAGCCACCGGGGCAGCGCGCTCGCGGCCGGGGTGCGCCTGGAGCTCAGCGTCGTGGCGGACCCGGTGGTGCAGGCCGATCAGGTACGCCTGCGGCAGGTGGTCGGCAACCTGATCTCGAACGCCATCCGGTACACCCCGCCCGGCGGCTCGGTCGCGGTCGACGCGGACGGCACGACCATCTCCGTACGGGACACCGGCAGCGGCATCGCCCCGGCCGACCTGCCGAAGATCTTCGACCGTTTCTGGCGGGCCGACGAGTCGCGCAGCCGGGTGACCGGCGGCAGTGGCCTCGGCCTGGCGATCGCGCGCCACCTGACCGAGGCACACGGCGGCACGATCGAGGTGCGGAGCGAGGTGGGCCGGGGCACGCACTTCACCATCCGACTCCCGGGCCTCGGCGGTTGAAACGGCGGTTCCGCCGCCAACCGCCAAGACCACAGCAGGGGTACGCGTCAGCGGACCACCCCGATGCCGGTGAACGACCTGTCGTACTCGGTGAACGACCGGTTGTCGTGCGGCGCGTAGATCCAGGTCCGCAGCGAGTTGGCGGCGGTGTCGACCTCGACCAGGCGGACCGGGTTGGTGGAGTTGGAGTGGAACGTCTGGAGGAACGAGTAGATCTTGTTGCCGTGGACCCCGGTGTCGACCCGGTTGCCGGCGATGCCGGTGTGACCGGAGAAGACGAACCGGACGTTGGCGTACTGCTTGACCAGGTTGTCGAACAGATACTGCGGGCTGGTCTCGCCGTAGCCGGCGCTCTGCTCGATGGCGCCGTTGCCGTCGATGTAGTCGTGGGTGACGACGATGACGTTGTGCCGGGGGTTGGCGGCGACGACGTTCCTGGCCCAGTTGACGGCCGCGACCCGGGGCCACAGCTCCAGGGTCAGCACCATCCACCGCACGCCGCCGGCTTCGAAGGTCGAGTACGAGTTGTCGACCTTGCCAGCCTCGAACTGCCCCGTGACCGCCCGGTACTGGCTGACGGTGAAGTACCTGTTGAACACGGTGGTGTCGCGCAGGAGTTCCCGGGTGCGGGCGGGGTCGCGGGCCGAGCCGCCGGGGCCGGTGGCCTGGGTGTCGTGGTTGCCGAGGGCCAGCGCGTACGGGATGGCGGCGTTCTCGATCGGCCGCATCGCGTTGCGGGCGATGACGTACTGCGCGTGGTCCGGGGTGTCCCAGTTGACCACGTCACCGGAGGAGGTCACGAAGCGCAGGTCCAGCGCGGACCGGTTCTGCACAAGCCAGTTGGTGCGGTTGAGGAAGCGGGTGTCGCTGGTGTTGAGCACCTCCTGCTGGGTGTCCGGCAGGACGGCGAAGCTGAACTTCGTGTCGGTGGCGCCGGCGGTCTCCATCCGCGCGTACGCGACGTGGACGTTGCGGTCGCAGGCGTCGTCCCGGAAGTCGTTGACGAACTGGATCCGCACGGTGTGCTGGCCGGCGCCGACCGCCGTGCCGACCGGGTACGTGCCGTAGCTGGTCGCGCTGACGATGGTGGTCTCGCCGACACTGACGCCGTCGACGGTCACCCGTACGGTCGGCCAGCCCTGGCAGTTGTCACCGATGGCACCGATCAGCACCCGCCCGGAGCCGTTGACGCTCGTGGTGGCGTGATGGGAATTGCTCCACAGCGACGCGTGCGTTCCGGAGGCGGGCACCGGGGTGCCGGTCGCCGGTCGGATCGCACCGCCCACGACGCTGAACGGGGAGGGCTCGGCCGCGTGCCCGGTACCGCCGACGAATGTTGCCCCCGCCGCGGCGAGCGTCACCGCCGCGGCAATCGCCCCGAACCTTGACCTGGATCTTCTGATACGCACCGCTGGTCCTCTCCTGCCGACATAGGCCCAAGAACTGGACATTCGCAGCCTAGAGAGGATCTGTACAACGCATGTGAATGTTTGGAAACCATCCTGAGTACGCGGGCTGCACTCCCCGGGGAGGCGACCGGCTCCGCCCTACCGCGAGGTGCCGCCGCGTCGACCAGCGCCGGCGGTGGAGGGCCGGTGGGCGATGCGGGGAGCCCGCACCGCCGAGGAGTTGCCGGATCCCGGGCGGAAGTCCCGGGCCGCGCTGGCCACCATCTCGTCGGGATCGCGGGCGAGGGCCTGCCGGATGTGCGCCGGCACGATCTCGCTCGTCGCCATGGCCAGGCGGACCTGGACCGAACGGTCGTCGAGCAGCAACGCCAGGTCGGCCTCGCCCAGCTCGACCGCACGCACCAGCGCGGCACGGACGTCGACCACCGGGTCCGCGGCGAGCGCGCTGCGCTGCGCGGCGGTGGTCCGCGGGTTGCGGGCCACCCCCTTGCGTACGCGTGCGGTGCGATCGGCCAGCAGGGCGGTGATCGCGCCCGGGTCGTGGGTGTGGGTGGCGAGTCGTTCGCGTACCTCGGGTGAGACGTCGTCGACGAGCTTGGCGGCCAGCTCCGGTTCGAGGTCCCGCCGTTCGGCGAGGAGACCGCGAAGCTCCTTGTCCGATGCCTCGGACATGGCCCGGCGGACCGACTCGTCACAGGCCGGGTTGCTGGCGACCGCCCACCGGATCCACCGGTCGGCGTCCTTGACCAGACGCATCAGGTTGGCGATCGAGGTCGAGGGGTTCCTCGCCACGGCCTCCCGGACCTGCCGATCATGGTCGCGGGTCAGCGGGCGCAGGGCCTGCGCGGGTGCGTCGGCCCGAGCGGCGACCGCCTTGCGGACCACGGCCGACGGGTCGGACGCCAGGTCGATGAGGGTCATCTGCGGCGTGCTGGGGTCCTGTGCGAGAGCGAGCCGTGCGTCAGCGTCGCCACCGATCGGACGGTGGTCGGTGACGTCGGACCCGCTGTGACGGTCGGGCTCGCCGACGTCCTGCTGTTTCCCCATGGGCGCAATCATGTCACGGGCCGCCGGCGACCCTCAGGAGACGACCGCTCCCGGCCCGGCGGGGCCGGATGCGGGGGCGACCCGGGCGGGTACCCGCAGGCCGGACATGCCGCCATCCACCGGGAGTGACGACCCGGTCACCGACCCGGTGGCGGGCGACGCCAGGTAGACGACGGTGGCGGCCACCTCGTCGGCGGTCACCAGGCGGCCCGTCGGCTGTCGGGACGCGAGGTGCCGTTTCTCCGCCGCCGGATCGTCCGCGCCGGCGAGCAGGCGGGCCACCCAGGGCGTGTCCACGGTGCCGGGGGCGACACAGTTGACCCGGACCCCCTCGGCCACCAGGTCGGCGGCCATGGCGAGGGTGAGGGCGTGCACGGCACCCTTCGACGCCGAGTACAGGGCACGTCGGGGCAGGCCGACGGTCGCCGCGATCGAGGAGATGTTGACGATCGCCGCGGCCGACGACCGGCGCAGGTACGGCAGCGCGACGGCACTCGTGCGGGCCACCCCGGAGACGTTGACGTCGAGCACCCGGCTCCACACCTCGTCGTCGTCGTCCTCCACCGTGCCCACGGCGGAGATGGCGGCGTTGTTGACCAGGATGTCGATGCCGCCGAACCGCTCGGCGACCGAGGCGACGGCCGCACCGAGGGAGGACCGGTCGGCCACGTCCGCCCGGACGCCGTGGACGCGAGGATCCTCGGGGAGATCCGACAGGTCCAGGTCCAGTACGCCCACCTGGGCGCCGGCGGCCACGAACGCCCGCACACAGGCGTGGCCGATCCCCGAGCCACCTCCGGTCACCACCGCCACGAGACCGTCACACCGCATCCTTCTCTCCCCTCCTGAGCAGTCCTCCGAGTCGACGCACCGCCGTCAGGCGCTGCGCAGCGTGTTGCGCTGCCGGCCGAGGCCGTCGATCTCGACCTCCATCACGTCACCGGCGGCCAGGTACGGGAAGCGGCCGGAGAGCGCCACACCCTGCGGGGTGCCGGTGTTGATGACGTCGCCCGGGTCCAGGACCGTGTACTGGGACAGGTGCCAGACCAGGTACGCCACGTCGAAGATCATGTCTTTCGTGGTGGAGTCCTGGCGGGGCTCGCCGTTGACCCAGGAGCGCAGCCGCAGCGCCTGCGCGTCGTCGATCTCGTCGGGGGTGACCAGCCACGGGCCGAGCGGCTGGAACGTCTCGCAGGACTTGCCCTTCGACCACTGGCCACCGGAGACGGCGAGCTGGAAGTCGCGCTCGGAGACGTCGTTGGACAGCACGTACCCGGCGATGTGCGCGGCGGCGTCGGCCGGCGAGGCGAGGTAGCGGGCCCGACGACCGATCACCACCGCCAGCTCCACCTCCCAGTCGGTCTTCGTGGAGCCACGCGGGATCAGGACGTCGTCGTGGGGGCCGACGACGGTGTTGGGCGCCTTGTAGAAGATGATCGGGGCGGTGGGTGGCTCGGCGCCCGACTCGGCAGCGTGCGCGGCGTAGTTCTGCCCGACGCAGAGGACCACACCGGGACGGGCGACCGGCGCGCCGACCCGCTGACCGGTGACGTCGATCTCGGGCAGGTCGGTGGCCTCGCGGACGCGCCGGACGCCGTCTCCGCCGAGGAAGTCCGCGTCGATGTCGGCGGTCAGCGACGAGAGGTCGAAGTGCCGCCCGTCGACGGACAGGACGGGGCGTTCCTGGCCGACGGGGCCGACGCGCATGAATCTCACGAACCATCCTCCGGTGCCTGGTGGCGGCAGAGCCGTTTCCGATAGGATCTTGCTCGCCAGTGTGTACTCGCTCACACCAACACAGTCAAGGCGGGTCGACGCCGCCATGCGGATTGCCCTGTTCATCACCTGCGTCAACGACCTCGCCTATCCGTCCACCGGCATCGCGGTCACCCGCGTCCTGCGGCGGCTCGGCCACACCGTCGACTTCCCCACCGGCCAGACCTGTTGCGGGCAGATGCACGCCAACACCGGTTACCGGGCCGAGGCGATGCCGATGGTGCGCCACTTTGTCGACGTCTTCGACACCTACGACGCCGTCGTCGTGCCGTCCGGGTCGTGCACCGCGATGATCCGCGACCAGTACCCGCGGCTGCACCCGCCCGCCACGTCGGTGGCCGGCCGCACCTACGAGCTGTCCGAGTTGCTGGTCGACGTCCTCGGCGTCACCGACGTCGGTGCCGAGTTCCCGGAGACGGTGACCTACCACCCCACCTGTCACGGCCTGCGACTGCTGCGACTGGGTGACCGGCCACTGCGACTGCTGCGCGAGGTGCGCGGCATCCGGCTGGTCGAGCTGGCCGACGCCGAGGAGTGCTGCGGTTTCGGCGGCACCTTCGCCCTGAAGAACCCGGACGTCTCCACCGCGATGCTCACCGACAAGTGCGCCCGGGTCGGCGAGACCGGGGCGCGGGTGCTCGCCGCCGCCGACAACTCCTGCCTGGCGCACATCGGGGGTGGCCTCGCCCGGCACCGGTCGGGCGTGCGGGCCCTGCACTACGCCGAGATCCTCGCCGCGACGGGGGCCACCTCGTGACCCGCCCGGTCGCACCGGCCACCGGAGACGGGCGGATCCGCACCCCGCTGCCCTTTCCCACCGCGGCGAAGCCGGCAGTCGCCGACACCCAACTGCGGGCCAACCTGCACCGGGCCACCCGCACCATCCGCGGCAAGCGCGCCCGGGTGGTCGACGAGGTGCCCGACTGGGAGGCTCTGCGCGACGCCGGCTCGGCGATCAAGGCGGACGTCCAACGGCGGCTGCCGGAGCTGCTGGAGCAGTTCGAGGCGTCCGCCACCGCTGCCGGCGCCACCGTGCACTGGGCCCGGGACGCGGCCGAGGCCTGCCGGATCGTGGTCGAGCTGACCCGGGCCGCCGGGGCCGACGAGGTCGTGAAGGTCAAGTCGATGGCGACCCAGGAGATCGAGCTCAACGAGGCCCTGGAGGCGGCCGGGATCGCCGCGTACGAGACCGACCTGGCGGAGCTGATCGTGCAGTTCGGCGAGGACACCCCCTCGCACATCCTGGTGCCGGCGATCCACTACAACCGGACGCAGATCCGGGAGATCTTCCTCCGCCGCATGCCGGACGCGCCGGCCGACCTCAGCGACGAGCCGGCCGCCCTGGCCGAGGCGGCCCGCGCACACCTGCGACGGCGGTTCCTCTCGGCCCGGGTCGCCGTGTCCGGCGCCAACTTCGCCATCGCCGACACCGGCACGCTCGTGGTCGTGGAGTCCGAGGGCAACGGGCGGATGTGCCTCACCCTCCCGGAGACGCTGATCAGCGTCGTGGGCGTGGAGAAGCTGCTGCCGACCTTCACCGACCTGGAGGTCTTCCTGCAACTGCTGCCGCGTTCCTCGACCGGCGAGCGGATGAACCCGTACACCTCGATGTGGACGGGCGTCACCCCGGGTGACGGCCCGCAGGACGTACACGTCGTGCTCGTCGACAACGGCCGGTCCGCGGTGCTGGCCGACCCGGTCGGGCGGCCGGCGCTGTCCTGCATCCGCTGCTCCGCGTGCCTCAACGTCTGCCCGGTGTACGAGCGGGCCGGCGGGCACGCGTACGGCTCGGTGTATCCGGGGCCGATCGGCGCAATCCTGTCGCCCCAACTGACCGGCGTGGCCGACAACGCCTCGCTGCCGTACGCGTCCACGCTCTGCGGCGCCTGCTACGACGCCTGCCCAGTGAAGATCAACATCCCGGAGATCCTGGTCCACCTCCGCCAGCAGGCCCCGCATCCACCTGCGGAACGAGCCACCATGCGCGTCCTGTCCTGGGTGATGCGCAGCCCTCGACGCTGGGCCGCCGCCCTGCGCCTGGCCCGCACCGGCGCGGGCCCTCTCGGGGCGTACCGCGAGCGGCGCACCGGCGCCCGGACGCTGCGCCGGCTGCCCTGGCCCGCCTCGGCGTGGACCCGCTCGCGGGACCTGCCGCTGCCCGCGCCGCAGACCTTCCGGGAATGGTGGGAGCAGCAGTGAACGCCCGCGACGAGATCCTGGCGCGACTGCGGATGGCCCTGGCCGACAACCCGCCCCCGGTGCAGGTGCCCAGCCGATACCGCCGGGCCGACGACCGCACGGACCTGGTCGCGGTCCTCGTCGACCGCCTGGTGGACTACCGGGCGACGGTCCACCGTGGGCTGGACGCCCTGGCCGGGCTGCTAACCGAGGTGGACCGACTCGCCGTCCCCACCGACGTCCCCGCCGACTGGCTGGCCGGCCACACCGGGCAACTGCACCGCGACGCTCCCCCGCTGACACCTGCCGCGCTCGACACGATGGACGCGGTCCTGACCGGTTGTGCCGTGGCGGTCGCCGACACCGGCACCATCATCCTCGACGCCGGCCCTGCCCAGGGGCGGCGCGCGCTCACCCTGGTGCCCGACCGGCACATCTGCGTCGTCCGCGCCGACCAGGTCGTCGGCCTGCTGCCGGAGGCGCTGACCCGACTGGACCCGCGCGCGCCCCAGACCTGGATCTCCGGCCCGTCCGCGACGAGCGACATCGAGCTCAACCGGGTCGAGGGCGTGCACGGCCCACGCCGGCTGGAGGTCGTGCTGGTCGACGGCACCTCAGGGGCGTGACGCCACGGCCCGCATTCGTCGCCGTCGCCTCGACACCAGCAGCACCCCGGCCGCGACCACCAGTGCCCCACCGACGAGAGCCGTGACCCCGATCCCCGGCGGGACGGCCGCGCCGCTGCCACGGCGGGTGCTGACCACGGCCGGCGTGCCGTCGAGAATCCAGTCGTGGGAGTCCTCGCCCGCGCCGTACACCGCGCGTTGTCCGTCCGGGCCGGTGGCCGCCGCACGGTACGCGGGGTCGAGGTCGGTGAGCATCCGCACCGCGACGGTGACCGTGTGGACCGGCCCGGGGCAGGTGTAGTCGACTGTGGCACCGACCCTCGCCAGGGCCTTCGACTCCGCGACAGCGCCGGGACAGGCACGCGTGCCGTCGGCCACCGTGATCTGCCTGAGCAGGTACGCGGAGAACAGCTCGGACGACGCGAGCACCGCCGGATCCGTCGCGCGGTAGTCCACGGCACCGTCGAGCAGCACGCGGTCGGACGGCAGCAGGCCGAGGGAGACGCCGAGCAGCGTCAGGTCGTCGGGCCCGCCGACGCGCCACCGCACCCGGACGACCTCTGGGCGCTGGTCGTCGCGCGCGATGGACACGGTCTGCGGGTCACCGGACGGGTGCCCGGACACCGGGGCCGGCACGGCCAGGACGGTCGCGGCGACGGCGAGCACCGCCAGTGGGAGGGCGGTCACCGCGCTCCGTCGACGACGTCTGGGCAGGGGCACGAAACGCTCCGGGATAGCGGCGGCAGGATCGCGCCCACCGTGTCGAACGTGCGGAAACAGGCAGCTCCGGGCGGGTGATCCACACCAGACCGCGACGTGAACAACAGTCGGCCCTCGGCATGACGCACAATTATGGCAATTGCCAAAGCATGGCAACTGTGCCACCGTGATGATCAACGGTTACGGCCCCGCGCCCACCCGACCAACGACTCCTCCCCACACCACAGGAGCCCTCCGTGACCCGGATGCGTCCGACCCTCCGACGTCTGGTGGCGTCGACCGCGGCGGCGGGGATGCTCGTCCTCGCCGGCTGCTCGGCCCCGGCCACCCCCAACGGCTCCACCGGCGGCGCGACGCTTGTCGTCGCCACCTCCGACGAGCCGGACGCGTTGAACCCGGTGCTCAACTACGGCGTCGACGGCGCCGCACTGATCTTCGACGGCCTCCTCAGCCGGGACAACGACAACCGCCTCGTCGCCGGTCTGGCCACGGCGTTGCCGGAGCTGTCCCCCGATGGGCGCACCGTGACCGCGAAACTCCGCGACGGCGTGCGGTTCCACGACGGCACCACGCTGGCCGCCCAGGACGTCGTCTTCACATACCAGGCCGTGCTGGATCCGGCTGTCGACTCGACGCTCCGCTCCGACCTGGACATGGTGGAGTCGGTGACCGCGCCCGACGCCGCCACTGTCGTGTTCCGGCTGCGCCACCCGTACGCGCCCTTCCTGCAACGGCTCACCCTCGGCATCGTGCCGGCCAAGCTGCTCGGCGGGCAGAACATCAACACCGCCGGGTTCAACCGCAAGCCGATCGGGACCGGGCCGTACCGGGTCGAGTCCTGGACGCCGGGCGACCGCCTGGTGCTCACGGCCAACGAGCACTACTTCGGTGGCCGGCCGAAGAACGACCGGGTGGTGGTCGCGTTCGTCGCCGACGACAACGTCCGCGCCCAGCGGATGCGGGCCGGCGAGTTCGACGCCGCCGAGCTGCCGCCGAAGCTCGCCTCCGGGTTCGACACCGACGCCACGTACCGGGTGCAGCGCGTGCCGACCGCCGACTACCGCGGCGTCATGCTGCCGACGGGCAACCCGGTCCTCGCCGACCCCGCGGTCCGCCGGGCGCTCAACCTGGCCGTCGACCGGGCCGCGATGGTGTCCGGGCTCCTCGGTGGCGCCGGCGAACCGGCGTTCGGCCCGATCCCCCCGACCTCCGAGTTCGCCGACCCCTCGATCATCGGCAGGCCCACCGCCGACCCGACGGCGGCCGGAGCACTGCTCGACGCGGCCGGCTGGACACCGGGCCCCGGCGGGGTACGCGTCAAGGACGGCCGACCGGCCCGGTTCACGCTGATGTACCCGGCGAGCGACACGCTCCGCAAGGACCTGGCCCTCGCCGTCACCGCCGACGCGAAGAAGATCGGCATCGAGGTGACCCCGGCCGGGCTGACCTGGGACGCCATCGACCCGCGGATGAAGTCCGACGCCCTACTGATGGGGTACGGGACGCCGTACGACCCGGACTTCGTCTCGTACAAGCTGTTCGGCTCACGGTTCGCCGGGCAGGGCTACTTCAACCCCGGCTCGTACCGCTCCGAGGTGACCGACCGGGCCCTGCAACAGGGCCGCGACCAGATCGATCCGGCCCTGCGCAAGGCCGCGTACGCGCAGTTCCAGAAGCAGCTCGCCGCCGACGTACCGTGGCTGTTCCTCACCTACCTGCGGCACACCTACGTGCTGAAGTCCTCGGTGCGGGGCGTGGCTCCCCGGGTGGAGGCGCACGAACACGGGGTGGCGAACAGCCTCTGGTGGAACATCGACACCTGGACCCGGTCGTGACCCGCTCCGGTCGCCTGGCCGGAGCCGGCGCGGTGGTCCGGCGTCGGCTGCTGGTCGCCGTGCCGGTGCTCGCCGCAACAAGCGTCGGGATGTTCGCCCTCGGCGCCGCGTCGCCGGTCGACCCCGCGAAGCAGTACGCGGGCGCGGCGGCCTTCACCGCCAGCGAGGAGAACCTGGCACAGCTGCGCGCCAACTGGGGCGTCGACGACCCCCTGCCGGTGCAGTACCTGCGCTGGGTCGGCAACCTGGTCCAGGGCGACCTGGGCTGGTCGACAAGTCGACACGAGCCGGTCGCCTCGGTGCTCGCCGCCCGGGCCGGCTGGACGCTGTTGCTGATCGGCGTGACCCTCGCCCTCGTCCTGGTCGCGAGCCTGCTGCTGGGCGCGCTGGCCGCGTACCGCAGGGGTGGGCTCTTCGACCGTGCGTTGCGGACGGCGGCCTACGCGGTCGAGTCGATGCCGGTGTTCTGGCTGGGCCTGGCCGCGATCGCCGTGTTCGCGCTGGCCCTGGGATGGTTGCCGGCGGGCGGCCTCACCGACGTCACCGCGACAAGCACCTCCTGGTCCGACGTGGCGCACCACCTGATCCTGCCGGTCGGGGTGCTGGCCGTGTCCCAGGCGCCATGGTTCGTGCTGTTCGTCCGGGACGCGGTCGCGGAGAGCCTGCGCGACGACCACGTGCTCGCCGCGCGGGCGCGCGGTCTGCCCGGTCGGACGGTGCTGTTCGGGCACGCGCTGCGGACCGCGCTGCTGCCGTTCCTCACCCTGGTCGGCACCCACCTGCCCGAGCTGGTCGGCGGCGCGGTGCTCGTCGAAACGGTCTTCTCGCTGCCGGGCCTCGGCGCCGTCACGGTCGCCGCGGCGCTGGGCAGCGACTTCCCGCTGCTGGCGGCGATCACGCTTGTCACCACCGCGGTGGTGCTGGCCGCGAACCTCGCGACCGACCTCGCCTACGCCGCCGCCGACCCGAGGGTACGACTCGATGGCTGACCTCGCCGCCCGACCGCCGCTGCTCCGAATCACCCGACTGCGGCTGCGGCCCGGCCAGGCCGGTGTCGTCACGGCCGGCCTCGTGCTCCTCGTCGCCGTCGTCGGCTCGCTGCTCGCCCCGCTCGTCTGGCCACTCGACCAGAGCGCGGTCGCGCTGGACCAGACCCGCCTGTCACCGTCCTGGGCCCACCCCGCCGGCACCGACGACCTGGGCCGGGACGTGGCGCATCGGGCCGTCTACGGGCTGCGGGTGTCGCTGCTCGTCGGCGCGACCGCCGCGCTCGTCGCCACAGTCCTCGGCGGTGTGGTCGGCGGGATCGCCGGCACGCTCGGTGGCCGGGTGGACCGCGTCCTGATGCGGATCGTGGACACCATCGCCGCGATGCCGCACCTGCTGCTGGGCATCTTCATCGTCGCCATGCTGCGTCCCAGCCTCGGTGCCGTGATCGCCTCCGTCGGGCTCACCCACTGGCTGTCCACCGCCCGCATCGTCCGGTCCGAGTTGCTGAGCCTTCGGACCCGACCGTTCATCGACGCCGCCATCGGCGGCGGAGCGGGCCGCCTGCGGGTCCTCAGGCGACACCTGTTGCCGCACGTCCTGCCCCGGCTGGCGCTGGCCACCACCCTGATGATCCCGCACGCGGTGTGGCACGAGACCGCCCTGTCCTTCCTCGGTCTCGGCCTGCCGCCGCACCTCGCCTCGCTGGGCAACATGATCAACGACGGTCAGGGGTCGCTGCTGACCGGCGCCTGGTGGGCCAGCCTGGCACCGGGCGCGGTCATCGTCGTCGTCACCCTCGCCATCGCGGTCCTCGCCGCCCGCTGGCGCGACCGCCTCGATCCCCGGGTCCGAGCGGAGCTGCACCTGTGACCACCACCGAATCCGTTCCCGCCCCGGCGTCGTCCCGCGCCGCCACGCGTCAGCCGCTGCTCGCCGTGGACGGCCTCGGCGTCGAGTTCCGACTCCGCGACGCGCGCGTGCGTGCCGTCAGCGACCTCAGCCTCACCGTCCGGGCCGGCGAACTGGTGGCCATCGTGGGCGAGTCCGGCTGCGGCAAGTCCGTCCTGGCCCACGCCCTGCTCGGCCTCCTGCCGGGCAACGCCACGACGACCGGCCACGCCCTGCTGCACCACCCCGGCGCCGAGCCGGTCGACCTGGTCACCTGCGGCCAGCGCCACCTGGCCCGGAGGGTACGCGGGCGCCGGGTCGGGTTGGTCCCGCAGAGCCCGGCCACCGCCCTGAACCCGGTCCGTACCGGACGGCGACTGCTCGCCGAGACGCTGCGGGCGCACGGCCGCGACCGTGCCGACGCCGACCGGCTCGCGGTCGATGTCGGGCTCGATCCGGCCGACCTGGACCGCTACCCGCACGAGTTGTCCGGCGGCATGGCACAACGCCTGGTCACCGCGCTCGCGCTGGCACCCGACCCGTCGCTGCTCATCGCCGACGAGCCCACCACCGGGCTGGACCGGCCCCTTGTCGACCACACCCTCGACCTGCTGCGCCGCCGCTGCGACAACGGCTCGACCGTCGTGCTCATCACGCACGACCTGGCCGCCGCACGCCGGGTCGCCGACACCGTCGCCGTGATGTACGCCAGCCGCATCGTGGAGCACCGGGACACCGACGAACTCTTCACCACGCCAGCCCACCCGTACGCGTCGGCGCTGCTCGACGCCCTGCCGGACCGGGCCTTCCGTCCGGTGCCGGGCGACCCGCCGATGCTCACCGCGCTGCCCCCGGGGTGCGCGTTCGCGCCCCGCTGCCCACGCCGCACCGACACCTGCGCGGACCGACCACTGCCGACACCTGTCACCGGCGGCGGCACGGTAGCCTGCCACCACCCGATCGTCGCCGGAGCCATCACGTGACAAGCACGCACCTCCTCGCCGACCGGGTGACCGTCGGGTACGGCAGTCAGGTCGTCCTCGACGACGTCAGCCTGCGGATCGACCGGGGCGAGACGGTCGGACTGCGCGGGCCGTCCGGCTGCGGCAAGTCGACACTGGTCCGGGTCCTCGCCCTCCTGCACCGCCCCGACCACGGCCGGGTCAGCATCGACGGCACCCCGGTCGCCGCCGTCCGGTACGCCGTGCCGGTCGCCCTACGAACCCGCGTCGCCGCCCTCTTCCAGAGCCCGCGCGCCGCCGCCGACCCCCGCCTGAGCCTCACCGACCTGATCGCCGAACCGCTGCGCGCCACCCGGACGCCCGAGTCGGTCGTCCGGGAACGGGTGACCGAACTCGCCGACCTCGTCGGCCTCACCGCGGACCTGCGCGGTCGGCGTCCCCACGCGGTCTCCGACGGGCAACTGCAACGCGCCTGCCTCGCCCGGGCCCTCGTGCACCGCCCCGACTACCTGCTCTGCGACGAGGCCACCGCGATGCTCGACGCCTCCACCCAGGCGCACGTCGCCGCCGTCATCCGCGACTATCAGCGGACGCAGCGCGCCGGTGTCCTGGTCATCACCCACGACCAGACCCTGCTGGACCGCTGGAGCGACCGGATCGTCGACCTGGCCGGAGCAGCGCGGGCACGCACCTGACGCTGCGAGATCGGCCATGATGGCGCTGTGGAAAACAGGCTCTTTGACGTGACCAAGGACGAACGGCGGGCCGCGGTGAAGGCGTTCCGTCAGCTCCCGAGCGGAGAGCGACGGGAGGCGATCCGCAGGGCCGGCCACGGGAATCGGCACCCGGACCCTGCGGTGGCCGGGATCGTCGAGCAATGGTCACGAGCCGTGCTGCGCCGCGCGTGGTGGAACAAGATTCCGGGCTGGACGCAGCCCACGGCATGTTTGGCGGTCATGGCGCTCGGGTCGTGGCTCGGCGCGGGAGTTGTCGTCATCCCTGGCGGCGCCGTCGCGCTCATGATCGGCCTCATGGAATGGAACACCAGCCGGGCAGCGCGA
The DNA here is from genome assembly GCF_043198035.1 of Micromonospora sp. NPDC048898. Taxonomy (NCBI): domain Bacteria; kingdom Bacillati; phylum Actinomycetota; class Actinomycetes; order Micromonosporales; family Micromonosporaceae; genus Micromonospora; species Micromonospora sp. NPDC048898. The sequence goes on from NZ_JBICUF010000006.1 coordinate 365,941, forward strand.
GCGGTGGTGAACGCGGCGAAGCCTGACGTCAGCACCGACCGGGCGCTATCCGCTTGAGCGAGGGTGGGCTACCACGACGGCACCGCGGATCAGATCAGACACCGTGCGATGGGCGGCAGTGCTGGTTCGCCCCACTGCGGCTCCTGGCTACGCTGTCCGCACTGGCCACTCGGGAGCGGCAGTGTCACCCGACGTCGGGGGAAACCCGCCGAGCGCGGGAGTCGGGACGGCCAGCGAGGATGCCGGCGAGGATCTCCGCGCCGTCGACGACCCGCGGGCCGGGGCGGTTGAAGTAAGCAGGCCCGTCGACCACCCACACCTGCCCCTGACGAACCGCGGGCAGGTCCGCCCAGCCAGGTTGCGCCGCCGCCACCGACACCTCGGCGAAGGTGCGCTCCGGCGTGAACCCGCACGGCCCGAACACCACCACCTCGGGAGCCAGGTCGGCGACCACCGACCACCGGTGCGGGGTGCTGTGCGCGCCCGGCCCGAGCAGCAGCGACCGCCCACCCGCGTACGCGATCTGCTCCGGCACCCAGTGCCCGCCCGGCATCAACGGGTCGAGCCACTCGACGAACAGCACCGTCGGCGCGCCGGTCACCGGTCCCGGCAACGCGGCGAGGCGACGCCCGGCGTCGGCGCGGATCTCCGCCGCCCTGCCCTCGGTGCCGGTCAGCGGCCACGGCATCGACCGTGTCCAGGATGCCGTCGATGGTCCGCGCCTCCAGGGACACCACCCTGGTGTCGAGATCAATCAGACGCACCGCGTCGTTGACCCGCTCGTAGGAGACCGCACACACATCGCACAGATCCTGGGTCAGGATCAGATCCGGCTTCAGGTCCTCCAACATGGCGACGTCGAGCTGGTAGATCGACGACCCCCGGTGCGCGTCACCGGCGATCGCCGCCGAGATCTCCCGGCTCGTCAGGGCCTCGGGCAGGGACGTCGCGGTCACCGCCGGGATGTCGGCCAGCGCCCCCGGCGGCCAGTCACACTCATGGGTACGCCCGACCAGATGCCCGGTCAGGCCAAGCATGGCCACGATGTCGGTGGCCGCCGGCAGCAGGGAAACGATGCGCACAACCGCCTGCCTACCAGGCACGACCGAGCCACGTCCACTCCCCGGCAGCGCGACCACGGATGCGGGCCGGCGGCAACGGTCAGGCGAGGAAGCGGTGTAGCACGCCTGTCAGGTCGTCGGGGTTTTCCTCGGCGACATGATGTCCGGACCGGATCGGTTCGCCGCGTAGGTCCACGACCCAGGGCCGCCAGACGGCGAGTGGGTCACCATAGAGATCTTCCATGTCGTCACCTGTCGACCACAGGAACAACGTCGGACAACGGACGGTACGGCCGGCACGCCGGTCGGCCTCCTCATGCTCCCGATCCACGCCGAGGCCGGCGCGGTAGTCCTCCAACATCGCCCGCACGGTCGCCTGATCGTGGATGGCCTCCCGCAGCTCCCGATAGTTCTCGGCCCCCATCCGCTCGGGGTCGGCACTGTCGTACCAGGCGTCGGGATCGGCCATGATGGCACGCTCCGGTTTCTCCGGCTGGGCGAAGAAGAACCAGTGGTACCAGTCCCGAGCGAACCTCGCGTCGCATCGGGCGAGGGCCGCGCTGATGGGCACACCGTCCATGACCACCAGCCGGCTGACCGCGTCGGGGTGATCGAGCGCCAGACGTAACGCCACATAGCAACCGCGGTCGTGCCCGACCGCGGCGAACGTCGGATGGCCGAGCGCGTTCATCAGACGGAGCATGTCCCCGGCCACCGCGCGCTTGGACTGCTGGGAGTGGTCGGGGCGGATCCGCGCCTTTCCCGACTGCCCGTAGCCGCGCATGTCCGGGCAGACCACCGTGAAGCCGAGATCCACCAGTCGCGGTGCGACCAGGTGCCACGTCGATCCGGTACGCGGATGCCCGTGGACGAGCAGGACCGCAGGACCCTGTCCGGCGTACCGGACCCGCAGCTCCACCTCACCGACGTCGACCCGCTCGTCTGTAAAACCCTCGAACATGGGCAGGGGGTACCCAGCGCCTCCTGCCTGCAACCTCTTGCTGGCGCGCTTGTCGGCTCGGTGCGGCTGGCACGGTTGCTGTGCTTCGCTGCTGCACTGCTTGGCGTCAGATCAGCCGTTGGATGCGGACCTTCGGGCGCTCGTTCCTGAGGTGGCCGTGCTTGTGTTGACGGACCTGCTCGTCCCAGACCTCCTGGTCGTAGTCCGGGTCCGGCGGGATCCACCTGTGCGAGCCGTCGCTGTAGTGGAACTTCTCGTCACCCGACCGCAGGATGCTCATCGGGTCCAGCCGAGGAATCGGTAGTGCAGATGGCCGGCGGGAACGTGGGCCAGGTCCTGGACGGCGTCGACGAGTTGAGCGGCCAGGTAGATGGCCAGGGACACCGGGGCTCGTTCGTACTCGGCTCGCAGCTCGCGGCGTCGGGTATGGCAGGGCCACTCCCCCGCACAGCCCCGGCACGTCCAGGCCGGCTTGATCGGGTGGTGAGTAATCACTGCGGGCCGTCCTGGCTGGGCCAGTGGCCACGGTTGATCGGGATGCGGTGGCGGCTCCGGCATGGCAGATCGCCCCCGCAGCGGCAGACGCGCCGCCAATGTCGCCAGGACCAGACTGGCCGGTGACGGCGGGCCAGCGTCAGCGCTACGGCCAGGAGGTACTCGTCGTACGACACTCGCTTCACCGGTTCGTCTCGCCTGCTAGCCAGGGTCTGCCCTGTCGTTGCCAAAGGGAGCAATGCCGTCTCCTTGTGCCGGAGCGATCTGGAGGCGTGGATGCCCGAACGCGGGGGACGCGCCGAACATCCACGCCGGCGAGGACGGCCCGCAGCGCCAACCGAGGGAATCGACCTCCTCGGCAACCTCCCACAGGTACCGTTGGGTAGTCAAGGGCTGACGTAGGTGGTCTACTCGTGTTGCCAACCGAGGAGAGCCACGTGCCGCCGCGTTACCGCTACGAGCAGATCGCCGACGACCTCGCCGAACGCATCAAGTCCGGCGAGTTCCAGCCCGGTTCCAAGCTGCCCAGCCGGCGAGAGTTGATCGAGCACTACGGTGTAACAGAGCCCGTGATCGATCGAGCCATGCAGGTACTACGGATCAAGGGGATGACCGAGACCCTGCCCGGCGTAGGAGTTTTCGTCGCCGAATAGCCGCGGTTCGGACTGCCGTCGGACCCTTCGAACCATCGACCGACCAGGCACCAATCACGATGAGTCGCGAACCCGACTGTTGCAGCCTGCAGCTATGGCATCACGCTTAGCCTCCTAAGCGTGGCGGGCCGGAGAACAACCAGAACGGACAGACTGGTCATCGGTGGCGTCATCGCCGGAATCGCGGCAGCGTTCTTCGCCGGGGAGCAAGCGCGGTACGGGTGGTTCACAGTCCTCGCCGCACTCCTGCCGTACATCGCGTTCGTTGCACCGCTCCAATGTCGAGAGCCGGTCCGCAAGGATGGCAGTCCTTGTCGAAACGCAGGCTGGGGTGTGCTCGTTGGATGCCACACACATCGCCTTTTCAAGATGAGACGAGTCTTCAGCAGGACGACCGTGGCTGCCTCTCGTCAACCATCACGAGTCCAACGCGTCCCCTCACACTCAGCCCCTCCGACAGCAGAGCCGCCCGGCATGCTGGGGCTGGCCCGCAAAGTGTACGAGGGAACGACGCTCGCCATGACCATCCTTGGAACGATCGCTGGCTGGATTGCTCTCTTCAAACCAGAGGGCGGCTAGAACCAGAGAGTGCAGGGCCACACCTCACTGGGCGTTGACCTTCCCCAGGCGACCGGGCTGTCGGGATCGCACATTCATAGAGCATTGACCTGCAAGAACGCTTGGCACTGTCGATCGTCGCTGGTCGCGCCTAGGGCCTGTCCTGTCGATCATGGAAGCCAGGTGATGGCGGCGATCAGGACGAGGCTGGCCCGGTAGAGGGATGCCCGTTTGGCGTAGCGGCTGGCTAGGTCGCGCCGCTGTTGGAGCCTGTTGAAGCAGCGTTCCACGACGTTGCGTTTGCGGTAGATCGCCTTGTCGAAGGCCGGTGGGCGCCCACCGACGCTGCCCTTGGCGGCCCGGCGGGCGACCTGGTCCGTGCGTTCAGGAATGACGTGCCGGATCCCACGGTGCTGCAGCGCTCTACGGGTTGCGTCGTGCGCGTACCCCTTGTCCGCGATGAGCACTTCGGGGCGCTTGCGGGGCCGTCCGGGGCCGGGCTCGTTGACCCGGATCGCGTCCAGCAGCGCCATCAGTTGCGGGTTGTCGCCGGCTTGGCGCCCGGCAAACGGGTGCACACTCGGAGTTTCGACCGGGCCCGCCCCCATCAGGGTGCCGCCGTCCGGCGGTGTTGCTGCCAGCGTTGCTGTCGACAGCCGCTCCATCGGCGACCCCGGGCCGACCCTCGCCAGGGGATGCGGCGTCAAGCTTCCGGCTGCTGCCAAGCGATGGCGGCCAGCGTCGAGGTGCAGGTGTCGACCGTCGTCGCTTGCCGTTCGAAGCTGACGCGCATCAACGCTCGCGTTGTCTTCTTGCTGTCCCGCCGCCCGGACGCCCCGCTTACCTGCGTCACCGTCGCGCGTCCGCAGACCGGCGCGAACATTGGCGTTGGCTAGCCGTCCGCTACGAACTCGCTGCTCATCTTCAAGCCACGCTCGACCTGATCGAAACCAGAGACTGGTTACACGCCGTCCATGACGACCAGAATCCAAGAGACAGAGCCTAGCAGCTTTCCGCTAACGTCAATGCCCTCTGCGGGCCGGCGTTGACCCAACGCGGGACATTGGCCGGGCACGTAATTCGACCTCCCTAACTGTCAACTACTCGACCGCAACGGCTTCCAAGAGACGCGCAGTGCCGATGTAAGGTTCTTTACTCTCACTACCCGTTCCCTTCCGGGTCGAATATTGTTGTCATCCCGGCAGGAGATTCAGTGATTATGGGTCCGACAGAAGGATCTCGCGCCCCACCACCCGACCCCAGGGAGAGAGCATTGTTTAAGAAGCTAGGCGTCCTCGCTGCTGCCGTCAGCGCAACCATGTTAAGCGCCCTCGGATTGGTGGTCACTCCTGCAATCGCAGGCACCTGCGGGACACCTGGGTGCGGCGGCGTTGTCACCAACAACAGCAGCACCAATCATTCAATCAAAGTTGCGAACTGCTGGCCGAGCAGCTTTCCATCCGTCTACGAAGGCGATCCGCTCCCGTGCGTAAAGAGTCCTGACAACCGATATGCACGTAATGCCGATTTCCAGCTTCCCGTCGGATCAAGCACCATCAACTACTCATACTACTACGACACTGACGCATTTCGCGTTTACAAAGGCTGCCGAGTTAACTGGAAATATGAGGGCACCTCTAGCACGCATTCGGTAGATCGACGCGGCCACAGCAAGAGTCAGTGGGTTCGAATTAACGGAATCGCTCGGGCGAAGATTGAAAGCATCTACTGCCAATAGCGGATCAGCATTCGAAGCCCGCCTGACAGCTACGTAGCCCTTGACCTGGATGCCGGTGCCCGTCATCGCCCATGCTTGTTCGACGATGTCCGAACCGACCGACCGTCACTCAGTTGGTCACCAGGCGGGCAAGTCGCCTGATCCCCAACCGCTGGATCGATTTACCGAACGCCAAGCGTCGAAGGCCCAACTGAGGTCGGCCGTGTCCGCGCTGATGAAGACCGTTTCCAAGTACCTACTGTCGGTGAAGTTGTAGCCGTAGAGGACGAACTTGACGTGGACATCTTGGCGATAGAGCCAGGCGGCACGATGGCCGACCCCGTCTCGGCCGCCCTCACCCACCCTGCCTGCCGGGTCCGGCGGCAGTTCGGCATCGAGCGAGGCGATGATGTCGGCCCCATCGGCGCACCGCCAGGGACGTCCTGGCACGACGCGCATTGTGCGGCCAGGCGCACGCCACGTTGCGGCACCGTCCCGCGCCCAAGCATCGGAGAGTTCGATCGACCAACCATCGCCCAGTGACCTACGCACGGCCCAAGTGTGACGCGCGGCTGACCTTCCTCGATCGGTCGCGGGGGACGAAGGTGACCTCTTCGGTGTGAACGAAGGGCTCGGCTCAACCGGCGACGTTCACGACCACCTTGCCCTCGGCGGTGCCGCTGGCGACCAGCCGGTGGGCGTCCATGACCGTGTCGAGCGTGAACGTGCGTGGATCCAGTCGCGGGCGCAACGCACCGGCATCGGCCAGCGTCGCGATCTCGCGCAGGATCTCGCCGTGGTGCTCGCGGCCCCGCCCGGTGAGCATCGGCAGCAGGGTGAACACCCCGGAGTAGGTCGCTCCCCGGAACGACAGCGGGGCGAGCGAGTGCGACCCCCAACCCAGCGCGCTGACGACGTGCCCGTGATAGGTGCGCACCGCCGCGAACGACGCGTCGAGCGTCGAGCCACCGACGTTGTCGGCGATGATGTCGAACCCCTCGCCGCCGGTGTACCTCTGCACGTACTCCTCGACACTCGTCGAGGAGTAGTCGATTGGCACGGCGCCCAGGCTCTCGATGACCCGCAGGCTCGCCGGCCCGCCCGTGGCGTACGCCTCGGCGCCGCGCGCCTGCGCGAGCTGCACGCCCACGTAGCCGACACCACCGGCACCGCCGTGCACCAGCACCTTCTGCCCGGCGCGGACGCCGGCCCGGTCGACGAGCCCCTCCCAGGAGGTTATCGCCGCCAGTGGCAACGCGGCGGCCTCCCGCATCGAGACGGTGTTCGGCTTGCGGGCCAGCAGTCGGGCGTCCACGGCGGCGTACTCGGCGAGTGAACCCTGCAGGTCGCCCACGCCCCCGCACAGCCCGTACACCTCGTCTCCGGGCGCGAAGCCGGTCACCTCCGTGCCGACCGCCGCGACGACGCCGGCGAGGTCCAAGCCGAGCACCGCGGGAGGCTGGACGCGCGCGTGCGCGGCCTTTCCTGCCTGGATCTTGGTGTCGAGCGGGTTGACGCCGCTGGCGACGATCCGCACCAGCACCTGCCCGCGCCCGGGGGTGGGTTGATCGATCTCTTCGACCGTCAGCGGAGCGTCGAACTCCCGCAGCACCGCAGCGCGCATAACCATCCACACTCTCCGTGATCGAGTCTTCACGTGGACGCTATCCGACCGGCTCGGCGGTGGGGCGGGTTCCTCGAACCGCGCCAGCGCCCCACCGGCGGGCCGCGCACCTGTCAGTCGTCTTTGGCGCCGTCGAGCAGTGCGCGTCGCAGCGCCAGGCGGTGCTTCCGGCGGATCTCCGCCTCCCGGCAGCGTCGCTGGCCAGGGGATCTGTCCACCCGGGGCGTCCTGCCCCGGCGGCGTACGACCTCATCGTCGACTTTCGTCGTTCGAGGAAGAAGATCGTCACCTCTTGAAAAAAGTCTCGCGCGGGTGAGGATATCCAGATGCGTCGTCTCCCCCAGACTTGCGGGCGGGTGGTCTCGGGCCTCCTCGCGTTCCTCCTCGCCTCGGCGGTCGCCCTCCTCGCGTCCGCCCAACCCGCCGCGGCGCACGGGACCCTCGCCACGTCCACACCGGCGAGCGGCGCCACCGTGCGCGAGCCGTTGACGTCGGTGCGGCTCCTCTTCACCGAGAAGGCCGCCGCCAACGCGTTCTTCACGATCACCGCCCCGGGCGGCACTCGTGTCGACAACGGCTGGTCGCAGGGGGAGCCGCAGCCGCTGGAGAAGCCGGTACGGGAGTACTTCCTGGTCAACGGGAAGTTCGAGCCTCGGGAGTACACGACGGGGTTCCCCGCGGTGGTGGCCGTCGCCCACCTGCCCGCCAAGGGCCAGTACTCGGTGAGCTACCTGTCGGTCGCCTCGGACGGCGACCCCGTGCGGGGCACCCTGACCTTCCGCTACGAGGGGCGGGTGACGGCAGCGCCGAAGGGGTGGAGCCCGCCGTCGACCCAGCCGGACCCGGCGCTGGTGGCCGCCGCCGAGCAGCACAACACGTCCGGGCAGGCGTCGGCGGTGCCGACCACGGCGGACGATCCGTCGACCCCGGCGGCTGCGGCGCCCCCGGCGACCGGGTCGACCGACGAGAGCGGTCCCGGCGCACTGGCCTGGACCGGGTTGGCGTTGGTCGCGGCGGTCGGGGCGGTGGCCGGGTTCGTCGTCTGGCGTCGCCGATCGGCTCCTACGGGCCGGGGCCGTACCTCGGTGGCGACCTCCGGACGACGCGGCGGTGGCACCCGCGCCCCGAACAGGGCCGGCGCTGGCAAGACCGCCGGCGGCAAGACCACCGGGAACAAGACCGCCGGAGGCAAGACCGGCGCTGGCAAGACCGGAGGGGACAAGACCGGAGGGGGCAAGACCGCCGGGGACAAGACCGGCGGCGGCAGGGCCAGCGGGGCCAAGGCCGGCGAGGTCGGCGCGGCGGCCGGCGTCGTCGCGCGTACCGCGAGCGACAGGCGGCGGCCCGCCACCGTGCCGGCGGCGCGCAAGGGCGACACGGTCGTCACGGCCCGCACGGGCGTCACCGTCGAGCCGACGCCGACCGACCAGGTGGAGAAGCCCCTCGCCAGCACGGACGACGAGCCGGCGGTCGACCCCGGGCCACGGCCCGACACCGACCTCGCCGCCGCGACGCCCGGGTCCCGGCTGAGCAACACCCACCTCGCGCTGCTCGTCGGCGGGCTGGTGCTCGCGCTGCTGGCCGGGTTCGGGTTGGCCCGCATCGGGACCGGCGACGAGAACCCGGCGGGCCGCGACGCCCGACAGCCCGCGGGCGGTCCGGCCGCCGCGGGGCAGGAGGGCTCCGCGACCGACGGGCACCAACATCCGTCCGGTACGGGGCCGCACACGCATCGAGGTGACGACGCGACCGGCGCGGCGCTGGCGACCGGCACGACGGTCAGCGCCGGCGGCTACACCCTGCAACCGCTGGAGCGGACCCAACCCCCCGGTGTACGCGTCGACTACCGGTTCCGCATCGTCGGGACCGACCGGCAGCCGGCGACCCGCTTCGCGGTCGTCCACGACAAGCCGTTGCACCTGATCGTGGTCGGCCGCGACCTGTCCGGCTACCAGCACCTGCACCCGACGATGGCGCCCGACGGCACCTGGAGCGTCCCCCTGACGCTGGCGCGGCCCGGCGGCTACCGCGTCTACGCCGACTTCTCCGTCACCGCGACCAACGGCACGCAGATCCCGCTGGTGCTGGGCGTCGACCACACCGTGCCCGGCGCGCACACCCCGACCGCGCTGCCGCCGGCGCGGGCCGAGGCGACGGCCGGGCCGTACAAGGTGTCGATGAACGGCACCCCGACGGTGGGGGTGACGGCGCCGATGCACTTCCAGGTCAGCGCCGACCCGACCATTCCCGCCCAGCTGGAGCGGTACCTGGGCGCGTACGGGCACCTGGTCGTCGTCCGCGAGGGCGATCTCGGGTACGTGCACGTCCACCCCGAGCAGGAGTTGGTCGACGGGACGGTCAAGTTCTGGCTGACCGCACCGAGTTCGGGCCGGTACCGGGCGTTCTTCGACTTCCAGATCGCCGGGAAGGTGCACACCGCCGAGTTCACGATCAACGTGCCCTGAGACCGGAACTTTCTCCCCGCTGCGGCCGACCTAACAGCCAGCAGCGATCAACGGAGGAAGAACACATGCGCACCACCAGCCCGCTCGGTCTACGCCGCTCGGCCACCGTCCTCGCCACCGCGATCATGGCGGCCGGCGTCGCGGGTTGCGGCTCGTCCGACTCCCCGGCGACGGCACAGCCGGGCCCGTCCGCGTCGGCCTCGGCCAACCCCGACGCCGGTGTGGTCGGCATTCGTGACCCGTGGGTGAAGGCGGCCGACAAGGGCATGACGGCGGCGTTCGGGACCCTGGTCAACAACGGCGACAGCGATGTCACGGTGACCAGCGCCACCACCTCGGTGTCGCCGATGGAGCTGCACGAGATGGCCATGCAGGACGGCAAGATGGTCATGCGGCAGAAGCAGGGTGGCATCGTCGTCAAGGCCAGGGGCACGCACGCCCTGGAGCCCGGCGGCGACCACCTGATGCTGATGAACCTCACCAAGCCCGTCCAGGCCGGCGACGAGTTGACTGTCACGTTGACCTTCGGCGACGGCAGGACCCAGCAGTTCACCGCGGTGGCCAAGCCGTTCACCGGCGCGCAGGAGAGCTACGCCCCCGGGCACGGCGAGCCCATGACCGGCACGAGTGCCACGCCGGGAATGAGCATGAGCCCGGCGTCGTGACCGAGACACCACCCGTGCGGCCGGTGAGCAGGCGTGGTCTGCTCACCGGCGGAGCCCTGGCCGCCGGAGGAGCCCTGGCCGGCGCAGCCGCGATCGCCGCGACCCGCGCTGGGAAGACCGAGCCACCGGCGGCGACCGCCGCCGCCGACACGACGTTGGCGGCGACCGTCGGCGGCCTGGTCGAGCCGTTCCACGGCCCCCGGCAGGCCGGCGTGGCCACCGAGCCACAGGCGCACGCCTCGTTCGTGGCGTTCACCCTGCGGGCCGGCACCGACCGGGCCGCGTTGGGTCGGATGCTGCGGCTGCTCACCGACGACGCGGCCCGTCTCACCCGGGGCCAACCCGCGCTTGCCGACACCGAGGCCGAACTCGGGCTGCTGCCGGCACGGCTGACCGTGACCTTCGGCTTCGGGCCCGGCCTGTACCGGGCCGCCGGTGTCGACGACCGTCGGCCGGCCTCGGTCGCCGACCTGCCCTCGTTCCGCGTCGACCGCCTCCAGCCGGCCTGGTCCGGCGGTGACCTGCTGGTGCAGATCTGCGCGGACGACGCGGTCACCGTCGCCCACGCCCAACGAGTCCTGATCAAGGACAGCCGGCCCTTCGCCACCGTCCGGTGGGTCCAGCAGGGCTTCCGGCGCAGCCCCGGCGTCGAGCCGGGCGGCCACACCCAACGCAACCTGTTCGGCCAGCTCGACGGCACCGCCAACCCCCGGCCCGGCACCCCGCTGGACACCGCCCTGTGGGTGCCGGACGGCCCGGCGTGGCTACGCGACAGCACCACCCTCGTGGTGCGGCGGATCAGCATGAACATGGAAACCTGGGACCTGCTCGGTCGCGCCGATCGCGAGCTGGCCATCGGGCGGCGACTCGACACCGGCGCCCCCCTCACCGGCACCGCCGAGCACGACGAGCCCGACTTCGCCGCCACCGGCGCCGACGGGCTCACCGTCATCCCCGACTTCTCGCACCTCACCCGGGCGCACGTCACCGACGACCGGTTGAAGATCCTGCGCCGGCCCTACAACTACGACGGGGTGCCGACGGCCGAGGGCCACGCCGACAGCGGGTTGATCTTCACGTCGTACCAGGCCGACATCGCCCGGCAGTACCTGCCCATCCAACGCCGGTTGGCCGACCGGGACCTGCTCAACGAGTGGACCACGCCGATCGGGTCCGCCGTCTTCGCCATCCCGCCCGGCTGCCAACCGGGCGGATGGGTCGGCGAGCAGGTGCTCGGATGAGTCAGCCAACCCGGAGAATCGCCGTGACCGTACCGCCGTCCCGCCCCACCGCCGTCCGTTTCGGCGCGGCGGTGCTCGCCGTCCTCGTGACGCTGCTCGTCCCGGCCGCCCCGGCCTGGGCGCACAACTCGCTCAAGTCGGCGACGCCGGCCCGGGACGCGACAGTGCCGAGCGCACCGACCGAGGTCGCCCTCGAATTCATGCAGCGGCTCGACCCCGCGTTCACGACAATCGTGCTCACCGACGCCACCAAGCGGAAACTCGCCACCGGCGAACCGGTGGTCGCCGGTGCGAAGAGCACGGTCCAGGTGACCGACACACTGCCGAACGGGACGTACACCGTCGCCTACCGGGTGGTCTCCGTCGACGGGCACCCGGTGCAGGGGTCGTACCCGTTCACGGTGGCCGACCCCGCGGCCAGCGCCGCGCCGAGTGCCGACGCCGGTACGTCGGCGGCCACCCCCTCCGCCGTCGCCGGGGTGCGGAGGGACGGCGGCATGGGTGCCGGCGTACTCGTCGCGGGGGCCGTGCTTGCCGTCCTCGTCGCGGTGGCCGCCGGGCTGTTGTGGCGGCGGCGGGCCACCCGTCGCTGATCCGACCCGCTCTCGCGCGGTCGCGGTACCTCATCACCTCACAGGGCAAGGTCAACACGTGTCCGACACACATCCCCGGCAGCTCGCCAGCGACGATTCCCTCGGTGAGCCCACGGTCGCCACCACGTCGGCGGCCACCACCGTGGCGTCCGGCGGGCCGACCCGGCCCACGGGGTCGGCCCCGTCCACCGGGTCGGTCGCGTCCACGGCGGCGGCGCCGTCCGCCGCTCGGCGGCGGGGGTCTGCGCGGCCCGGCTGGTTCGTCGCGGTCGCCGCCGTCGTCGCGGGGGCCGCTCTGCTGGCGCTCGGCCTCCGGGTCGGAGGTGCCTTCACGGCCGCGCTGCCGGGCCTTCCCGACGCGGGACCGATCACGACCTGGGCGCTGCCGGCGGTCCGGTTGCTCTCCGACGGCCTCGCCACCCTCACCGTCGGTCTGCTGGTGACTGCCGCGTTCCTGCTGCCCGGGGACGGACGCAGCGTCTCGCCGCACGGCTACCTGCTCCTGCGGCGAGCCGGTGTCGCCGCGCTCGGCTGGTCCGCGACGGCTCTGGCCCTGCTGGTGCTGACGGTCTCGGACCTGCTCGGCCAACCGCTGGCGACGCTCGCCCCGGCGACGGTCATCAGCTTCGCCACCACCATCTCGCAGGGACAGTCGCTCACGGTGCAGGCCGGGCTGGCCCTCACCGTCGCGGTGCTGTCCCGGTCCGGGGTGTCCCGAGGGCTGGCCGCGACCGTCACGATCCTGGCCCTGGTGGCGGTGCTGCCCCCGGCCTTCACCGGCCACGCCGCCGGGGCGGGCAACCACCAGATCGCCGTCACCAGCCTGGCCCTGCACATCCTGGCAGCCGCGGTGTGGATCGGTGGCCTCGTCGCCCTGTGGATGGTGCGGCGCAGCCGACTGCTGGCCGACGCCGTCGCCCGCTACAGTCGCCTCGCGCTGGGCTGCTTCGTCGCCGTGTCGGCAAGTGGGCTGGCCAACGCCGCCGTCCGACTCGGCACCGTCGACCAGCTCTGGCAGTCCCGCTACGGCTGGCTGGTCCTCGGCAAGCTCGCCGCGTTGCTGATCCTCGGCACGCTCGGCGCGGCCCACCGCGTCCGTACGCTGCCCGCGTTGCGCGCCGGCAGGCGCGGGGCGTTCGGCCGGCTGGCCGCCGGGGAGCTGACCGTGTTCGCCGCCACGGTGGGGCTGGCGGTGGCGCTGTCGCGCAGCCCCACGCCCATCCCCGACGACGGCATCGACGCCGACCCGATCACCGAGCTGCTCGGCTTCCCGATGCCCGCCGCGCCCACTGTGGAACGTTTGCTCGGGCAGCCGTTGCCGGACATGTTCTTCCTGACCATCGGCGTCCTCGGCGTCGCCGGTTACCTGGCCGGGGTGCGCCGACTGCACACGCGGGGTCACCGCTGGCCGGTCACCCGTACGGTGAGTTGGCTGGGCGGGCTGCTCCTGCTGGCGGCGGTCACCAACCTCGGCGTCGCCCGCTACGCGTACGTGTTGTTCAGCGTGCACATGGCACAGCACATGGTGTTGTCGATGTTGGTGCCGATCCTGCTGGTCGGCGGCGCACCGGTCACCCTCGCGCTGCGCGCCCTGCGTCGACCGGCCGACCCGCACGTACGCGGCGCGCGCGAATGGCTGCTGAGCGCACTGCACAGTCGTGTGGCCAGAGTGCTCACGCACCCGCTCGTCGCGCTGGGCGTCTACACCGCCAGCCTGTTCGGCCTGTACCTCAGCGACCTGCTCGGTGCGCTGATGCGCTCCCACCTCGGTCACCTCGCGATGCTCACCCACTTCGTGGTCGCGGGCTTTCTGCTGTTCTGGGTGCTCATCGGTGTCGACCCCGGCCGCCGACGCCTACCCCCTCCCCTGCTGGTGATCATCCATCTGGCGTCGATGATGGCGCACGGGTTCTTCGGCCTGGTCCTGCTCCAGACGACCACCGTCCTCGCCCCCGACTGGTACATCGCTGTGCACCCCACCTGGGCGGCGTCGATGCTGGCCGACCAGCGGCTCGGCGCGGGCATCGCCTGGGCGTTCGGAGAGCTGCCCGCCGTTGTCGTCATGATCATCCTGATTCGCCAGTGGATGCGCGCCGACACGCGTGAGCAGGGCCGCCTCGACCGGGCCACCGACCGGGCCGACGCCACCGGTGCGGAGGACGACCTCGCCCGCTACAACGCGTTCCTCGCCGCGGCCGCCGGCACCCACCGCGATCGGCGCGGCACGGGCGGGCCCGACCAACCCTGACCTCGCAGCCTCGATCTTCGACATCTTCCGGGAACCACAGGGGTCGATGGCCCGACTACCAGACTGGGCCGACGCGACACGGCACCGGGCGACCAGACCAGGACGGGAAACGCCCTCGGGTGCTTCCCGACTCTTCCGATCGGATCACCATGTCTCTTACCGAGCTGTCCGGCACGCCGACGCCGGAAACCTCCACACCCGACAGACCGACCCGGCCGCCCCGGCGCCCGTCACCGTTCGGCGCGCTGCTGCTGCGGCTGCACTTCTACGCCGGCATCCTCGTCGCCCCGTTCCTGGTGGTCGCCGCGCTGACCGGCCTGGCCTACACCACGACCCCGCAACTCGACTCGTTCCTCTACGGCGACAAGCTGACAGTCGCCCAGGTGGGTGAGCGTCAGCTCCCGTTGGCGGAGCAGGTCGGGGCCGCGCGGAACGCGCACCCCACCGGCAGCATCGCCGCCGTGCAGCCCGGCGACGGCGACCGGACCACCAAGGTCGTGTTCTCCCTGCCGGAGCTCGGCGAGAACCAGCACACCGTCTACGTCAACCCGTACACGGCCGAGCCCCAGGGACAGCTCACCACCTGGTTCGGCTCCACCCCGGCCACGACGTGGCTGGACGACCTGCACCGCCACCTGCACCTGGGCACGGTCGGCGAAAACTACTCCGAGCTGGCCGCGAGCTGGCTGTGGGTGCTGGCGCTCGGCGGAGTCATCCTCTGGTGGCGGCGACGCAGCGCCGCCCGAGCCACCGCCCGGCACCTGCTCGTGCCGGACCTGTCCACCGGCAGGGGCGTCCGCCGCACCCGGAGTTGGCACGCCACCACCGGCATCTGGCTCACCGTCGGCCTGCTCTTCCTCTCGGCCACCGGCCTGACCTGGTCCCGCTACGCCGGCGCGAACTTCACCTCCGGTCTGGACGCGCTCAACGCCCGCACGCCGGAGATCTCCACAAGCCTCGCCGCCGTTCCGGCCGAGACCGGCGGTGGTCACCACCACGGTGACGCCGGGGCGGGC
Organism: Micromonospora sp. NPDC048898; assembly: GCF_043198035.1. Lineage (NCBI taxonomy): Bacteria > Bacillati > Actinomycetota > Actinomycetes > Micromonosporales > Micromonosporaceae > Micromonospora > Micromonospora sp. NPDC048898. The sequence continues at coordinate 381,238 of NZ_JBICUF010000006.1, forward strand.
GGGACCGTCGAGTCGGCGGCCTTCGACCGGGTCCAGACGGTCGCCCGCGACGCGGGGCTCTCCGGGCCGGTCGAGATCATCCCCGCACCGGAGCCGGGCTTCGCCTGGACCGTCACGCAGATCGACAACACCTGGCCGGTCGCCAAGGACCGCATCGCCGTCGACCCGGCCACCAGCACGATCACCGCCCGCAGCGACTTCGCCGACTGGCCGCTGCTGGCCAAACTGAGCGGCCTCGGCATCCAGGCCCACATGGGTCTGCTCTTCGGCCTGGTCAACCAGATCCTGCTCGCCGCGCTCGCCCTCGGGCTGCTCTGCGTCATCGTCTGGGGCTACCGCATGTGGTGGCAACGCCGACCCACCCGCACCGACCGCCGCGCCCTCGCCGGCACCCCGCCGGCCCGTGGCGGCGTACGCGGCCTGCCGCGGTGGGCACTGCTGATCGGCGTACCGGTGGTCGTGGCGGTGGGCTGGGCGCTGCCGCTGTTCGGGCTCACCCTGCTCGCCTTCCTCGTCATCGACGTCGTGGCCGGTGCGGTGTCCCGACGCCGACGACCCGCCGAGGCTCCCACCTCGCCGGCACCCGCCGGGAGCTGACCGAGCGGTCCGGTTGCCCGTCCGAGGCAACTCCGCTCCATATATCACAAGCTGGGCTTCATCATCGGATGCGGTAGGTCGGGCCTGGGACCGGCACCGGGCGAGAATCGGCTGATGACCGACACGACCGACCTGACCCCGCTCGCCGAGGGCGTGGAGGGCGAGTTCATGTACGCCTACGAGTCGCGGGCGCCCGAGCCCGCGTACACCGATCTGGGGGTTGCGACCACGCGCATCGGCGGCGGTGTCGCCCTCGCCATGCGCAACGACCCCTCCGGCGGGTACTGGAGCAAGGCGCTCGGCTTCGGCGTCACCGAACCGTTCACCGTGCGGGTCCTGGATCGCGTCCTCGACTTCTACCGGGAGCAGGGCGTCGACCAGGCGGTCCTCCAGCTCGTCCCGGCGGTCCTGCCCGACGGCTTCGACGCGGTCGCCGCCGCACGTGGGCTGGAGCCGGGCAGCACCTGGATCAAGCTCGCCGCCCGAGCGGGTGACGTCGCCGCGGCGCAGACCCGCCTGCGGGTCGCCCCGGTGCCGGCGGCCGAGGCGCGGCGCTGGGCCGACGTGCTGCTCGCCGGCTTCGGCATGCCGGCCGGTGGGCTCACCGACATGCTGGCGTCGACCGTGGGCGAGTCGGCCTGGCGGCCGCACGCGGCGTGGGACGGCGACGAGGTCGTGGCCGGCGGCAACCTGTTCCTGCACGGCGAGGCGGCCTCGCTCAACGCCGCCGCGACGGCACCCGGGCACCGCGGCCTCGGTGCGCAGTCGGCGCTGATCGCCGCCCGCGCCCGCGCCGCGGCGGAGGCCGGGTGCCGGTGGCTGTTCGCCGAGACCGGAAAACCCACAGCCGGTACGCGGAACCCGTCGCTGGACAATCTGCGCCGGGCCGGCCTGGTGCCGCTCTACGAGCGCCGCAACTGGGTCTGGCGGCCGGCGCCCTGACCCCATCCTGGCCTGGCCCTCCCCGCGAGCGAGGAGGGCCACCGCGGCTCAGCGCGGCGGGCCACGCCAGGGATCGGCCGGACCCTGGGGGCGGTCGCCGCGCAGGGTGATGCGGTGCACGACCCGCCGTGCGCCGCCGTAGTCGCGGTTGGCGTAGTGGGCGGTGCTGCGGTTGTCCCACATCGCCACGTCGCCGGGGCGCCACCGGTGTCGGACCAGGTGCTCCGGCTTGGTGAGGTGGGCGTAGAGCAGGTCCAGGATGGCCCGGCTCTCGGCCTCCGACACCCCGACGATGTGCGAGGTGAAGCCGGGGTTGACGAAGATGCCCCGGCGGCCGGTCTCCGGATGGACGCGCACGACCGGATGCTCCACCGGGTCCAGTCGGGTGACGACCTCGCCGTCCCACACACTGCCCCGACCGCCACGGCGTTGGGCCAGGTAGTAGCCGAACTCGCGGTTGCCGTCGTGCACGGCCACCAACGTGTCGACCAGTCGGCGCACCGGCTCGGCGAGCGAGTCGTACGCGAGTTGGCTGTCCGCCCAGGTCGTGTCGCCGCCACTGGGCGGCAGCGTCACCGCGCGCAGGATCGACCCGAGCGGTGGGCGGGCGACGAAGGTGACGTCGGTGTGCCACACGTCGGCGAAACCGTCGTCGGCGCTGTCCAGGGCGTACACCTCGGGGTGCCGCGCGTCCACCCCGCCGACCACGGGGTGCGAGGCGGTCAGCTCGCCGAGCCGGCGACCGAGGCGTACCTGCCCGTCGTCGTCGAGGCGCTGGTCGGCGAAGAACAGCACCTTGCGGTCCACAAGTGCGGCGCGCACCGCCGCGAGGTCGTCGTCCGTGGCTCGGTGCAGGTCGAGGCCGCGCACCTCGGCGCCGAAGTGCGGCCCGAGTGGGTCCAGGGTCAGGTGCAGCAGGGTGTCGGTCATGGTGGTGCCCCTCACATTCAGGCGGCGGCGGCACGCACGGCGTGGCCGATGGTGGCGCGCAGGGCCGCGTACTCCGGTGAGCCGCGCAACTCGTCGGGTTCGACGCCGCTGCGCGGAAGGTCGACGTCCAGGTCGAGGGCCACCCGGCCGGGCCGGCGGGTCAGGACGATCACCCGACTGCCGAGGAAGACGGCCTCGTCCACGCTGTGCGTGACGAACACACACGTACGGCCGGTCTCGGCGGTGACCCGGCGCAGGTCTTCCTGCAACCGCTCCCGGGTCAGCGCGTCCAGCGCCGCGAACGGCTCGTCGAGCAGCAGCAACGGGTTGTCCACGGCCAGCGCCCGCGCGATGGCCACCCGTTGCTGCTGGCCGCCGGAGAGCTGCCAGGTGCGGCGGTGCGCGACGTGCGGCAGGCCGACCCGGTCCAGCAGGGCGGTCACCTGGGGAGACCGCTCGGGCCGGGGCACACCGGCGTAGCGCAGCGCGAGACCGACATTGCCGCCGACCGTCTTCCACGGCAGCAGCCGGGGTTGCTGGAAGACCAGACCGGCGTTGCGGCCGGGCACCGGCGGCCGGCCGGCGGCGGTCACCATGCCGGCCGTCGGCCGTTCGAAGCCGGCGATCAGCCGCAGGAGTGTGGTCTTGCCACATCCGGAGGCGCCCACGAGGACCAGGAAGGTGCCCGGGGGTACGCGGAGGTCGAGCGGGCCGAGGGCGGTGACCGCCGCCGGCCCGGTGCCGTACGTGTGGGTGACGTCGCGGACCTCGACCGCGGCGTCAGGGCTGGAGGACACTCGGCAGGCCCTTGGTGTAGACGGCCGCCTCGAACACCGACCGGTCCGGTATCGCGTCGACCTTCTTCTGCCCCTTGAGGAAGACCGCCGCGTTGTACAGGTTGTCGGCGAGCGCGCCGACCTTCTCGGGCGAGCCCAGCCACTCGGGGCTGGCCAGGTCGGCGGGCTTGAGGAACACGCCCTGACTGAGCTGGTGTTGGGCCGCGGCGGTGTCCAGGTTCAGCTCCCGACCGACGGCGGTCGCCGCGGCGGTCGGGTCGGTCGCGATGAGGTCGAGGGCCTTCGCCTCGGCCCTGCGCCACGCGTCGACGGCCTCGGGGTGGGCGTCGGCGAACGCGGTGGACACCACGCCGAGGTCCAGTGTGGGCTTGCCGGCGGCGGCCAGCTCGCGGCTCGTGACGAGCACCTTGCCGGTCTTCTTCAGGTCGTCGAGCGAGGGCAGCCAGGAGTACGCGGCGTCGAGGTCGCCCCGGGTCCAGGCGGCGAGGATGTCCGGCGGCTCCAGGTCGACAAGTGTCACCTCGCTCTCCTTGACTCCGGCGCGCTCCAGGGCGGCGAGCAGACTGAAGTGCGCGGTCGAGGCGAACGGGGTGCCGATCTTCTTGCCCCGCAGGTCGGTGATGGTGGCGACGTTGGCGGCGTTGCGGGCGACAAGCGCCTCGTTGTCACCGGCGACGTCGAGGACGAAGGCCACCTTGTAGGGCAGGTTCAGGGGCGCCGACAGACCGCGCGCGACCGGGCTGGAGCCGATCGCGGCGATGTCCACACTGCCCGCCGCGAACGCGGTGTTGATGCTCGCGCCGGAGTCGAACTTGGTCCAGGTGATCGCGTAGTCCGGCAACGCCTCCTCCAGCAGCCGCTGGTTCTTCACGATCAGGTCGCCGCTCGGGAACGCCTGGTAGGCGAGCCGGATGCTCTTGCGCTGCGGGTCGCCGCCGCCGCTGGCGGCGCCGTTGCCGCACCCGGCGAGGGGGACGGCGGCCAGCAGCAGGGCAGTCGCGAGGAGAGTTCCGACAAGTGGTCTGCGCACGGGACGTCCGTTCTGCGAGGTGGGGAACAGCGCGGTCAGCTTCGACCGCGCCAGGGAACGAGCCGGTCCTCCGCGGTGCGAAGCAGTGCGTCGATGAGGAGGCCGGACAGGCCGATGGCGAACAGACCGAGCACCACCACGTCGGTCTGCGAGTACCGTTGCGCGTCGCGGACCATCCCCCCGATGCCCGGTACGCCGTTGATGGTCTCGGCGGCGACCACCGACGAGTAGGCGATGCCCACGGCAAGCCGGATGCCGGTGAAGATCTCCGGAAGCGCGTGCGGCAGCACCACGTCGCGGGTGACCGCCCAGCGCCCGCCGCCCAACGCCCGGGCCGCCTCGACGAGGGTGGCGGGCGCGGCCTTGACGGCGGAGGCCGTGGCGACCGCGACCGGGGGCAGCGCGGCGATGGACAGCAGCCACAGCTTCGGCGTCTCGTCGATGCCGAACCAGATGATGAACAGGCTGAAGTACGCCAGGGGCGGCAGCGCACGGACGAAGGTGACGACCGGTTCGGTCGCGACCCGCACCCAGGTGACGGTGCCCATCACCAGGCCGAGCACCAGCCCGGCGGCCACGCCCACCACCGAGCCGATGAGGATGCGCCGCAGACTCACGCCGAGGTGCTCGATCAGCAGGTGACCGCTGTAGCCCCGGACACCGTCGTGCGTGGTGGACGTCTGCACCAGGCGGGCCCACACCGCGCCCGGCGACGGGATGAACGTGGGGTTGTCGGTCAACACCGCGAGGATCTGCCAGAGCGCCAGCAGGACGACCAGGGACACGGCGCGCAGCGCGACGCGTCGCCACCACCCGGCCCGCTCCCCCGCCCGCGGTGGACGTGTCGGTGGTGGGGCACCGACATCGGAGCCCACGGTCTGCGCCGCGGTCACAACAGTCATGGCTTCTCCCGATCAGGATGACCTACTATTCCTACAGTTTTAGTGGGATATACACAAGGGATCGCCCACTGCGTGGAATCTCGGCGCGGGACGGGCTCAGCCTGCGGCGGGAGACGACGACGCCGGCGAGTCGTCGTGCTGACCCACCGGCATCAGGCCGACCCCCACCCGGGCTCACTCGGGCGGCTTGGCCCCCGACTGCTCGCTCACCAGGTACGCCGCGTACCAGTCCGGCCAGTTGTCGTCGTGCTGGCCGGTCCGCTTCTCGTGCTCACCGTGCGCGGCGGCCGCGCGCCGAAGCCCGTCCGCCAGGTCGCTCGTGGAGCCGAACGACGTCAGGCCTCCCTCGATGCGCCCGGGCAGCCTGGTCGTGATCTCCTGGAGCAGCCAGGTGTTGCCGTCCGGATCGCGCAGCGTGGCGCGCGAGAAGTAGCTGCGCCGCTGCGGGTCCGGCCCGTCGACCGGACCGTCCGGGCTGACGTGGAAGACGTCGCCGACCTCGACACCGGCGGCGACGAGGGTGTCGTGAGCCGCCTCGATGTCGGACACGACCAGGTACGCCACGGCCGAGCCGGGTGCCGCCGACGTGAGCCCGGGGCCGAACTGCACCGAGCACGGGGAGCCGTGCGGCGTGAGTTGCACGATGCCCGGCGGTGTCTGGTCGAGCCGCCACCCGAGCCGTTCGTAGAATGCCTTCGCCCGGTCGACGTCCGACACCGGGATGACGATCACCTCCAGCTTCACGTCGACGCTCTCGATGCTCGCCGCACCCTGGGCACTCTTCGGGCTCATCGCTGTCCCCTCCCGATCCGCCGATCACCGAAACCACGTGCCGGATGCCGCCTTCCCGGCATCGGCCGGACGACACCCCGGCGCACCCCGAACAGGGCGACCGACTAGCAGACGGGCATTCGAGGGCTGCCGCCTTTCCGACAGATCGGTGTGGGCCCGCCCGGTTTACGATGTTCGGCAGGTCCGGCCCTGGGTGGGAACGATTGACCAGCGAGAGCGACGACGCGCAGTTGCGCGACAAGATGCGCGCGGCGGTGGCCGGGCTCGCTCGCCGCGGCGGAGTTCTCAAACAGTCCTCCGGCCCGTACCTGGTCGGCCTTTTGTGCGCCACGAGCTTGGTGCCCGTGGTGGCGGCCGGGTTGACCCACACGTCTGTCGGTCTGGCGATCTCGGCGGGTCTCGGCTCGGTTGGTGCGAACGTTCTGACGAACGTCGTCTCCACGGCGATCGAGCACCTGCGTGGGGCTGAGCCCGATCGGTCTTCGCCCGAGGCGATCGAGCGGGAGCTGATCGTCCTGCTCGACGAGGTGCTGTCCGAGGATGGAGAGCGGGCGAGCGTCGCGCGGGCCGAGATCGCGGAGTTGCTCAAGCGGATCGACGCGGTGGGTGCCCTGGTTGAGGCGGGCGACGCGGAGCTGCGGGACAGCGTTCTGGAAACTCTGGCATCGCTCGCGAGCCGGTTCGCGGAGTTCCGGTTCGTCGTGGCGGAGGCGCGACAGGCGCTGTGGCGTGTCGAGGCCGCGCTGCGTCGGCAGGAGGAACTGCAGCGTGTCGGGCTGGAACGGGTTGCCGACCAGCAGGTGACGTTGCGGCTGGTCTTGGAGAAGGTCTCCGCCGTGGAGGCTCGTACGAGCGCTGATCCGGGCGCGTCCGTGCGGGCGGCGCCCTGGGTGGGGTGTCCGTACCGGGGCCTGGCGCCGTTCGAGGAACGCCACTCGGGCGTGTTCTACGGGCGCGCCGAGGCGACCTCGCGTCTCGTCCAGCAGTTGGCTGCCCGGTTGGCCCACGGCCAGATGCTGTTCCTGGTCGGCGCGTCGGGCGCGGGCAAGTCCTCGTTGCTCCGGGCCGGTCTGATTCCTCGATTGGCCGGCGATCGGCTGGTCCCGGGCTCGGCCGCCTGGCCACGCCGGGTCATGACGCCGACCGGTAACCCGCTGGAGGAGCTGGCCGCTCATCTGGCGGACCTCGCCGGCACGGATGCTGCCGCGGTTCATCGGTCCCTGGTCGCTGATCCGTCCAGTGCCCGGTTGCTGGCGCTGCAGGCCACGCGTGGCGATGCGTCCGGCGGGGACGGTGTGCTCTCCGGGCGTCTGGTTCTGGTCATCGACCAGTTCGAGGAGTTGTTCACCCTGGTCGCCGATGATCCGCCGGGTCGGCAGGTGCGGTTGGCATTCGTCGCCGCGTTGCAGGCGATGGCGGCCGTGCGTCGCACGGGCGATCTACCCGCCGCGTTGCTCGTCGTCGCGGTGCGCGCCGATTTCCTGGACCGGGCCGCCGCCTATCCCGAGTTGCGCGAGGCGTTGCAGGCCGACTCGTTCCTGCTGGGGCCGATGACCGAGGCGGAGCTGCGCCTGGCGATCTGTGGGCCGGCCGCCGAGGCCGGCGTGGCACTCGAGCGGGGCCTGGACGAGGCGATCCTCGGAGAGTTGCGCGATCGCACGCTGGTCACCGGCTTCGACGCCGGTGTGTTGCCCCTGTTGTCCCAAGCGATGCTCGCCCTGTGGGAGTCGCGCGACGGAGGCCCGCTGACGGTGCGGGCCTACTGGCGGATGGGCGGGGTCGGGCAGGCCGTGCAGAGCACCGCCGAGTCGGTGTACCAGGCGTTACCGGCCGCCAGTCGCGAGGCCGCACGCTCGGTCTTCGTTCAGTTGACGGTTGTCACCGGCAGCGGACAGCTGGCCTGCCGCCGGGCGACCGGCGAGGAATTGGGGGTCGCGACGGGCGTTCCGCAGGAAGACCTCGACGCGGTTCTGGCCTCGTTCGCCGGCCGCCGGTTGATCGTGCTGGAGCGTCACACAGTCCGGATCGCCCACGACGCCCTGCTACTGGGGTGGGCCAGGCTACGCGGCTGGCTGGACGCCGAACAGGCCGACCGCACGCTCTATCGGGAACTGGCGGAGGACGCGTCGCTCTGGGACAGACGCGGACGCGACGTGTCGTTCCTCTATCGCGGCTCGCAACTGGGCTCGGCCGTGCGGGCGGCCGAGCGCTGGAGCGCGACAGCGAACCGGTTTCCGGCGCTGGCGCCGGGTACGCAGGAGTTCCTGACCGCCAGCAAGAGGGCCGCGGACCGCAACGCCTGGGTACGCCGCGCGGTCATGGCGGCTCTGTCGATGCTGACGATTGCGGCACTGGTGGCGGCCGGGCTTGCCACCAGCCGCCAAGCGGACCTGCGCCGGCAGCAGGCCGTGGCATTGTCGCGCCAACTGGCCGCGCAGAGTCAGGTCACCCGCCAGCATGACCCTCTCCTCGCCGGCAGGCTGGCCGCCGCCGCATGGCGGATGGCTCCCACCGACGAAGCCTTCGCCAGTATGCGGATGCTGATCGCGGAACCCCGCTCGGTGCTCTACGGCCACACGGCGAGCGTGCATGATGTGACGTTCAGCCCACGCGGACAGCTACTGGCCAGCGCCGGCGGCGACGCGACGGTACGGCTGTGGGACTCGCTCACCGGCCTGCCGATCGGCCGCCCGCTGGTCGGTCACGAGGGCAGAGTGAGCCGCGTGGCATTCAACGCCGACGGATCACTACTGGCCAGCGTCAGCGACGACGGCACCGTCCGCCTGTGGGACCCGGCCACCGGCGGCCCGGTCGGTGGCCCTCTGACCGGCCACGAGGGCCCGGTGGCAACTGTCGCGTTCCACCCCCGCGATCGCCTGCTCGCCAGCGCCGGTGACGACGGCACCATTCGGCTCTGGAACCCCGACACCGGTTCCCCGGTCGGTCAACCGTTGACCTCCCGTTCCGGGCCGGTCACCGCGGTCGCGTTCAGCCCGGACGGCCGGCTACTTGCCGCAGCATCCCGATCGGCCGACGGGCACGGTGTGATCCAGCTCTGGGATCCGGCCACCCGCCGCACCGTTGGTAGGCCGCTGACAGGGCACACCGACTGGATCTGGAGCCTGGCGTTCAGCCGCGACGGTCGGCTGGCCAGCGCCGGCCTGGACGGCAGCGTCAGGCTGTGGGAGCCGTCCACGGGCGGCTCGGCGGGACCGGTGCTCAGCGGCAGTGGCAGCAAGGTAACCGGGGTGGCGTTCACCCCGGACGGTACGCGGCTGGCCAGCACCGGCGCCGACCGGACGATCCGGCTGTGGAACGCGGTCGACGGCAAGCCCATCGGCGCACCGCTGACCGGCCACGGCAACTGGGTGTGGAGTGTCGCGTTCAGCCCTCACGGACAGCTGATGGCGACCGGCAGCAGCGACGGCACGATCCGGCTGTGGGATGCCGCAAGCGGCCAACCGGTTACCAGGTCGACGGGGATCGGCCGGGGCTACCTGAGCGACGTGGCGTTCAACCCGGACGGCAGCCTGGTTGCCACCGCGAACGGCAACGACCGGACGATCGGCCTCTGGAACCCTGCCACGGGGCGGCCACTCGGCAAGTCGATCGACGCCCAGCAGCAAGACGTCACCGCTGTCGCGTTCAGCCCGCAGGGCTCCATCCTGGCCAGCGGCGGCAGTGACGGCAGCATCCGGCTCTGGAACCCCGCCACCCGCCGGCCAATCGGCCGCCCGCTGACCGGCCACCGGAAGGGGGTGACCGCACTGGCCTTCAACCGTGACGGAACGCTGCTGGCCAGTGGCGGTGACGAGCAGACGGTACGGCTGTGGGACCCCGCCACCGGCCAGCCGGTCGGCGACCCGTTGGCCGGCCATCCGGGCACGGTGAACGCGGTGAGCTTCGGCAGCGACCTGCTGGCCACGGGAGGCGACGACGGCACGGTTCGCCTGTGGAACCCCGCCACCGGCCAAGCCGTCGGCCATCCGTTGACCGGCCATCGCGGCCCGGTGACAGTGGTGCGCTTCAGCCGCGACGGACACCTGCTGGCCGCCGGCGGTGAGGACGGGACCATTCGCGTGTGGAACCCCGCCACCGGCGGACAACTGAGCACGATGACCGCCGGAAACTCCGTCCGCGTCTCCGGCCTCGACTTCAGTCCGGACGGGAGCGTCCTGGCCAGCGGCGTCAGCCAGGACGACGCCGTACGCCTGTGGGATCCGGCAGACGGCCGGGAAATCGGACGACCGGTATCCGTCGCGACCGAATTGACAAGTGCACTGGGTGTCAACGCGTTGACCTTCAGCCCGAACGGCAAAATCATCGCGCACATCAGTATACGCGGACTATCCATCACCGACCGCGCTGTCGTCGCCGATACGTTCGGGACGGTCTGCTCCCTCTACGGGTCGCTGGCCAGCGATGAGTGGAAGACATACCTCCCCGGAAGGCCCTTCGCAACCGTCTGCCCGTAGCGCGACAGGCAGCCGATCAAACAATTAGCCTTTCCCGTACGGCAAAGATTCCTATCGATCATGAATAGGGCGATATGAGGATGCTAAATTCCGTGCCATGTTCTCGCGGTGTCTCACCCGGCTCTGCGTAGCCGGGCTCGGAGTGGTCCTGCTGGCCGGTTGCGGACGTGACGAGCGGCCTGCGCGCGGTGCCGACCCGGCTGCCTCGGCCAGCGATCCGGCCACCTCACCAGCCGCCGCACCGACAACACCGGTCCCGCCTCCTCCCACGGTGACGCCCGCACCGCGGGCCACCACTCCTGGGCGGTCAACCACGCCGACCCGGCGGCCGACAACGCCGCGCACGTCAGCCACCACGCAACAGGCGAAGCGGACTCCAGCCACCGAGCAACAGTTGCAAAAGATCATTGTACGAGCGACGGACGTGCCTTCTGACTGGGTCGCCACGGAGTCGTTCAACACGCTGAACAACCCGGATGCCAACTTCGCAATGGCGGAGTGTATGGGAGTACGCGACACCACCCCGAATATGGTCGCCGGCGTGGAGTCACAGCCTTACTCTGGCGGGCCGGCGTCCGTCCAGTCCGTGGCGGCGAGCTACCGATCAGAAGCTGATCTCGACGTCGATTACGGCATGTTGACCAACCCGAGGCTGCAGCCCTGCATGGAGCGCATCACACGGCTGATCTACGAGCAGCTCGACTGGACCGTGGACTCCATGTCCACCAAGGTCACCCTCGCGCCGACCCGAAGCGCACCCAACGTCGTCGGTGTCGTGGACAACAAGCTCGTCGGCACGATCGCCGGCCAGGACCTGGTCCAGTACGACCGCACCGCGTTCATCCGGGGGCCGCTCATCGAGGTCCAGGTGGTGATGGCCAGCATCGACGAGCCGATTCCGGAAGCTCTCTGGAACAAGATCCTTACCAAGGTCGCCGCTCGCGCCGCCGGCCACTGACCGCACGCACGCCGCCCGGCCCGTCAGGAGTCGGCGACCGGCTCGTCCCCGGTGACGCCTGCCGGCGGGATCGGGAAGTTTCGGTTGAAGACGTTGTCCGGGTCGTAGGTGGCCTTGATAGCGCGCAGCCGGCCGAGGGTGGGCTCGGGCCAGGCGTCCAGCAGGCGGTCCGGATCGGTGTCGGTCTCGAAGCTGAGGTACAGGCCGTCGAGGTGCGGATACAGCTCGGTCCACAGCTTGTCGAGGTGGGGCCTGCGGTCCGGCACGGTGGCGGCGATCACGGAGAAGTTCTGCGTCCGGTGCGGGTAGGCGGTCGCGTCGCCGGCGACGTCGTTGACCGCCGCGCCGACCGATCGGACCTGCATGATCATCACATCGCCGGAGTCCATCATGGTCGCCATGTGGTCCGCCACCTCGGGTGTGATGTGGTGCAGCAGCCCGCTGCGGGTGTCGTTGAGCCCCTGACCCCGGTGCCGGTTGCCGGGCGGCGCGACGATCGCGGGATAGGGCACGAGCTGCGCCTGCTGGTCGAGGATCGGTCCGATCTCCAGGAACGGGCTCAGGGCCGACCGCGCCGCCTCGACGTCGTCCCCGGCGAAGACGAGGGTGACCTGGGCCGTCGCCGGGTCGCCCCGACGACCGGGGAAGAGGGACAGGAAGCTGGTCAGGTCCCGTGGCGCCTCCTCGACGAGTTGGCCCCAGCGGCGCAGCAGGTGGGCGGTGTCGGTCGCGTCCGCGACGAGTTGGGCGTAGACGACGTTGTCGACCTCGTACGCCTCCATCTCGATGGCGGTGACGACGCCGAAGTTGCCGCCGGCGCCGCGTACGGCCCAGAACAGGTCGGGGTGGTGCTGGTCGTCGACGCGGAGCAGGCGGCCGTCCGCGGTCACGATCTCGGCGGCGACGATGTGGTCGATGGTCAGGCCGTGTTTGCGCGCCAGGTATCCGATGCCGGCGGTGGTGGCGAGGCCGCCGACGCCCACGTCACCGTAGTCGCCCGAGCTCATCGCCAGGCCGTACGGGGCGAGCGTCTGGGCCACGTGCCCCCAGCGGGCGCCCGGCTCCAGCCGGATCCGGCGGGTCGCCCGGTCGAGCACCTCGACCTTGTTCATCATCGACATGTCGATGATGACTCCCCCGTCGTTCGTCGACCGACCGCTGATGCCGTGCCCACCGCTGCGCACGGACAGCGGCACGTTCTGCGTCCGCGCGTACGACACGGCGTCGATCACCTCGGCGACGGCCTGCGGTCGGATGACCAGGGCCGGTGAGCCGGGCCAGCTGTAGCTGTGACGGACGCCGTCGTACTCCGGGTCGCCCGGCTCGACGGCCCGGGCGGCCAACGATTCCGGTAGCGCGTCGTAGTCGACGCCCGGGTGACGCTCGGCCAGGGCGGCGACGCCGCGGACCCGTCCGGTGTCGGGTCCGCCCGCCGCGCGCTCCTTGGCGACCGCCTCGCGCAGGGCGGGGGCGATCTCCTGACCGAGAGTCTGGATGAGGCGCGGGTCGTCGCGGCCGATCAGGAAGGTGCTGAACCCCTCCTCGAGGACCATCGGGAGGAGCTGTTCGACCCACTGCTCGGCAGGCCCCTGCAGGAAGCCACGGCTGCGCGACGAGACGTCGACGGTGAACAGGTTGAGCAACCGCCGGATCTCCCGAGGGTCGCGTCCCGCCGCGACGGCCGCCTCGTCGATGAGCCGGTTGGCGGTCACCCGGTCCGGCGAGCGCAGGTACTCCAGTGTCGGCAGCCAGCCGTTCGCCTTCTGGCCGGTCAACGCCAGCATCTTCGGCTGGTACGCGCCGAGCCAGATGTCGATCTCGTGTGCCGGCTCGGGGCCGCGCTGCGTGCCGGGGGTCGGGTAGTACCTACCGTCCTGCCGCAGCGGCCCGGCCGCGGTGACATCCCAGACACCGCGCAGGATGTCGATCGCCTCGCGGAGCGCCTCCACGCCCTGCCCCGGCGTCAGCCGGCGGGCGCCCATGCCCTCGATCCCGTCCCAGAACGCGCCGGCGCCGAGGCCCAGCTCGAAGCGGCCGTGGGACAGCCGGTCCAGGCTCGCCGCCGCCCTCGCCAGCACGGCCGGCGGACGCAGCGGAAGGCTGAGGACGTTTCCCGAGATCCGCAGCCGTTGCGTGCGGGCCGCGACCCAGCTCAGCAGGGTCCAGGTGTCGAGGAACTCGGCGTTGTAGGGGTGGTCCTGGAAGGAGGTGAGATCCAGCCCCGCCGCTTCGGTCAGCTCGGCGAGCGCCACCACCTGGTCCGGGTTCTGCGCCTTGGGCGTCAGAAAGGTCCCAAACAGGATTTCGTGCCCGTAGTCAGGCATCTCTTCGCCATCTCCGTGGTCGTGTGTCCAGAATACGATCTGTTTTTCAGACCGTATTCTGGACAACACACTTTCCCCACGGGCTCATTCCGCGACCGTGCGGGCGTCCTACCGCTTGCGGCCCACCCCGCCGAAGGCGTCGATGTCGGCAGGCGTGTCGACCGCGTCGTCAGGTCGCCACTGCGGGCACGGCACGACGCCGGGCTCCACCAACTCCAGGCCGTCGAAGAACCCGGCGATCTGATCCGGCGAGCGAAGCGTGTACGGAACCGCACCACTGTCGTTGTGGTCGTCCTGCGCCTGCTGCATCTCGGCGCTGATCAGGCTCGTGCCGTCGTCGAGGGAGAGGTGGCTGCCGCTGGGCAGCGACGCCAGCAACTGCCGCGTGATCGAGCGGGCCGCCTCGTAGTCGGGCACGTGGCCCAGCACACCGCTGAGGATGAGGCCGATCGGCTGCTGGAAGTCGAGCGTCCTGCCGGCCTCGGCGATGACCGCGGCCGGGTCGTGCAGATCGCCGTCGATATAGGCGATCCTGCCCTCGGCCGTGCCGACCAGCAACGCACGGGCGTGGGCCAACACAGTGGACCGCCGCCAGGCCGTACGGTGGGGTGATGGGCCAGCGTGACGGGGGGAGGCCGGCGATGCGGTACCACCTGCTCGGGCCGGTCGAGGTGTGGTCTCCCGCGGAGGAACGGCTGGCCCTCGGCACGCCGATGCAGGTGCGCCTGCTGGCCGTCCTGCTGTCGCAGCCGGGCAGCGCGTGGTCCATCGACCAGCTCGTCGACGAGCTGTGGCAGGGCCGCCCACCGAAGACGGCAGCCGGCAACGTGAAGACCTACGTCTGGGCGCTCCGCCGGGCGCTGCGGTCCCCGGGGGCACCCGACCCCGCCATCCTCGCGGGGGCCACCGGCTATCGGCTCGTCATCGATGGGCAGACGGTGGACACCGTCGCCTTCGACGACCTGGCCCAGCAGGGATATCAGGCGTTGCGGCAGGACCGCGCCCCGGATGCCCTGCGGGCGTTCGAGGGGGCGTTGGCGCTGTGGCGGGGCGAGCCGTTCGCGGGCCTGCCCGCCGCGGGGGTGTTGCTCTCCGTCCGGGCCCGACTCCAGGAGCAGCGGTCGACTCTGCTGGAGGAGGTCGCGGACCTCCAGCTGCGCGCCGGCCGGCACCACGAGCTGATCGAGCCCCTCCGGGCGCGGATCGACGGGGATCCGCTGCGCGAGCGCCCCTGGGGGCAGCTCATGGTGGCCCTGGCCCGGGCCGGTCGGCGGGCGGACGCGCTGGCGACGTACCGGCGGTTACGCCGGGTCCTGTCCGAGGAGGTGGGCGTCGAGCCCGGTGCCGAGCTGCAACGGCTGCACACCGGCATCCTGCGGGCCGACCGGGAGGTGTCGACACCCGGGGCGCGACCGCCGCGACGACCCACGCCCCGGATCGTGCCCCGGCAGTTGCCGGCCCCGCCGACGCTGTTCACCGGCCGGACCCGCGAGCTGGCCCGGCTCACGACGCTGCTGCTCGACGACACCGACCCGGCCGGCACCGTCGTCGTCACCGGCACCGGAGGCGTCGGAAAGACGTGGCTGGCGTTGCGCTGGGCACACGACAGCCTGCGCCACTATCCGGACGGGCAACTCCACGTCGACCTGGGCGGTTTCGGCACGGCCACCCAGGAGGCCGCACCGTCCGCCGTCGTCGTACGCTCGCTGCTGCCCGCCCTGGGCGTCAAGCCCCTGGAGATACCCGCCGAGCCGGCGGCCCAGTTCGCCCTGTACCGGAGTCTGACCGCCGACCGACGGCTGCTCGTGCTGCTCGACAACGCGCGCGACGCCGAACAGGTGCGACCGCTGCTTCCCGGGTCCAGTCGGTGTGGCGTGATCGTGACGAGCCGCCACACGTTGCCCGGCCTGGTCGCCGCCGAAGGCGCCCACACCGTCGCACTCGACCTGCCCAGCACCCCCGAGGCACGCCAGTTGCTCGTCCGGCGACTGGGTGCACGGCGGGCCGCCACCCAGCCGGCCGCGGTGGACGAGCTGATCACCCGTACCGCGCGGTTGCCCCTCGCACTGTCCATCGTGGCCGCGCGGGCCGCCGCCCGGCCCACGTTCCCGCTCCAGGCCATCGCCGATGATCTGGCCGTGAGCAGGGGTGGGCTCGCCGCCCTGGCCACCGACGACGCCGCCACCGACCTGCGGACGGTCCTCTCCTGGTCGTACCGTCTGCTCAGCCCGGACGCGGCCCGGCTGTTCCGGCAGATCAGCCTGCACCCCACGGCGGACATCAGCGCGGCGGCGGCGGCCAGCCTCGCCGGGGCACCGCCGCACCTGATCCGACCGGCACTCGACGAGCTGACCCGGGCGAACCTGCTGGCGGAGCAGTCCCCCAACCGCTTCCGCTGTCACGACCTGCTCCGGGCCTACGGGGAGGAGCTGACGGAGGCGCACGACTCCGCGGCCGACCGTGGCGCGGCGCGCAGGCGCGTGTTCGACCACTACCTGCGGGCGGCGCTCGCCGCGGCGAGGCTTGTCGACGCCGGCCACCAGCCGGCCGATCCGCTGCCCGCCGACTGGTCGACACCGACGTTCGCCGATCACCGGGCCGCACTGGCCTGGTTCAGCAACGAGCAGGGGGCGCTGCTGGCCGCCGTCGACGACGCGGCCACCCACCGCTTCGAGGCGCACGCCGGGCAGCTCGCCCAGGCCCTCACCCCGCTGCTCAGCCGGATGTCGCGGTGGCACGACCTGAGCGCCGTACAGTCGGTCGCGGTCGCGGTCGCCCGACGCCGGGGCGAGCCGCGGGCCGAGGCGGTGGCACACCGGGACCTCGCGCTGGCACACCTCCAGCTGCGCCGGTACGATGCGGCCCGCCGTCACCTGCGCAGCGCGATGGCACGGTACGACCGGCTCGGTGACCGGCCGGGGCAGGCGAGCACCCACCTGCATCTCGCCTGGGTGTACGACACCGAGGGCAACCCGCGGGCAGCGCTGTCGCACGCCGAGAAGGCGCTGGCGTTGTCCAGCGGCAGTGACGACCGACGCGGCGTGGCCGCCGCGCTGAACGCGATCGGGTGGGGTCACGCCCGGCTGGACGAGCACGTGCGTGCCATCGCCTACTGCGAGCAGGCACTGGCAATCCATGAGGAGGTCGAGGACCGGGTGGGCTCGGCCCACACGTGGGACAGCCTCGGCTTCGCCCATCAGGGTCTCGGTGCGCACCCGACGGCGGCGGCCTGCTACCGGCGCGCTCTCGCGCTGTACTCCGGCGCTCAGGACCAGTGCGGGCGGGCCGAGACACTCGTCCGGCTCGGCGACACCCATCGGGCGGCGGGCGACCACGACACGTCGACGGATCTCTGGCGACAGGCGTTGGAGATCTTCGACCGGGTCGGTCATCCGCAGGCCGGGGAGCTGTCCGAGCGGTTGGCGACCTCGCGCTGAGCCTGCCCGCGGACCGGCATGGATCCGGCGTGGACCGGGCGTCGGCAGGCTGGGCGAATGCTGACCACGAAGAGAACCACTCTCTGGCGTCGCGGCGGGGTCGACCGCCGGCGCCCACCACGTGTTCGTCGCCTTCCGGCCGTCGTCGCGGTCCTCGTCGCCCTGTCGCTCAACGCCCCACCGGCGTTCGCGGACCCCACGCCGGCGTCGTCCGGCGGCACCGGCTCGGTCGCCGGGAGCGGCACCGGCGGGTGGAACGGCCGCATCGACTGGCGGGCGTGCCCGGAACGGCCCGACGATCCGGGTACGCGGTGCGGCACCCTGCGGCTCCCGGTCGACTGGGCCCGACCGGGTGGGGAGACCTTCGAGCTGGCCCTGGCCCGGCGCACCGCCACCGACCCGGCCGCCCGCATCGGTGTGCTGGTCTTCAACCCCGGCGGTCCCGGTCTGTCCGGGGTGGACGTGGCGCTGACCGCCGAGACCCAGCTCGGGCCGGACGTGCTGCGCCGCTTCGACCTCGTCGGCTTCGATCCCCGGGGCACGGTCCGTAGTGCGCCGGTGCGCTGCTCGTCGGCGTTGCTGGGCCGGCACCCCTCCCTGACGCCCGCCAACGCGGCGGAGTTCGAGCGACTCCGCGCCTACAACCGGCAGTTGCGCGACGACTGCCGCGCGCAGAGTGGCCCACTGTTCGACCACCTCGACAGCGTGAGCGTCGCGCGGGACACGGACGCCATCCGGGCGGCACTCGGTGAACGGCAGCTCAGCTTCTACCAGTGGTCCTACGGCACCCTCGTCGGGCAGGCCTACGCCGAGTTGTTCCCCGACCGGGTCCGGGCCCTGGCCATGGACAGCGTGATGGACCACAGCCAGGGGGTCAGGGGGTACGTCCGCAGCGGCGCTGCCAGCAACGAGGCCCTGTTCCACGAGTTCGTGAGCTGGTGCGAGCGGACCCCCAGCTGCGCACTGCACGGACGCGACGTGCCGGCGCTGTACGACCGACTGATGCGCCGCGCCGACGCCGGCACGCTTGTCGACACGGGCACCGGCCGGACGCTCAGCTGGTTCGAGCTCGGGTTCGCGACATTCGTCAACTTCTTCGACGCGACCTGGCCCGACCTCGCGACCATGCTTCTCGCGTTGGAGCGCGGCGAGGATTACCCGCTCGCGTCCCCGATGGTGCCGGTCGACGGCAACGAGGGCCTGACCGAGTACGCCCTGCCGGCGTTCTGCCAGGACTGGTCGCTGCCGGTCGACGGGTTCGCCGAGTGGAACCAGTACCTCGAACTGGCCCGCGCCGCGGCACCGCGCCTGCGGGCCTCTCCGGTGGTCGTCCGCTTCACCGCGATCTGCCTGGGCTGGACGGCGAACAACCCGCAACATCAGCTGCGGGTGCGGACGAACACCCCGCTGCTGCTGCTCAACGGCCGCTACGACCCGGCCACCCCGTACGACGGGGCGCAGCGGGTGGCGCGCCAACTCGGCACGAATGGTCGCCTGCTCACCTACGAGGGGTCGGGCCACGCCAGCTACCCCCGCACCGAGTGCACCCGCAGCCTCGTCGAGCGGTACCTGATCAGCAGGGTCATCCCGCCGGTCGGTGCGAGCTGCCCGGCCGCCCCGGCCTGACGCGGCGGTGCCGTCCGGGCACGTGCCGGACACCCGGGTCGGTGCGGAGGCCGCAGCCTCGGTGCCGACCCGGCGCCGCGCCGCGTCCGGAGCGAGGAGAGCAGATCCCTCCCGCGAGGGAGCATCCTTCCCCTGTCAGCGGGGTTCGTCCGCGCCGAAGCGGCGTAAAGATCGGATGCATGGCGACACCTGTCGCCCGCAGGACGGGCCACCGCCAGACGTACGTTGTGCTCGGCTGGGCCGCGGCATACGGGGGCGTGCGTCTGGCGTGGACCGTCGGCGAGGCTCCGGCCCTCCGGCGGTTCGGGCCGGACCTGCTGGGCTTCACCGCCTGGTGGTCGGTGGCGTTGTGCCTGGCCGTGGCCGTGGTGGCGGTGGCGCTGGACCGGACGACGACGTGGCGGCCCGATGGCGCGTGGGGCCTGCGGACGATGACGGCCGGCGGGCCGGGACGTTACGGCATTGACATACATCATTAGACGAATTAACTTCCTGGCAACGAGGCGATTGGGAGCGCTCCCAGTCGCCGAGCCACCCATGTGCTCGACGAACGGTCGGGCCCTTGGACGCGTCGACCGCCACCACCATGTCAGGAGAGGTCGCATGAGAAGACGAAGAGGGACAAACACGGCGCTGGTGTCGGCCAGCGCCGTCCTGTTGGCATCGGCCGGGGTCGCCCTGGCGATGCCGGCCGGGGCGGCAGCCGCTGGCTGCTCGGTGGATTACAGCGTGTCGTCGCAGTGGCAGGGTGGCTTCGGCGCCAACGTCGCCATCACCAATCTCGGGGATCCGGTCAGCAGTTGGACGCTTGGCTGGTCCTACGGCGCCGGGCAGACCGTCACCCAGGCGTGGAACACCACGCTGACGCAGAGCGGCGCCGCGGTCACCGCAAAGAACGTCAGTTACAACGGGGCCATCGCCACCAACGCCACAGTCTCGTTCGGCTTCAACGGCTCGTGGACCGGCAGCAACCCCGCTCCGACAAGCTTCACGCTCAACGGGGTGGTCTGCACCGGTGACCCCGTGCCGACCACGCCACCACCGACCAGCCCACCGCCCACCACCCCGCCGCCGACGACTCCGCCGCCGAACGGGCCGGCGGACATCACGGTGAACAGCGCCACCAGGTACCAGACCGTGGACGGGTTCGGGGCCGCGCAGTCGATCTGGGGCAGCGCCTGGTCGACGACGGACACGCAGACGCTCGTCGGGATGGGCGCCAACCAGTTGGGGCTGTCCATCGTGCGGACCGGCCTGTCGCCGGAGTCCAGTGAGTGGGCGACGCACGTCGACTCGTTGAAGACGGCGGAGGCGTCCGGGTCGAACGTGAAGATCCTCGCCTCGCCGTGGACCGCCCCGGCGGCGTGGAAGACGAACAACAGCCGGGTCAACGGCGGCAAGCTGAAGACCGACTACTACGACGACTACGCCAACCATCTCAACAGCTACGTGCAGTACATGCGTGGCCAGGGTGTGAACGTCGACGTCACCTCGGTGCAGAACGAGCCGGACTGGCACCCGAACTACGACTCGATGGACTGGAGCGGCACCGAGCTGCGCAATTTCGTCCGCGACCAGGGCACGAAGGTGCAGAACACCAAGCTGATGGTCGCCGAGGCGGTGAACCTCAACTACAACTTCACCGACCCGACCCTGAACGACACCACCGCCCGCAACAACATCGGCTACATCGGCGGGCACCTGTACGGCACCGAGGAGTCCGGCCGGCTCAAGCCGTACCCGTTGGCCGCGCAGCACAACAAGCCGGTGTGGATGACCGAGTGGAACCTGCACGAGGCCGACGGTGGCGGTTCCAACATCTGGGGCAACCCCGCCAACGTGACGGTCTGGAACGAGACCCTCGACGACATCATGCGCACCGTGCACCGGTCGATGGAGGCCAACTGGAGCGCCTACATCTGGTGGTACGGCAAGCGCTACTACTCGTTCATCGGTGACGGTGAGGCCGCGTTCGGCACCGTCGCGGGCGCTCCGCTCAAGCGCGGGTACGCCTTCTCGCAGTACGCGAAGTACGTCCGCCCCGGCTACCAGCGGGTCGGCCTGACGAAGAGCTCCAAGGCGTCACCGCTGGAGGTGACCGCCTACCAGGGCGACGGCAAGATCACCCTGGTGATCCTCAACCGGTCGAACAGCGCGGTCAACAACGCCGTGATCCAGGCACCGCAGAACGTCACCAAGGCCGAGCACTTCCTGACCTCGCAGAACGCCAACGCGGCAAGCCAGCCGACGAGCGTCAACGGCGGTCAGGCCACCATCAACGTCGGCGCGCGCAGCATCTCCACGCTCGTCTTCACCCTCTGAACACCACCGCTCGACGCTGAAAAGCGGCCCGACGTCACGGGAGCCCCGGCAACCCGCCGGGGCTCCCGTTTCGCGACGGTCAGTGTGAGTGGCGGGGCACGGCGCTGCCGCTGCCGCCGACCAGGAAGTCCAGGTCGGCGCCCTGGTCGGCCTGCAGGACGTGCTCGCTGTACAGCTTTGCCCAGCCCCGGTCGGCGCTCGGCGGTGCCGGTTGCCAGGCGGCACGGCGCTGCGCCAGCTCCGTGTCGTCGACCAGGAGGTCCAGGCGCCGCGTCGCGACGTCGACCCGGACCAGGTCGCCGGTGCGCACCAGCGCCAGCGGGCCACCCACGGCCGCCTCCGGGGCCACGTGCAGGACGCAGGTGCCGTACCCGGTGCCGCTCATCCGGGCGTCGGAGATCCGCACCATGTCCGTGATGCCGGCGGCGAGCAGCCGACGCGGCATGGGCACGTTGCCCACCTCCGGGAAGCCGGGATAGCCGCGTGGGCCCGCGTTTCGGACCACGATCACCGTGTCGGGGGTGACCTCCAGGGCCGGATCGTCGGCGGCGACGACGTAGTCCTCGATCCGGTCGAAGACGAGCGCCGGCCCGGTGTGCGCGAGAAGGTGCGCGGAGGCGGCGGACACCTTCAGCACGGCCCCGTCCGGCGCGAGTGACCCGCGCAGCACCACGGTGCCCGAGCCGGCGGGCTGGAACGGCTCGGCCATCGTGCCGATGACCTGCCGGTTCCAGCACTGGACGCCGCTGATGTTGTCGGCCACGCTCTTCCCGCTGACGGTGACGTGCTCCAGGTGCAGCAGCGAGGCGATCTCGTTCATCACCGCCGGCACGCCGCCCGCGTAGGCGAAGTCCTCCATCAGGTACGCCCCGGACGGCATCAGGTTGACGAGCATGGGCACGTCGGCGGTGAGGATGTCGAAGTCCTCCAGGGTCAGCGGGACGCCGAGGCGGCCGGCGATCGCCAGCAGGTGGACGACGGCGTTCGTGGAACCGCCGATCGCGGCGTTGACCCGGATGGCGTTCTCGAACGCCTCCCGGGTCAGCACCGTGGACAGCCGCTGGTCCTGCGCGACCATGGCGACGATCCGGCGGCCGGCGGCCTGCGCGAGCGCGTACCGGCGCGAGTCGACAGCCGGCACGGCGGCCGCTCCCGGCAGTTGCACGCCCAACGCCTCGGTCACGCAGGCCATCGTGGAGGCGGTGCCCATGGTCATGCAGTGCCCCCGGCTGCGGGACATGCCGACCTCCGCCTCCGCGCAGTCGGCCGCGGTCATCCGACCGGCGCGCTGTTCCTCGGTGAAGCGCCAGACGACGGTGCCCGACCCGATGTCCTGGCCCCGGAACTTGCCGTTCAGCATCGGACCGCCGGTGATCATCAGGGTGGGCAGGTCGACGCTCGCCGCGCCCATCAGCAGGCCGGGGGTGGTCTTGTCACAGCCGGAGAGCAGCACCACCCCGTCGAGGGGGTTGGCGCGGACCGACTCCTCCAACTCCATGGCCAGCAGATTGCGGTAGAGCATGGTCGTGGGCCGCATCAGGGGCTCACCCAGGCTCATGGCGGGAAACTCCAACGGCAGGCCGCCGCTCTCCCACACGCCGCGCTTCACCGACTCGGCCAGATCGCGCAGATGGGCGTTGCAGGGTGTCAGCTCCGACCAGGTGGTGGCGATGCCGATCACCGGGCGACCGTCGAAGACGTCGTCCGCGAAACCCTGGTTGCGCATCCAGGACCGATGGATGAACCCGTTGCGGCCCTCCGCACCGAACCACTGCCCGCTGCGCAGCGGACGATCCGTCGTCGACATCAGCACACCTCTCTGTCATGCGTGCGGCCGCGGGGGTGCGCGGCGGTCACGGGGTGGCACCTACCGGAGCTGCTCCTAGGGCCTGTGTCAAAGCCCTCGGTCGAGCCGAGGCGGAGTCCAGGCGGCGATCCGGCAAGGCGGAGATTGGTCCGGATACCGGTGTTGTATC